>NZ_JACIAD010000009.1:0-355624 GCF_014193955.1 Rhizobium sp. BK379
TGGCCGGGGCAGTCGACGTGCGCATAGTGACGGTTCGGCGTCTCATACTCGACGTGAGCCGTCGAAATGGTGATGCCGCGTGCCTTTTCTTCCGGCGCAGCGTCGATCTGGTCATACGCCTTGAACTCACCGAAGTACTTCGTGATCGCTGCCGTCAGAGACGTCTTGCCGTGGTCAACGTGGCCGATCGTGCCAATGTTGACGTGCGGCTTGTTGCGCTCAAACTTACTCTTTGCCATTTGAATGCTTCCTGTGGACGTAAAATGGGTGACCCCGGCGAACCGGTTTAGTGCCGCCGTTTAAGGCTTTCGGCGAAATTGCGCAAGACTTAATTGCAGACGCCATTCTTGGCGTGCCAGCGCATATGGGAGATAATTCGCAACCCGCAAGGCGATTCGCCCGCACTCTCCCGAAAACGCCTGAAATCCAAGGCAAAATCGAGAGGTATTGCCGCTTCCGGCTTTATTGAGGCAGGTGCGGACCGGTGCTTCCGCGAGCGATGCCCGGATGCCTTGCAATACCGGCGGCGCAATGCCTGCCAACAAGATTAGCTTACATTTTACCAATTGATTTCACGGAACGGGAAAACTTTCATGATATCCCTCTAATATACGGAGGGACACTCAATGCAATCGGAGAGCTATAGCAACCACTATTCGGCATTCACGGAAGACCATCGTGCGTTCGGCTATCCGCGTGACGACGACGATACGGATACGAACACGAGCGTCAAAAGGAACACGGGCCAGTCGTCGGTCTTCATCGCCGGCATTGCCATAGGGGTGCTCGGCTACTGGATGATCGGCAATTTCATGAACCTCGTTTTCGAGTTCTGAAAGCCGGCGCGATCCTGCGATGATATCGGAGAAGCTGGAGCGGGTAGCGGGAATCGAACCCGCGTATTCAGCTTGGAAGGCTGCTGCTCTACCATTGAGCTATACCCGCGGGGTTGGTCCGATCCAATGACGAATGGTGGAGAGAGTTGGATTTGAACCAACGTAGGCTGAGCCAACGGATTTACAGTCCGTCCCCTTTAACCACTCGGGCATCTCTCCAGTTTTTCGTCCGGATCTTGAAGACCAAGTTTGTCAGACATTGAAGCGTTGCCGCCCGTCGTCTGCGCCGCGTATATGACCGGACGATTTCAGTCTGTCAACACGATGACAATGGAAAAGACAGGAAAAATTTCATCGCCTGTTGAAAGCCGGCACATGAAAGAAAGCCTATGCGGCAACAGGCGCCATCGTTATAAAGCCGCATGAGCAAAGATAACAAATCCGGCGACAAGCCCGCCACCGACAAGTCCGCAAAGGACACGCATTACGCAACATTGCGGCGCGCGCATCGCGACGGCAAGCGCGAACGCGGTGAAATCCCGACACCCGCGCCACAGAAACGCAAGCGTGGCGGAGACGACTGGAAACCGCCCGCATTGGCTCCCGACCAGGTCTTCCTCTACGGCCTTCATACCGTTCGCGCCGCGCTCGAAAACCCTGAACGCAGGAACATCAAGCTGTCGGTGACACAGAATGCTCTGGCACGGCTGGAGATCGATCCGGATACGATCGGCATCCCGCTCGAAATGGTTTCTCCTCAAGATATCGACAAGGTGCTCGGCCCGGAGGCGATCCATCAGGGGGTAATGCTCGAAACGCGCCCCCTGCCCGTCCGACGGTTGGAAGCACTGAAGAATAGCCCATTGCTTCTCGTGCTCGATCAGGTGACCGATCCGCACAATGTCGGCGCCATCATGCGTTCGGCCGTCGCCTTCAATGCAGGCGCCGTTATCACCACCCAGAGACACAGCCCCACCGAATCGGGCGTGCTCGCCAAATCGGCTTCCGGCGCGCTGGAGCTCATACCTTATATACAGATCACCAATCTCTCGGATGCGCTCGGCGAGTTGCACAAGCTCGGCTTCTTCACGATCGGGCTCGATTCGGAAGGACCGGCAGCGCTAGAAGGCACTTTTTCGGGCGACAGAATCGCGCTGGTTCTCGGCTCGGAAGGTAAGGGCCTGCGGCAGAAGACGCGGGAGACGGTCAACGCGCTCGCACGGCTCGATATGCCCGGCGCCATCAAATCGCTGAACGTATCGAATGCCGCGGCGATTGCCCTTTATGCGGCAAGGCTGCACGTGAAAGCGTAGGCGGCAGCCGACAGGTTTCCGTTGTATCACGCGCAGTCAATTGAGAGCGGAGGCCTGCTTGGCGGGCCATCGCGGTTGAACACCTGCCCTCATGGTCCATATTGGGCCTTGGAAAGAGCGCGCCGGTCGCTAAGATCGGCGACGCATTTTACCCTCGGGGCGTCGGTAAAAAGGAAATCCGCATTATGGCATTTCGACCGCTGATCTTCGGCGTTCTCTTCATCGCGGTCTTCGTCATGGTCATTTTGAGCATCATCTGGGTGGACAAGTCGCACCCTATCCGCCAACCTGATCCCCTGGCGCCATCAACGACGCCATCCAATCCTCCTCCATCCGTGCAATAGCAGATCCGGAACCGGTAAAGCGGTCAGACGTTAATCCCCGCAGACAAACAGGGATTCAATGTCTATGCGCCTGATGATTGCCGTCGTTGTCGTCATGATTGCCTCCGTTCTCAGCATCGCAATGATGTCACCGTCCGGTGCGGGGCAGACCGGCAATGGTACGAAGATCGAATCGAGCGTGAACGAACCCGCGCAAAAGTGACTGCGCATCGTCTCATCGGACAAGGCGCAGACAATGCGTCTGAACCGATCAAGCAAAAATCCCGCCGCGAGAAATTGCGGCGGGATTTTTCTGGAGCTGGAATTACTTTCTCGGTTAGCGATCAGCTCCGGTAGAGCCAATAGGGTCCACCATGGTGGCGCCGCCACTCGTGACGCTCGCGCCAACGCTCTTCCCGCCATGGGTTCCAGCGGCGTTCATAGCCCCAGGCCGGGCGCCAGTAGCGACGCTCACGCCACTCACGGCGCTCTCGCCAGTCACGGCGATCGCCCCAATCGCGATCACCCCGATCGCGGTCACCCCAATCCCGATCGCCGCCGCGGACCTGGATAATATCGCCCTGTTGAGCGACTGCCGAACGCTCGAGAGGGATGGCCGCAGCCGGAGCTACAGCGGAAAACAAAGTACCGGCCGAAAGGGCGGCTGCTAGGAGAAGACTGGAGATCCTCATGGCTCACTTCCTCGTTTCTGATGAAGCGAGAATGGCCTGATGTCCCTGAATTGCTGCTGAAGCGAGCCTTCAGTCTCCGTTCATGTAGTGGAATGGCCTTTTAAAGCTGGTGCCCCCGCGCTTGTTTATTGATAGGCCGCTGTTAGAAGCTGTTGAAGCGAAATGGAGCGGTCATTTTGCGCCACGCCCCTTGCCTATGTCCGGTATAGCGACATTTTCCATTCCGGTGCGTTGTCAGGGAAGGTAATCATGAAGAGTAGATTCCGGACACTCATAGTTAGCGCCGCACTGATCGGCGTGAGCATACTCGCTTCGTCCTGCACGACACACCCGGCTACAAATCGCCCCGATTTCCAATATCAGCCCAGGACTTCCGTCAATCCCGCCTGCGCCCACGGGTTCAGGCCCACCAACGCGCTGTCTTGCAGCTACTGAAGTGTTCCAGTCGCATCGCGAA
Source organism: Rhizobium sp. BK379 (assembly GCF_014193955.1). Lineage (NCBI taxonomy): Bacteria > Pseudomonadati > Pseudomonadota > Alphaproteobacteria > Hyphomicrobiales > Rhizobiaceae > Rhizobium > Rhizobium sp. BK379. Next base: position 3,622 of record NZ_JACIAD010000009.1, read on the forward strand.
ACTTGACGCCAGTACCGTTTCCGTTCGAATCGATAAAGCAGGGCCACCTGCGACGACATCCCTCGTTCCTGAGGAATCACAGCTGCATCGGCAAAAGCCCGGAAAACACGGTAACTCTCGAAATAATTTGCGCACAAAAAAACCGCCTCAGACGGGCGGCATTCTGATTAAGCGTTTGATATCGCTTGCGATTGTATGGTGCCCCCGGCAGGGTTCGAACCCGCGACCCCCTGATTACAAATCAGGTGCTCTACCAACTGAGCTACAAGGGCAATGCGTGCGAAGTAGCAGATTCTGATCTTTTGTAAAGAAAATTTGCCCTTTCCGGCTGTCCTTTGACGCTATCCACAGCGGCTGCCGATCAATGCACTGGTTGGGAAAAGCCTGCGAGGCTTGGATATGGACCTGTTGGTCCTTCGAATCGTCCGGCGATTTACGGGAGCCCAAGATCATCCGAACTTCGCCCGCAACGCAAAACGTCTTGTCGTACAAGCCCTTTATCCTTTAGCTAGAGCAGCATAACAAAGGGCATTGCATGGGCCGTTCATTTCAGACGCTTTCTTTTATCGCCTCGCCGACCACGGAAGCACTCGCCGCGCGAGACGAATTGATTCGCCTTTATGGCGACGTGCCTGCGAACGAAGCCGATGTCATCGTTGCGCTCGGCGGCGACGGCTTCATGCTTCAGACGCTGCACAGCACGATGAACAGCGGCAAACTCGTCTACGGCATGAATTGCGGCTCGGTCGGCTTTCTCATGAACGACTACAAGACTGCCGACCTGCCTGACCGCATTTGTGCCGCCGTCGAGAATGCCTTTCATCCGCTGAAGATGACGACGTCCAATGCCGACGGCAGCAAGTCCTCGGCGCTTGCAATCAACGAGGTCTATCTTTTCCGGCAATCCTATCAGGCAGCGAAGCTCAGGGTGGAAATCGACGGACACGTGCGATTGGAGGAATTGATCTGCGATGGGTTGATGGTGGCAACGCCCGCGGGCTCGACGGCCTACAATCTTTCTGCCCACGGCCCGATCCTGCCGCTTGACGCGCCTCTTCTCGCCATGACGCCCGTGAGCGCCTTCCGGCCGCGGCGCTGGCGCGGAGCGCTGCTTCCCAACCGGGTGACCGTCGACATCCATATTTTGGAAGCGGAGAAGCGGCCGGTAAATGCGGTCGCCGACAATACGGAGATCAAATCCATACTCCAGGTGCGCATCGCCCAGTCCGAAGATATGACGGCACGCATCCTTTCCGATCCTGACCGCTCCTGGTCCGACCGGATTCTGGCAGAACAGTTCGAGGATTGAAATGATGGCGATGCGGCAAGCAGTGATAATGGCGCTCCTCGTTTCGGGATGGTCGGTCGCCGCCGAGGCGCAGACCGTTCATGACGACATTCTCCCGGCCTCGATCATCTTCGCGACCAGTACGGGCTATTGGGAAGATGACGGCAATTCGCTTCCGGTGGAACGTGCCCCGACAACCACGCAAAGCGTCAGCGCACAAAATGTGAGCGGCGGGGCTGCCAAGCCGGAGCAGCGGCACGGCTATTACAAGCTTTTTGCCGTGCGTCAGGCGGACAAGACTTCAAGGGTCTTTCTGCAGCAGATCGCGCAGATAGACGACGGACCTGCCATTCTTTCGACGGTCGAACTGCAGGAAATCAGCGATCTCAAGCCCTATATCACTGACATCCGGCCCGAAAATTCGAGCGGCTTCATCAAGGAACCTGGCCTTTTCGCCACCGTCTATCTGAAGACCGATCCGGCTGCCGAGCCCGACGGCTGGACAGTGCTGATCGACGAGTTTGGGGATATTACCGTGGAGAAGGCGACCAACTGAGGTCGCGGACTATTCATCGGGGCTAAGCCGTTAAACCTGACTTCGAGAAGGCCCACTCCACGACGAGACGCGACTGGGCGATCGGGAGACGTTCTTTCACGGAATGGACATTTCAGCGGGTATCTGAAAATAGAAAAGCCCCGTTTCCGGGGCTTCCTAGCTCAATATGATTTTTGCAGTTTAGTCGACGTCGTCGACGACCGCATCGGCTGCCCCGCTGATGCGGTGAGCGAGTGCTGCTTCCATGAACTCGTTCAGATCGCCATCGAGCACGTCATCGGGAGCGGTGCTCGCAACGCCGGTGCGCAAGTCCTTGACGAGCTGGTAGGGCTGCAGAACGTAGGAGCGGATCTGGTGGCCCCAACCGATATCCGTTTTGGAAGCGGCTTCTGCGTTGGCGGCGTCCTCGCGCTTCTTCAGCTCCGCTTCGTACATGCGGGCGCGCAGCATGTCCCAGGCCTTGGCGCGATTCTTGTGCTGCGAACGCTCCTGCTGACACTGCACGACGATGCCTGTCGGTATATGCGTGATGCGCACGGCCGAGTCTGTCGTGTTGACGTGCTGGCCGCCAGCGCCCGACGAACGGTAGGTGTCGATACGGCAATCACTTTCGTTGATCTCGATCTGGATCGAGTCATCAACGACGGGATAGACCCAAATCGACGAGAAGGACGTGTGGCGGCGCGCATTGCTGTCGTAAGGCGAGATGCGCACCAGACGGTGCACGCCAGATTCGGTCTTCAGCCAGCCATAGGCGTTGTGGCCCTTTACGAGCAGCGTTGCGGACTTGATGCCGGCCTCTTCGCCGTCATGCACTTCCAAAAGCTCGACCTTGAAGCGCTGGCGCTCGGCCCAGCGAGTGTACATGCGCAGAAGCATGTTCGCCCAGTCCTGGCTTTCCGTGCCGCCTGCGCCGGAATGGACTTCCAGATAGGTGTCGTTGCCATCGGCTTCGCCTGACAGCATGGCTTCGACCTGTCGCCGGGCCGCCTCGGCCTGCAGGCTTTTCAGCGCGGCCTCAGCTTCCTTGACGATGCTTTCGTCGCCTTCTTCTTCCCCGAGATCGATGAGCTCGACATTGTCGGAAAGCTGCTGTTCCAGCGCCTTGACGCCATTGATGCCGTCATCGAGCTGCTGACGCTCGCGCATCAGCTTCTGGGCTTCCTGCGCATCGTTCCAGAGGTTGGGGTCCTCTGCCTTGTTATTCAACCAGTCCAGTCGTCTTACCGCCTGGTCCCAGTCAAAGATGCCTCCTCAGCAGGGTGATAGCCTGCTTGGTTTCATCGACTACGTTCTGGATTTCCGCTCGCATTTTCCTGCTTCTTTGCTTCGGTATTCTGTGAGTGCCGGGGTATTCTGCAAGGCTGGTGACATAGAGACGCCCGCCGCGGATGTAAAGAGCCGTGGCGGGCGCAAAGGCAATCGGTCTCGATCAGAACAGGCCGGGCGTGTTGGTCTGCACCGCCTGGTTTGCCTGGGGCGACGTACGCAGGATTTCTTCCGGCGCCATCGTGCCATCCATGCCGATGACGGAGAAGCTGTCAGCGGGACCGGTGCCCGGCTTGAAGGCTTCGATGATGGTGCCTGGCTCGCCATCGGCAGCAGCCATGCCGGTCTTGCGGTTGATCGCGATCATGTTCATGCCGGCCGGGACCACGAACTTGGATTCCGGCATGTCCTTGACGGCCGCCTGCATGAATTCATTGAAGATCGGCGCCGAGAGAACGCCGCCCGTACCGCCGCGTCCGAGCGGTGCCGGCGTATCGAAGCCGAGATAGAGGCCCGCCACCAGATCCGGCGTGAAGCCGACAAACCAGGCGTCCTTTTCATCGTTGGTCGTACCGGTCTTGCCGGCAACGTCACGGCCGGAGAGATCGACCTTGCCAGCGGCCGTACCGCGCTGGATGACACCCTGCATCATCGAGGTGATCTGGTAGGAGGTCATCGGATCGAGAACTTGTTCGCGGTTGTCGACGATGTTGGGTTCTTCCTGGTTCTGCCAGTCGCCGGCATTGCAGCCTTCGCAAAGACGCTCTTCATGCTTGAAGATCGTCTTGCCATAGCGGTCCTGGATGCGGTCGATCAGGGTCGGCTTGATCTGCTTGCCGCCATTGGCAATGACCGAATAAGCCGAGACCATGCGCAGCACCGTCGTTTCACCCGAACCGAGCGACATGGCGAGCAGCGGCGGCATCTTGTCGTAGACGCCGAAACGTTCGGCATATTCGGCAACGATGTTCATGCCGAGGTCATTGGCGAGGCGCACCGTCATCAGGTTGCGCGAATTCTCGATACCGGAGCGCAGCGTCGAGGGGCCGCCGACTTCGCCGCCGTAGTTTTCCGGCTTCCAGACCTGACCGCCCGAAACGATCTCGATCGGCGCGTCCATGATGACCGAGGCCGGCGTGTAGCCGTTGTCCATGGCAGCGGCGTAAACGAACGGCTTGAAGGAGGAACCCGGCTGGCGCATCGCCTGCGTTGCGCGGTTGAATTCCGACTGGGCATAGGAGAAGCCGCCGACCATGGCGAGAACGCGGCCGGTCTTCGGGTCCATGGCGACAAGACCACCCTGAACCTTCGGCGGCTGGCGCAGACGATAGGAGGTCGAATTGTCGCCGCCGAGGCGCTCGACGTAGACGACATCTCCGGCCGAGACGACGCCGACCGGCGACTTCGTCGTCTTGCGGTCGCCGGCGGCGGAGCGGAATGCCCACTGCATATCCTTGGCTGCAATCGAACCACGCTCGCGTTGGGCTGCGACCTTGCCGCCGCCATCCTTGGGTGGCTGAAGGCCGATATCGACGCTGTCACTGGAAACAGCGAGCACGACTGCCAGGCGCCATTCCGGCACGTCCGAGAGAGCGGGCACTTCGGCGAGCGCCGGACCCCAATCACCCGACATGCTGATCTGCTTGACCGGTCCATGGAAACCGCGACGCTCGTCGTAATTGGTCAGGCCGTCCTGCAGCGCCTTGCGCGCAAAGAGCTGCATCTGCGGATCGAGCGACGTGCGCACCGAGAGGCCGCCCTCGTACAGCGACTTCTCGCCATACTGATCGATGAGCTGGCGACGGACAGCCTCGGCGAAATAATCGGAAGCAAAAAGAGACGGTCCGCTATTGCGGGCGGTGACGCCGAGCGGCTGCTTCTTGGCATCCTCGCCGTCGCTCTGGCTCACATAACCATTCTCGACCATGCGGTCGATGACCCAGTTACGGCGCTCAAGTGCTGCATCCGGATGGCGGAAGGGATGATAATTTGCCGGCCCCTTCGGCAGCGATGCGAGATAGGCAGATTCGGCGATCGTCAGTTCGGTGACCGACTTGTTGAAATAGGTGAGCGAGGCACTGCCGATACCGTAGGAGTTCAGACCGAAAAAGATCTCGTTGAGGTAAAGCTCGAGGATCTTGTCCTTGCTGTAGGCCTGCTCGATGCGGAAGGACAGGATCGCTTCCTTGATCTTGCGGTCGATCGTCTGGTCGGAGGTCAGAAGGAAGTTCTTTGCCACCTGCTGGGTAATCGTCGATGCACCGACCGGGCGGCGGCCGGAGCCGAAATTCTGAAGGTTGACGAGGATGGCACGGCCAAGACCGGTCAGATCGACGCCGGGATGGTTGTAGAAATTCTTGTCTTCGGCCGACAGGAAAGCAGCCTTGACGCGGTCCGGGATAGCCTGGATCGGCAGGAAGAGGCGCTTTTCCTTGGCGTATTCGGCCATGAGCGCACCATTACCCGCATGGACGCGGGTGGTGACCGGCGGGGCGTAGCTGTTGAGCACAGCATAGTCAGGAAGATCCTTCGCGACATTCGCAATGTAGACGGCAACAACCGCCGCGGCGCCCAGGAACAGGACGCATGCTATCCCGAAGAAATATCCAAGAAGTCTAACCATATTTTTCAGCTACCGGTATTTCTAATCATTAGATCGGCGCAGCCGCACAATCGCACAGATCATGTCTCTTTGCACGTTGCGCGGCTTACTCCATGCGCGCTGGCGCTACAAGCCGATTTCGTCTCACTTGCGCGAAACATATAGATCGGAGTAACGGCGCGAATGTGAGCAAAATAGGGCCCGTCCTGCCACTTTCCGCTCCCCTTTCCGCAAGGGCTCCGGTTTAGGCGCGAGTGTCACTTCCAGGCAACGCCCGGTTTACCCGCCATTCGCCATCAGGCCCGTGCGGTAGCGCTTCACCGCATCGGCCAGGAGATCGGCCATCTTCAACCGCCAGGCATCATCGAGCAGGCGTTTTTCGTCTTCGACATTGGAGAGGAAGCCGAGCTCGAGCAGGATCGACGGAACGTCCGGCGCCTGCAGCACCCGAAAACCCGCGTGACGGTGCGGATTGTTGATCGTGCCAACCTGATCCTTGAAAGAGGCAAGCACGCTTTCGGCGAGCGAAATCGAAAAGGCCTGCGTCTCACGCCGCGTCAGGTCCAGCAGAATATCAGCGACCTCAGGCGGTTCGGCGGTCGTTTCCTTGCCGGCGATCTGGTCCGACAGGTTTTCGCGTTCGGCAAGATCGGCGGCGAGCTTGTCCGAAGCCTTGTCTGAAATCGTGTAGACCGTCGCGCCGCGAATATCCTTCTGCTTCAGCGTATCTGCGTGCAGCGAAATGAAAAGGCCCGCATGGTTCTGCCGGGCAATCAGCACACGCTGCGAGAGCGACAGGAATTCGTCGTCGTCGCGCGTCAGGAAAGCCTTGATGCCCGGCTCCTTGTTCAGGCGATCAGCCAGCGCCTTGGCGAAGGCAAGCGTCACCTGCTTTTCCTCTGTCTTCGTATCGACGCCGATGGCGCCCGTATCGATGCCGCCGTGGCCGGCATCGACGGCGATGACGAAATCACCGGGTGCAGCCTTTTCCGGCTGGGGAATGGCACTCGTCGTCTCCGCCGCATCCGCCTTGTCGCTCCAGGATTGGGTCTTCACAAGCTCGGCGAATTTCTGCTTGTCGATCATCTCGGCATCGAGAACGAGCCTGTGATCATTGCCGCTCTCATCCGTCTGCACCTTGGCAAGGGCGAGTTGGACCGGGCGTGCCGCCGTCAACACGATGCGGGCGCTGCCTTCATCCATGGCGCCATAACGGATGTCCTTGAAGAGGCCGCGCGCCTCGAGATCTTTGGCCGGAAAGCCGAAAGCGGTTGCCGGCAGGTCGACGACGATGCGCTCAGGATTGGCAATATAATGGACGGAAAAACGGGGCTCGCGGTCGAAATCGATGACGATGCGGGTCCTGGCATCGTCGCCAACGATACGCGCTCCGTAGGCCAGCAAGGGATTCTTCGCGTCGGCGGCACTTCCAGGAACCGCGCAAAGCATTGCGAAGCCGAAAAGCCCCGCTGCAAAACCCAATTTTCGCCCTGCGGACAACTTCGCCGCGATCCGAAACCTCTTAAACAATAGCCCGCCACACCCTATTTACTCTGCGATGGACCTTACACCGTCCCCGCTGACGCCCGCTAGAGGCGAGCGCATACGCACCGACCCATGAATCGGGATCGTTTATCCCCGACAAGTTTATGCGATACGAAATCCATCAATATTATGGCACATTTGGCTTTTCCCTTGCTATTGTGACAGAGAAAACATACAACGAATTTTAGGGTAGAAGTGTTGACGGGATAGAGTCGCCGCAAGGCAGCCAGCCGGCCCCCGGACCTGGCGCCACAACCGGTAATCGTCCGCCGTCTAACGCATTTCCACTCGAGAACTGGATCCTGATTTTCCGGCTTCGTGCTGGGATTTCATCGGTGGATCAGCCACCACGCTCTCAGGGAGCAAACTCATCGGACCCGAAACGGGTCTTTGTCATTGTCGATCACGCTTGGTTGTTGATGGTTTCGCAGCAGGTTTTATCTGAAGTGTACAGGCCCCGGAACGAAATCGTTTCGGCTGCGGTCTGGCTGCTGCCTTCTCCCTCGCACCAATCGCGACTTTCATTATCCGGCGCGGCCACGGCGGACCGCATTCTTCCTGTGTCAACAGCAGTCGGGAATGCGCTCTCGCGGCCTCGCCGAGGAGCTCAGCTTACATGGCAGACAAAATGCTTATCGATGCGTCTCACGAGGAAGAGACGCGCGTCGTTGTCGTTCGCGGGAACCGCATAGAAGAATTTGACTTCGAGTCCCAGCACAAGAAGCAAATCCGCGGCAACATCTATCTTGCAAAGGTAACGAGGGTCGAACCCTCGCTGCAGGCCGCCTTCGTCGATTACGGCGGCAACCGGCACGGCTTCCTGGCCTTCGCCGAAATCCACCCTGATTATTACCAGATACCGCTGGCAGATCGCCAGGCCCTGCTTCGCGCCGAAGCGGAGGAGCATCGCCGCGACGAAGATGTCGAGCATGTCGAGACTGCCCCGCTCGTCGATCTCTCGACCCAGGATCAGCCCGATATCGGCATCGTTCCGGTCGAGCAGCCCGAGGCGGTTGCTGCAGAAGAAGTAGCTGCGCCCGCCGAAGAGGCTGCACCCGTCGCCGAAGAAGCGCCGGCCAAGAAGCCCCGCGCCCGCCGCAGCCGCAAGAAGGCAGCCGAGCCGGTTGCAGAAGAAGCAGCGGCGCCGGAAGCATCGGTCGCCGACAACGATGACGAAGGTTCGACCGGCGGCGAGATGGCCGCGATGGTTGAAACGGACACCATCTCCGAGGATGTCGACGTTTCCAAGCGTCGTCATGACGACGACGATGATGACGACGACCATGGCGAAGAGGAAGTCATCGAATCCGTCGGCGCCGAAGACGCGATGGAAGAGGTTCCGGATCGTGTTCAGCGCAAGCCGCGCAAGCAATACCGCATCCAGGAAGTCATCAAGCGCCGCCAGATCCTGCTGGTGCAGGTCGCCAAGGAAGAGCGCGGCAACAAGGGTGCTGCCCTCACCACCTATCTCTCGCTCGCAGGCCGCTATTCGGTTCTGATGCCGAACACGGCGCGCGGCGGCGGCATTTCCCGCAAGATCACCAACCCGCAGGACCGCAAGCGGCTGAAGGAAATCGCCCGCATGCTGGAAGTGCCGCAGGGCATGGGTGTGATCCTGCGCACGGCCGGTGCCAACCGTACCAAGGTCGAGGTCAAGCGCGACTTCGAATATCTGATGCGCCTGTGGGAGAACGTCCGCACGCTGACGCTCGCCTCGACGGCTCCCTGCCTCGTCTACGAGGAAGGTTCGCTCATCAAGCGCTCGATCCGTGACCTCTACAACAAGGATATCGGCGAGATCATCGTCTCCGGCGAAGAAGGCTATCGCGAAGCGAAAGACTTCATGAAGATGCTGATGCCGAGCCACGCCAAGGTGGTTCAGCCCTATCGCGATCTCCACCCGATTTTCTCGCGCTCCGGCATCGAGGCGCAGCTCGACCGTATGCTGCAGCCGCAGGTGACGCTGAAGTCCGGCGGCTACCTGATCATGAACCAGACGGAAGCGCTGGTTTCGATCGACGTCAACTCCGGCCGTTCAACCCGTGAACACTCGATCGAGGACACGGCCCTCCAGACGAACCTCGAAGCAGCGGACGAAGTCGCCCGCCAGCTTCGTCTGCGCGACCTTGCCGGCCTGATCGTCATCGACTTCATCGACATGGAAGAGAAGCGCAACAACCGCGCTGTCGAGAAGAAGCTGAAGGAATGCCTGAAGAACGACCGCGCCCGCATCCAGGTCGGCCGTATCTCGCATTTCGGCCTTCTGGAAATGTCGCGCCAGCGCATCCGCGCTTCCGTTCTCGAATCGACGACGCAGGTCTGCTCGCATTGCGGCGGCACCGGCCACGTTCGTTCGCAGTCTTCCGTTGCGCTGCATGTGCTGCGCGGCGTCGAGGAATATCTGCTCAAGAACACGACGCACAATATCACCGTTCGCACGACGCCCGATATCGCGCTCTACCTGCTCAACCACAAGCGCCAGACGATCGTCGATTATGAAGCCCGCTTCGGTGTGGCGATCATCATCGATGCTGACGGTTCGGTCGGCGCGCAGCATTTCGCGATCGATCGCGGCGAGCCGGTCGAAAACCCTGTCAAGATCGAAAGCCTCTTCAACTTCGCAGCCATCCCCGATGACGATGATGACGATGTCGTTATCGAGCACGACGAGGAGGAAGACGAAGAGTTGGAAGAAAAGCCTGCCGCCGCCGACCGTCCTGCTGCCCGTGCAGAGGCCGAAGGCGAAGGTGGACGCAAGCGCAAGCGCCGCCGCCGTCGTCGCGGCCGCAACGGCAATGCCGAGCAGCAGGTTGCTGCAGATGCAGTTTCCGGCGAAGCTGACGATGGCGATGAGGGCGAGGACGAGGGCAGCGAGGGCGACAGTGATGCCGCCGAAGGTGCTGCGGAGGACCGCGCCGAAGGTGATGACTCCCAGCGCCGCAAGCGCCGCCGTCGCGGCAAGCGTGGCGGTCGTCGCAACCGTGGTGAGGAAGGCGCCGAGACGAGCGCTGCTTCCGAGGGCGGCGATGCCGACGAAGGCGATGATACCGCAGCCGAGGAAAGCGCGGAGACCGAAGCCGAAGTAATCGAAGTCGCTACGGTCGACGTTGTCGATGCTCAGCCGGCCATGGCGGCTATCGAAGGCAGCGAGAGCGTTGCCGAAGAGGTCAAGCCGGCACGTGGCCGTGGCCGCGGTCGCCGCAAGGCTGCTGCCGCGCCTTCGCCGGTCGAGGAGCCTGTGATCGAAGCGCCGGCTGTGGAAGCAGAAGCCGAGCCGGAAGTGACAGAAGCGTCTGCAGATCTTGCCGAGCCTGTTCAGGAAGAGGCCAAGCCGGCTCGCGCTAACCGCGGATCCAATATCTCGTCTTCCGAGCCGACGGTCACCTCGAACCGCACCGATAACGGTGAAGCCGAAGGTGAAGGCAAGCCGAAGAAGGCAGGCTGGTGGCAGCGCCGCGGCTTCTTCTGAAAGATGATTTTTGGCGATAAGTGACATGATCCGGCTGTGGCGACGCAGCCGGATTTTTTGTGCCACAGATGACGAATACTCAGCCTGTGGCCAAAGGGAAAAGGCTTAGAGTGTGCGGCCGAGCCAGACAGAGGCTTCCGATGCCGGGATGAGCGGCGGGATCAGACGCTCGAAGCCGCGGGAGGACCAGAAGCGCAGGCCGCTCTGGTTGTCGGCGTTGACGCCGAGGTGAATGCCGCGCACACCTGCCTGACGCGCTTCAGATATCCACTGCTCCAGAAGACGGCTTCCGACCCCCTGCCCCTGCAGGCGTGGCATCAGGTTCATATGGATATGAGCCGGGTAGGCCGTGACGATCTCAGCCCACGTGGTGCGCGGATGATGGATCGCAAAGCTGCGGCGCTCGTCGGCCATCCATCCAGAGGGATCGCCGGCCGGATCGGCATATTGATCGCGCAGGGCGGGCCACCAGTCACGTTCAAGGCGCGTTTCGAAGGCGGCTGTATCGTAGGTGCCGACGATGTAGCCGGCGATTCCGATCTCATCCTCTGCAACGAGGGTCGTTTGCGGGTTGAGCACGACATAGGGCGCAGAATAGATATGGCCGATCAGGCGGCCGTCACGGTAGAGGTGGCTCGCATCCTGACCGCCATTGCCGGTCGCAAGCGAAATGCCGTAGATCTGATCGAGATCGTCCCGCCGTGCGTTCCGAAACACCTGTATCAAGCCGCTGGCGGGTAAAGCAGATCGACGATGTAGCTGGCGTCGAAACGGGAATCGAGCATGCCGTAGGTCGAGCGCCAGCCGCCCGCCAGACGGGTCTCGATGAAAGCGTCGGCAATGCGCCCTGCTCCGAGCCGATAGAGCTCGGCGGCGCCGGCAACGAGCGCCAGCTGCTCGACGAGCAGGCGGGCAGCGCCCTCATCCTGTTCGCAAAGCGCGATCGCGGCGCGCAGCACATCGATCGTCTTCTTTCCGGCCGGTCCAAGATCGCGCGCAAAACCTGCAAACACCGTCTCGAACAGATCCTTGCCGCGGTTCAGCACACGCAGCACATCGAGCGCCATGACGTTGCCCGAACCTTCCCAGATCGCATTGACCGGCGCTTCGCGGTAGTGGCGGGCGATCGGGCGTTCTTCGATGTAACCGCTGCCGCCGATGCATTCCATCGCCTCGTAGATCAACGACGGGGCAATCTTGCAGCACCAGTATTTGGCGACCGGTGTCATGACGCGGGCATAGGCGGCATCTTCGGCATTGCCGCGCGCCTTGTCGAAGGCATCGGCCAGGCGGAAGGAAAGAGCTGTTGCGGCGGCAACATCGAGCGCCATGTCGGCGAGCACCCGCGTCATGATCGGCTGATTGACCAGCATCTTGCCAAAAACGCTGCGGCCGCGGGTGTGATGCACGGCTTCGGCCAGCGATGCGCGCATGATGCCCGAGGAGGCAAGCGCGCAATCGAGCCGCGTCAGCGTCACCATATCGAGGATAGTCCGGATGCCGGCATCAGGACCGCCGAGCAGGAAACCGAACGTATCGGTGAACTCCACTTCGGACGAAGCATTCGAGCGGTTGCCGACCTTGTCCTTCAGGCGCTGGAATTGCAGGCCGTTGGCGGAACCATCTTCCAGCAGCCGCGGCACCAGGAAGCAGCCCATGCCCTCCTTGGTCTGCGCCAGCATGATGAAGGCGTCGCTCATCGGCGCGGACATGAACCATTTATGGCCGGAGAGCCGGTAAATGCCTTCGCTCACTTTTTCCGCGGCGGTCTTGTTGGCGCGAACATCCGTACCGCCCTGTTTCTCCGTCATGCCCATGCCGATCGTCACGGCGGACTTCTGCATGGCCGGACGGTTCGACGAGTCATATTTGCGCGACAGGATCTTGGGCGCCCAGTCCTTCTGCACCGCAGGCGAGGCCGAGAGAGCGGCAACGGATGCGCTCGTCATCGTCAACGGGCAAAGATGGCCGGATTCAAGCTGCGCCGTCAGGTAGAAACGGGCTGCGCGAATATGGTGGGACTGATCCTTGGCCTCCGTATCGGCCTGCGGATCCCAGACGGAAGAATGCAGGCCGGATGCCATGGAACGGCGCATCAGCGCATGCCAGGCGGGGTGGAATTCGACGATATCAAGACGTTCGCCGCGCGGGCCATGGGTGCGCAGCTGTGGCGTGCCCTGGTTTGCCATGCGCGCCAGTTCCTGCGCTTCCGGCGAGGTCACGAAACGACCCATGTTTTCAAGGTCTTCACGGATGGTGCGCGGCAGCGTGGCAGTCAGATCGACGATCAGCGGATCGGATCTATAGGCATTGATTCCCGACCAGAGGCTTGGCTGGTTGAGTTCGGCGAGTTTGTCTTCAGTCCGGTTTGCGGAGGTCATTGTTCGCTTCTATTTCATGGACCCGGAAAAAGGAAACCGGAAGTTCGTGATTCGCAGATTTCTGCTCTACAGCGCCGCGCCTCTTTTCAGACGCGCAAAGGACGCTGTAGCACCTTAAATTGCTGCATAATTTTATCCATAAATCGATTCCGATTTAAGGAATCATGCAGTAGCGGGATTCGACGGAAAATGCATGGGGAACATGGGATTTGCGCACAGCACGCGCTTGCCCCTTCCCCCCGCACTCTTTATAGACCCCGCGAAGACAAGAAGAGGCAGGGTCATGGTCTTTTTCCCCCACCGCCACCTCATTGGCATCAAGGGCCTCACCGAGCAGGATATTACCTATCTTCTCGACAAGGCTGACGAAGCCGTCAAGATCAGCCGACAGAGAGAAAAAAAGACGTCGACCCTTCGGGGACTGACGCAGATCAACCTCTTCTTCGAGGCATCGACACGAACGCAAGCTTCCTTCGAACTCGCAGGCAAGCGCCTCGGCGCCGACGTGATGAACATGTCGGTCGGCAATTCCTCTGTGAAGAAGGGCGAGACGCTGATCGACACGGCGATGACGCTGAACGCGATGCGGCCGGACGTCCTGATCATCCGCCACTCCAGCGCCGGTGCCGCAGCGCTTCTCGCCCAGAAGGTTTCCTGCTCCGTCGTCAATGCCGGCGATGGCCAGCACGAGCACCCGACACAGGCGCTGCTCGACGCGCTGACGATCCGCCGCGCCAAAGGCCGGCTGTCGCGTATCATCGTGGCAATCTGCGGCGACGTCCTGCATTCACGCGTGGCGCGCTCCAACATCCTGCTTCTGAACGCCATGGGCGCCAGGGTGCGTGTTGTCGCTCCTGCCACGCTGCTGCCGGCCGGCATTGCGGAGATGGGCGTCGAGGTCTTCCATTCGATGAAGGAAGGGCTGAAGGACGCGGATGTGGTGATGATGCTGCGGCTGCAGCGCGAGCGCATGTCCGGCGCCTTCGTGCCGTCGGTGCGCGAATATTACCACTTTTACGGCCTCGACGCGGAAACGCTGAAGGCGGCGAAGGACGATGCGCTCGTCATGCATCCAGGACCGATGAACCGCGGCGTGGAAATCGCCTCCGAAGTCGCGGACGGCCCGCAGAGCGTGATTGCCGAACAGGTGGAAATGGGGGTCGCGGTGCGCATGGCTGTCATGGAGACGCTGCTGGTTTCCCAGAACCAGGGACCCCGCACCGATGGAGTGGGCGCATGAGCAATCTCGTCCTCAAGAATGTCCGCATTGTTGATCCCTCCCGAAATCTCGATGAAGTCGGCACCATCATCGTCAAGGACGGCCTGATCGTCGCAGCCGGCAAGGAGGCGCAGAACCAGGGTGCCCCCGAAGGCGCTACTGTTCGCGATTGCACCGGCTTCGTCGCCACGCCTGGCCTCGTCGACGCACGCGTCCATATCGGCGAACCGGGCGGCGAACACCGCGAGACGATCGCTTCGGCAAGCCGCGCTGCGGCAGCGGGCGGCGTGACATCCATCATCATGATGCCGGATACCCATCCCGTCATCGACGACATCGCGCTGGTCGAGTTCGTCAAGAAGACGGCGCGGGATACGGCCATAATCAATGTCTATCCGGCAGCGGCCATCACCAAGGGTCTTTCCGGCGAGGAGATGACGGAATTCGGTCTGCTGATGCAGGCGGGCGCCGTCGCCTTCACCGATGCGCATTCCAGCATCTCCGATACGCAGGTTCTGCGCCGGGTGATGACCTATGCCCGCGAATTCGGCGCCGTCATTTCCTGCGCCACGCGTGACAAATATCTTGGCGCCAACGGTGTCATGCATGAAGGCCTGCTTGCAAGCTGGCTCGGCCTCTCCGGCATTCCGAAGGAAGCGGAGGTGATCCCGCTCGAACGCGATCTGCGCATCGCCCAACTGACGCGCGGCAATTACCATGCGGCCATGATCTCCGTTCCGGAATCGGTCGAGGCGATCGAGCTTGCCCGCTCGCGCGGCGTCAAGGTCACCTGCGGTGTCTCGATCAATAATCTGGCGCTGAACGAGAACGACATCGGCGAGTACCGCACCTTCTTCAAGCTCTATCCGCCGTTGCGCTCCGAGGACGACCGGGTTGCCATGGCAGACGCGCTGGCCAGGGGAGCGATCGATATCATCGTGTCCTCGCACGATCCGCAGGATGTCGACACCAAGCGTCTGCCCTTCGGCGAAGCGGAGGATGGCGCTGTCGGGCTCGAAACCATGCTCGCGGCGGCCCTGCGCCTGTATCACAGCGAGCAGGTCAGCCTGATGCGACTGATCGATGCGATGTCGACGCGCCCGGCGCAGATCTTCGGTCTCGATGCCGGCACCCTGAAACCGGGCGCCAAGGCGGATATCGCTCTCATCGACATCGAGGAGCCTTGGCTTGTTGCCAAGGACATGCTTCTTTCCCGCTCGAAGAACACGCCTTTCGAGGATGCGCGATTCAGCGGGCGAGCGATTGCGACCTACGTCGCGGGCAAGCTGGTTTACGGATTGCAGAACTGAGGGCCGCCTTAAGGGCAGATTCTCGTCAGAAGATTGGGAAACAAAATGATATCTGATCTTGTCACCTGGCAGATTACGCTGCCTCTGGCACTTGTCGCCGTCGTGGTCGGCTACCTGCTCGGCTCCATCCCGTTCGGTCTCATCCTCACACGCGCTGCCGGCCTTGGCGACGTGCGCAGCATCGGCTCCGGCAACATCGGCGCCACGAATGTTCTGCGCACCGGCAACAAGAAGCTCGCGGCGGCGACCTTGCTGCTCGACGCGCTGAAGGCTGCCGCTGCGGCCTGGATCATGGCCTATTTCGCGGGAGAGGAAGCGGGCATCATCGCCGGTTTCTTTGCCTTCATCGGCCACCTCTTCCCGGTCTGGATCGGCTTCAAGGGCGGCAAGGGCGTCGCCACCTATATCGGCACATTGCTTGGCGTAGCACCGCTCATGGTTCTTCTCTTTGCCGCCGTCTGGCTGGTAACGGCCTTTATCAGCCGCTACTCCTCACTTTCCGCTCTGCTTGCGATGCTTGTCATTCCGGTTGCATTGTGGATATTGGGCGACGAAAAGGTTGCGGCGATCATGGCGATCATGAGCGTCATCTCCTACTGGAAGCACAAGGCCAATATCTCCCGCCTGATGAGCGGGACGGAAAGCAAGATCGGGGCTAAGGGGTAATGGACGCACGCAGCGCAAAGCCAAAAGGAATTGCGCTGACGGAGAGACAGAGGATCGCCTGGCTGCGGCTGATCCGTTCCGACAATGTCGGACCTGCAACCTTTCGCGATCTCATCAATCATTTCGGTTCGGCGGAAGCAGCACTTTCCATGTTGCCGGAGCTGTCGGCACGCGGCGGCGCGACGCGCTCGATCCGTATTGCCACTGAGGCTGAAGCATATCGCGAGCTTGAGGCGGTGCAACGCTTCGGCGCCCGCTTCGTCGGTATCGGCGAACCTGATTATCCGCAGGCACTGCGCCAGATTGACGGCGCACCGCCGCTGCTCGCGGTCAAGGGTGATCTTTCCATATTGAATAGGCCTGCGGTCGGCATCGTCGGTTCGCGCAATGCTTCCATCAGCGGCGCAAAGTTCGCGGCGATGATTGCCAGAGACTGCGGCCGGGCCGGCTATACGGTCGTCTCCGGCCTTGCGCGTGGCATCGATACGGCCGCCCACCGGGCGAGCCTCAATACCGGCACCATCGCCGCAATGGCAGGAGGGCTGGACCAGCCCTACCCGCCTGAAAATGTTGGGCTGCTGGACGAGATATGGAATGGCTATGGGCTTGCCGTCAGCGAGATGCCTTTCGGCTGGGAGCCGCGTGCGCGTGATTTCCCTCGCCGCAACCGGCTGATTGCGGGCATTTCGCTTGGCGTCGCCGTCGTGGAGGCAGCATTCCGTTCAGGTTCGCTTATCACGGCGCGGATGGCCGGCGAATTCGGGCGGCTGGTCTTTGCCGTACCGGGTTCGCCGCTCGATCCGCGCTGTCACGGCACGAATGGCCTTCTGAAGGACGGCGCGATGATCGTCACTTCGCCTGACGATGTCGTGGAAGCGCTGGCGCCGCTCGCTCAGCCCGATCTCTTTTCACTGTCGTCTGCCGAGGAACCGAAACGCGAAAGTGGCCGGATAGTGCTTCCGCCAGACGAGACGGACCGCACGCTCGTCATCGATGCGCTCGGTCCGACGCCGGTGGAGGTCGACGATATCATTCGTCACACCGGTCTTTCGGCTTCCGCAGTCTATCTTGTTCTTCTGGAGCTGGATATGGCCGGTCGGCTGCATCGCCATGCGGGCGGACAGGTTTCAATTTCCATGACCGACTGAGTTGTCATCGATGCGTGACTGCAGGTCTCCGGCTTCCACATAGGCCATTTCGATGAGATAGCAGAGCATCTCCGCATTTTCATGTTCGGCCACCTTCTGCAATTCTCGGAGCATCTGGCGGATGAAAGCGATGTTTTCGAGCGATTTGCAGCGAGCGGTGTCTTTTCCTGCAACCTTAGGCGCCATAATTGTCTCTCTGAAAACGGAGAGGGCTGCCTTACCAAAGAGCCCGAACCACACTTCAAAAACGATAGCTCAATCATCTTAAATTGCAATAGCCCATAAATCTCGCAATGGTTGTGATGCCCGGCAAAGAGGTAAAATTGAAGCAAACCTCTTGACCGGAGCGAATTCCCTGTCCATGTCGGAGGGCCGGTATTCATGTTGCAGTGCGTGTTGCGCCTGCTTCTTCGCCGGATCGACATCTTTTTTAGAGAATCATCATGAATGTTGTAGTGGTGGAATCGCCTGCCAAGGCCAAGACGATCAATAAGTATCTGGGTCCAGGATACAAAGTGCTCGCCTCTTTCGGCCATGTGCGCGATCTGCCTGCCAAGGACGGCTCCGTTCTTCCGGATCAGGATTTCGAAATGCTGTGGGAGGTGGATGGCGCCTCTTCCAAGCGCATGAAGGATATTGCCGATGCGGTGAAATCCTCCGATGCCCTGTTTCTTGCAACCGACCCTGATCGCGAAGGTGAGGCTATCTCCTGGCATGTGCTGGACCTTCTGAACAAGAAGCGGGTCATCAACGGCAAGCCGGTCAAGCGCGTCGTCTTCAACGCCATTACCAAGAAGGCCGTGCTCGATGCGATGGCCGATCCGCGCGATATCGATGTTCCGCTGGTCGATGCCTATCTGGCACGCCGCGCACTCGACTATCTTGTCGGCTTCAACCTCTCGCCGGTTCTGTGGCGCAAGCTGCCCGGCGCACGTTCGGCCGGCCGCGTGCAGTCTGTCGCTCTGCGCCTTGTCTGCGACCGTGAGTCCGAGATCGAACGTTTCATCTCGGAGGAATACTGGAATCTTTCGGCGCTCCTGAAGACGCCGCGCGGAGACGAGTTCGAAGCAAGGCTCGTTGCCGCCAATGGCAAGCGGCTGCAGCCGCGCTCGATCGGCAACGGCGAGGAGGCCGGCAAGCTGAAAGCGCTGCTGGAAGGCGCCAGCTATATCGTCGAAAGCGTCGAGGCAAAGCCCGTCAAGCGTAATCCGGCACCGCCGTTTACGACTTCGACGCTGCAGCAGGCCGCCTCTTCCAAGCTCGGCTTCTCGGCTTCGCGCACCATGCAGATTGCGCAGAAGCTTTACGAGGGCGTGGACATTGGCGGCGAGACCGTCGGTCTGATCACCTATATGCGTACAGACGGCGTGCAGATGGCGCCGGAAGCGATCGACGCGGCGCGAAGCGCCATCGGTGAACAGTTCGGCAACCGCTACCTGCCGGAAAAGGCACGTTTCTACTCGACCAAGGCGAAGAACGCCCAGGAGGCGCACGAAGCGATCCGCCCGACCGACTTCAACCGTTCGCCGGATCGCGTCCGCAAGTTCCTGGATGCCGACCAGATCCGTCTCTACGACCTGATCTGGAAGCGCGGCATTGCCAGCCAGATGGCATCGGCCGAAATCGAGCGTACGACAGCTGAAATCATTGCCGACAACAACGGCCAGAAGGCCGGCCTGCGCGCCGTCGGGTCCGTCATCCGCTTCGACGGCTTCATCGCCGCCTATACCGACCAGAAGGAAGATGGCGAGCAGAGCGACGACGCAGATGACGAGGATGGCCGCCTGCCGGAGATCAATGCACGCGAAAATCTCGCCAAGCAGAAAATCAACTCGACACAGCACTTTACCGAGCCGCCGCCGCGTTACTCCGAAGCCTCGCTCATCAAGAAGATGGAAGAGCTCGGCATCGGTCGCCCATCCACCTATGCCGCAACGCTCGCGACCTTGCGCGACCGCGACTATGTGACGATCGACAAGCGCAAGCTGATCCCGCAGGCGAAGGGGCGTCTCGTCACCGCCTTCCTCGAAAGCTTCTTCACCAAGTATGTCGAATATGACTTCACGGCGGACCTCGAGGAGAAGCTCGACCGGATCTCCGCCGGGGAACTGAACTGGAAGCAGGTTCTTCGCGATTTCTGGAAGGATTTCTTCTCGCAGATCGAAGACACCAAGGAACTGCGCGTCACCAATGTTCTGGATTCGCTCAACGAAGCCCTGGCGCCGCTGGTCTTCCCGAAGCGCGAAGACGGCAGTGATCCGCGTATCTGCCAGGTCTGCGGTACCGGCAACCTGTCGCTGAAACTCGGCAAGTACGGCGCCTTCGTCGGCTGCTCGAACTATCCGGAATGCAATTACACCCGCCAGCTTTCCTCCGAAAATGGCGGCGAGGCCGAAGGCGCGGCGCTGAATGAACCCAAGAACCTCGGCACTGACCCGACCACCGGCGAAGAACTGACGCTGCGTTCGGGCCGTTTCGGCCCCTATATCCAGCGTGGCGATGGCAAGGATGCCAAGCGCTCGTCGCTCCCCAAGGGCTGGAAGCCGGAAGATATCGACTACGAGAAGGCGATGGCGCTGATATCGCTGCCGCGTGATATCGGTAAACATCCGGAAACCGGCAAGATGATCTCTTCCGGGCTCGGCCGCTACGGACCGTTCCTGCTGCATGACGGCACCTACGCCAATCTGGAAAGCATCGAGGATGTCTTCTCGGTCGGCCTCAACCGCGCCGTGACGCTGATTGCCGAAAAGCAGGCCAAAGCGCCGGGCGGAGGCCGCGGCACTCCGGCGGCACTGAAGGAACTGGGCGATCATCCTGACGGTGGTGCGATCACCGTTCGCGACGGACGCTACGGCCCCTATGTCAACTGGGGCAAGGTCAATGCGACGCTGCCGAAGGGCAAGGATCCGCAGGCCATTACCGTCGAGGAAGCGCTGGCTCTGATTGCGGAAAAGGCCGGCAAGGCTCCCGCAGGCAAGACCAAGGCCAAAACAGCTGCGAAGGCTAAGCCAGCCGCGAAGCCGAAGGCCGCGGCGGCCGAAGCAAAGACGACAAAGACTGCCGCAAAGCCGAAAGCAACCAAGGCAAAGGCAGCGGCGAAAACGAAAAAGAGCTGAGAGTGGCGAGAGAACCGCGCGAGACTACGAGAGCCATGGGCAAGCGCCCGGGAAAATTCGGACGCGCGAGCAAGGAACCTGCGCCTGAGCCGCTGAACATTGTGCACGGCATCCTGCCGCCGCGAGACGTCATCCTGCGTTTCATCGCCGAGCATCCGCAGAAAGCCTCCAAGCGCGAGCTCGCGAAGGCCTTCGGGCTGAAGGGCGAAAGCCGCGTCGAGCTCAAGCGCCTGCTGCAGGAGCTGGAGCAGGAAGGCATGCTGCAGAAGACGCGCAAGTCGCTGATCCGGCCGGGTGCGCTGCCACCCGTCACCGTGCTCGACATCACCACGCGCGACAAGGATGGCGAGCTGATCGGCCGCCCGGCCGAGTGGCCGGAAGACCAGGGTGTGGCGCCAGCCGTTGCCATTCGCCAGCAATCGCCGGCGGGCCGTCAGGGCAAGAGCAAGGCACCGGTTGCCGGCATGGGTGACCGCATCCTTGCCAAGATATTCCCGGCAGTCGATCGTGGCGGCCCGGCCTATACCGCACGCATCATCAAGGTGATCGACAAGCGTCGGGGCGCCACCATGGGTGTCTTCAAGGACGCGCCGGGTGGTGCCGGACGCCTTCTGCCGATCGACCGGCGCGGCGAGGAAATGGTTATCGACCCCGACTACAAGGGCGATGCCAAGGACGGCGATCTCGTCGAGGTGGAAGTTGCGCGTCTCGGCCGCTTCGGCCTGGCTCGTGCCAAGGTGCTTTCTGTCATCGGCTCCGTCGGTTCGGAAAAGGCGATCTCGATGATCGCAATCCACGCGCACGGCATTCCGCATGTCTTCCCGCCGGCCGCCGTCGCAGAGGCGGATGACGCCAAGCCCGCCACGATGTCACATCGGGAAGACTGGCGTGACCTGCCGCTGATCACCATCGACCCGGCCGATGCCAAGGACCATGACGACGCCGTCTATGCCGAGGATGATCCATCGGAAGACAATGCGGGCGGCGTCATCGTCACGGTCGCGATTGCCGATGTCTCCTGGTATGTGCGGCCGAATTCGCCGCTCGACAGGGAAGCGTTGAAGCGGGGCAACTCCGTCTATTTTCCGGATCGGGTCGTGCCGATGCTGCCGGAACGAATTTCCAACGATCTCTGCTCGCTGAAGGAAGGCGTGGACCGCCCTGCCCTTGCCGTGCGCATGGTCTTCTCGAAGGACGGCCGCAAGATCGGCCATACCTTCCATCGCATCATGATGAAGAGTGCGGCGAAGCTCTCCTACCAGCAGGCACAGGCGGCAATCGACGGCAAGCCCGACGACAAGACCGGGCCGATGCTTGAGCCGATCCTCAAGCCACTCTGGCACGCCTACGAGACGATGAAGCGCGGCCGCGAACGTCGACAGCCGCTTGAGCTCGACATGCCCGAGCGCAAGATCCTGCTGAAGCCCGATGGTACCGTCGACCGGGTCCACGTGCCGCCTCGTCTCGACGCACACAAGCTGATCGAAGAGATGATGATCCAGGCGAACGTCTCGGCTGCAGAGACGCTGGAGAAAAAGCGCCAGCCGCTGATCTACCGCATCCACGATGGGCCGACGCTTGCCAAGCAGGAAGTGCTGCGCGAATTCCTCGCCACGCTCGGCATATCACTTGCCAAGGGCGGCAACATGCGCGCCAACAACTTCAACGGCATCCTCGCCAAGGCAGATGGCACGCCGCACCAGACCATGGTCAACGAAATGGTGCTGCGCTCGCAGAGTCAGGCCATCTACAGTCCCGAGAATATCGGCCACTTCGGCCTGAATCTGATGAAATACGCGCACTTCACCTCGCCGATCCGGCGCTATGCCGACCTTATCGTGCATCGCGCGCTGGTTGGCTCACTCGGCTTCGGCGAAGGCGGCATCACGCCGGAAGAGGAAGCGACGCTCGACGACATCGCCGCCGAAATCTCCACTTTCGAGCGCCGCGCCATGGCTGCCGAACGCGAGACCGTCGATCGCCTCATCGCTCATCACCTTGCCGGACGTGTCGGCCAGGAATTTGAGGGGCGCGTTTCAGGCGTTACCAAGTCAGGCCTGTTTATCCTGCTTCCGGACTATGGTGCGGACGGCTTCATCCCTATATCTACGCTCGGCACCGACTACTTCATCTATGACGAGGCACATCAGGCGTTATCAGGTGAAAAGACAGGTCTCGGCTATCGTCTCGGCGACGATGTGACCGTGCGCCTGGCCGAGGCGATCCCGCTTGCGGGCGCCCTGCGCTTCGAGATGCTGAGCGAAGGACGCAAGATGCCGACGGCTGTGCGCTCCTTCCACAAGGCAGGGAAACGCGATGCAAATCGCGCCCGCAAGAAGATCGGAACGCGTCCGCCGCGCGGGCGGCGCTAGTTCCGGAAAGGAAAGATCGTGAGCACACCGACAAACGAGGTCGTCCGCTATGGGGATACGCCCGATGTCGAGCGCCCGCTCGGACGCTCCATCATGCGCGGCCTGCTGAACCGCTGTCCGGCCTGCGGCAGCGGCAAACTGTTCCGCGCATTCCTCAAGCCGGTCGACCATTGCGCCGCCTGCGGCGAGGCAATGTATCACCAGCGCGCCGACGACCTGCCGCCCTATCTCGTCATCCTGGTGCTCGGCCACGTCGTCATTGGCGGCTTCATGCTGACTGACATGGTCTTCGTGCTGCCGGTCTGGGTGCATCTTGCCATCTGGGCACCGATCACCGTCATCACGGCGCTTGTCTCGATCCAGCCTATCAAGGGCGGCGTCATAGGCTTGCAGTGGGCGTTGAAGATGCATGGTTTCGGCGGCCATGACGATGAACCCGACGATTACGACACGCCCGGCCGCCAAGCTTGAACACCTTCACCTTCCAGACATATTTCGCGTGTAGTGGCAGCGGCCAGAGCGTCAAGGCTTGTAGCCGACTATCTGCAGAGGAAAGATACGCTCATCATTTCTTGTATGGGGAAAGCTTACACTCAAGAAATCGCCGGCGGATGCCAGAACTATTGTGAAACCCTGCCCGTCACTTGGATTTGGCATGCCTATGTCTTTCTATGTGGCACCAGACGGACGATTCGTCCGCATACTTCTCTAAGGATGGATAAATGTCTCAGCCGAGGAACGGCACACCGGGCGATGTCGAGGAAATCCATTGGCCTTCTCTGGTGGCAGCCGTCTCGTCCATCTCCGCCGTGGGCATCGCGATCGGCCTGGGACTTCCTCTGCTCAGCATCATCCTCGAAAAGCGCGGCATTTCCTCCACCCTCATCGGCCTCAATACCGCGATGGCCGGTATCGCGGCGATGGTAGCAGCGCCCATCACCACCAAGCTTGCCCACAAATACGGTGTAGCGCCGACAATGATGTGGGCGGTGCTGATCTCGGCGCTCAGCGCACTCGGTTTTTACTATGCGCAGGACTTCTGGATGTGGTTCCCGCTGCGCTTCGCCTTCCACGGCGCGACGACCACGCTTTTCATCCTCTCGGAATTCTGGATTAACGCCGCTTCACCGCCGTCCAAGCGCGGATTCGTGCTCGGCATCTATGCAACGGTCTTGTCCATCGGCTTTGCGGCGGGACCGCTGATCTTCTCGTTGCTCGGTAGTGACGGCATCCTTCCCTTCCTGGTCGGTGCCGGCGCGATCCTGCTTGCCGCCATCCCGATCTTCATCGCCCGCGATGAGAGCCCCGTTCTGGACGAGAAGCCGGAACTGCACTTCATGCGCTACGTCTTCCTGGTGCCAACCGCAACGGCCGCCGTCTTCATCTTCGGCGCGGTCGAGGCCGGCGGTCTCTCGCTCTTTCCGATCTTTGCGGTGCGCGCGCATTTCACCGAATCGCAAGCCGCCCTGCTTCTCACCATGATGGGTGTCGGCAATGTCATCTTCCAGATTCCGCTTGGCCTGCTTTCTGACCGCATAAAGGACAAGCGTCCCCTGCTGGCGCTGATGGCCCTGACCGGTTTCGTCGGCACGATGATGCTGCCGATCCTCGTCAACAACTGGCTTCTCATGGCCGGCATCCTGCTTTTCTGGGGCGGTTGCGTCTCCGGCCTCTACACTGTCGGACTCAGCCATCTCGGCTCGCGGTTGACAGGTTCGGACCTTGCGGCGGCTAATGCGGCCTTCGTTTTCTGTTATGCAGTCGGTACCGTTGCAGGCCCTCAGGTGATCGGCGCTGCAATCGACGTTGCCGGAAACAACGGTTTTGCCTATGCAATTGCCGGTTTCTTCGGGCTTTACGCCCTGCTCGCAGGCATAAGACTGCTTTTCCTCGGAAAGCGGGCTTGACTTTTCGGGCTAGATTCGTAGTTTCGCGCCAGAATTTGCCGTGGAGCCTATCCGGCTTTCCACGGCTTTCATTTTCTTAAAGGCAGGACGACCATGGCCAAGGCTACCACTATCAAGATCAAGCTTCTGTCGACGGCCGACACCGGTTTCTTCTACGTCACGACGAAGAACAGCCGTACGATGACGGACAAGATGACGAAGACCAAGTATGACCCGATCGCTAAGAAGCACGTCGAGTTCAAGGAAACCAAGATCAAGTAATCACTGATCTTACGGGTTTTGGAAAAGCGCGCGCCTTCGGGTGCGCGCTTTTTTTGTCCCGGGTTCGCCTGACATCGATGTTAGCGCAAACACGAAAAACGCCGCCCTTCCATCTTCGGGAAGTGACGGCGTTTTTTTCGAAAAGGGGGTCGGCCAGCATGCAAAACGGCACGAGGAACCGTTTAAGATTGCGTACCAGCCGACCGACCCCACGACCCAGGAGATGCGGCGGACCTGAGCATCATGGGGTATCGACAACTCCTCCACGGGAGCGTTTTTTGTTCTGAGCCGATGATTTGCTCAAAAACGAAAGAAAATCAACAAATTCTTAATGGTAAAATTTCCGAGTATGATTCTATGGTTAAAAGTCCAGTTTTGGAACGTGTAAAGAGGCACCCAATTCCGCTTTACCAAAAGGACAATATTTTAGCCTATCAAGAATATTAGAAATATATCTCAATAATACCACCGCCCCTCCCCTTACGTAAGGCGCCGGCGTTACGTTTTCTGAAATACGATTTACGGGAAGGGGTCATTCTGAAGGCAATTATAGTCCGCTCTTCTTGCGTCGTTCACGACCTCTAGCTTTTTGGATCAGCTGGCACGTGCTATCGAAAGAAACACGCTTTAAAGTCCATTTTTGGGCTAGCGGGTTGAAAAACCAACCTCTTCATTGCAGCCATCAACATTAAATATCCGTAAGGTCCAGCAGCTGCCGGTGGATAACCCAATGCGACGCATCTCGAAAAGCCGTGCCTTCAGGCGGCCGAGGCCACGACGCGGTTACGCCCGGTATTTTTCGCCTGATAGAGAGCAAGGTCCGCCTGCTTCATCAGCTGGTCGGGCGTTATGACTGAGGATATGCGCGAGGATATGCCGAAAGAGGCCGTAATATTCAGCGTTTCGCCTGAGGACTTCAACAGGAACGGGGTGCTTTCGATGGCCGCGCGCAGGCGCTCGGCAACGGCCGCGGCAACCTCCGGCGAGGTGTCGGGCATGACGACGACAAATTCCTCCCCGCCGTAACGGCAGGCGAGATCAGCGCCGCGGACGGTCGAGCGCACCCGGGTCGCGAATTCCTTCAGCACCTGATCGCCACCGTCATGGCCATAGGTATCGTTGACCTGTTTGAAGCGGTCGATATCGGTGATAAGCACCGAGAGGGGCCGGCCGCGCGCCATCGATCGATTGAAGAGCACATTGAGATGGTTGTCGAGATAACGGCGGTTGTTCAGGCCGGTCAACGGATCGGTGACGGCAAGTTCGATCGTCTGCTTGACGCTGGCGCGCAGGCGATCGTTGTAGCGCTTGCGGCGGAGCTGCGTCAGGCTGCGCGCGACCAGTTCGTTCGGATCAACAGGGCGCACAATATAGTCGTTGACGCCGAGATCGAGTGCCCGGATGACCATGTCGTCGGCGCCCTGTTCCGTGATGATCAGGATCGGCAGAAAACGGGTTCGTTCTAGCGACCGGAACTGCGAGCAGAGCCGCAGCGGGTCGTAATCGTCGAAATTGGCGTTGACGATGACGAGTTCGAAGCCGTTCTCGGCGGCTTCGAAAAGAGCGGCCTGCGGATCGGAAAGGGCAACCACATCGGCAACAGGCTTCAGCGTCTTGATGATACGCTCCTGCGAGTTGGCACGGCCATCGACCAGCAACACCTGTCCCACCTCCTCGGTGCGTCCGTCGCCGATGCGCATCAACTCATCCATGCCCATCGTATGGGCGGTCTCGGCGCGCACGCGCAGTTCGTCGCTCAGCGTCTTCAGGCGCAGCAGGCTTTTTACGCGGGAAATCAGTTGCAGATCGTTGACGGGCTTCGTCAGGAAGTCATCGGCGCCAGCTTTGAGGCCACGCACCCGGTCGGCAGGCTGGTCGAGCGCGGTGACCATGACGACGGGAATATGGTTGGTCTTCGGATTGGCTTTCAGCCGCTCGCAGACTTCGAACCCATCAATGCCAGGCATCATGATGTCGAGCAGGATGAGATCGACCTGATTGCGATCGCAAATCGCCAGTGCCTCGTGGCCGTCGGCAGCTGTCAACACGTCGAAATATTCGGCGAGCAACCGCGCTTCGAGCAGCTTCACATTTGCCGGAATATCATCAACAACCAGTATTCGCGCAGTCATGAATCTTTTCCGATGCCTCAGGCGTCGCCCAAATAAGTCTTGATCGTCTCAATAAATTTCGGAACGGAGATCGGCTTGGAGACATAGGCTTCGCAACCGCCCTGTCTGATCCGCTCCTCGTCGCCCTTCATGGCAAAGGCAGTGACGGCGATGACCGGGATCACATGCAGGTCGTCGTCTTCCTTCAGCCACTTGGTGACTTCGAGGCCGGAAACTTCCGGAAGCTGAATGTCCATCAGAATAAGATCGGGCCGATGTTTGCGCGCAAGATCAAGCGCTTCCATGCCATTGCGGGTCTGGATCGTGGTATAACCCGAGGCCTCGATAAGGTCTCGAAAGAGCTTCATGTTGAGCTCGTTATCTTCTACAATCATCACCTGTTTGGGCATGATCAGCTGTCCCTACGTCCGCTCTTGAAGCCAAATGTCCACGATAAAGACATTAGCTGACAAATGGCTCCATGAAACCGATAGTGCAAGCTACCGGTATTTGGTTGAAGAAAAGGTAACTCGACCACCGCAATGCAAAGCAATTTCAAGACTTCGAAACAACTTGCGGCGACAGCCGATCCGCAAGAAACGGCCATCGCCGTCCTTGGCTGGCTTGCAAACGACCCGGATCTCTTCGGTCGCTTCCTGGCATTGACAGGTGTCGAGCCGCAGCAAGTGCGCAACGCGATCAACGACCCCGGCTTCCTTGCCGGCATGCTCGATTTCCTCATGAACCATGAGCCGACGGCGGTCGCCTTCTGCGAGGCGACGAACACGACGCCGGAAGCGTTGACCGCGGCATGGCGCCACTTCTCGCCGCCCGGCCTCGACTCCGGGGAATACTGATCGTGAGCGCCGAACTCGACATTTCGCACATCCGCCTTGGCGACAGGCCGCTCATCGTCTGCGATGTCGATGATGTGGTGCTGCAATTTATCGATCCTTTTCAGCTCTACCTCAAAAGTCTCGGCCACGAATTCCTGCCGCGCTCCTTCCGCCTTCACGGCAACATCGTGTCGCTGGCGGATGGGCTCGCGCTTGACGATCAGCATGTCAGCCGGCTGATCCTTGATTTCTTCGAGGCCCAGGAAAGCTGGCAGACGCCTGTCGACCCGGTCGTTTCGACGCTCGAACGCCTGTCTGACGATGCCGACGTCCTGTTCCTCACCGCGATGCCGCCGCAGTTTTCCGCCCATCGCCGCCGCCTCCTCGACAGCACCGGCCTCACCTTCCCGCTGCTTGCCAGCGAACAGCCGAAGGGACCGATCGTGCAGGCGCTGCATGGCGGCCGCGACCTTCCCGTCGTGTTCATCGACGATATGGCGCGCAACCTGCATTCCGTGAAGGAGCACGTGGCAGATTGCCTGCTCATCCATCTCATGCCGGATTCGCCCGTTCACCGCTTCGCGCCGGCGGCCGCCGCCGATATCGCGCGAGCAAGAGACTGGACGCATGCCACCGAACTCATCAGCCAACATCTTACAGCGCACACGATCAGGCGTGCAAATCCAGCCGCATGAGCGGCCGGCCGTCCTTGCGCCGTGCAATCGTCTCGAAACCGGCTCTGTCGAAAATCGCCGTCGAGCCGATACAGAGTGTGACCGATTTCGACTGTTTCA
This sequence comes from Rhizobium sp. BK379, assembly GCF_014193955.1. NCBI lineage: Bacteria > Pseudomonadati > Pseudomonadota > Alphaproteobacteria > Hyphomicrobiales > Rhizobiaceae > Rhizobium > Rhizobium sp. BK379. The sequence goes on from NZ_JACIAD010000009.1 coordinate 32,475, forward strand.
CCTGGTCGATCGGACAGGCTTCCAGCAATCGCGCACCCTGGCTTCGGGCGTAGTCGACGGCGCCGGCGAGCAGTCTGTGGCTCAAGCCTTTGCCGCGCAGTTTCGGCAGCAGGAAAAAGCAACTGACCGCCCAGATCGAGGGATCATGTGCATCACCCTCCTCCAACGGCCACGAGACCGTTCGTGGTGAATTGAACTGCGGCACGTCGTGGCGCGGCCCCACCTGCACCCAGGCTATCGGCTCACCCTCCGCATAACAGAGAATACCCGGCGGCGGTCCGGCCGAAATGCGCTCCTGCATGTGGGCCTTGCGCTCCGAAGGTTCCATCTTCGTGCGGACAGCATGTGGAAGGCGCAGCGCCACGCACCAGCAATTGTAGAACGCGCCCTGCGGGCCGAACAGGGTTTCGAAGTCTCCCCAGCGGCCGGCCGTGACAGGTTCGAAACGAAGATCGATATCCACGGCCAAGCTTTCCTCCCACTCTTGAGACTCAAGAGCTTAGGGCGTAGTGTTGCAATGTTCAACCTTTGTTCCAGCCATGACGCCTGCATCTGACAAGACACCCGGCTTCTGTCGCGACTGCCTTGCCGAGCAGAAGGCAGACGTGCGCCGCTGCCATGTTTGCGGCAGCCCTCGCCTCGCGCGCCACAAGGAGCTTTATGACCTGACGCTCGCGCATATCGACTGCGACGCCTTTTACGCCGCCGTGGAAAAACGCGACAATCCGGAGCTTGCCGACAAGCCCGTGATCATCGGCGGCGGCAAACGTGGCGTCGTCTCCACCGCCTGTTACATTGCCCGCATCCACGGCGTCCGCTCCGCCATGCCGATGTTCAAGGCGCTGGAAGCCTGCCCGCAGGCAATCGTCATCCGCCCCGACATGGAAAAATATGTAAAGGTCGGGCGGCAGGTCCGCGCGCTGATGCAGGAGCTGACGCCGCTTGTGCAGCCACTCTCCATCGATGAGGCCTTCCTGGAACTCGGCGGCACCGAACGGCTGCACCACGATCCTCCGGCCCGCACGCTGGCGAAGTTCGCCCGCCGCATCGAGAAGGAGATCGGTATCACCGTCTCGGTCGGGCTGTCCTATTGCAAGTTCCTCGCCAAAGTCGCGTCCGACCTGCAGAAGCCGCGCGGCTTTTCGGTCATCGGGCGCGAAGAGGCCGTGGAGTTTCTGGCGCCTCGTCCCGTGACGACCATCTGGGGCGTCGGCAAGGCTTTTGCCGCAACACTCGAAGCCGACGGTATCCGAACGATCGGCCAGCTGCAGCAGATGGAAGAGAACGATCTGATGCGCCGCTACGGCAGCATCGGCCAGCGGCTTTCCCGCCTGTCGCGCGGCGTTGACGACCGCCAAGTGCATATCAACGATGCCGCCAAGAGCGTTTCGGCCGAAACCACCTTCTTCGACGATATCTCGCGTTATGACGATCTGGTGCCGATCCTGCGCAATCTCTCGGAAAAGGTCTCGTGGCGGCTGAAGAAGAACGACATTGCCGGCCAGACCGTGGTGCTGAAAATGAAGACTGCCGATTTCAAGTCACGCACCCGCAACCGCCGCCTCGAAGACCCGACGCAGCTGGCCGACAAGATCTTCCGCACCGGGCTCGACCTTCTGGAAAAGGAAACGGACGGCACGAAATTCCGTCTGATCGGCATCGGCGTCACCGACCTCGGTGATGCCGGCCGCGCTGACCCGCCCGATCTCATCGACCAGCAGTCCGGCCGGCGCGCGGCGGCGGAGGCGGCCATGGACAAGTTGCGCGACAAATTCGGCAAGGGCACGGTTGAAACCGGCTATACTTTCGGCGGCAAGGGGAACCGATAGGCTTTGTTTGACGCATATCGTCATCGCCCCCCCTCGCATGCATGGCACAACTGGCGTTAAGCCGGTACGGTCTCCATCTCTCGCAGTGCCGCATCGCGGTTTTTCACTGCCTGGGCATAGCCGGGCTCGGTCGCGACGGCCTGCTCGTAGCTTTCCAATGCCTCAGCGTGGCGCCCCAGGCGTCGCAGGACGTTGCCGCGATTGTTGAGGGCGATGGCATGGTGTGTATCAAGCGCAATCGCCCGGTCATAGCTTCTGAGAGCCTCTTCGAAATTCGAAAGCTGCGCGAGAATATTACCGCGATTGCAATAGGCCGAGGCGGAAGCCGGTCTCACGTCGATCGCCCTGTCGACGCAGACTTTGGCTTCGTTGAAAGCGCCTTTCTGCAACAGCAATAGCGCCAGATGCTGAAGGGCATCGAAGTGATCCGGCACGACGGCAATCACTTCGCGGTAGCCAGCCTCCGCTGTGGCAAGATTACCGGCACGGTGCCGTTCGGCAGCGGCGGTGAAATGGGCGGCAGGGTCGGCGATTGGCTTTGGCGGGTGCGTCGCCTCGATCTTCGCCAGCAAAGCGGCTGCCGGCCCATAGGCGTTGTCGGCGGCAAGAATCTGCCGGCAGCAGAGTTCGGCAGCATTCGGGTTGTCGTTTCTGAGGAAATACACTGCCTGATGCATGGCTAGATCGAGCGAGTGCGGATCGAGCCGGTCGCCGATATTTTGGCCCGAAAGCGTAGAGACCTGCAGCTTCTCGACGATGTGGTGCTCGGAACCGAAGAGATCCTTGTAGCCATAGTTGCCGGTACCGAGATCGTATATCCGGTATCCGTTCTCGATGCCCCAGCGCATATTGTAGCAATGGAGCATGAAGCCGGGGCTGATTGAGTGGCGAAAGCTCAGGTCACGGCTCCCGAGGAAGCACATCATCGACTTGCGATAGGGATCCAGGAACATGATGAAGGTAGCCACCGGCTTATCCCGGTGCCAGAGGATCGGCATGAAAACCGAACCGTCCTTGATACAGGCCGGCAACATATGCCGGCTGTTGTCGAGGATGAATTTGCCGTAGCGCGGCTGGCGTTCACCCCATTGGACGTTCCACATGTCGTAGAAGATGTCGAGGTCGCGCTCCATCGTTTCCGGGTTGACATGGGTAATGCGCAGCTCGTTTTCCGGTACGATCAGATCGCGCAGCGCCTTTCGCGCATTGCGCCGCGTCTTGGGGCCGATGCGCTCGTCCAGGAAGGTTTCGAAACTCTCGCCAAGCGGCACGTAGACATAGACATCATGATCGATGTTCTCACCGTCAGCCGTGATATGCGGCCTGCGTGGAACCTTACGCTTCGAGAATTCCGAGGCAGGAAAAGCCGCCAGAAAAGCCTTCAGCCTCTCGCTGGACACATAGACATCGTCGAGATCGAGATGTTTCCACTTGAATGTCATCAGGCAATCAGCGAAGGCGGCGAGTGCTGCCTCTGCATCGTCGGAGAATGTGAGAAGGCCGTTATAGCCGGCATAGGGGGTGCCCCCCAGCCGCACGATATTGCCGAGGCCCTGCCCTTCCTCGAAATCGACATGAAGTTGAATGGGCAGGAAAGCGACATAGCGGTCGTCCTCCTTCTGTCGCTTGGCGGCAAGAACGAACCATCGCGAGCGCTGCTCCAGCCACCGGACGATCCAGTGCCAGGACAGGAAATAATGCCCTTCCGGATCGGCGGCATAGACCTCGTTCCAATTATCCTTCAGGGCATGCAGATCATCGAACGCAGAAACAATATCGACATGCATTTCCAAGTCTCCCCCAAGACTTCCGGTATTTTAGATTTGCATAAAATTGAATATCCCACAATCTTGTGATCAAAGCGCGGCCGCGTATTCAAGCCTTCGTTAAACTTCGCATGCTTAAATCCCGTCGTTTTTGTGCATGTGGTGTATTGCGTCATGTCTGTGCGTGTAGGTGTTCTTATCGGGTTGCTGTCGGCGACCGCTCTCGTCGATCCGGCTTTTGCTGCCGATGCGCGCACGCTGCAGATATTCGTGTCCAAGGATAAGCAGTCGCTGGCGGTCTATGACGGTGCGGAGGTCGTGGCGACTTCAAAGATCTCGAGCGGCAAGGACGGGCACACGACGCCGAGCGGCATCTTCTCGGTCATCGAGAAGCAGAAGTACCACGAATCCAATATCTATTCGAACGCGCCGATGCCCTTCATGCAGCGGCTGACATGGTCCGGCATTGCGCTGCACGAGTCCAACTCCGTGCCGCGCTACCCGGCCTCGCATGGCTGCGTGCGCATGCCCGGCGCCTTTGCGAAATCGCTCTACAAGATGACCGAGATGGGCGTGCCGGTCGTTATCACCGACAGCGAGCTGACACCGGAGCCTATCGACCATCCGACCCTGTTCCGCCCCGACCGGCCCGAACCGGCGCCCCTGCTTACGGACGTGGAACTGCGGCCTGCCATCGGTGATGCGAAGACGCAGGTGCAGGTCGCCATGAACGAGACGACGGCTGCCCTGCCGATACCGCAGTTTCAGCTGCAGGCACCGGCTGCCGAAACCTCGCCGATCAGCATCCTGATGACGCGCCGGACGCTGCGTGAAAATGTCGTCGATATCCAGACCCTGCTGAACCAGCTCGGCTTTGCCGCCGGCGAGCCTGACGGGCTGGCCGGTCCCGCGACCGTTCAGGCCATCAATGCTTTCAAAGCGCTGCGGCCAAAGGAATTTGCTCGTGACAAGGGCCTGATCACGGATACTCTCCTTAGGGAAGTTTACGCGGCGGCGGGTCGGGGCGAACCACCGAATGGCGTCATCATGGTGCGCAAGGATTTCAAGCCGCTCTTCGAGGCACCCATTACCATCGCCGATCCGGCCCTTGCTCTCGGCACGCATTTCTTCTCGCTGCATTCAGTCGATGAGGCAGCCGGCACGGCGGATTGGCTGGGCGTGACGCTGGAAAACAATCTTTCCCGCGAAACGGTGAAGCGGCTCGGCATCGCCAACCAGGAAAGCTCCATCATCAGCGGCCGTCCAATCGCCAGAGCACTCAGCCGCATCTCAATGTCTGCAGAGACCCGCCACCGGATCGATGCGCTGATCTCGCCCGGCTCGACGCTGACAATATCAGATACAGGGGTCGGTCCCGAAACCGGTGACGGCACGGAATTCATCACCATCACGCGCGAGAGCTGAGACCTACCAAGGCTTCTCGCTGGCACGCTCGTCGTAGCTTCGGCGGGCCGCGATGATCTTTGTCTGGTTGGTCTCGGTCCACACGACAAGCGCCTTGATCGTGTCATGCAACGTGCAACCGAGGTCCGTCAGGGCATATTCGACCCGTGGAGGCACCACGGGATAGACCGTTCGCTCGATCAGACCGTCTCGCTCGAGCTGACGCAATGTCGTCGTCAACATGCGCTGGCTGATGCCGTCGATGCTCCTGCGCAATTCAGTAAAGCGCAAAGTGCGCTTTTCCAGCAGGGCGATAACCAGCAGCGACCATTTATCGGCGATGCGATCCAGAATCTGGCGCACCTCGCACTCCTGTCGCGCATCCCATTGATGGATGTCGTAATCGCGGTCGGTGCTGCAGCAGTCACTCGGTGAGTTTGAAGTGCCTTCTTCCATGGGTTCGAACAATGCCCTACCTTTTCTTTGGTTACAATAGGGAACCGAGGATCAATATGTAACCATCTTCGCTCTTCCCTGCCCTCTACCGACAAGGAATCCATGATGTCTACAAGTCCTCCCCTGACAGCGGAGCGTGGAAGAATGAGCGCCGGTGCCGCCGGCATGCTCGCGGTACTCTGCGGAGCGATCTTCCTCGAAGGCGTCGATGCGGCCATGCTCAATGTCGCGCTGCCCTCGATCCGGGCCGATCTCGGTCTTTCGACCACGACGCTCAGCGCCGTGGTTTCTGCCTATGTGCTTGCCTATGCCGGGCTGATGCTGCTCGGCGGGCGCGTCGCGGATATGTACGGGAAGCGCAAGGTCTTCCTGACGGCGCTGACCGTCTTCCTGCTCTTCTCCGGCCTCGGAGGCTTTGCGAGCGAAGGATGGATGCTGCTGACGGCCCGCTTCGTGACGGGTGCAGCCGCCGCCTTCATGACACCTGCCGGCCTTGCACTCATCAATGGCAGTTTTCCCGAGGGACCGCAGCGCAACCGGGCGGTGCTGATCTATGCCGGCACTGCATCGGCCGGCTTCTCCCTCGGCCTCGTCATCGGCGGACTTCTATCCGCAATCGGCTGGCGATGGGTGTTCTTCGCGCCGGTGATCTTCTCCGCCATCCTGCTGGTTGCCGGTATGAAGCTGATCGCGGAGGACAAGGAGGCTACAGCCCCGCGCCAGAGGTTCGATGTTGCCGGCGCGGTCACCCTGACCGGCGCCATGCTGCTCGCCGCCTACGCGCTGACCCGGCTCGAGCATGCGACGAGCGACCTCACCTGGACACTGGCAGCAGCAGGGGCGAGTGCTGTGCTCTGGGTCGCCTTCATCCTCATCGAACGCAATTCGCGGGCGCCGCTGGTCCGCCTCGGGATCTTCCGGTCATCGGCATTGCTGCAATCCAACCTCGGAGCGATGCTCTTTACGGGCGCCTTCTTCGGCTTCCAGTTCATCGTCTCGCTCTACCTGCAGGAACTGCTCGGTTGGTCCGCCTTCGAAACCAGCCTCGCCCTCATCATCATTGGCATGGATGCCATCCTCGCACCGCTGCTGACGCCCTTGCTCGTGGAGCGCTTCGGTAACGGACGTGTCGTACTCGGCGGCTTCGCTCTTGCCGTAGCAGGCTACGCGCTCTTCCTCGACATGGGGCTCGACTGGACCTATGCGGCGATGCTGCCCTCGACAATCCTCCTCGGCCTTGCCTTCTCGCTCGGCTATGGGCCGCTGACGATCATCGCAACCGACGGCATTGCCGAAAACGAACAGGGACTGGCGAGCGGGCTGGTGAATACGTCCTTCCAGTTCGGCGCGGCACTCGGCCTTTCCGCCGTCAGCGCTGTCGGCACTCTGGCGCTCGGCGACGGCGAAAGCCCATCCGAACGGCTGGAGGCGCTGCGCACCGCACTTCTGGTGCCGGTCGGAGGCACGCTGATCGGTACGGCAATCATGGGCTTCGGCAGGTGGCGCTGCTCCGGTCTATGCTGCCGGCCGCAAGCCGGCTGACAAACTAGGGCGGCCGGCGCATGCCGGTCGCCCTTTTCATTAGACGAGTTCGACGTCGACGATGCCGGGAGCGGCCCGCAATGCGGCGGCGATCTCCGGCGTGATGCGGTATTTGTCCTGCAGTACGACTTCGACCTCGCGCTTGCCCTCCTCCTTGATCACGATGAAGGAGACCAGGCCATCGCCCCTGGCGTTCAGATGCGCAGCAACGGCGCGCAGCGGGCCGGAATCGCGCACATAGACGCGCAGCGCCTTCTGCATCTGCAGCGATTTTTCCTCCAGCGACTGGATGGTCTGCAGACGCAGGCTGACGCCTTCCGGCCGCTCTTCGCCAATAGCGGTAATGACGAAGGATTTTCCGGGCTCAAGCACGTCACGATACTGGTTCAGCATTTCGGAGAAGAGGACGGCTTCGTACTGACCCGAGGAATCCGAAAAGACGATGATGCCCATCTTGTTGCCGGTCCGCGTCTTGCGCTCCTGCTTGGAAATCACCGTCCCTGCCAAGCGCCCGTTCGCAGCACCCTGCTTCACCGCCGTGGAGAAATCCGCGAAAGTCTGCACGCGCATCTTCTGCAGGATGTTGTTGTAGCTGTCGAGCGGATGGGCAGTCAGGTAGAAGCCCAGCACCTGGAATTCCTTGAGCAGCCGCTCCGAGGCGAGCCAGGGCGAGAACGGCGGCAAGGCGATCTTTTCCGGGCCCGAAGAGAGGGCTCCGCCGAAGATATCAGACTGGCCGCTGAGCTTATTTTCCTGGGCGCGCTGCGCATAGCCGAGCACACGGTCTAGACCGGCCGAAAGCTGGGCGCGATCCAGATTGAAGCAGTCGAAGGCGCCGGCATAGATGAGGCTTTCCAGCACGCGGCGGTTTACCTGGCGCGGATCGATGCGCAAGCAGAAATCCTCGATGCTGGCAAAGGGCTTGTCGCCGCGCATTTCGACGATGTGATCGACGGCGGATTCACCGACGCCCTTGAGGGCTGCGAGCGCGTAGTAGATCCGGTTATCGCCGGTCTCGAACTGGCGGAAGGAGGTCTGGACGGAGGGCGCAATGACCTCGATGCCGAGGCGCTTGGCATCCTGGCGGAAGTCGTTGACCTTTTCGGTGTTCGACATATCGAGCGTCATCGAGGCGGCCAGGAACTCGACCGGATAATGCGCCTTCATATAGGCCGTCTGGTAGGAGACGATGGCGTAGGCGGCGGCGTGCGATTTGTTGAAGCCGTAGTTTGCGAACTTCGCCAAGAGTTCGAAGATATTGTCGGCCTGCGGCTTCGACACGCCGTTCTTGACCGCGCCGACGACGAAACGTTCGCGCTGCTGGTCCATTTCGGCCTTGATCTTCTTGCCCATGGCGCGACGCAGAAGATCGGCCTCGCCGAGCGAATAGCCCGATAGGACCTGGGCGATCTGCATCACCTGTTCCTGGTAAACGATAACGCCCTGCGTTTCCTTGAGCAGATGGTCGATCGTCGGATGGATCGATTCCAGCTCTTCCTCGCCATGCTTGCGGGCATTGTAGGTCGGGATGTTTTCCATCGGACCCGGACGATAGAGCGCGACCAGCGCGATGATATCCTCGATGCAGTCCGGCTTCATGCCGATCAGAGCCTTGCGCATGCCGGCACTTTCAACCTGGAACACGCCGACCGTTTCACCGCGCGACAGCATCTCGTAGGTCTTCTTGTCATCGAGCGGGATCTTGGCGAGATCGACCTCGATGCCGCGCTTCCTGCAGAAATCGACGGCGACCTTGAGCACGGTCAGTGTCTTCAGGCCGAGGAAGTCGAACTTCACAAGGCCGGCCTGCTCTACCCACTTCATGTTGAACTGCGTGACCGGCATATCGGAACGCGGATCGCGATACATCGGCACGAGTTTCGACAGCGGGCGATCGCCGATCACGATACCGGCGGCGTGGGTCGAGGCGTGGCGATAGAGGCCTTCGATCTTCTGGGCGATATCGAGCAGGCGGGCGACGACAGGCTCCTTGGCGGCCTCTTCCTGCAGCTTCGGCTCTTCCTCGATCGCCTTGGAAAGCGGGGTCGGGTTTGCCGGATTGTTCGGCACGAGCTTGCAGATCTTGTCGACCTGGCCGTAGGGCATTTCCAAGACGCGGCCGACGTCGCGAAGGGCGGCGCGTGCCTGCAGCGAACCGAAGGTGATGATCTGCGCCACCTGCTCGCGACCATACTTCTGTTGCACGTAGCGGATCACCTCTTCACGGCGATCCTGGCAGAAGTCGATATCGAAGTCCGGCATCGAAACGCGTTCCGGATTGAGGAAGCGCTCGAAGAGCAGTGAGAAGCGCAGCGGATCGACGTCGGTGATCGTCAGCGCATAGGCGACCAGCGAACCTGCACCCGAACCACGGCCCGGGCCGACCGGAATGTCATGCTGCTTGGCCCATTTGATGAAGTCGGCAACGATCAGGAAGTAGCCGGGGAACTTCATGCGCTCGATGACGCTGAGTTCGAATTCCAGCCGCTCGCGGTAATCCTTCTCTTCGTAACCTGCCGACATGCCAAGCTCCGCGAGGCGCATGTCGAGCCCCTCTTCCGCCTGCCGGCGAAGCTCCAGCGCCTCGGCGCGTTCGGCCTCTTCGGGATCGGCGGTGGCGCCGGTGAAGCGCGGCAGGATCGGCTTGCGGGTCTTCAGAATGAAGGAGCAGCGTCGAGCGATCTCGACCGTATTCTCCAGCGCTTCCGGCAGATCGGCGAAGAGCTTTTCCATCTCCGCGCGGCTCTTCAGGTAGTGATCCGGGGAGAGACGGAAGCGGCTGTCGTCGGAAACAATGGCATTGTGGGCGACCGCCATCAGCGCGTCGTGGGCGTCATAATCGTCGCGCGTCGGGAAGAAGGCTTCATTGGTCGCGACCAGCGGAAGATCATGCTTGTAGGCAAGGCCGATGATCTTCTGTTCGTGCCGCTTGTCGTAAGTGCCGTGCCGCTGCAGCTCGACATAAAGCCGGTCCCCGAAGATGCGCTTCAGCGTCAACAGCCGTGTCTCCGCCGCAGCGGCGTGGCCGTCCTTGAGCGGCATGTCGATCGGCCCGGTCGAGGCGCCCGTCAGCGCTATCAGGCCTTCCGTCCCGATCTCATCCAGCCATGAGGCACGGATATGTATTGTCGAACTGCCTTCGCCGCCGAGATAGGCACGGCTGACAAGATCGACCAGCCGTTCATAGCCCGCATCCGTCGCAGACAGAAGCACGATGGAAGGAAGCTTGACCAGCGCCTGCTGGCCTCCCCGCTTTTCGGTTTCGAGGCCGTCTTCCATGTCGATCGACACCTGACAGCCGATGATCGGCTGCAACCCATCATCCATCGCCTTCTGGGAAAACTCCAGGGCGACGAAGAGATTGTTGGTATCTGTGATGGCAATGGCCGGCTGATTATCGCCGGCCGCCTTGTAGAGGATCTTCTTGAGAGGCAATGCGCCTTCGAGAAGTGAATAGGCGGAATGCACCCTCAGATGGACGAAGCCCGGCGTTTCGCCGATCGCACCCTTTTCCGCATCCGCCATGACATGCCCTTCCAACTGCATCAATGAAGAATGCGCATTGTCGGCATTGAAGGCGATTCTGTCCAGAAAAAGTCCCGCTTCAGGACCGCATGGCAGCCATGCGGTCCCCTGAAATCTTACATTGCCATGACAATCAGCGAGAAGCTGGCAACGAACATTGCGATGGAGGTGAATGCTGCGATATCACGGATCATGTCAGTCATTTGGCTCTCCTTTGCTCTTATGTTTTTAATTTGTTCCATGTATGTTCTATTGTCAACAGGTTTACCCCCCGCTTCTGCGGGACATGGTTAACATCGGAGCAGAGGGACTATGGACGTTCTGGAACTCAATAGCTTCATTGTCGAAGCCAAATCGCAGACATATGTCGCCGGCGCCAAGTCGCAGCCGTCCTATCGCATCGGTGCTCACGATATCGGTTACAAGCGTGGCATCTGGCGTTATCTCGACAGCTATTTTGGCGGTACGGACTTTGCCGGCCAGGAAGTGGTGTGGCTGGAGGAAAAGCCGGTGTGGGCGATGAACTATTTCGGGCGCATCATCGAACCGGGAATCATCGACTCGACCATTGCCGGCACCGTCATCTGCGCCGCGCTGTCACAGCTCTACAGGCAAGGCCGCTTTCTCGGCGGAATAGTTCTCGATCACGCGCTGGGACACTATGTCGATAGTAGCGAAGGCGATTGCACACATTTCCGCGGCCACGAATTCATTCTCGTGGATGGTCAGAAGGCCTACGAGCTCGATTATCGCGGCGGGCTCATTATCCCCTGAGAATCAGAAATCCACGACCTTGCCGTCGGCGATCGTCACGCGTCGGTCCATACGCCGGGCGAGCTCGTGGTTGTGGGTGGCGATCAGCGCGGCAAGGCCGGACTGTCGCACCAGCGCCTCAAGAGCGTCGAAGACATAGCTGGCGGTTTCCGGGTCGAGATTGCCGGTCGGCTCGTCGGCCAGAAGCAGGCTCGGCGCATTGGCAACGGCGCGCGCGATTGCCACGCGCTGCTGTTCACCGCCGGAAAGCTCGCCCGGGCGATGCACGCCGCGATGGCCGATGCGCATGTAATCAAGAAGCATCTTTGCCCGTTCGCTCGCTTCCTTCCATGAGAGGCCGGCGATGAGCTGCGGCATCATGATGTTCTCCTGTGCAGAGAATTCCGGCAGCAGGTGATGGAACTGGTAAACAAAGCCGATCTCGCCGCGGCGGATGGCGGTGCGCTTGTCATCGGAAAGGCCATCGCAGGGGCGGCCGTTGACCACTACCTCGCCGCCGTCAGGATGCTCCAGCAGCCCTGCGACATGCAAAAGCGTCGACTTGCCGGTGCCTGACGGCGCCACCAGCGCCACCATCTCACCGCTCGACAGGGTGAAATCCGCACCCTTGAGGATGGTCAGCAGCGTTTCGCCCTGTCCGTAATGGCGCTCAACGCCCGAAAGCTTGAGAACGACGTTGCGTTTCATGAATGCGGCATTCCTTGGATTGGGCCTTGGATCGTGCATGATCTTGACTCGGGCCTTATTCGTAGCGGAGGGCCTGGACGGGGTCGAGGCGGGAGGCGCGCCAGGCCGGGAAGATCGTCGCGATGAAAGAGAGCGTCAGCGCCATGACGACGACGGAGATCGTCTCACTCACATCCATTTCCGCCGGCAGCTGGCTGAGGAAATAGAGCTGCGGATCGAAGAGCACTGTGCCCGAAACCCAGGAGAAAAACTGACGGATGGATTCGATGTTGATGCAGACGAACACGCCGAGCAGCACGCCGGCGATCGTGCCGACAATGCCGATCGCAGCCCCCGTCATGAAGAAGATGCGCATGATGGCGCCTGAACTTGCGCCCATGGTGCGCAGGATCGCGATATCGCTGCCCTTGTCCTTCACCAGCATGATGAGACCGGAGATGATGTTGAGCGCGGCGACGAGCACGATCAGCGTCAGGATCATGAACATCACGTTGCGCTCCACCTGCAAGGCGGAGAAAAAGGTCTGATTGCGCTGACGCCAGTCGGTGATGGCGATCTGCCGGCCGGCTGCTTCCTCGACTTTCGGCCTCAGATTGTCGATATCGTCGGGATTGTTGACGAAGAGCTCGATCGACTGCACCAGCCCGTCGGCATTGAAATAAAGCTGCGATTCCTCGAGCGGCATGTAGATGATCGAAGCATCATATTCCGACATGCCGATCTCGAAGATGCCGGAAATCTTGTAGGATTTGATGCGCGGATTGACGCCCATCGGCGTCACATCACCCTCCGGTGACGTGAGCGTAATCAGGTCTCCGACACGCAGTCCGAGCTGATCGGCCATACGGCTTCCGACGAGAACGCCATCGCCAGCGGCAAATCCCACCATGTCGCCGGACTTGATGTTGTCGGAAACCGTCTTCAGCTTGGTCAGGTCTTCAGCCCGCGTTCCACGCACCAGAGCACCTGTGCTGCCGCCGGTCTGCGAGGAAGCCAGCACCTGGCCTTCCACCAACGGCAGCGCCATCTTGACGCCGGGTACGGCTTCGAATTTCTTCACGAGATCGGCGTAGTCGGTGAAGGGACCGTCGACCGGCTGGATGATCATGTGGCCGTTGATGCCGAGAATACGGGAGACCAGTTCCGTGCGGAACCCGTTCATGACGGCCATGACGATGATCAGCGTCGCAACGCCCAGCATGATGCCGACGAAGGAGAAGCCGGCAATGACTGAGATGAACGCCTCCTTGCGGCGGGCGCGCAGATAGCGCCACGCCACAAGGCGTTCGAAGGTGGAAAATGGCTTGCCAGCCGGACCCAAGCCGGATTTGGAACTCCGGTCCACTGCTGCCTCTGCCATTTCGCCTCCGTCTTTCCCTAAGCCACGAACCTGTTGATCGCCGCTTCGATGGTCATCGTTTCGCGGGCGCCGGTCTTGCGGTCCTTCACTTCCACCTCGCCGTTCGCGACCGCACGCGGACCGGCAATGATCTGGTACGGCACGCCGATCAGGTCGGCGGTCGCGAATTTGGTGCCGGCACGGTCATCCGTGTCGTCATAGAGCACGTCCTTGCCCGCCTTGGTCAGCGCCGCGTAGATCAGCTCGCAGGTGCCGTCGCAGGCCTCGTCACCGGCCTTCATGTTGATGACCACGACATCGAAGGGTGCGACCGACTCCGGCCAGATGATTCCGTTCTCATCATGCGATGCTTCGATGATGGCGGGAACAAGGCGTGTCGGGCCAATACCGTAGGAACCCATGTGGACGAAGTGTTCCTTACCGTCAGGACCCTGCACCTTTGCACCCATCGGCTCGGAATACTTGGTACCGAAGTAGAAAATATGGCCGACCTCGATACCGCGTGCAGAAAGACGCTCGCCTTCAGGAATGGCGTTGAAGGCCGCCTCGTCGTGCATTTCCGAGGTCGCGGCATAAAGCGACGTCCACTTGTCGAAAACTCCCTTCAGGCCTTCGACACTGTCGAAATCGGTGCTTTCGGCGGGAATGTCGAAATTGACGAAATCCTTGTGGCAGAAAACTTCGGACTCGCCGGTATCAGCTAGAATGATGAATTCATGGCTGAGATTGCCGCCGATCGGGCCGGTATCGGCTCGCATCGGAATGGCGCGCAGGCCGAGACGATCGAAGGTGCGCAGATAGGCGGCGAACATCTTGTTGTAGGAATGTTCCGCACCTTCGCGTGTCAGGTCGAAGGAATAGGCGTCCTTCATCATGAACTCGCGTGAACGCATCGTGCCGAAGCGCGGACGGATTTCGTCACGGAACTTCAGCTGGATGTGATAGAGATTGAGGGGCAAGTCCTTGTAGGACTTGACCGAAGACCGGAAAATATCCGTGACCATTTCTTCGTTCGTTGGGCCGTAGAGCATCGGACGGTCCTGGCGGTCCTTGATGCGCAGCATCTCCTTGCCATAGGCGTCGTAACGGCCACTCTCCTGCCAGAGCTCGGCCGACTGCAACGTCGGCATCGAAAGCTCTATGGCGCCCGCGCGGTTCTGCTCTTCGCGGATGATGTTGTTGACCTTGTCCAGCACCTTCTTGCCCAGCGGCAGCCAGGAGTAGATGCCCTGCGATTGCTGGCGGATCATGCCGGCGCGCAACATCAGCCGATGGGAGACGATTTCCGCCTCCTTGGGATTTTCCTTGAGGATGGGTACGAAGAAGCGGGACAGACGCATGGCGGATTCCGGTACAGTTGAGACGCCGCTTACCCAAGCGGAATCGACGGTCTTTGTTAAAGATGGGAGCGTTCATAGCCGCTTCGCGGCGGGAAAGAAACCCGCGACCGACGTGAGCCGCCTCCCGCTGACGCATGTTAGCGCCTACAAATTCAGTAGACGTGAAAAAGCGCGTATTTATAAGGGCTTGAAGGTAAATCTTGTCAACAGAAAAATTTTGCGTGACTGTAGCAAAAATGCAAAAAAACCTAATGACAAAGCACAATCTTTGAGCTAGTTTTAGCTCACAAAACAGGCAGGAAGGTTAAATTCTTGCCGAACTCGCGGTCAAGTCTTGGGAGGATCAGATCTTAGGCGCGCTTGTCGCTGCCCCGGTAACGGTTAAGGATCACGCGATAATTAAAACAAGGCTTTTAGCCTTGTTTTTTTTTGCTTTTTCGGCTTCCCACAACTCACAAAATCAGGCCTGACTTTCGTTAGGCAAGCCCGCCTTCCGTTACGCAAGCTCTTTGCCTCACTTGCATGACGTGCGTATGACAGATTTTTCGCGGTTGCATTTACATCTGCTCAAAGATTGAGCAAAAGCCATTCCTAATAGAAGCTAGGCCCTATTTGTGGAAGCGCATCGAAGCCGAAGCCGAAATAGGTCGAACAGATATACCAGAAGCCGTAAATTGCGCCGGAAACGAGCGTCGTCAGCGAAAAGACGAAGGCCGGGCGGAAACGGGTCGGAGCGCTTGGCACGGTGCCCAGCACAACATCATTGTCCTCCGCCTGGGTGCGCAGGCCGATCGGCAGCACGGCGAAAAGCGTGATCCACCAGATGATGAAATAAACTGCGAACCCCTGGAGGAAGGCCTGAAACATTTTGGTTCCCGTCGATATGGTGCCTTGGCGGCAGGTTTTGGCTGCTTATAAGCCGGAATGGCGGCCAGTTCAAAGGGAGCAGACTGCTTAGGTCACTCTGACGCAGAGCTTCAGACCTGTTCCAGCTCGATTAACGTGCCGAAGAAGTCCTTCGGATGGAGGAAAAGCACCGGCTTGCCGTGAGCGCCGATCTTCGGCTCACCATTGCCAAGCACCCTGGCGCCGGATGCTGTGAGCCGGTCGCGGGCAGCAAGGATATCGTCTACCTCGTAGCAAATATGGTGCATGCCGCCGGAGGGGTTCTTTTCCAGGAAGGCTGCGATCGGCGAGGTCTCGCCTAGTGGTTCCAGCAGTTCCACCTTGGTGTTCGGCAGCTCGACGAAAACCACCGTGACACCATGCTCCGGCAGGGATTGCGGCTCGGAGATCGCCGCGCCCAGCGTGTCGCGATAGCTTGCAGCCGCGGTAGCCAGGTCGGGCACGGCGATGGCGATATGGTTCACCCGGCCGAGCATCACTCAGACCCTGGTGATGAAGACGGTGACGACAGGCTTCTTGCCCCAGGCATTGTTGGCAGCGGCGCGTACGGCACGGCGCGCGGCCTCCTGCACCATGTCGATATCCTTGCGGCGGGCGCGCGGAATGCTCTCGATCGCGCTGATTGCCGCATCGAAAAGGGTATCTTCCATATCCTCCCCCTCGTCGTCATAGGCAGGCAGGCCAATCGCCACGAGATCGGGCTCGCCGATAATGTCGTAGCGATTGTCGAGCACGATGCTGACGGCGACATGGCCGACATAGGCGAGCTTCTTGCGCTCGCCGATGCCCATTTCGTCGAAGTCGCCGATCAGTGACCCGTCCTTGTAGATGCGGCCATGAGGCGCTTCATCGATCACCTCGACCGGTCCTGGCGCAAGTCGCAGCACATCGCCATTGCGCACGCGCGGCACAGTCGGAATGCCGGACTGTTCTGCCAGTTCCTTGTGTGCCGTCAGATGCGTTGCCTCGCCATGCACGGGCACGACGACCTTCGGCCGCGTCCACTCGTACATCTTCTGCAACTCGTTGCGGCGCGGATGGCCTGACACATGGACCAGCGCCTCCGTGTCGGTGATGATATGGACCCCCTGCTCGACGAGGCCATTCTTGATGTCCTGGATCGCCTTCTCATTGCCGGGAATGGCGCGCGAGGAGAAGACGACGATGTCGCCGGCGGCAAAGGCTACATTGCGCATCTCATCGCGGGAAAGCTTGGCGAGGGCAGCGCGGGGCTCGCCCTGGCTGCCGGTGAGGATGACCACGACCTTGTCACGCGGGATGAAGCCGTAATCCTCCTCGGAGATGAAGGGTTTTACGCCTTCCAGCAGGCCGATATCCTGGGCAACATCGCACACGCGCTTCAGCGAGCTTCCGAGCAGCAGCACTTCACGGCCAGCGGCTTCGGCGGCTTCAGCGACAGTGCGGATACGGCCGACGTTCGAGGAGAAGGTGGTGATCGCCACACGTCCCTCGGCATTCTCGATGATCTTGCGCAGGCTTTCGGAGACATCCTTCTCCGAAGGCGAAACGCCGTCGCGCAGTGCATTGGTGGAGTCGCAGAGTAGCGCCAGCACGCCTTCATCACCCAATTGGCGGAAGCGCGTCTCGTCGGTCAGCGGCCCGAGCGAAGGTTCGTGGTCGATCTTCCAGTCGCCCGTGTGGATGACATTGCCGAGCGGCGTGCGGATCATCAGCGACATCGGCTCGGGGATCGAATGATTGACAGCCACGCCCTCGATGCTGAAGGGGCCGGCATTGATCTTGTCGCCGGCCTTGAAAATGGTCACCGGCACCTCGCCGATCGCGTCCTTCTCGAAATTGCGCTTGGCTTCCAGCAGGCCCGCCGTGAAGGGCGAGGCATAGACCGGAACATTGAGGCCCGGCCAGAGATCGGCGAGCGCTCCGTAGTGATCCTCATGAGCGTGGGTGATGATGATCGCCTTGAGGTTCTTTCGCTCATTGGCGAGGAAGCGGATATCCGGCAGGACGAGATCGACACCCGGCAGATCCGGGCCCGGAAAGGTGACGCCGCAATCCACCATGATCCACTGGCGATGATCCGCCGGGCCGTAGCCGTACAGCGCGAGATTCATGCCAATCTCTCCGACGCCGCCCAGGGGCAGAAATACCAGTTCGTCCTGTTTCGCCATAATGTTTGTTTTTTCCACTATCCAAAGAATACATCGCCGGCCGCAATCGGCATCATCCTGCCCGTGCCGGTATCGAGCATCAACAGGCCATTATCATCTATTCCGGCGAAATATCCGGAAATCGACCTGTCCGGCAGATTAACGGTTATCTTTTCGCCAATACCGCAGGCGACAGCGCGCCATCGGGCCGTGACCTCGGCAATACCTTGCCCTCCATCCCAGATATCCAGCGTCTCGGCCATGGATGCAAAGAGATGGGCGAAGAGCTCTTCGGGCGAAGCCGCACTTCCCTGATCGCGCAGGCAGGTGACGGGATAGATGGGATTGTCGGGCATGACCGATACATTGATGCCGATGCCGATCACGACGGCGTGGCGGCCGTCCGCCAGCCGTTCGCCTTCCACGAGGATGCCGCAGGTCTTCTTGCGTCCGATGAGGATATCATTCGGCCACTTCACCTCCAGCGGCTCGGCACCTGGCGGCAAGACGCGGCGGATCGCCTGGTGCACGGCAACCGCGATTGCGAGCGGCAGGGAGGCAAGACGCTCCATCGGGGCCGGATCGATGAGGAGAAGCGAGGCATAGAGATTGCCGCGCTCTGAAACCCAGGGCCGGCCCCGGCGGCCCCGGCCGCCGGTCTGTCGTTCAGCGGTCACCCAGAGCAGACCGCTGTCCCCTGCCCGAGCCCGGGCAAGGCATTCCGTGTTGGTCGACGCAGTATCCGACAAGGCCTCGTGCCTGATATCGCCGAGCGATATCCGGCGCTGCTTGTCGGAAGCCATCAGAAGAGCGTCGCCGCAGCAAGCTCGGCCGCGCCGCCGATCGGACCACCGATGAGGACATAGGCTGCAACGAAGAGGCCGGAAAGACCGAAGACGAGACGCAGCGATCCGGAGACGCGGGCGAATTCACCGGTCGCCTCATCGAACCACATCAGCTTGATGACGCGCAGGTAGTAGTAAGCGCCGACGACAGACGCAAGAACACCGATGACGGCGAGCGCATAGAGCTTGGCCTCGATGGCGGCAACGAAGACGAAGTACTTCGCGAAGAAGCCGGCAAGCGGCGGGATACCGGCAAGCGAGAACATCAGCGCGGTCAGCACCACCGCCATGAAGGGGTTCGTTGCGGACAAGCCGGCGAGATCGCTGACGTTCTCGACGACGGTGCCATCCTTGCGGCGCATCGACATGATGATCGCGAAGGAGCCGAGGGTCATGACCATGTAGATCGCCATATAGAGCATGACGCCGGTGACGCCCGTCTGGTTTCCGGCTGCGAGGCCAACCAGCGCGTACCCCATGTGACCGATCGAGGAATAGGCCATCAGTCGCTTGATGTTCTTCTGGCCGATGGCAGCGAACGAACCGAGCAGCATGGAGGCAATCGATATGAAGACGACGACCTGCTGCCAGTCGGTCAGCACCGGCTGGAAGGCGGTGATGACAATGCGGGTCATCATCGCCATCGCAGCGACCTTCGGTGCACTCGCCAGGAAGGCGGTGACCGGGGTCGGCGCGCCTTCATAAACGTCCGGCGTCCACATATGGAAGGGAACGGCAGAGATCTTGAAGGCGATGCCGGCGAGGATGAAGACGAGGCCGAAGACGAGGCCAAGCGACCGCGCGCCTTCCACTGTCAGCGCTTGGGCAACGTCAGCAAAATGCGTATGGCCGGTGAAACCGTAAACCAGCGACATGCCGTAGAGCAGCATGCCCGAGGAGAGCGCACCCAGAACGAAGTACTTCAAACCGGCCTCGGTCGACTTCAAGCTGTCGCGGTTGATCGCGGCGATGACGTAGATCGCGAGCGACTGCAGTTCCAGGCCGAGATAAAGCGCGATCAGATCGTTAGCCGAGATCATCAGCATGATGCCGAGCGTGCAGAGCACCAGGAGAACCGGGAACTCGAACTTGTCGAGCTGATTTTCCCGCGCATGACCCATCGACATGAACAGCGCCACGAGGGAGCCGATCAGTGCCAGAACCTTCATGAAGCGGGCGAAGCCGTCGGCGACATAGACCCCGCCATAGGCAAGGCCGTCACCAGGGATGAAGATCAGCCAAAGGCCAGAGATGGCAATCACGATCATTGCCAGCGTGCTGACAAGCGGACCGGACCGCTCACCCGCAAAGACGCCGATCATGAGCAGGACGAGAGCACCGATCGCGAGGATGATTTCCGGCGCGGACAGGTACAGGCTCAGGGAGATTGTTTCAGCAGTCATGTCCTAAAGTCCCGTCATTTCATGGACAGCGCAACATTCTGCGCTGCCTGCACTGCGGCCGAATAGCTGTTGATCAGATGGTCCACGGAAGCTGCGGTCGCATCAAAGACCGGAGCCGGATAGACACCGAAGAAGATGGTGAGCGCAATCATCGGGTAGAGGATGATCTGTTCACGCGGTGAAAGGTCGAGCAGAGCCTTCAGCTTTTCCTTCTCCAGCGCGCCAAAGATCACCCGGCGATAGAGCCAGAGCGCATAGGCGGCCGAAAGGATGACGCCGGTGGCGGCAAAGAGCGCAACCCAGGTATTGGCGCGGAAGACGCCGATCAGCGTCAGGAATTCGCCGATGAAGCCCGACGTGCCCGGAAGGCCGACGTTTGCCATGGTGAAGACCATGAGGGCGACGGCATATTTCGGCATGTTGTTGACCAGGCCGCCGTAGGCCGCGATCTCACGGGTGTGGGTGCGGTCATAGACGACGCCGACGCAGAGGAAGAGTGCACCAGAGACGATGCCGTGCGACAGCATCTGGAAGATCGAACCCTGCAGGCCCTGCGCGTTGGCAGCGAAGATGCCCATCGTCACGTAGCCCATGTGAGCAACCGAGGAATAGGCGATCAGCTTCTTGATGTCGTCCTGCATCATCGCGACCAGCGAAGTGTAGATGATGGCGATGACAGAGAGCGCGAAGACCAGCGGCGCGAAATGATCTGATGCGACCGGGAACATACCGATCGAGAAGCGGATCAGGCCGTAGCCACCGAGCTTCAGGAGCACGCCTGCCAGGATGACGGAGCCGGCCGTCGGCGCCTGGACGTGTGCGTCGGGGAGCCAGGTGTGGACCGGCCACATCGGCATCTTCACCGCGAAGGAGGCGAAGAAGGCAAGCCACAGCCAGGTCTGCATTGCCGGCGGGAACTTGTAGTCCAGAAGCTGGGCGATATCGGTCGTGCCGGCCTGCCAGTACATGGCCATGATGGCGAGCAACATCAGCACCGAGCCAAGCAGCGTGTAGAGGAAGAACTTGTAGCTCGCATAGACGCGGTTCGCACCACCCCAGACGCCGATGATCAGGAACATCGGGATGAGGCCGCCTTCGAAGAAGACGTAGAAGAGAACGATATCAAGCGAGACGAAGACACCAACCATCATCACTTCGAGGATGAGGAAGGCGATCATGTATTCCTTCAATCGCTTCTCGATCGAGAGCCAGCTTGCGAGCACGCAGAAGGGCATCAGGAAGGTCGAGAGGATGATGAACAGCATGGAGATGCCGTCGACGCCGACATGGTAGCCGATGCCGGTGCCGAGCCAGCTATGCTGCTCGATCATCTGGAAGCCCGGATTGGCGTTATCGAAACCGATCCAGATGAAGAGCGAGACGATGAAGGTGAAGACCGTGGTGATCAACGAGATCCACAACACGTTCTTGCGACCGTTCTCGGTTTCGCCGTTCATCAGCAACAGGAGCACCACGCCGACGAGCGGCAGGAAGGTGACCGTTGAAAGAATAGGCCAATCGGTCATCAGAAGGAACTCCCGAGCATCATCCAGGTAACGAGCGCCGCAATGCCGATCAGCATCGCGAAGGCATAGTGATAGAGGTAACCGGTCTGCAGGCGCACGACGCGATCAGTGACGTTGACCACGCGAGCAGCGACGCCGTTCGGACCGTAGGTATCGATGACACCGACGTCACCCTTCTTCCACAGGAAGTTGCCAAGCGCCTTGGCAGTGCGGACGAAGAGGAAGTCGTAGAGCTCGTCGAAGTACCATTTGTTGAGCAGGAACTGGTAAAGCACACGATGCTGCTCGGCGAGCTTGCGCGGCGTCGAGGGCGACTTGATGTACATGTACCAGGCGATCACGAAGCCGAGCAGCATGGCAATGAAGGGGCTGAGACCGACCCAGGCCGGGACGTGGTGGAACTCTTCCACCAGTTCGTTCTCGGCGCCTGTGAAAAGCGCACCCTTCCAGAACTCGGCATACTCCTCGCCGTAGAAGCGGCCTTCGAAGAGGAAGCCGGCAACAACCGCGCCGATGGCGAGGATGTAGAGCGGCACCAGCATGACCTGGGGCGATTCGTGGAAGTGATGCATGACTTCGTGGGAAGCACGCGGCTTACCGAAGAAGGTCATGAAGATCAGACGCCAGGAATAGAAGCTCGTGAAGAGAGCAGCGATGACCAGCAGCGTGAAGGCGAAGCCCGCGACCGGCGAATGCGACGCATAGGCGGCCTCGATGATGACGTCCTTGGAGAAGAAGCCGGCAAAGCCGATCGGGGTGAAGGGAATGCCGACACCGGTAATCGCCAGCGTGCCGATCATCATCATCCAGAACGTCACCTTGATGTGCGGACGCAGTCCACCCATGTAGCGCATGTCCTGCTCACCGTCGACGGCGTGGATAACCGAACCGGCGCAGAGGAAGAGCAGAGCCTTGAAGAAGGCATGCGTGAAGAGGTGGAAGATTGCCGCGCCATAGGCACCGACGCCGAGAGCGACGAACATGTAACCGAGCTGCGAGCAGGTCGAGTAAGCGATGACGCGCTTGATGTCGTTTTGCACGAGGCCGACGGTCGCCGCGAAGAATGCGGTGATCGCGCCGATGATCGTCACGACGACGAGCGCATCATGCGAGAGTTCGAAGATCGGCGACATGCGGGCGACGAGGAAGACGCCGGCGGTCACCATGGTTGCGGCATGGATGAGTGCGGAAACCGGCGTCGGGCCTTCCATGGCGTCCGGCAGCCAGGTGTGCAGCAGGAACTGCGCCGACTTACCCATCGCGCCCATGAAGAGCAGCAGGCAGGCGCCGGTCAGCGCATGAGCCTTGTCGAGATGCATGCCGAAGAGGTTCAGGATCACCTCGCCGGCTTCACCGCCGCCTTCAGCCGGAGCGAAGGTCGAAGCATTGGCGAAGATCGTGTCGAGGTTGATCGAGCCGAACAGCACAAAGACGGTGGCAATACCGAGCACGAAACCGAAGTCGCCGACACGGTTGACGATGAAGGCCTTCATTGCAGCAGCCGATGCCGAAGGCTTCTTATACCAGAAGCCGATCAGCAGATACGAGGCCAGACCAACGCCTTCCCAGCCGAAGAACATCTGGGCGAGGTTGTCGGACGTCACCAGCATGAGCATGGCGAAGGTGAAGAGCGAGAGATAGGCGAAGAAACGCGGACGGTGCGGATCGGTATGCATGTAACCGATCGAGTAGATGTGCACGAGTGTCGAAACAGTATTGACGACGATCAGCATAACCGAGGTCAGCGTATCGACGCGCAGCGACCAGGAGACGTCGATGCCACCAGACTGGATCCAGCGCAGAACCTCGACCTTGATCACGCCCTCGGGATGGCCGAGCGCAACCGTGAAGAAGACGACCCAGGACAGGATGGCGGCGATGATCATCAGGCCGCTGGTGACATATTCCGACGCCTTGGCGCCGATCGCACGGCCGAAGAGGCCAGCGATGATCGCGCCGATCAGGGGAAGGAAGACGATAGCCTTATAGAGGAACATGAGCCGCTCAGCCCTTCATCATATTGACGTCTTCGACCGCGATCGAACCGCGGTTGCGGTAGAAGACAACGAGAATTGCAAGACCGATCGCCGCTTCAGCAGCAGCAACGGTCAGAATGAACAGTGCGAACACCTGGCCGACGATGTCGTTGAGGAACGACGAGAAGGCGACCATGTTGATGTTGACCGCCAGCAGGATCAATTCGACCGACATCAGGATGACGATGATGTTCTTCCGGTTCAGGAAGATGCCGAAGATGCCGATCGTGAAGAGGATGGCGCTGACCGTGAGATAATGGGAAAGTCCGATGACCATGTTCTTTGTTCCTTGACCTCTCGGCTCAGCTTACGCCCTGGCCCGGCTTGACCTTGATCACCTCGACGGCGGTGGCAGGCGTGCGGGCAACCTGGCGGGCGATATTCTGCCGCTTGATATTGGTGCGATGCTTCAGCGTCAGCACGATCGCGCCGATCATGGCGACCAGCAGGACCAGACCGGCGATCTCGAAGAAGTAGACGTAGTTCGTATAGAGCACGTCGCCGAGTGCCGCCGTATTGGTGCGTTCGGTCAGCGCCGGGATCGGCATGGCGACGGTCTTGGCAATCTCGGGCGAGATCGCGCTGCCGCCGACGACGACGATGAGTTCGGCTGCGAGGATGAGACCGATCAGCGCGCCGATCGGCGCATATTCGAGAACACCGGCGCGAAGCTCGGTGAAGTCGATGTCAAGCATCATCACCACGAAGAGGAAGAGAACCGCGACCGCGCCCACATAGACGACGAGCAGGATCATCGCCAGGAATTCTGCACCCAGCAGCAGGAAGAGACCGGCTGCATTGAAGAACACCAGGATCAGGAACAGAACCGAGTGAACCGGGTTCTTCGCCCAGATGACCATGAACGCCGACGCTATCGCGACAAAGGCGAAAAGATAGAAAAATAGAGCCTGCAGACCCATGTTGGTGCCTTTTTCATCTTCCCCCGGGCAGCCGGGAGTTTCCCTGCCCGATAGGACTTCGCACAGCATTCGCTGGCAAAGCCCCGGTGCATGTTGACCGCGGCGGGCGTTGAGCACCCTTCCCGCGGCATTTCAAATTTCAATCAACGATAGGGCGCGTCGATCGCCATGTTGCGGGCGATTTCACGCTCCCACCGGTCGCCGTTTTCGAGAAGCCTCTGCTTGTCGAAGTAGAGCTCTTCGCGGGTCTCGGTGGCGAATTCGAAATTCGGGCCTTCGACGATCGCATCGACGGGGCAAGCCTCCTGGCAGAAGCCGCAATAGATGCACTTCACCATGTCGATGTCGTAGCGCACCGTACGGCGTGTGCCGTCATTGCGGCGCGGGCCGGCTTCGATGGTGATCGCCTGAGCGGGACAGATCGCTTCGCACAGCTTGCAGGCGATGCAGCGCTCTTCCCCGTTCGGGTAACGGCGCAGAGCATGTTCGCCGCGGAAGCGCGGGCTGACCGGACCCTTTTCGAAGGGATAGTTGATCGTCGCCTTCTGCTTGAAGAAGTAGCGCATCGACAGGAAGAAAGCGCCGACGAATTCCTTCAGGAAGAGCGAGTTGATGGAGGCGGACAGGCTTCCCATCTTATTCTCCAATTTTGCCTGAAACGAGGTTGGACATCAGCCTGCCCATCCCGTCAGTTTCAGCACGAATGCAACGATGATGACCATGGCGAGCGACAGCGGAAGGAAGACTTTCCAGCCGAGACGCATGAGCTGGTCGTAGCGGTAACGGGGCACGAAAGCCTTGACCATGGCGAACATGAAGAACACCAGGCACGCCTTCAGCATGAACCAGATGATGCCCGGCACCCAGTTGATGAGCCAGAAATCGACCGGCGGCAGCCAGCCCCCAAGGAAGAGGATGGTCGTCAGCGAGCACATCAGGACGACGGCCGCATATTCGCCGAGCATGAACATCATGTACGGAGCCGAGCCGTATTCGACCATGAAGCCGGCGACGAGTTCGGATTCTGCTTCCGGAAGGTCGAAGGGCGGGCGGTTCGTCTCGGCAAGTGCGGAGATGAAGAAGACGACGAACATCGGGAACAGCGCCAGCCAGTGCCAGTCGAGGAACGAGTTCGGCAGGCCGATCATGGTACCGAGACCGGTGCGCTGGGCATTGACGATGTCAGTCAGGTTCAGCGAACCGACGCAGAGAAGGACAGTGACGATGACGAAGCCGATCGAGACTTCGTAGGACACCATCTGCGCTGCGGAGCGCAGCGCACCGAGGAACGGGTACTTCGAGTTCGAAGCCCAGCCACCCATGATGATGCCGTACACTTCGAGCGAAGAGATCGCAAAGATATAGAGGATGCCGACATTGATGTTGGCAATGACCCAGCCATCTGCGAGCGGCACGACCGCCCAGGTCGACAGCGCCAGAAGCACGGTCACGAGCGGCGCAAGAAGGAAGACCGCCTTGTTGGCGCCGGCCGGAATGACCGGTTCCTTGAAGACGAACTTCAAGAGGTCGGCGAAGGACTGGAACAGACCGAAAGGACCGACGACGTTCGGGCCGCGGCGCAGCTGGACGGCAGCCCAGATCTTGCGGTCGGCAAGAAGGACGTAAGCGATGAAGACCAGCAGGCAGACGAGCAGCAGCAGTGACTGACCGATCATGATGATCGCCGGCCAGACATAGGTCGAGAAGAAAGAATCCATGAGTTCCTGCCCTTACTCTGCCGCGACTTTGAAATTGTTGCGGGCCAACGCCGAGCACTCGGCCATGACAGCCGAGGCGCGCGCTATCGGGTTCGTCAAATAGAAGTCTTTGACCGGCGACGCAAACCCGGATTTGTTCATCTTACCGGCTTTTTTCGCCAGTGCGGCAATTTGGGCGCTATCGCCTTCGGCGATCTCGTCGATGGCCGCAAAATGCGGGAATGCCGCATAGAGCTTGCTGCGCAATTCGCTGAGAGAATCAAACGGAAGCTTCTTGCCGAGCATGTCGGAAAGGGCACGAATGATCGCCCAGTCTTCGCGGGCGTCGCCCGGTGCGAAACCGGCGCGGTTGCCCATCTGGACGCGGCCTTCGGTGTTGACCCAGGTGCCGGACTTTTCTGTATAGGCGGCGGCCGGCAGGATGACGTCGGCGCCATGCGCACCGTTGTCGCCATGCGAGCCGATATAGACGGTGAACTTCGCAGCCTTCGCCGAGACATCAAATTCGTCGGCGCCGAGCAGGAAGAGCACGTCCATGGTCTTCAGCATCTCGGCGGCATTGACGCCCTTGGCACCCGGCACGAAGCCGAGATCGAGGCCGCCGACGCGCGATGCTGCGGTGTGCAGCACGGCAAAGCCGTTCCAGCCTTCGGCGATTGCGCCGACATTGACAGCGAGCTTGGCGGCGGTTGCGAGAACGCCAGCACCATCCGTGCGGGTCAGCGCACCCTGGCCGATGATAATCATCGGCTTGGAAGCCTTGGAGAGGACTTCGGCGAAGGCGTGGCCGCCGTCGAGAATGTCCTTCAGCGTATCGGGGCCCGCGCCGAGATAATCATACTTGTAACGCATCTCGCCGCCCTCACCGATCGCGCCGATCGGGAAACCGCCGCGACGGTAACGCTTGCGGATGCGGGCGTTGAGGATAGCCGCTTCGAAGCGCGGATTGGCGCCGATGATAAGCAGCGCGTCAGCCTGTTCGATGCCCGCGATGGTCGGGTTGAAAAGGTAGCTTGCGCGGCCGAGCGACGGATCAAGTGCCGCCCCATCCTGGCGACAGTCGAGGTTCTCGGAACCCAGCGACTTTACCAGTTCGGAGAGCGCATACATTTCTTCGACCGAGGCGAGATCGCCGGCAATCGCGCCGATCTTGTCGCCGGAGGTTGCCGAAACGGCCGACTTGATGGCGCCGAAGGCTTCGCCCCAGCTCGCCGGCTGCAGGCGACCGTCCTTGCGGACGTAGGGCCGGTCGAGGCGCTGCGTCTTCAGGCCGTCCCAGACATGACGGGTCTTGTCGGAGATCCACTCTTCATTCACCGCCTCATTGATTCGCGGCAGGATGCGCATTACTTCGCGGCCGCGGGTATCAACGCGGATCGCCGAGCCAACGGCGTCCATGACGTCGATCGATTCGGTCTTGTTCAGTTCCCACGGACGGGCCGTGAAGGCGAAGGGCTTGGAGGTCAGAGCGCCGACCGGGCAAAGATCAACGACGTTGCCCTGCAGCTCGGAGGTCATGGCCTGCTCGAGATAGGTGGTGATCTCGGCGTCCTCGCCGCGGCCGATCAGGCCAAGCTCGGAAATGCCGGCCACTTCCGTCGTGAAGCGGACGCAACGCGTGCAGTGAATGCAGCGGTTCATGACCGTCTTGACGAGCGGGCCAATGTACTTGTCTTCGACGGCGCGCTTGTCTTCCTGATAGCGCGAGGTGTCGATACCGAAGGCCATGGCCTGGTCCTGCAGGTCACATTCGCCGCCCTGGTCGCAGATCGGGCAATCGAGTGGATGATTGATCAGCAGGAATTCCATCACACCTTCACGGGCCTTCTTGACCATCGGCGTGTTGGTGAAGACTTCAGGCAGTTCGCCGTTCGGGCCGCCGCGGATATCGCGCACGCCCATGGCGCAGGAAGCCTGCGGCTTCGGCGGACCGCCCTTGACCTCGACGAGGCACATGCGGCAATTGCCGGCAACCGACAGACGCTCATGGAAGCAGAAGCGCGGAACTTCAGCGCCGGCTTCTTCGCACGCCTGAATCAGCGTGTAATGATCCGGAACTTCGATCTCGTTGCCGTCAATCTTCAGTTTTGCCATCGTCACTCAGTCCTGTTTCCCATTCGCCGGATACCGGCAAACAAACCTATTTTTGCAACATCCATATTGCCAAGGCAGACATTTCGTCCGTCCTGGCGCTGGTATTGCCCAAATTCTCTTTTCGCCGGCTCCGAGACCCGAAACCCGCCATCGGCAATGCGACCCGAGGCCCCTGCCCCGCCGATCGATATGCCATTCCGCCGGCCATTGCCCGGGGCCGGAAACCTACTTCTTCCTGCGGCCCCGTGTCGCCAGCACCTTGGCCTGGCCAACCCAGTCGTCACGCAGGATACGGCCGTCGACGCCGAGTTCGGCGTCCAGGCTCGCAACGTCCTGATCGTTCCATGCCGCGACATCGGCAAAGGTGCGGATGCCTCTCTTGTTCAGCACCTGCTCCAGTTTCGGGCCGATCCCGGCGATCAGTTTCAGATCGTCAGCCTTCCTGGACCTTGCGGCGGGCTTCGCCTTGGCAACCGTCGGCTTCGCCGCTTCCGTTGCCGGGGCCTTGCTGGAAACCACCGTCAGCTTCGGCTTTGCAGCCTTGCGAACCGGTGCAGCCGTTTCTGCCGGGCGAATATTTTCCGGACGGATATCCATCTCGGGTGTTTCTTCGTCCGGCGGCGTTTCATCGAGCGCTGCGGCCGCGAGGTTCGCCGTCTCAAGCGCGCCCTTCAGCGCACCGAAGAAAACGCCGGCCATCTGCGTGGAAATACCGAAGCCGATCGCCGTGGCAGCGGCAAATGCGGCAGCCGGATGCGCCATCAACGGATGAACGGGGAAAGCACGCGCATTTTCCAGCATGCCGGCAGCAAGACGGCCGAAGTCAGCCGCAAAATCGGCTGCCCCTTCATTCATCTTGCCGTCGGATGCCTCTGATGTCATGCGTTTACTCAGCCGCCTCCAGAACCGCACCGTGATCGAGAGCATTGGACGTATACTGGTCGATGCGGGCTTCGATTTCCGGACGGAAGTTACGGATCAGACCCTGCACCGGCCATGCGGCGGCGTCGCCGAGCGCGCAGATGGTGTGGCCTTCGATCTGCTTGGTGACCTGGAACAGCATGTCGATTTCGCGCTTCTGGGCGTTGCCACGCGCCATGCGCTCCATCACGCGCCACATCCAGCCCGTGCCTTCGCGGCACGGCGTGCACTGGCCGCAGCTCTCATGCTTGAAGAAGGCCGAGATACGGGCGATCGCCTTGATGACGTCGGTGGACTTGTCCATGACGATCGAGGCGGCCGTACCGAAGGAGGAACCGACGGCGCGCAGGCCGTCGAAGTCCATCGGGCAGTCGATAATGTCCTTGGCCGGAACGATCGGGCACGAAGCGCCGCCCGGGATGACGGCAAGCAGGTTGTCCCAGCCGCCGCGGATGCCGCCGGCATGCTTGTCGACCAGTTCGCGGAAGGTGATGCCCATGCTCTCCTCGACGGTGCACGGCTTGTTGACGTGACCGGAGAGCATGAAGAGCTTGGTGCCGACATTGTTGGGACGGCCGATCGCCGAGAACCAGCCGGCACCACGGCGCAGGATGGTCGGGGCGACGGCGATCGATTCGACGTTGTTGACCGTCGTCGGGCAGCCGTAGAGACCCATGTTTGCCGGGAATGGCGGCTTAAGACGCGGCTGGCCCTTCTTGCCTTCAAGGCTTTCGAGCAGCGCGGTTTCCTCACCGCAGATATAAGCACCAGCGCCATGATGGACATAGATGTCCATGTCCCAGCCGAGCTTGTTGTTCTTGCCGAGAAGGCCGGCATCGTAGCATTCGTCGATTGCCGCCTGCAGGGCTTCGCGCTCGCGGATATATTCGCCGCGAACATAGATATAGGCGGCATTGGCGCCCATGGCGAAGCTCGCGACCACACAGCCTTCGATCAGCGTATGCGGATCGTTGCGCATGATATCGCGGTCCTTGCAGGTGCCGGGCTCCGATTCGTCGGCATTGACGACGAGGTAATGCGGACGGCCGTCGCTCTGCTTCGGCATGAAGGACCACTTGAGTCCGGTCGGGAAGCCTGCGCCACCACGGCCGCGAAGGCCGGAAGCCTTCATCTCCTCGATGATCCAGTCGCGGCCCTTTTCGAGGATCTGCTTGGTGCCATCCCAATGGCCGCGGCTCATCGCGCCTTTCAGGGATTTGTCCTTGAGGCCGTAGATGTTGGTAAAGATGCGGTCTTTATCTTCTAACATGTCTCACACCTCTTACCGCGGCTTCTTGCCGAAGACCTTGATATATTCCGCTTCACCGCCCTTGGCGAGCGCCTTGGCCTGCTTGACCCAGTCGTCACGCTCGATGCGGCCGCGGAAATTCAGGAAACCATCGACCCATTCACGTTCTGCTTTCTTCCAGCCCGCGATCTGCGCGAAGGTGAAGATGCCGATTTCATGCAACGTTGCCTCGATCTTCGGACCGACGCCCGAGATCATCTTGAGATCGTCCGGCGCTGCCGGCTTTTCGATGCCGGCCGGACGATTCTTGTCGGTCAGCGAAGGCTTTACAACAGCTTCAGCAGCAGGTTTCAGCGCCGGCTCGGAAGCGGCTGTGCCGGAAAGCGGCTGAACTTCGGCAGCCTTGGCATTCTTGGCGGATGCCTTCGGTGCCGTTGCCGGCGTCTTCAGCGCCGCATTGGTCTCGGCATCGGTGCTCTTCGGACGCGCAGCCTCGGAGGGCGGAACGGTGGCGCCATCTGCCGGTGCGGTCGTTGCGGCCTTGTCAACCCAGGTGCGGGTGACGGTACCATCACTCAGCAGGGTCGTCGGGCCACCTTCGGGCGAGGACAGGTGACGGTCGATCTGCGGGCCAACCTTGACGCTCGCGCCATTGCCGGCCGCGAACGTATCAATGATCTCTTCGAGGCGCTCGGGCGTCAGGTCCTCATAGGTATCCTTGCCGATCATCACCATCGGTGCGTTGACGCAGGCCCCGAGACATTCGACCTCTTCCCACGAGAGCGTGCCTTCAGCATTGCGCTCGAACGGGTGCTGGTGGATCTTGCTGCGGCAGACGCCCATCAGCTTTTCCGAGCCGCGCAGCATGCAGGGCGTCGTGCCACAGACCTGCACGTGAGCACGCGTGCCGACCGGATGAAGCTGGAACTGGGTGTAGAAGGTCGCGACTTCGAGAACACGGATATAGGCCATGTCCAGCATGTCGGCGATCTTTTCGATCGCCGGGCGGGTGACCCAACCATCCTGTTCCTGTGCCCGCATCAACAGGGGAATGACCGCGGACTGCTGACGGCCTGCGGGATATTTCTGAATCGTCTTTTCCGCCCAGACCGCATTGTCATCGCTGAAAGCGAATGCGGACGGCTGGAATTGATCTTCGGCTAATCGACGAACGGACATTCTTCCTCACGCCTTGTCAGTTTAGCGTTCCACACCGCGAAGCAGTCAAAGACTGCATTTCACAGGCGTAGGCCGACTGGTCTTTTTGCATAAATACCACGAACTTGCCGCCGTTCGGCACGGCGGCCTTGATTTGATAGCCCTTGGACAAAAGCTCGCCCATGGACGACTGCTCTGCCGGCGACTGCGCCTCCTCATGGCCCAGCGGTGTGCCGAGCTTTCCGGCATCCTGCGCAAAGGCAGCGGAGGCCGAAAGAAGAAATGCTGCTGCGAGCGGCAGAGCCTGCATTAGCGGTCTACCTCACCGAACACGATGTCGAGCGAGCCGAGAACAGCCGCGACGTCGGCAAGCTGGTGGCCACGGCACATGAAGTCCATCGCCTGCAGATGCGCATAACCCGGGGCGCGGATCTTGCAGCGATAGGGCTTGTTGGTGCCGTCGGAGACGAGATAGACGCCGAATTCGCCCTTCGGCGCTTCGACGGCAGCGTAAACCTCGCCGGCCGGCACGTGATAGCCTTCGGTATAGAGCTTGAAGTGGTGGATGAGCGCTTCCATCGAACGCTTCATTTCGCCGCGCTTCGGCGGAACGACCTTGCCGTCGATCGAGGAGAAGGGTCCCGCCTTGGCATCACCGAGCAGGCGATTGACGCACTGCTTCATGATCTTCACCGATTCGCGCATCTCGATCATGCGGATCAGGTAACGATCGTAGTTGTCGCCGTTCTTGCCGACCGGGATGTCGAATTCGAGATCCGAATAGCATTCGTAGGGCTGCGCACGACGCAGATCCCAGGCAGCGCCCGAACCGCGCACCATGACGCCCGAGAAGCCCCAGGCCCAGCAATCTTCCAGCGAGACGACGCCGATATCGACGTTACGCTGCTTGAAGATGCGGTTGCCGGTGAGAAGATCGTCGATATCGTCGAGCTTGCCCGGGAACTCGTCGCACCACTTGCCGATATCCTGCACGAGCTGTTCCGGCAGGTCCTGGTGAACGCCGCCCGGACGGAAATAAGCGGCATGCATACGGGAGCCGCTGGCGCGCTCATAGAACACCATCAGCTTTTCGCGCTCTTCGAAACCCCAGAGCGGCGGCGTCAGCGCACCGACGTCCATGGCCTGAGTCGTAACGTTCAGGAGATGCGACAGGATACGGCCGATTTCCGAGTAGAGGACGCGGATGAGCTGGCCGCGAATCGGGATCTCGATGCCGAGCAGCCTTTCGACCGCCAGTGCATAGGCATGTTCCTGGTTCATCGGCGCCACGTAATCGAGGCGATCAAAGTAGGGAACGGCCTGCAGGTAGGTCTTGGTTTCGATCAGCTTTTCGGTGCCGCGATGGAGAAGACCGATATGCGGGTCGACGCGCTCCACAATTTCGCCGTCAAGCTCCAGGACAAGACGAAGCACGCCGTGCGCCGCCGGATGCTGCGGTCCGAAATTGATGTTGAAGTTGCGGACATTATGTTCTGTCATGGCGATCAGGCTCGCGTTCTCAGATAGTTGGTGAATGGCGGGAACAGGCCCACCAGCCGCCTTGAATTATTGCTTCGCTTTTTCATCGCCGGGCAGCACGTATTCGGTGCCTTCCCAGGGCGACAGAAAGTCAAAGTTTCGGAACTCCTGCTTCAGTTCCACCGGCTCGTAAACGACGCGCTTTGCCGCATCGTCGTAGCGAACTTCGACGAAACCTGTCGTCGGGAAGTCCTTGCGCAGCGGATGGCCTTCGAAACCGTAATCGGTCAGGATACGGCGCAGGTCCGGATGGCCGGTGAAGAGCACGCCGTACATGTCCCAGGTCTCGCGCTCGAACCAGTCGGCGCCCGGATAGACGGCGCAGGCGGACGGAACCGGCGTATCTTCGTCTGTTGCCACCTTCACGCGGATGCGCAGGTTCTTCTTCGGCGACAGAATATGATAGACGACATCGAAGCGCAGTTCGCGCTGCGGCCAGTCCACACCGCAGATGTCCGTCAGGTTGACGAAGCCGCACTTGGCATCGTCGCGCAGGAAGGTCAGCAGCGGAATCAGATTGTCGCCGGTCGTCGTCAGCGTCAGCTCACCATACTTGAGCTGCGAGGCGGCAATCAGGTTGCCGCGCGCTTCCGAAAGGTACGACGAAAGCTCAGTGAGGGCTTCGCTCATAATGTCCTGTCCTTGCCCTTAGCGTTCGATCGTGCCGGTGCGGCGGATCTTCTTCTGCAGCAGAAGCACGCCGTAAAGCAGCGCTTCGGCTGTGGGGGGACAGCCCGGCACATAGATGTCGATCGGCACGACGCGGTCGCAACCACGAACAACCGAATAGGAATAGTGATAGTAGCCGCCGCCGTTGGCGCAGGAGCCCATCGAGATGACGTAGCGCGGCTCAGGCATCTGGTCATAGACCTTGCGAAGCGCAGGCGCCATCTTGTTGGTCAGCGTGCCGGCAACGATCATGACGTCCGACTGGCGCGGCGAAGCACGCGGTGCAAAGCCGAAGCGCTCGACGTCGTAACGCGGCATGGAGAGCTGCATCATCTCGACGGCGCAGCAGGCGAGACCGAAGGTCATCCACATCAGCGAGCCGGTACGAGCCCAGTTGATCAGCTCGTCGGTCGACGTGACGAGGAAACCCTTGTCGGCGAGCTCATTGTTGATCTCGCCAAAAAACGCGTCGTTGCTGCCGATCGGCTTGCCGGTCGAGGGATCGATGATCCCCTTCGGCTGCGGCGCTACGAGCGTCTGATTGCCAGCGGGGGCTACTCCCATTCCAGGGCTCCCTTCTTCCATTCATAGATAAAGCCAATGGTCAGCACGAAGAGGAAGACCATCATGGACCAGAAGCCGAACCAGCCGATGGCACCGAAGGAAACGGCCCACGGGAAGAGGAAGGCGACTTCAAGATCGAAGATGATGAAGAGAATCGACACGAGGTAGAAGCGGATGTCGAACTTCATGCGAGCGTCATCGAATGCGTTGAAGCCGCATTCGTAGGCCGAAAGCTTTTCCGAATCGGGCGCCTTGAATGCAACGGCAAACGGCGCAATGAGCAGCGCCAGGCCGATAACGAGCGCGATACCGATGAAAATAGCGATCGGAATATAGGAACTGAGCAGTTCAGTCATCATGTTCATCCCTGCTTGCGGGCGGCGCCGGGCGGCGCAACTGGGCAAATGCCCGGCAAGCGAACGTGCGTTGCAACAAGCCGTGGTTAGCGCAGCCGGAGCCCCGGCGCAAGACTTTTACAGAAGCTATTCGAACAGCGTGAGACGGACATTATCAAGCAGATGCAACGATGTCGCGACAAATCCGCAAATGTCGCGGAAGGCCGCATGGCTGACCCTCGGAAACTGCATGGCTTTTTGAAGATAAATGGCGCGAGTGACGGGGCTCGAACCCGCGACCTCCGGCGTGACAGGCCGGCACTCTAACCGACTGAGCTACACCCGCGCATTGGACCTTTCGGACCGTGAGGATATCACGAACCGGACAGATAGCGTCAATTTGACGCCTGCTTGAAATGGCGCGAGTGACGGGGCTCGAACCCGCGACCTCCGGCGTGACAGGCCGGCACTCTAACCGACTGAGCTACACCCGCATTCTTTCAAGCAATCCGGTGCCTGAGCACCCTCTCCGAACGGGCTGGCCGTTGGGATGAGCGGCTAACTAAGGGGTTCGCCTTTTAGTGTCAAGCAGGTTTGGAGACAAAACCATGACAGTGCTGAAATTGTTTCGGAACCGCTTCGCCAATCTCCCGCAGAACCGGCAAATTCGCGTTCGTGACGCGGGCGCTCCCTGCCCCGCCTGCAGGCCATTGCATCGCCTTCGCGACCACTTACGCCTGTCGAGGAACTTTTCCACAGGCTGAGAAGCCTAGGCGTGTCGTGAGCTGTTGCCGGTCACAGGCGACGGCACCCGCCCAGTCTCCGAATCATGCTGCACGGCCACCACTACCCTCAGGCCTTGCCAGCATACTGCTCGTCACTGACCTGCTCCAGCCAGTCTGCCACGCTGCCGTTCAACGCTTCCTGGATGGCAATATGGCTCATGCCAGTCTCCGCACTGGCCCCATGCCAGTGCTTCTCGCCCGGCGCGAACCAGACCACATCGCCGGCACGGATTTCCCTGATGTCTCCACCCCAGGTCTGCGCAAGCCCCCTGCCTGACGTAACGATCAGCGTCTGCCCTAAGGGATGCGTGTGCCAGGTCGTGCGCGCGCCGGGTTCGAAGGTCACGTGCGTTGCCTGCACGCGGGCGGGATCCGGCGCATCGACAAGCGGATCCAGCCGTACGGAACCGGTAAAATAGTCGGCCCGGCCTTTGGTGGAGGGGCGTGCGCCCGCGGTCTTGATATCCATGTTCTTTCCGTTCTTCCGTCGTGCGCAGTTGAAGCCGTCGTGGGCAAGGGTATTTCATCGCAGCAGGCGATCCAAGCGGTATCGGCGATTGCCGCTCTATCCGGCAGCTGCTACTGCGAGGGCCTTTCATCACGAACGGAGGATTTTTCATGAAACATCATGCTTTCGGCCGCCTGCCCTTCACCGTTACCGATGTCGGCTTCGGCGCCTGGCAGATCGGCGGTTCCTGGGGCGATGTCAGCGAAGCGGACGGCCGCGCTGCGCTGAATACCGCACTCGATGCCGGCATGACATTCATCGATACCGCTGACGTCTACGGTGATGGCCGCTCCGAGAAGATCATCGCCGACGTGCTGAAGGCGCGTGGCGGCGAGCGCCCGATGGTTGCGACCAAGGCCGGCCGCCGTCTCAACCCGCATGTCGCTGAGGGCTACACCAAGGCCAATCTCGAAGGCTTCATCGACCGCAGCCTGAAGAATCTGCAGGTGGACAGCCTCGACCTCGTGCAGCTCCACTGCCCTCCGACGGAAGTGCTCTATCGCCCCGAGGTTTTCGCGGCCCTCGACGACCTGCAGAAGGCAGGCAAGATCAAGGGCTATGGCGTCAGCGTCGAAAAGGTCGAGGAAGCTTTGAAGGCGATCGAATATCCTGGCGTCGTCAGCATCCAGATCATCTACAATATCTTCCGCCAGCGTCCCGACCACCTGTTCTTCGGTGAGGCCCGCCGCAAGAACGTGGCAATCATCGCCCGTGTGCCGCTCGCAAGCGGCCTCCTCTCCGGCAAGATCACCCGCGACACCAAGTTCGCCAGCGACGATCACCGCAACTTCAACCGCAACGGCGAGGCCTTCGATGTCGGCGAAACCTTTGCGGGCGTGCCCTTCGAGGTCGGCCTGCAGGCGGTCGAAGAAGTGCGCAAGCTCGTTCCAGCAGGCGCCGGCATGGCAGCCTTTGCGCTGCGCTGGATCCTGATGACAGAGGCTGTCACCGTCGTCATTCCCGGCGCGCGCAATGCCGAGCAGGCCAGGGCGAACGCTGCCGCCGCCGATCTGGCGCCGTTGTCGGCTGATGTCATGGCCGCGACCCGGGAGATTTACGGGCGGCTGATCGCTCCGCATGTGCATCAGCGCTGGTAGGCCCTGCAGACCATCAATCCCGGCCAGCAACTTGCAGGCCGGGATTGAGACATGTTCCCAGCAGGACCGCATCAGACCGTCACGACGATCTTGCCGAACTGCTCATTCGTTTCCAGGAACCGATGCGCTTCGACGATCTGCTCGAAGGGGAACGTCTTTGCTATGAGAGGCTTCAGCGCGCCGGACGCGAGCCCATCGAAAATAAAGGTCTTTGCGGCCTGAAGCCGTATCGGATCGCGAATGATCTCATGGACGAGATAGCCGCGCAGCAGCAGGCATTTGCCGAGCACGGCAGGCAAAGGAAACGGTGTTGGCTGCGGGCTTAGTCCACCATATTCGATAAGAATGCCGCCCGAGGACATCGCCGCCGTCAACGGCTCGAAGATAGGTCCGGCCACGGCGTCGAGGACGACCCGAACACCTCCTTCTCCGGCGATCTCCCTTAGCCGCGCTTGCAATTCCTCCTCCTGCGAGGCGATCACATGCGCGGCACCGGCCTCCTCCAATGCCCGACGCTTTGAAGCGGTTCTCGTAATCGCAATCGGCGTGGCGCCGACCACGTTGGCGATCTGGATTGCGGCAAGACCTACGCTGCTCGATGCCGCGGTAATAGCGACGAACTCCCCCCTTGATAGCCGGGCGATATCGATGAGGGCACCGTAAGCAGTCAGATACGGCATCCAGAGAGCGGCAGCCTCTTCGCAGGAAAGTGTCGGCGGGTGCCTGACGACAGATGCGGCGGGAAATGTGACCAGTTCACCGTAAGCCGGCGAGCGCACCATCGAGATCGGCGGGATGATGCTGACAGCGTCGCCGGGCACTAAGCCGTCCACGCCCTCCCCTACCGCCTCGATGATGCCTGCCGCCTCGAGGCCAAGCCCCGACGGCAGCGGCGCGGTTTCGATATAGGTACCGGATCTCAGCAGGGCCTCAGCCCGGTTGATCCCAAGAGCCTTGACGCGGATCTGAACCTGCCCCGGTCCAGGGGCTGGAATATCCATATCCTCAATGCGGAGAACATCAGGACCACCAAATTCATGAAAGCGGATTATGCGTGCCATTTCCCATCAACTCCAAAACAATCGGACTGAATGATCTATGCCAATTGGATTGGGGAAGATAAATTGGGCTCTGGGAAAGACAGAAGAAACTACGAGTTTGCAATATGGATCGCCTTACCAGCATGACCGTCTTCGTAAAGGCCGTTGATCTGGGCTCGTTTGCGGCAGCGGCAGCAGCACTCGGCCTCTCCGGTCCGATGGTCGGCAAGCATATCCGCTTTCTTGAGGAGCGATTGGGAGTCAGCCTTATCACCCGGACAACGCGCCGCCAGAGCCTTACGGATTTTGGACGCGCCTATTACGAGCGCTGCCGGGTGATCCTTGCCGAGACCGAAGCCGCGGATGCGCTCGCGTTCGACCATCTTTCCGAACCGTGCGGAAAGCTGCGCGTCACCATGCCCGCGCATTTCGGCCGGCATTGCGTGCTTCCGGTTCTGCTCGAGCTTGCAAGGCGGTATCCGAGCCTCGAACTCGATCTATCGCTCAGCGACCCCATTACCGATCTCGCCGATGACGGCTACGATCTCGCGATCCGTACCGGGGAACTCGCTGACAGGTCAGGGATTATCGCGCGGCGGGTCGCGCGCCAGCGCATGGTGGTCTGCGCCTCGGCGAGCTATCTCGATGCTCATGGCAGACCGGAGACGGTCGAAGATATCGGCAAGCACGATGCAATCATCTACGCGCGCTCCGCGCGCTTCAGCCCATGGCTCTTCCCGGATGGAGACCAGGCTCCAATAGAAGTTCGGCCGAGCGGCCGATTGCGGCTCGATGACCTCGATGCAATTGCAGATGCGGCGACAGCCGGCATAGGGCTTGCCTGGCTACCCTATTGGCTCATCCGCGAGCGCGTGCAGGCCGGGACGCTCGAAGTGCTGCTGCCAGATCAGCCGGAATTTCTCTATGACTGCCATGCGCTGTGGCTGCAGACGCCGCACCTGCCGCTCAGGATCCGTCTTGCGGTCGACGCATTGGCCGCCGCACTGCCCAAATTCATGGCCTAACCCGGTCACGCCGTCAGCGTTGTCGGGCCAAGGAAAAAGGCCGGGCAAAGCCCGGCCTCTCCATTTCGCGGAATGTGAACTCAGTTCGTTGCGGACAGGTTGACCGGGAAGAACAGGGTTTCGCCCGAAGAATCGCTGACACCGTCATTGTCGGTCACCGCATAGGCCTTGCCCGACGCGTCGAAGGCGAAACCTTCCAGCTTGTCGAGAACGTAGCCGTTGGTGGCCGACTTCAGGTCGCCGATGAAGTCATGGGCTTCCGTCTTCTTGACGACAGGCAGTTCGCCGCCGAGCTTGCCCGGCTTCAGGTCGGAGATTGCGACCTTGTAGAGCTTCTTCAGCTTGGCCGCGTCACCGACGAGATTGTCACGCTCGATGATGTAGACGCTGTCTCCCTGAGCCGTGATTTCGGAAAGACCGACCCAGCCACTCTCGCTCTTGTCCAGCGGGTAGCGTACGCCGCCCCATTCCTTCTTCTTCGGGTTATAGGAAACGAGCTTCACAAAACCCTTCTCGTCATCGTTCCATTCGCGCTGAACGGCCATCCACAGCGTTGCGTCATCGCCGGTGCCGATGATCGTGATACCTTCGAAGCCATAGCGGATTTCGTTGGCGAGCAGTTCCTTCGGAAGGGCGATCTCGGCTTTGATGTCGCCCTTGGCGGTGACGTTATAGAGCGCGTGCGGCACCAGGCGCTCGGTATAACCTTCCGAAGCGAGCCAGAAAGAACCATCGGCAGCAACGGCGATGCCTTCGATGTCGAGTTTCTGGGCCGGAGCGCCGTCACGCTTGACGATGAGGGCATCGGTGATAACGGCCGGCTTCTTGGTGGCGTCGATCGTGTAAATCGTCGGCTGCGAACCGAGGACGCTGTCGCTGACGGCGTAGAGCATGCCCGGCTTGCCCGGAACGGCGGCGAGGCCCGAAAGCGCGGCAAAACCGATCGGATTGCCGTCCTTCTCTGCGGAGACGATATGCGGATAGGCCTTCTCGCCTTCGCCGCGCTCGTAGATCATGACGTGCGAACGCGCACCGCCGTCCTTGCCGAGGTCAAGCTCGTTGGCAGTAGCGAACAGGTTACGCTGGGGAATGGCGATTGCGCCTTCCGGAGAAATGCCCGACGGCAGGATCTGCAGCAGTTCCGGATCGGCACCCGTGTCCTTGTAGACACCGACGACGGAAGCGCGTTCGGCAAGAAGGAAGAACAGGTTGTCATCACCGAACTTGGCCGCTTCAAGACCTTCCGGCTCGACGCCCTTCGACGAAGAGCGGCTTTCCGGATAGTGGCCGAGAGCGGCAACGGCGCGTTCGAAAGAGGCGCCGGATTCGAAGAGAACCTTGCCGGTCTTGTCGAAGATGGTGAAGCCGCGCGAGCCGCCTTCGTAGTCGCCTTCGTTGGCAACGACGATACGGTTGTCGTCCAGCCACTTGACCGCGTCGGGCTCACGCGGGACGCCCTTCTTCTCGCCGGTGAATTTCAGGGCGCCGTCGCGCTTGGTGTCGATGCCGGTGAGGTCGACGCTGCCGGCGGTGAAATGCGTCTTCACCGTGCCGGTCGTACCGTCAAGGATAATGATCTCGTTATTTTCCTGCAGCGTCAGTGCGATCTCGTTCTGGCTGTTGAAGGCAACGAATTCAGGTTCCGGATCTTCAGGGGCGACACCAGCGAGGCCGGTGAGCGCAACGTGCTTGATCGTGCCGCAATCGACGGTGCCGTCGGTCTTGACCTGGAAGACGACGAGGTCGCCTGCCGGCATCTGCGGGATCTTGCCGTCGTTGACCTCTTCATCGCGTTCGTTTTCGATCGCGATTGTCCCGAGCGTCCTGTCCTTGTTGAGGGCGATCGAATCGGGCTGGCCGCCGAGGTCACAGGTCGCGTCGATCTTCTTCGAAGCGATATCGACAATTGCCAGACGGCCCGACGGCTTCTGCTTGCTTTCGCCGGTGTTGACGGCGACGAGCGCCTTGCCGGCTGCCGTCGTAACCGAGGTCGGCTCACCGTCCATCATCAGCGCGCCACCGGCCTTGGGTGCCTTGGCATCGATGATGTCGATGAAGCCGATCGCGCCGAGCGGGCTGTCGCTGTAGATCAGCGTGTTGCCATCCTGCGAAGCGGTGATGATTTCGGCCGAGGTGGCCGAAAGCTTGTCCTTGTCGGCCGGCAGATTTGTTGCGACCGGGAAAGAGGCGATGCGGTTGAAAACCGGTTCCGCTGCTGCCGGGACCGCAACGGATGCAAGAAGCACGGCAGCGAGCGCTGCCTTGCGCGAAGACGATGTCATTAAAAAATCCCCCAATGCCGAAAAATCGAACAGAGGGTTTTTGCGGGACTGCCATGACAGAGACATGACAGGCTGCGACATTTTGTACAGTTTGCGTCAGGCTGCCTGCCGCTCGCGACGCATCTCGCTACGCATGATGAAGAGCGAGGCGGCGAGAATGAG
Source organism: Rhizobium sp. BK379 (assembly GCF_014193955.1). Taxonomy (NCBI): domain Bacteria; kingdom Pseudomonadati; phylum Pseudomonadota; class Alphaproteobacteria; order Hyphomicrobiales; family Rhizobiaceae; genus Rhizobium; species Rhizobium sp. BK379. The sequence goes on from NZ_JACIAD010000009.1 coordinate 74,069, forward strand.
CGCGGCGCCCAGCCACAGATAACCAGCCGGCGCATAGCCGAAGAAAAGCCAGCCGGCGAGTACGTTCAGCGGCAGTTTCAGGTCATCGAAGGGCTGCACATAGGCGGCATCTGCGCTGGCGTAGGCGAGCGTCAGCAGATATTGCGCCACGACTGTCAGAAGGCCGGCCAGGAGGAAGAGCGCAAGCGTTGCGCCTGTCGGCACGGCGAGGCCCGACGCAAGTGCCAGGCTGCCATTGATCGGCGTGAGCAGCACCAGCAGCCAGACGGTAATCGTCTCCGGTTTCTCGATGCCCGTCAGGCTCTTTGTGATGAGCGACGAAGCACCCCAGAGAAGCGCCGAGAGGACAGGCAGGAGGGCGGCCCAGGTGAAGCTGTCCGACCATGGCTGGAGGATGATCATCGCGCCGACAAAGCCGACACCCGTTGCCATCCAGCGAGCAGGCCCGACGCGCTCACCGAGGAACAGGCGCGCGCCGAGAATGATGAAGAAGGGCGAGGTCATTACAAGCGCGATCGCCTGCCAGATCGGCACCGAGGCGAGACCGGAGACCCAGGCTTCGACGCCAAGCGCGGCAAAGGCAACGCGCACGACATGCCGCCAGGGATAGCTGGTGCGCATCGCCGATAGGCCGGCCTTGCGCAGGAAGGGCAAGGAGAAGAGAAAGGCGAAGCCATATTGCCAGAAGGCTGCAGAAGCCGCCGGGAAGGCAAGCGTCATGGTCAGCCATTGGGTGACGACATTGAGAAGCGAGAAGGCAACGCCTCCGGCTACCATGAAGGCAGCGCCGGCGAAGGCGCGGGAATGCCCGACGGCAAGGGAATTCTGATTCATGTCTTCCATCCAGTACAGGGACCAAACATAAATCAGGACGCATGAGGCGACGGCACGCAGACGCGACAGTCTCCTGCCCGCACGGCCACGCTCATTCTCTTTCATCCGGACTTTAACCGTCGGCTCCGGAATCGCACCGGATCTGCTGACCCTTCCTTGACCGAAGCTTCGAAAGGCGCTCGCGGGCTCGGGCCGAAACCCCTACCGCCGGTGGGGACTTTCACCCCGCCCTGAGAACACAGGTGTCGTAAGACAAAGCGCGGCGTGCGGCAAGCGCCGAAAACAAAAAGGGGTCCGGCAATACCGAACCCCTCAAAATCCTGCGCGGCCGTTCTCGTTTACGGCCGGCGGACTATCTCGTATCAGCCGTTGACGGCGTCCTTCAGGCCCTTGCCGGGCGTGAACTTCGGCACGTTGCGTGCCGGGATGTCGACTTCGGCGCCGGTCGAAGGGTTACGGCCCTTCGTGGCAGCGCGATGGGAAACGGTGAAGCTGCCGAAGCCAGCGAGGCGAACGTCGCCCTTGCTCTTCAGTTCAGCCTGTACAACGTCGAAAACTGCGTCGACGGCAGATGCTGCATCAGACTTCGTCAGTCCAGCCTTTTCGGCTACTGCGGACACGAGTTCATTCTTGTTCATGTTTCCACCCCTTTCTAAATGGTTTGAAACAACTCAATCTGTAAGCTAGGCGCAGAAATCGCTTTCATCAGGCCCGCCGAGAACCCAAAAACCCTGCAAATCAAGGAAAAGCAAGCGTCTACATGACGTTTTCACAAAAAAGGCCGGCGTTTCCGCCGGCCTTTTTCACGATTTGCAACAATTGGGCTTAAATGTGGCCGCCAAAGCTCAATGAGCGATGGCTGCACCTGCATCATCGAGCCCTTCGACAGTCGCGATGACGGGCGTTTCAACCGTGCCATCCCATTCGATCGGCTCGGGACGACGGACCAGCGCGTGCTTGATCACCTCGCCCATACGGGAGACCGGAATGATCTCCATGCTGTTCTTCACGTTGTCAGGAATTTCGGCCAAGTCCTTGGCGTTCTCTTCCGGAATCAGCACTTTCTTGATGCCGCCGCGCAGAGCCGCAAGCAGCTTTTCCTTCAGGCCACCGATCGGCAGGACGCGGCCGCGCAGGGTGATCTCACCCGTCATTGCCACATCCTTGTTGACCGGAATGCCCGTCATGATCGAGACGATCGCGGTTGCCATCGCGACACCGGCAGACGGACCATCCTTCGGCGTTGCACCTTCCGGCACGTGCACGTGGATGTCGCTCTTGTCGAAGCGCGGTGGTTCGATGCCGAAATCGACGGCGCGCGAGCGGACGTAGGACGCCGCTGCCGAAATCGATTCCTTCATGACTTCCTTCAGGTTGCCGGTGACGGTCATGCGGCCCTTACCGGGCATCATGACGCCTTCGATCGTCAGCAACTCACCGCCGACTTCCGTCCAGGCAAGACCCGTGACAACACCGACCTGATCTTCGCGTTCAGCTTCGCCGTGGCGGAAGCGCGGAACGCCGAGATAATCGTCGATATTCGCTGCCGTGACGTGAACCGACTTCGTCTTGCCCTTGATGATCTCGGTGACCGCCTTGCGGGCGAGTTTCATCAATTCGCGTTCGAAGTTACGCACGCCGGCTTCGCGGGTGTACTGCTGGCTGATCGCCATCAGGGCATCGTCGCTGACCGAGAATTCGTTCGGCTGCAGCGCATGTTCCTTGATGGCCTTCGGCAGCAGGTGCCGCTTGGCGATCTCGCGCTTTTCGTCTTCGGTATAGCCGGCGATACGGATGATCTCCATGCGGTCCATCAGCGGAGCCGGGATGTTCAGCGTATTTGCCGTCGTGATGAACATCACGTCCGACAGGTCGTATTCGACTTCCAGGTAGTGATCCATGAAGGTCGAGTTCTGCGCCGGGTCGAGCACTTCCAGCAGAGCCGAAGACGGATCACCGCGATAGTCCTGGCCGAGCTTGTCGATTTCGTCGAGCAGGAACAGCGGGTTGGACTTCTTCGCCTTCTTCATCGACTGGATGACCTTGCCGGGCATCGAGCCGATATAGGTGCGGCGGTGACCGCGGATTTCAGCTTCGTCACGAACGCCGCCAAGAGCCATACGGACATATTCACGGCCGGTTGCCTTGGCGATCGACTGGGCGAGCGAGGTCTTGCCGACGCCCGGAGGGCCGACGAGGCACAGGATCGGACCCTTGATCTTGGTGGCGCGGGCCTGAACAGCCAGATACTCGACGATGCGCTCCTTGACCTTCTCAAGACCGAAATGATCGGCTTCGAGGATCTTCTCGGCATTGTTGAGATCGGCCTTGATCTTAGACTTCTTGCCCCAGGGGATCCCGAGCAGCCAGTCCAGATAATTGCGCACGACGGTGGCTTCAGCCGACATCGGGCTCATCTGGCGCAGCTTCTTCAGTTCCGCATCGGCCTTTTCACGGGCTTCCTTGGACAGCTTCGTCTTGGCAATGCGCTCTTCCAGTTCGCTCATCTCGTCGCGGCCTTCCTCGCCGTCGCCGAGTTCCTTCTGGATCGCCTTCATCTGCTCATTCAGGTAGTATTCGCGCTGGGTCTTCTCCATCTGGCGCTTGACGCGCGAACGGATGCGCTTTTCGACCTGCAGGACCGAGATCTCGCCTTCCATGAAGCCGAGCGCCTTTTCGAGGCGGGCCTTGACGCTGGTGGTCTCCAGCATCTCCTGCTTCTCGGTGATCTTGATCGAGAGGTGCGAGGCGACCGTATCGGCGAGCTTTGAATAGTCGTCGATCTGGCTTGCCGCACCGACAACCTCAGGCGAAATCTTCTTGTTGAGCTTTACGTAGCTCTCGAATTCCGACACGACCGAACGCGACAGAGCTTCCAGCTCGACGGGATCGTCATGCGGCTCTTCGAGCACATGGCCGAGCGCTTCGTAGAAATCTTCGCGGCTCGTATAGGTATCGATCTCGGCGCGTGCGCGGCCTTCGACCAGAACCTTCACGGTGCCGTCGGGAAGCTTCAGGAGCTGCAGCACGTTGGCAACCGTACCGACGCGGTGGATCGCAGACGGATCCGGATCGTCATCGCTGGCGTTGATCTGGGTGACCAGCATGATCTGCTTGTCGGAACCCATGACCTCTTCGAGCGCGCGGATCGACTTTTCCCGCCCGACGAACAGCGGCACGATCATATGGGGGAAAACCACGATGTCGCGCAGGGGGAGAACAGGATAAGCGGTGCTGCTCGCTACAGACGTTTTCTTCGTCATTTTTATTCCTTTCCATCGTCCCGTTACCGGGCTCTTTGGCGCGGCCGCTTGGGACCGGCCGGCACTCTCACTTGCTGTTACAAGTGGAGGTTCTGACTACGCTTTTCAAGCCACGTTAACGCCCGCGTTCCACGGTTGTGACAGCTTTATTACATGGAACGCCAACACAATGAAGCGCCTATCTGGAGCGACGCTGACCATTTCCGAACGGCCTAAAATAACAACACCAGCAACACGCTACGGAATCACAGCATCATTGCCAAGGGTCATCCTTTGCGCAATATCGGCCAAGGCTGTTTTCAACCTTGCCCGCAACTATTATCAGCGCCTGGCATAGGTTTTCAAATAGAAAGGGGCCTGCACAAGGCAAGCCCCTTAAAATAGCGGTTTTTAACCCAAGCTTCAGGCCGAGACGTTTGCCTTCTCGTCCTGGCGGTCGGCGTAGATATACAGCGGACGGGCCGAGCCGCGGGCGACCTCTTCCGAGATGACGACCTCGCGCACGCCTTCCAGCGCCGGCAGTTCGAACATCGTATCGAGCAGGATCTTTTCCATGATCGAACGCAGGCCGCGAGCGCCGGTCTTGCGGATGATCGCCTTGCGGGCGATTTCACGCAATGCGTCCTCGTGGAAGGTGAGTTCGACATCTTCCATCTCGAACAGGCGCTGGTACTGCTTGATCAGCGCGTTCTTCGGCTCGGACAGGATCTGGATCAGCGCGTCCTCATCGAGGTCCTCAAGCGTTGCCAGAACCGGCAGACGGCCGATGAATTCCGGGATGAGGCCGAACTTGACCAGATCTTCCGGCTCCAGTTCGCGCAGCACTTCGCCGACGCGACGGTCGTCCGGTGCCTTGACAGTTGCACCAAAGCCGATCGAAGTCTTCTCGCCACGGGCAGAGATGATCTTGTCGAGACCGGCGAAAGCGCCGCCGCAGATGAACAGGATGTTCGTCGTGTCGACCTGCAGGAATTCCTGCTGAGGATGCTTACGGCCGCCCTGCGGCGGTACCGAGGCAACCGTGCCTTCCATGATCTTCAGAAGCGCCTGCTGCACACCCTCGCCCGATACGTCACGGGTGATCGAGGGGTTGTCGGACTTGCGGGAGATCTTGTCGACTTCGTCGATGTAGACGATACCGCGCTGGGCGCGCTCGACGTTATAGTCCGCAGCCTGCAGAAGCTTCAGGATGATGTTTTCGACGTCTTCGCCGACATAGCCGGCTTCCGTCAGCGTGGTCGCGTCGGCCATCGTGAAGGGAACGTCGATGATGCGGGCGAGCGTCTGGGCAAGATAGGTCTTGCCGCAGCCGGTCGGGCCGACCAGCATGATGTTCGACTTCGCCAGCTCGACATCGCCATTCTTCGAGGCGTGTGCGAGACGTTTGTAGTGGTTGTGAACGGCGACCGACAGGATCTTCTTCGCCTGACGCTGGCCGATGACATATTCGTCGAGGACCTTGATGATGTCCTGGGGCGTGGGAACGCCGTCACGGGACTTGACCATCGAGGACTTGTTCTCCTCGCGGATGATGTCCATGCACAATTCGACGCATTCATCGCAGATAAACACGGTCGGTCCGGCAATAAGCTTCCGGACTTCATGCTGGCTCTTTCCGCAGAAAGAACAATAGAGGGTGTTCTTACTGTCGCCGCCGTTGCTGCCGCTGACCTTGCTCATATCACTTTCCTTCCAGCACGCCGCATTTCGAACGCGAAATCGCGGTCCACTCAATCAGCTCCCTGACGGCGCTCCCTACCCGGAGTTTCTGCCGACAAGGGCTTCAGGGGGTACGAACCGGGCCCAATCAATCATGTCCGGGTACCGGCGGCAACGAATTCCCCTTCGAATGCCGAATGCTATGTCACAAAAATTCAACATAGCATTAATAGTTACTATTAGCGTCTCCGCCGCCAGATGAAACCCCTTGTTCAATCACAAATGGGATAGAACTGTGGCGGCGAAAATACCATCCCTATTAATTACTAGGCCTGATCGCCTTCCATTTCGATGCGCGAGGTCAGAACCTTGTCGATGACGCCCCAGGTCTGGGCCTCGTCAGCATCCATGAAATGGTCGCGATCGAGGGTCTTCTCGACCTCCTCATACGTCCGGCCCGTGTGCTTCACATAGACCTCGTTGAGGCGGCGCTTCATCTTGATGATGTCGCGGGCATGACGCTCGATATCCGATGCCTGACCCTGGAAACCACCCGAGGGCTGGTGAACCATGATGCGGGAATTCGGCGTCGCGAAACGCATGTCCTTGTGACCGGCAGCCAGAAGCAGCGAGCCCATGGAAGCGGCCTGGCCGACGCAGAGCGTCGATACGGCCGGCTTGATGAACTGCATCGTGTCATAGATCGCCATACCGGCAGTGACGACACCACCCGGCGAATTGATGTAGAGCGCGATTTCCTTCTTCGGATTTTCGGCCTCGAGGAAGAGAAGCTGGGCGCAGACGAGTGTCGCCATATGATCCTCGACAGGACCCGTCAGGAAGATGATGCGTTCCTTGAGCAGGCGGGAATAGATGTCGTAGGAGCGTTCACCGCGATTGGTCTGTTCCACAACCATCGGCACGAGTGCCATAGCGGTATCGACTGGGTTTCTCATGTGCGTCCTTTTAACGTCTTTCCGGCGAAGGCCGGGAATCAAAGAAAAATGCCTTATCCCTACATAGAGTGTCCCCGCCCCCCTCTTCAAGACACGCATAAGGATAACGTTAAGAAGGGCGCGCGAGATATGGCTTTGACATTTCCCTATCCGGTTTCTCCCAAACGCCTGTTAACGGCGAGGCCAGCCCTTTCGCTCTCACAGCTTTTCTCTATGACAGGATGAAGGAAGGCTTACCGCGCTCGAGGAAAGTCGCCGCCATTTACCGGGCGGAAAGCTTACCGGCAGATATCGGCCAGATTGCCGACTCTAGCCTCCCGTCATTAATCAAACAGCGAGCTTCTTCGGCAAGGATGCGGCCACTATTCAAGGGGTTGCTGCCGTGTTCAATGTCACTACAGGTCTGTCCATCTGGTGTTCCGAAGCCCTTACGCTGGCTCTGGTTCTGTTCGTGGCCTGGCGCCACAACCGGAAAAGCGCCGCCTACCTTTTTTGGGGGCTCGGCTTCCTGTTCAGCGGCATCGGTTTTGCACTCGTTGCAGCCCGCGGCGAAATCCCCAACCTGCTTTCCATCGAAATCGGCAATGCCATCGCCTTGCTCGGACAGAGCGCCTGGGTTGCCGGCTTCCTGGCCCTCGACCGCAAGAAAATGGAATGGTGGGCGCTGCTGCCGCCGGCAATCTGGCTCGCGGGCGTCTTCCTGCCCTGGATCAACGAAGATTATTCCAACCGGGTCATTCTTTACAATCTCGCTTCGGCGACCGGCGCCACTGCGCTCGGCATGGCGGTTGCCGCCGGTGATATCCGCCGTGAACGCACGCGCGTCTTCCTGATGGCCGTCTTCGTGCTGCAAGCCTTCCTCTGCTTCGGCGTGGCCATCGCAATGGCGCTGATCCTGCCTTCGGATGCTCAGGCAACGAATTTCAGCGGTGCGGCCGCCATGGCGAGCGCCTTCCTGCTCACCATCGCCTTTGCGCTTACCTGCCGCCTCATCATGGAACGGTCGGAACGCCATTTGCGCGTGCTGACGCTGACGGACGCGCTGACCGGCGTGCTGAACCGCCGCGGCCTGCTCGGCTATTTCGACAAGATCCAGGAAAAGGCACATGACGAGCAGCATCAGGTCGGTGTCATCCTTTTCGACCTCGACCATTTCAAGCGCGTCAACGACCGCTTCGGCCATCAATCCGGCGATGCCGTCCTGACCGCCTTTGCCCGCCTTGCCCGCCAGTATATCCCGAACAATATCTTCGGCCGCATGGGCGGCGAAGAATTCGCAGCCTTCGTAACCGTGCGCGACCAAACCGAGGCCGAAGCGCTGGCGGAATCGATCCGCGCCGAATTCTGCCGCTTACCCGTCAGCACGGGCGAGGCACTGATCCCGGCCACCGTCAGCGTCGGCATCGCACTTTCCTCGGCGATCGAGGCCAATATCGACCGGCTGGTCTCGGCTGCCGACCGAGCGCTCTATGCTGCAAAGGCCGCCGGCCGCAACTGCACGGTCGTCTTTGGCGAGGAAGAAACGGCAGCGCCCGCGCCAGGCGAGCCCAACTCCCATGCCGGCGAACTCGTGCCGACCGTCGACGATCAGGTGGAAGCGCTGCGCCGCATGGGCGTTCTCTCCCGCGCAGGCTAGAGCATTTGTTTTTACGCAATTCCGGGCGCAAAACCACTGCACTACATTACTGGAATAGCTCCAAGCGCCCATCTTTCCGAGGCACGGCAAATCCGCTAAGCCTCTGCTCATGATAATACCGCCCTTTCTCAAGATCGATCCCGCAACCCGCCATGTCTCGCTCGACGGCAGCGACCCGGCCTTCTACGGCAACCCGAACGCGGTCTATGCCGCGCTCCATGCCCATTGTCCCACCTTCTACTGGGAACAGCAGAAGCAGTGGTTCGTCACCGGCTATGATCATGTAAACGGGCTGCTGCGCGACCGCCGTTTCGGCCGGCAGATCCTGCATATTGCCAGCCGCGAGGAGCTCGGCCTTCCCGAGCCCGAACCGCATATCGCCGCCTTCGATCTCGCGGAGCGCTATTCTCTGCTGGAGCTGGAACCGCCGGAACACACGCGGCTGCGTACACTCGTCAACCGCGCCTTCGTCTCGCGCCATGTCGAGAAGATGAAGCCGGAGCTGGAAGAACTCGCCAACCGGCTGATCGACGGCTTTGCCGACAAGGGCGAGGTGGAGCTTCTTGCGACCTTTGCCGATATCATCCCGGTGACGATGATCGCCCGCATGATCGGCATTCCCGAAGACATGGGGCCGCAGCTCCTCAAGTGGTCGCATTCCTATGTGCGCATGTACATGTTCGGGCGCACCCGCGCGGACGAAGATGCCGCCGAGCAAGCAGCACGGGAATTTTCCGACTATGTGAAGATCGTCATTGCCGAGCGCCGGGCCGAACCGCGCGACGACCTGCTGACACATATGATCCATACCGAGCACAAGGGCCAGTACCTGACGGAAGACGAACTCGTTTCGACGACCATCGTGCTGCTCAACGCCGGCCATGAGGCAACGGTCCATCAGATCGGCAATTCGGTGCGCGTCATTCTGGACAGCGACTACGATCCGGCCGAGCTTTTCCGTGATGAAACCGCCACCGAGCGTACCGTCGAGGAATCGCTGCGCATTGGCGCGCCGGTCCACATCTTCCAGCGATGGGCGCTGGAACCCGCCGAGATCGACGGCATAGAGTTCAAGCGCGGCGACAAGGTGAGCATGATCCTGGCCGCCGCCAATCTCGATCCGGCGAAATTCAGCGATCCCCTCGCCTTCAAGCCCGACCGCAACGAGGCGCCCAATCTTTCTTTCGGCGCCGGCATCCACTTCTGCATCGGCGCGCCGCTGGCGCGGCTGGAGCTCAATGTCGTGCTGCCGATCCTGTTCAAGCGCCTGCCGGGGCTCAAGCTTGCGAAGACGCCCGTCGTCAAGGACGTCTATCATTTCCACGGCCTCGACCGCCTGGATCTCGCCTGGTAAGCCATTTTTCCGATATCACGAAAGAAACGGCCGGCATGCTCATCGCATGCCGGCCGTTTTCGTTTCCGCAGAGGGAATGTCGTATCAGCCATAGCGGCCGGTGATATAATCTTCCGTACGCTTGATCTTCGGCGACTGGAAGATCTGCGTGGTCGGGCCATATTCGATCAGCTCGCCGAGATACATGAAGGCGGTGTTGTCGGAGATGCGGCTTGCCTGCTGCATGTTGTGGGTAACGATGACGATCGTGAATTCGCCCTTCAACTGCGCGACCAGCTCTTCCACCTTGGCAGTCGAGATCGGGTCAAGGGCCGAGGTCGGCTCGTCGAGCAGCAGAACTTCCGGACGCAGTGCTACCCCGCGGGCAATGCAAAGACGCTGCTGCTGGCCGCCGGAAAGGCCGAGACCGCTGCCCTTCAGCTTGTCCTTCACCTCATCCCAGAGGGCGGCCTGACGCAACGCCTGTTCGACGCGGACATCCATGTCGGCCTTGTTGAGGCGCTCGTGATGGCGAATGCCATAGGCGATGTTGTCATAGATCGACATCGGGAACGGCACAGGCTTCTGGAAGACCATGCCGACGCGGGCGCGCAGCTCGTTCATCGAGAAGCTCGGGTCGAGGATGTTCTTGCCATCGAGCTTGATCGAGCCGGTGGCGCGCATCTTCGGATACAGCATGTAGATACGGTTCAGGATGCGCAGCAGCGTGGACTTGCCGCATCCCGACGGACCGATCAGGGCCGAAACCTGGCGCTCAGGGAAGCTCAGGCTCACATCCTTGATGGCGTGGGCATCGCCGTAATAGAAATTGACTTTCTCGAGAGCGATCTTGTCTTTGGCCATCGGCTTTTCCGACTTGCTGGCGGCGTCGAAAGTGTCTTGGGACTGAAGCATCATTTCCCACCTTTTCGGTTCAGGACGGAGCGCGATACGACGCTCAGGATTAGAACGACGGCCGTCATCACGAAGGCACCGGCCCACGCAAGATTCTGCCATTGCTCATAGGGGCTCATGGCGAACTGGAAGATTACGACGGGGATGTTCGCCATCGGCTGCGACATATCGAGGCTCCAGTACTGATTGTTCAGAGCCGTGAACAGCAACGGCGCGGTCTCACCGGAAATGCGGGCGATCGCCAGAAGGATACCGGTGAGGATGCCGGTCGACGCGGCGCGATAGAGGACGTTGACCGTGACCTTCCAGCGCGGGATGCCGAGCGACAGGGCTGCCTCGCGCATCACGTCAGGAACCAGCCGCAGCATCTCGTCGGTCGTGCGCACCACGACCGGCAGAAAGATGAAAGCCAGCGCGATGCCGCCGGCAAAGCCGGAGAAACGTGCCGTTGGGCGGACAACCAGCTCATAGACGAACAGGCCGATGATGATCGAGGGCGCCGAGAGCAGGATGTCGTTGACGAAGCGAATGACCTCGCCGAGCTTCTTGCCGCGGGCGAATTCCGACAGGTAGGTGCCGGCGAGCACACCAATCGGAGTGCCGATGACAACAGCAAGCACGACCATCAGCAGGCTGCCCATGAAGGCGTTGGCGAGACCGCCGCCATCTTCACCAGGCGGCGGCGTCATTTCCGTCAAAAGCGTGGGGCTCAGGGCGGACAGGCCGTGGATCAGCGTTGTCCAAAGGATCCAGACGAGGAAGACGAGGCCAAGCACGGTGGCGATGCCGCAGAGCGTCAGAGCGATGGCGCTGCTGAGCTGGCGCCGACGGTAGAGCGAACCGGAATAGGTAGCCATGATTACTCTCCCCTCTGCTTTGCCATACGCACCAGCATCAGCTTGGCAGCAGCCAGGACAATGAAGGTGACAACGAAGAGGATCAGGCCGAGTGCGGCGAGTGACGACCGGTAGAGGTCATCCGACGCCTCTGCAAATTCGTTGGCAAGCGTTGCGGCAATCGAGGTGCCAGGCTCCATCAGCGACACCGCGATATTGTGAGTGTTGCCGAGAACGAAAGTGACCGCCATGGTCTCGCCGAGCGCACGGCCGAGGCCGAGGAATATGCCGCCGACAACGGCTGTGCGGGTATGCGGGATGACGATGTCGCGCACCACTTCCCACTTAGTCGAGCCCAGCGCATAGGCCGATTCCTTCAGCTGTGCGGGGACGACGAGGAAGACGTCGCGCATGACGGAGGAGATGAAGGGGATGATCATGATCGCCAGCACGATGCCCGAGGTCAGCATGCCGATACCGAGCGGAGCCCCCGAAAACAGCGCGCCGATCAGCGGGATCGGGCCGAGCCAGTCGATCAGCACCGGCTGGATGTAATCCGACATGAAGGGCGCGAAGGTGAAGAGACCCCACATGCCGTAGATGATCGAGGGGATGCCGGCGAGAAGCTCGACAGCGCCGCCGATCGGGCCGCGAACGGAGCGTGGCGCAACTTCGGTGATGAACACCGCAATACCGAGACTGACGGGAACACCTATGATCATGGCGAGTGCCGAGGTCACCAGCGTGCCGTAGATCGGCACGAGACCCGCGAACCGCTCGGCAACCGGGTCCCATTCAGTGCCGGTCAGAAAGCCGAAGCCGAACGTGCGGAAGGCGAGAAGCCCGCCCATGGCCATGGAGACCGCCGCTGCCAGCAGGGCGAAGAGAACAAACAGGCCGCAGCCCAAAACTATCCAAAAGAAAATACGATCGCCTGCGGCGCCGTCGCGGCGCTTCACGCCCGCGATGTCGGCGGGCAGCGATGCCAATGCTTCGCTCATATCCGTACGCTCTGCTGCTTTGAGGGGGTGTCAAAGGCATTTGGGGCGGAAAGCAAAGCTTCCCGCCCCAACCGCAGTTTCGTCAGGATCAGCTCTTGAAAGAGGCCGTCCAGTAGTCTTCGATCTGCTTCACGAGCGTGTCCGGAAGCGGAACGTAGTCGAGCGAGGACGCTTCCTTCTGGCCCTTTTCGAGAGCCCACTTGAAGAAGGAGAAAGCAGCCTTGGAGCGCTCGGCGTCCTTCGGCTCCTTGTACATGATGGCCCAGGTGGTTGCCGTGATCGGCCAAGCCTTTTCGCCCGGAGCGTTGGTCATGATCAGGTAGAAGTCCTGGGCCTTGCCCCATTCTGCGCTTGCAGCGGCGGCCGAGAAGCTCTCGGCATTCGGCTTCGGATACTGGCCGGCAGCGTTCTGAACGAGAACGAAGGGCAACTTGTTCTGCAGAGCATAGGCGTATTCGACGTAGCCGATGGAGTCCTTGACGCGGGTGACGTATGCGGCAACGCCTTCGTTGCCCTTGCCGCCGATACCGACCGGCCAGTTGACCGCGGTGCCTTCACCAACCTTCGACTTCCAGTCCGGGTTTACCTTCGAGAAGAAGTTCGTCCAGTTGAAGGACGTGCCCGAGCCGTCCGAACGGTGAACAACAGCGATCTGGCTGTCGGGCAGCTTCAGGCCCGGGTTCAGGTCGGCGATTGCCTTGTCGTTCCACTTGGTGACGTTGCCGAGGTAGATGTCGGCGAGAACCTTGCCCGAAAGCTTCAATTCGCCTGATTTGATGCCCTTGACGTTGATGACGGGAACGATACCGCCGACAACCAGCGGGAACTGGCCGAAGCCGCCAGCGGTCAGGTCTTCCGGCTTGAGCGGAGCATCGGAAGCGCCGAAGTCAACCGTGGCAGCCTTGATCTGGGCAATACCGCCGCCCGAACCGATCGACTGGTAGTTCAGCTTGTCGCCGGTTTCCTTGTTGTAGTCCGCGGACCACTTCGAAAGGACCGGATAGACGAAGGTGGAGCCAGCGCCGGTAATGTCAGCGGCGGAGGCCGAGACTGCCAGAGCGGCAACCAGGCCAGCGCCGAGGCAGGCCGAAAGAAGTTTCTTGGTGAGCATTTGCAACTCTTCCCTGATGGAACTAGAGGACGACGAGGTCCGGCGCCATGGAGGGGGTGTCCATTGTCGAGAGCGCTGAATTTCCTCGTCACGGGAAGGCGGGCTAGGCGTCTATTATTACAGTTTGATGACAGCCGGAGGCAGGCGCCGCGACATGCAAAGCTGTGCATAAGCCGCTGAAGGCACTGACTTTCAGAATGAATCGCGCGTTAACAGGGCCTTACCGAAGGAGGTGCGGCCCTATTGCCGCAGGGCTGCGGTCGATTGCCGCAGCAATGCCTGAAAATGTCGCTTTCAGACGTCGAAATGTTTCAGGGACCAGACGACAGCAAGGGTGTGCTAGCGCGATCTGCCTGGCATCACGCTGCATGCTCCCGGAGCTTGCTGGATATGTCGAGTGCCGACATCGGTTTTCCGATCAGATAGCCTTGCAATTGATCGCAGCCCGCCTCCCGCAGGATCTCAGCCTGGTGCGCATTTTCGATGCCTTCCGCGGTGACAGGAATCTGTAGCGCGGTCGCCAGGGAGATGGTTGCCCGAAGTACATCGGCACCATTCGAGCTTTGGTCGAGGGCGGATACGAGCGAACGGTCGATCTTCATTCGATCAAACCCGAACTGCCGCAACGCGCCGATGCTCGCATAGCCGCAGCCAAAGTCATCAAGCGCGAATTTTATGCCAACCTGTTTGAGATGATCTATCGACCGGCGGGCCTGGTCCGGATTTGTCATGAGAACGCCTTCGGTGATCTCCAATGTCAGGCGCTTCGGATCGAAATCGAGGCCCTGCAGGAGCGAGATCACTTCGGCGGCGAATTCCGGATTGCAGAGCTGAACCGGTGAAACGTTGACCGACAATGCCAGGCCTGGCCAGTTCTTGGCATGCTCGATCGATGTTTTCAGCATAAGGGCGCCAAGCGCATCGATGAGGCCGCACCTTTCGGCGAGCGGAATGAAAATCTCCGGGCTTATGTTTCCTGTCGGAGTTCGCCAACGCGCCAGTGCTTCAAGGCCCGTGACAGCGCCTGTCGCAGCAGAGACGAGAGGCTGGAAAAACGCCTCGATCACACCATCGCTGATGGCGCTCTTCAACAGAGCTTCCATTTCGGCGACCTTCTGGCGCTCCCGATCGAGCTCCGGGTCGTATTCGATCGCTCGGCCCCTGCCATTTTCCTTGGCGCGGTAAAGCGCCATATCCGCCCTGCGGAGAAGCTCCAAGGGCGGTAGGTCTCCGTCAAGCGCGGCAGCGCCGATGCTTGCGCCAACTTCGATCGTCCGCCCATCGATTTTAAAGGGCTCGGCGAACAGCGCCAGAATAGTCGCTTCTATCTCTCCAGGCGCGGCAGACCCAATCTGCACCAGCGCAAACTCGTCGCCTCCCAACCGGGCTGCAGCGACGACTTCAGGGTGGCAGGCGACCAGGGCGTTCGAAACGATCCGGATAAGGTCATCGCCGACCGCATGCCCCCATGCGTCGTTGATAGCCTTGAACCCATCGAGATCGACCAGATAGAGCCGGGGCTGCGCAAGATCAGTGCCCTGCACTTCTTCCAGCAGTGAGAGAAGCCCTTGCCTGTTCAACAGGCCGCTCAGGCTATCGTGGTTCGCTTCGAAAATCGCTGCTTGTGCCAATTGGCGCAGGCGCCGCGCCTCGGAAGCGCCCACCAGAAGAACACCCCCCAGGAACATCACAAGGATAATGATGGCGGCCGATATGTAAGGATAGACCTGGTGAAACACGGCGCTGCCGGGCGCTTTGCTCGGCCAAACAAGATGACCGATGACACCGCCCTGCATGTCCGTGATGGGGGTGTTCAGCAGGCCCGGCTCCGGCGCGGTCGCAAGGTGCAATCCGTCGAGTTCGTGTTCGTCCGAAAGAATGTCCAGAACTTCCGGCGTGAGATCCTTGTAGAGGCTCAGCACACTCAGCTTCGGAAGTTCGCCTTCTGCGGTGAAAGGCTGGATTGCCTGCGATACGACTAGCGCGATGCCCGTTTCGGTCCGGATGAAATTGACCACCGGCGCCTGTCCGGCATCGGCAGCCTTGTTGATCTGCTGGAAAAAGCCCTCGCCGAAAAAGGCGCTCGGCTGGAAAGGCTTACCTTTGGCATATGCGGAGACGATCGAAGATTGATCGGGGCCGATTACGACCGCGCCGTCATAGAGCGGGTAATCCGCGGTAGTTTTACCCCAGTTTTCATAGGCCCAGTCTGCCGCGCCTGGAGACGAGATCGCCTTATAGGCATCATCCCATACGGCGTTGTCCGTGGTTGTCGCACTCAAGCGATTGACAAGAGCTGCGATCGCCGCGCTGGCGGCGCGCGTGGCCCTCGCATCGTCGATCTCGTTTGCAGATCGTGTCATCGCGACGACGACATGGGCCATGAGGCCTGTCAGCGCGAGAGCGACGACAAGGAAGCATACGGTTGTCGCAATGATGGAAGACGTCTGAGACCGACCGCGTCTACGCGCAAGATTCGACGACATGCAAATCCCGAAAAGATGAATTGCAAGGGCATGTCTTTGGTGACGGCAGAAGACATCATGTCCGCAATGCGCTGCAGATGAGCTTTAGCACTTGATGATGTAGGCACTCTTAATAAGAAGGATCAAAAACCTTCTACCCGACCCGGCGCTCAGACCTTGATCACATAATCCTTACGAGTCGTTTCAACGACTTCCCAGGTTCCTTTAAAGCCCGGCCTCAGGATAAGGCGGTCGCCGGCCCTGAGATGGACCGGCTCGCCGCCATCCTCGGTCACGACCGAATAGCCGGAAAGCAGGCTGAAATATTCCCACTCCTCGTAGACGATCCGCCACTTGCCGGGTGTTGCCTCCCAGATGCCGGCGTAGAGGCCGCCCTCGGCCTCCTCGAGATTCCAGGTGCGAAATTGCGGATTACCCGAAATGATGCGTTCGGCCGCGGGAGCGCCGACTTCCGGTTCGACGCCGCCGATATCGAAGGAGATCGCGTTTGCCATGGTCAGCCTTTCCTTCAGTGTCCTTCGCGGCAAGGATTAAGCACAAAAAGAGCACATCGGCAGAGCCAAAACTCGCCGCCCATCGCCCCGACTCTATTCGAATCGCACGCTGATCCTATGGCTGTATCCCAGCAAACGCAGGTCGCAAAATTACAAACCTTGCTGCGGAGGACACTCCGTGTTCTTCGCCTGGCGGGTCGCCCAGCCGCAGTATTAGCACAAATTGATATATGTCCGGGAGCGTTGCTCTATGTGAAAATGCGTCCCCTAATCCCACAAGGGAGGCATCCATGAAGCCTTTTTGTGTCGCACTGACGATTTGCCTGTTGTTCGGGACGTCGGCAAGTCACTACGTCTCCCTTCCAGGTTATGCGTTCAGGACAGACCCGACTTGCCACCGCACCGTCTCTAAACTCCAGTTCGACAGGAAATGCGATTGGCCGAGAGTCGGAATAAAAGACTTTTCGCAGCCGAACCAGTTTGGCCTGGGGCTCTGAATGGTCCGAGATTTTCGTCCGATCGGACGAAAGCCGCGTCCGAGTCTATTCCACCCGGACGCTGATCCCATGGTTGTATCCCGACAAACGTAGTCTGCAAAAATACAAGCGTTGCGAGGGACGCTCAGATCTTCGACAGCGACTGCTCGAGGTCGGCGATGATGTCCTTCACGTCCTCGATGCCAACGGAGAGGCGCACCACGTCCGGTCCGGCGCCTGCGGCGACCCTCTGCTCGTCGGTCAGCTGCCGGTGCGTGGTGGAGGCCGGATGGATCACGAGGGAACGCGTATCGCCGATATTGGCGAGATGCGAGAAGAGTTCCAACCCCTCGACCAGCGCCTTGCCAGCCTCGTAGCCGCCCTTGACGCCGAAGGTGAAGACCGAGCCGGCGCCCTTGGGTGAATAGCGCTGCTGCAGGGCGTGGTTCGGGTCATCTTCGAGGCCGGAATAATTCACCCAGGCGATCTTGGAATGCGCCTTCAGCCATTTGGCAACATCAATCGCATTGTCGCTATGACGCTGCATGCGCAGCGGCAGCGTCTCGATGCCGGTCAGGATCAGGAAAGCGTTGAAAGGCGAGATGGCCGGGCCGAGGTCGCGCAGGCCGAGCACACGGCAGGCGATCGCGAAGGCAAAATTGCCGAAAGTCTGGTGCAGCACGACGCCGTTATATTCCGGCCGCGGGCTGGAGAGCATCGGGTAATTGCCGGTCTTCGACCAGTCGAAGGTGCCGCCATCGACGATGATGCCGCCCATGGAATTGCCATGGCCGCCGAGGAACTTGGTCAGGGAATGCACGACAATATCCGCACCGTGCTCGATGGGCCGGATGAGATAGGGTGTCGCCATGGTGTTGTCGACGATCAGCGGCAGGTCGTGACGATGGGCGATTTCGGCGATCGCGGCAATATCGACGAAGGTGCCGCCCGGATTGGCAAGGCTTTCAATGAAGATCGCCCGCGTCTTGTCGTCGATCCTGCTCTCGAAATCACTGGGATTCTCAGGGTCGGCCCAGCGTACCTGCCAGCCGAAATTCTCGAAGGCATGGCCGAACTGATTGATCGATCCGCCATAGAGGCGGCGGGCGGCGACGAAATTTTCGCCGGGGCGCATCAGCGTGTGGAAAACGACCATCTGCGCTGCATGACCGGAGGCAACTGCGAGCGCTGCCGTGCCGCCTTCAAGGGCTGCGACGCGTTCTTCCAGGACCGCCTGCGTCGGGTTCATGATGCGGGTGTAGATATTGCCGAATTGCTGCAGGCCGAAAAGGGCTGCGGCGTGGTCGGAATCGTTGAAGACGAAGGCCGTGGTCTGGTAGATCGGTGTAATCCGCGCGCCGGTCGCCGGATCGGGTTGCGCGCCCGCATGGATCGCCAGCGTGTTGAATCCCGGATCGTTTTTGGCCATGTCGTCCTCCCGTACAATTGTTGACGGGCGCGATCATAGCCGCTCGAACATGAAAGTTAACCGCGATCTTTTTCAACCGCGGCGCGTTCCGGAGAAAATCCGTTCTGCCTGACAGCGTCAGCCGAAAAGACGCGGATACTCGATTGCCGGGCAGCGGTTCATGACGACCTTGATACCACCGGCTTCGGCCTTTGCGGCGGCTGCATCGTCGCTCACGCCAAGCTGTGCCCACACGACCTGCGGGCGGGGATCAAGTGCCAATGCCTCGTCCACCACCCCGTCAAGATATTCGGATGCGCGGAAGACCTCGACCATGTCGACCGGTTCGGGGATGTCGGCAAGACGTGCGTAAACGGTCTGCCCGTGGATCTGCTTGCCCGCCTGCCCCGGATTAACGGGAATAACCTTGTAGCCGCGCGACAAGAGATAGCCCATGACACCATTGCTCGGCCGGGCCGGATTGGGCGAAGCTCCCGTCAGCGCGATGGTTTTGACGGATTTCAGAATACCGGAGAGATAGTCGTCGGCGTAGGCATCATGGTTCATATCTGCTGTCTCCTGGAACTGGATCTCACAGTCGCGATTCATTGAAACCGGCGGCCCGTTTGCGCGTATATATAGGTGCCGGAAATCTAAGGGAGAAATTGTGCCATGAAAAAAATCGCCGTTACCCTCGCGCTTGTGCTCGCCGCCTCGCCGGCGCTTGCGATCTCGCGCTACAATCCGCTCACCATGAGCTGCCAGAGCGTGCGCGCAGCGATCCATAATCAAGGCGCAGTCATCTTTCGCTACACTTCACCCCGCGGCCTTCCTCTCTACGACCGCTATGTCCGAAACAGCAATTACTGTGATGCGACCGACTATGCGGAATGGACGAGCATTCCCTCAAAGGACAACCCCAAGTGCCGGGTGCTGAACTGCCAGAACATAGACAACCTGGACGGGATGTTCTTCATTCCACACTATAATCTCTAAGCGAGCGTTCATTCGGAATTTTGAATATTATCGATCCTTTCGCATCTGCGAAAGGACTCGTCGTTCAATCTGTAGATACAAAATATCTCAAGAAACTCGCTTTGATTGTAAATTTATAACCATTTCAAAGTTATAGAATAATGTCTACATTTCAGCAGCATAGGATTGTCGACATTCTCTCGCCATGGCTGAACTTCACCTTTCATACATAATTTGATCACGATATGTTCATGTGTCCATTAGTAACATCTCATAGTTGTGTGAGATAAGCGGAATTGAACGTATTTCGAGCGCACGCAGAAATTGCCACATCAATGGGCAATTGTTCGCTTCATCGATCCATGCTATTGAATTTGGACCGTGTGGAGTACACCTTGCAGATCAAATCGCGCAAACACAGGTTGTTATTTCAAGGCGGGCTCAAACGGGAAAGCTGTGATGGTTTCCCATATTTTGCTGCAGTGCTCCCGGATCATTCACCTTGCCCCTCGACGTTATTCTTCTTGTCCTTTTCGGTGCGCTTCTGCACGCGACATGGAATGCCATCATCAAAGCCGGCAAGGACAAGTCACTTGATGCTGCGCTGATCTCTGCAGGCGGCGCTGTTGCCTCGCTGCCATTCCTGCCGTTGCTTCCCCTGCCGCAGCCCCAGGCCTGGCCGTTCATCGGCGCTTCCGCGATCCTGCAATTTGCCTATTTCCAGCTGGTGGCCGCCGCCTACAGGGCGGGCGATATCGGCCTCGTCTATCCGCTGATGCGCGGCGCAGCGCCCCTGCTCATCGTCGCCACCAGCGGCTTCATCCTCGGAGAGCATCTGACGGGTGGAGCGCTTGCCGGAACCATGACGATCTGCGCCGGCATCCTCACCCTCGCCTTCGAAGCCCGCCACGGCAGCCGTCACGCGATTATGCTGGCGCTGATCAACGCCTGCGTCATCGCCACCTATACCTATGTGGACGGCATCGGCGCCCGGCTTTCCGGCAATGCGATTTCCTACACGCTGTGGATGTCGCTTCTGCCGCCGGTTCTCCTCTTTGCCTGGGCGATTTCGCAGCGCGGCCTCGTAACTGTCGCCACTCACGTCAGGCGAAACTGGTGGCGCGGGCTGATCGGCGGCACGGGCTCGATCGCCTCCTATGGCCTGGCACTCTGGGCAATGACGAAGGCCCCGGTCGCGACGGTGGCGGCGCTGCGGGAAACCGCCATCCTGTTCGCACTTGTCATCTCGGTTCTGGTGCTGAAGGAAAAGGCCAGCGTCTGGCGCTACCTCGCCGGCATCATCATCGCGCTCGGCGGTCTGATCCTGAAGCTCGCCTGATCATTCGCCCTTCCATTCGGGCGTGCGCTTTGCAAGAAAGGCACCGATGCCTTCCTGCGCATCGCCGGTCAGCATGCTGTCGACCATCACGCTTGCGGTGTAGTCGTAGGCTTCCGCGATGGGCATTTCGAGCTGTCTGTAAAAGGCTTCCTTGCCGATCCTCAACGCCTCCGGCGACTTCGAGGCAATGACGGATGCGTATTTGCTGACCACCTGGGTGAGGTACTGCTTCGGTACAATGCGGTTGACCAGACCGAAATCCTTTGCCGTCGAGGCGTCGATCGTCTCGCCCGTCAGCAGCATCTCCATCGCCTGCTTGCGGTGGGCGGCGCGCGAAACGGCGACAGCCGGCGTCGAGCAGAAAAGCCCGATATTGACGCCCGGCGTGCAGAAGGTGGACGTATCCGTGCAGATCGCAAGATCGCAGCTTGCGACGAGCTGGCAGCCTGCTGCCGTCGCGAGCCCATCGATCTCGGCGATGACCGGCTTCGGCAAACGACTGATCTCGAGCATCAGATCGGCGGCTAGTGCAAAGGTTTCTTCGAAGAAGGCGACCCCATCGTCCTCGTCGGCGCGGTGCGCAGTCAATTCCTTCAGGTCATGACCGGCGGAAAAGACATTTCCGTTCGAGGCGATGACGACGATGCGTACGTCCTGGTCATCTGCCGCACCCTGCAGCTCGCCCATCAGCGTTTCCATGACTGATATAGAGAGAGCATTGGCCGGTGGATTGTTGAGCGTCAGGCGCAATATGCCGCCGGAAAGCTGGCGAAGCACGAGGGCGCCCTCGCCCGAATTGTTGTTGTCCTTGCGGAAGGATACGATCTCGGCCATGGCATGTTCCTGTGCTGTCTGTATCCGTCCTTGTGCCACAAGGGTGGGGCGATTTCGAGCCGAATACGACAGTGCGGGACTTTGCGGATGCGAAACTTCCTGTTTTCGGGCGCACTAAAGTGAGGTATCACTATACCTCATGTTTAACCCGTTGTTTTTTCTATACTATTTTTCCAGTCGCCAGAATGGCTTGTATTGACCGGCTTATCGATTGCCGCTATAAGCCGCGCCGGAAATGCAGCCTTTGCGGGCTGCTTTCTTTTTTGGTCTGTCTTACGACCGACCAACCAAGCAACAAGAAACGCCCCATCGCCTTCGGGCACGGGGATCCAAGAGAGAGTAACAACTATGGCAACCTTCTCCCAGAAGCCTGCAGAGGTGGAGAAGAAGTGGGTCGTCATCGACGCCGAAGGGCTCGTCGTTGGCCGTCTCGCTTCCGTTATCGCTATGCGTCTGCGTGGCAAGCACAAGGCAACTTTCACGCCTCACGTTGACGACGGCGACAATGTTATCGTCATCAACGCTGACAAGGTCGTTTTCACCGGCAAGAAGTATTCCGACAAGGTTTACTACTGGCACACCGGTTATGCCGGCGGCATCAAGGAGCGTACTGCTCGCCAGATCATCGAAGGCCGCTTCCCGGAGCGCGTCCTCGAGAAGGCTGTTGAGCGCATGGTTCCCCGCGGCCCGCTCGGCCGTCGCCAGATGAAGAACCTGCGTGTATACGCCGGCCCGAACCATCCCCACGAAGCACAGCAGCCGTCCGTCCTCGACGTCGCCTCGCTGAACAAGAAGAACGTAAGGAGCGCCTGATAAATGGCTGACCTTTCCTCCCTGAAGGATCTCGGCACGTCGACTGAAGTAGCAGCTGCTGCTCCGGCTCACGTCCGCAAGGTCGACTCGCTTGGCCGTTCCTACGCGACCGGTAAGCGCAAGAACGCCGTTGCCCGCGTATGGGTCAAGCCGGGCTCCGGCAAGATCATCGTCAACGGCAAGGAATTCGCGGAATATTTCGCACGTCCGGTTCTGCAGATGATCCTGCGCCAGCCGATCGTTGCTGCTGCCCGTGACGGCCAGTTCGACATCATTGCAACCGTCGCAGGCGGCGGTCTCTCCGGCCAGGCCGGTGCTGTTCGCCACGGTCTGTCCAAGGCCCTCACCTACTTCGAACCGGGCCTGCGCTCGGTCCTGAAGAAGGGTGGCTTCCTGACCCGCGACAGCCGCGTCGTCGAACGTAAGAAGTACGGTAAGGCCAAGGCCCGCCGTTCGTTCCAGTTCTCGAAGCGCTAATCGCTTTCGGACATGCTTTCATGGAAAGGCCGGGTTTTCGCCCGGCCTTTTCTTTATTCCGGCTTGTTGAAGAAGGCTTCCAGCCGATATCCATCAGGATCGATGATGAAGGCGGCATAATAGAACTGGCTATAGTCCAGGCGGATGCCCGGTGCGCCATTGTCCTCGCCACCATTGGCAAGTGCTGCGGCATAGAAGGCGTTGACGGCCTCCTCACTCGTGGCGACGAAGCAGAAATGCAGCCCCGAGCCGCGATCGGCCGGCACCGGGCGCTCCACTTCACTCACCCAGAAGGCAGGCCTCTCGGTGCCGTATCCCATCGTTCCGTCGAAATTCGACAGCCGTTCATAGCCGAGCGCCGCCAGTGCCGCATCGTAAAACTGGCGCGATCTATCGAGGCTTTTTACCCCGATTGAAATGTGGTCGAACATTGCTCGTGGCTCCTTCCTGGTTTAGTCGGCGCAGCTTCTTGGAAGCGGTTTGCGAAGTCAACGCGCCACTCGCCTATTGTCGCCGGTACTGCCGGCTGTTAAAGCGACGTCAGATTTCAGACCGGACAAGACAGGACCTGACATGGGAGCCACCCCGTCCGCAGACAGATGGGCCGCAGCAACCTTTTGAAGTTGTTGCGGCATCTGTCCAATCAATCCAGACTGCGATGAGAAGGCAGATCGCCGCCGGATGAACTCATTCGAGCGGATGAATAGCTATGCCTTCCCAAAACAGGAACTGGACTTGCTCCCTGCCGGCAGCGCTGCTGCTTCTGGCGCCCTTCGATATCCTGGCCTCGCTTGCCATGGACATCTACCTCCCCGTCGTTCCGACGATGCCCGAAGCACTCGGCACATCGGCGACAGTCGTTCAACTGACCCTCAGTCTCTACATGCTCATTCTCGGCGCCGGACAAATGCTCTTCGGACCCCTGTCGGACCGGATCGGCCGGCGTCCGGTGCTGCTTGGCGGCGCGCTGCTGTTTGCGATCTCTTCGCTGTTGCTCGCAGCCACTTCGTCGGCCGCACTGTTCGTCGTGCTGCGCCTGCTTCAGGCCGCCGGCGCGTCGGCGGCGCTTGTAGCGACCTTCGCAACAGTGCGCGATGTCTACGCAGCGAGGCCGGAAGGCGCCATCATCTACAGCCTGCTTGGCGCGATCCTCTCCTTCGTGCCGGCGCTCGGACCGATCGCCGGCGCCGTGATTGCCGACCATGCCGGCTGGCGCGCCATCTTCCTGTTGCTCGGGGGACTGATGCTTGCGTCGGTCCTCAACGCTCTGAGAGGTTGGCACGAAACAAGGCCTGCGGCATCAGCCGCGACAACGATCAGCATGCGTTCAATCCTGACGAATGCGCATTTCTGGACCTACACGACAGGCTTCAGCGCGGCGATGGGCGCCTTCTTCGTGTTCTTTTCCATCGCACCTCGGGTGTTGATCGATCATGCCGGCTTTTCGGGTCTCGCCTTCAGCCTTTCCTTCGCCACGGCGGCAGCGGTGATGATCCTATCCGCACGCTTTGCCGGCCGCTTCGTCGCGCGATGGGGAATGGCCGGCAGCCTTGCCCGCGGCATGGGCCTGCTTCTTGTCGGCGCATTGCTCCTCGGCCTCGGCGAGGTGCTGCTTGCCCCCTCGTTCGCCAGCTTCGTCCTGCCGATGTGGGTGATCGCCGTCGGCATCGTGCTGACGACCGCGGTTACGGCAAACGGGGCGCTGGCGGCCTTTGGCCAAACAGCAGGAACGGCGGTTGCACTCTACTTCTGTGTCGAGAGCCTGATCGTCGGCTGCATCGGCACGCTCTTTGTGCTGCTGTTGGACGGCAATACGGCATGGCCACTCGCCGGCTATTGCACGGTGTTGGGTATTATCACCCTGTTTGCACTGTGGCGCATCCGCGCTCGCAGCTGATGCCAAAGGGCGGCGGAAAAGATCCGCCGCCTGGCTTGAAATGTGATTCCTTGAAATCTGGAGGAAGCTCGCCTACCCCTTCCTTCAGAGACAAGGAATCCGATCATGCCCTCTGCCAAACCCTCACCCTTCGCCACCACGCCCGAACCGCCCTATTACGTCGTGACCTTCTCGTCCGTTCGCACCGAGGGCGACAATGGCTATGGCGCCATGGCAGACCGGATGGCAGAGCTCGCGCTGCAGCAGCCGGGCTGTCTTGGGGCCGAAAGCGCGCGGGATGCCGATGGCTTCGGCATAACCAATTCCTACTGGGCCGACGAGGAAAGCCTGAAGGCCTGGAAGCAGGTCGCAAACCATCTCGCCGCCCAGCGCCTCGGCCGTGAGCGCTGGTACAAGCAATATAAGGTTCGCATTGCGCGGGTAGAACGCGCCTATGACTTTACCGCAGAGGAGCAAGCTTCCCATGGCGAATAAGACCATCGACCATGCCTTCACGGCGCAGAGCCTGACATCGGCCGCCTCCGATCCGACCTTTGCCGGCGCGCTCTCCTTCATGCGCCGCCGTTTCACCAAGGATCTGACAGGAGCTGATGCCGTCGTCTGGGGCATTCCCTTCGATGCCGCGACCTCCAACCGGCCGGGCACGCGTTTCGGGCCGCAGGCGATCCGCCGTGCGTCGGCGATCTTCGACAACGATCCGCAATATCCGTTTCAGCGCGACCTCTTCGCCGAGATGGCCGTCATCGACTACGGCGACTGCCTGCTCGACTACGGCAATCATCAGGATACGCCTGCAGCCATAGAGCGGCAAGCGAGCGCCATTCTCGACAGCGGCGCCTTCCTGCTCACCCTCGGCGGCGATCATTACGTCACCTGGCCGCTGCTGAAGGCGCATGTCGATCGCCACGGCCCGCTGGCGCTCGTGCAGTTCGACGCGCATCAGGACACGTGGCTGGACGACGAGCGCCGTATCGATCACGGCTCCTTCGTGGCCCGTGCAGTCCGCGCCGGCCTCATCGATCCTGACCGCTCGATCCAGATCGGCATCCGTACGCATGCGCCAGAGGATTTCGGCATCCACCTGGTCTACGGCCATCAGGTCGAAGAGATGAGCGCATCGGATATCGCTTCGACGATCATCTCGCATACGAAGGGCTCGCCTGCCTATCTGACCTTCGATATCGACTGCCTGGACCCGGCCTTTGCACCCGGCACCGGCACGCCGGTTGCCGGCGGTCCTTCCAGTGCAAAGATCCTTTCTGTGCTGCAGCGGCTGAAACAGCTCGATATCCGCGGTGCCGACGTCGTCGAAGTCTCTCCGCCCTATGACCATGCCGACATCACCGCCATTGCGGGGGCGACGGTCGCAATGTATATGCTGGGCCTCCACGCCGAACGGCGCGCGACGGCAGGATGACTGCTGTTATCAAATTGATTCAACTTCATGGCAAACTGATTCCGGAAACAATCCGAACTCACTGAAAGTGCAGGATAATCATGGCAGCAAAGATCTTCATCGATGGCGAAGCTGGAACGACGGGTCTGCAGATCCGCGAGCGTCTGGCGGAGCGCCGCGATCTTGAGCTGCTGTCGATCCCGGCCGAAAGCCGCAAGGACAAGGCGGTGCGCGCCGCGCTGCTCAACGAGGCCGATATTGCCATCCTCTGCCTGCCTGACGATGCCGCCAAGGAAAGCGTCAGTCTGATCGAGAACGATCGCACAAAGGTGATCGACGCCTCGACGGCGCATCGCGTCGCCGAAGGCTGGGCCTATGGCTTTCCGGAAATGAGCAAGGAGCAGGCGGGCGTCATCGCCTCGGCCAAGCGCGTCGCCAATCCCGGTTGCTGGCCGCAGGGGCCGATCGCCACGCTGCGCCCGCTGATCGAAGCCGGGCTCGTGCCTGCCGACTTCCCGGTCACGGTCAACGGCATTTCCGGTTATACCGGCGGCGGCCGTACGATGATCGAGGATTACGTCGCCAAGGGCGAAGATGCGCCCGAATACATGCCCTATGGCCTGAGCTTCAAGCACAAGCACCTTCCGGAGCTGCAGCGCTATGCCAAACTCGGACGCGTGCCGTTCTTCCAGCCGGTTGTCGGCAATTTCGCGCAGGGCATGGTGGTCACCGTTCCGCTACAGCTGTCGCATCTGCCCAAGGTGCCGAAGGGTGGTGAGCTGCATGCAGCGATCGCCGACTATTATGCCGGCATCGGGGGCTTCGTGGAGGTTGCCCCCTTGGAGACGTCAGAGCGCACCCCGGAACTCAACCCGGAAATCTACAACAACACCAACCGCATGCGCCTGCACGTCTTTGCCAATGACGATCTTGCGCAGGCGCTGCTCGTCGCGGTCTATGACAATCTCGGCAAGGGCGCTTCGGGCGCCGCAGTGCAGAACATGGACCTGATGCTGGGCGCCTGATATCGGGCATATCAGGCAGTTGCGTTAGACAGGGCCTCCTGCCCTGTCTCTCCCCCGAAATACGGAGCCTCATCGATGACGCTGGAAGCGCTGATGGCTGGCCTGCGCGCCTGGTTTGACGCCGCGCTGCCCGACCATGGCATCCCCGGGTTGATCATCTTCGCATTCGTTGCCGGCCTTGCGCGCGGGTTTTCCGGTTTCGGCGCCGCACTCATCTTCATTCCGCTTGCCGGTGCCGTCATCGGGCCCAAGCTCACCTCCCCTGTGCTGCTCGTCATCGACGGGCTTGCGACGCTTGGCATGATCCCGGGCGCATGGCGCGGCGCGGACAGGCGCGAGGTCTTCACGATGGCAGCAGGCGCCGCTCTCGGTGTTCCCACGGGAACGGCAGTTTTGGCGCTCATGGACCCGCTTTTGCTGCGCTGGATCATCTCGGCGATCGCCATCTGCCTGCTCGCGCTGCTTGTCTCCGGCTGGCGCTATCATGGCAAGCCGATCGCTCCGCTCAGCGCAGCAATCGGCCTTGTTGCCGGTCTCTTCAGCGGCGCGGCACAGCTCGGCGGCCCGCCTGTCGTCGCCTACTGGCTTGGTGGTAAAAGCAACTTCACGCGTGTGCGCTCAAACGTCATCCTCTACTTTTCGATCTCCACGGTCTTCAGCTTCGTCAGCTATTATTTCGGCGGGCTGTTCGTCTCCACGGTTTTTGCGCTTACGATCGTCACGCTGCCTGCCTATGCCGCCGGCCTCTGGGGCGGTTCGAAGCTGTTCGGGTTCGCCAAGGAGAGCACCTTCCGCGTGACCTGCTACATTCTGATCGCAGCCTCGGCGATCGGCGGCATGCCTGTGTTCGACAGTCTGCTTCGGTAGCCCCCGACATGATTGCCCGTCTGATATGAAAGCCTTACACTCTCCCATATGAGGGGAGCTAAATGGCGTCGGTTCTGATCGGCATTGCCATCATTGGAGGCACGACCGCAACGGTGCTTGCGGCCTATTACATCATGCATCTGGTTATGGGCGGTGACCCAGGCGGACGGGACAGGGAACTGGCCAGTTCGGTCATCACCCGCATCGCCAGCTTGCATGCACTCATCCTCGCCCTCGTTTTTGCGCAGGAAATGATCGAATACCAGGCCCTGCGAACAGAAAGTACGGTGGAAAGCAACGCGGTCGGCGATGTCTTCTATGATGCCGAGCGTTTTGGGCCGGAGGCGCAGGGACCAATCCAGAAGGCGCTGAAGGATTATGTCCGCATCGTCATCGAGCAGGAATGGCGTGAACTCGGGCGCACCGGCGAACTCTCTTCGGCCGCCTGGGACCAATGGAACAACGCTTATCTGAGGATTCTCGAACTGGTACCTGCCAATGCCAAGCAGGAGAGCCTGCGCAGCCACATGCTCGCGGAAATACATATGATCTCGGAATCCCGCGACCGAAGGGAAAACAGCGGCACCGACTCCATCAGCCTGATCTTCTGGTTTGCCGCGGTTTCGGGCGTGATCTTCACCGCGATCGGCTACTACCCCTACGCGCCCGATGGCCGCAACCTGCTGCTGCTATCGATCTTCGGCATCTTTACCGGCATCATCCTTTTCTTCATATACGCCTTCTCCAATCCGTACAGCCCACCCGCGACGCTGTTTCCAACGGCTTTCGAGCGCTTGCAGGAGGAAATCAGCGGGCCCGATCCGTGAGCGGAAATGGCCCGAAGATCTGGCCCAAGCCTGCCGCTGTCACGCGTCAGAACAAAAAGACTGTCGCCTTTCGCAGCGTTTTGCGGTAAAAGCGGCACGCTGTCAGCAAGGCCGTGCCGCTTGAAAGGCGCACAGCCCCTGGTTTCACGCCGATGGGAGGCACTGATGAAAACGATCCTGAGCAACCAGAAAAACAAGATCAACACTCAGGATATCCGTCTTCATGTCCAGTTTGCTTTCACGCGCGAGGAAAAACCCGCGGCGTCATAACCACAACCTCTCATCAGCATCGCAAACCCACAACGGGCGCCAGTTGCGCCTGCGCAAATTCCTGTCCTATTTCCGGCCGCATCTTCCGCTGCTCATGGCCGATATTGCCTGTGCCGTCGTGGTTGCTGCTGCCGCAGTAGCCTTGCCGCTCTGCGCCAATATCGTCATGAGCCATCTCATCGTGCTCACCGATACCGCTTCGGCCTATTGGCAGATCCTCGGCATGGGTGGCGTCATGCTGGCCATCGTCGCGATCGAGACAGGCGCGATCTTCTTCGTCGACTATCGCGGCCACATGATGGGTGCGCATATCGAGGCGAATATCCGGCAGGAACTATTCGACCACTGCCAGAAACTATCCTTCGGCTTCTACGACCGGCACCGCACCGGCCAATTGATGAGCCGCATCGTCGGCGACTCCTTCTGGTTGGGTGAGCTCTTTCATCACGGGCCGGAAGACCTGCTGATCGCCTTCCTGAAATATAGCGGGGCCATGACGGTCCTGTTCTTCATCGATCCGCAGCTTGCCTTTTTGATCCTTCTGCTGACGCCATTTGCAGTGGCCTATGCGCTGCACTTCAACAGGCGCATGAACCGCGCTCTCGAAGCGAGCAAGCAGGAGATCGCCGCCGTCAACGAAAGGGTCGAGGATGCACTGGCCGGCATCCGCGTCGTCCAGTCCTTCGCCAATGAGGACCTGGAACGGAGACGCTTTGCCGTCCTGAACCGGCGCTTCCTCGAAAGCCGCGCCGATGGCTACCGCAGCGAAGCCTGGTTTTCCGCCGGCGCCGAGACCTTCGCCCAGATCATCACGCTTCTGGTCGTCATCCTCGGCGGATTGCGCATCCTTGCGGCGGAACTCACCATTGCCGATCTCCTCACCTTCCTGCTCTGCGTCGGCGTCCTCGTCGATCCGGTCAAGCGGATGGCCAACCTCGCCCGGCTCTGGCAGGAGGGTTACACCGGCTTCGTGCGGGCGATGGAGATCCTGGAGATCGATCCAGACGTGGTGGATCGTCCTTCGGCGCGCGCGTTGCATACGCCGAAGGGAGAGATCAGGCTGTCGAATGTCGATTTCAGCTATGATGACGGGGCGCAGGTGCTTAGCAACCTGTCGCTGACCATCCGGCCGGGCGAATTCGTTGCGCTCGTCGGCCCGTCCGGTGTGGGGAAAAGCACGCTCTGCGCGCTGCTTCCCCGCTTTTATGATGTCACCGACGGCTCGATCGAAATCGACGGCACCGATATTCGCGATGTGACGCTCGCCTCACTGCGCCGGCACCTCGGCGTGGTGCAGCAGGATGTCTATCTCTTCGCCGGAACTGTGGCGGACAACCTCCGCTACGGTCGCCCGGATGCCACAGACGAAGAGGTGGAAGCTGCGGCCCGCGCGGCTCACGCACATGAATTCATCATGGCGTTGCCGCAGGGCTATCAGACCGATATCGGCCAGCGCGGCGTAAAGCTGTCTGGCGGGCAGCGCCAGCGGCTGACCATCGCTCGCGCCTTCCTCAAGAACCCTGCCATCCTCATCTTCGACGAGGCGACGAGCGCGCTCGACAATGAAAGCGAGCGCGCTGTCCAACAGGCGTTCCTGACGCTCGCCAAAGGGCGCACCACACTCGTGATCGCCCATCGGCTTTCGACGATCCGCCATGCCGACCGTATCCTGGTGCTTACCGGCGACGGTATCGCCGAAGAAGGCAATCATGACAGACTGATGGAGAGCGGCGGCATTTATGCCAATCTCTATGGGCTGCAGGCGAGCATTTGAGGCCTCTGAATATGACATGCGGAATGGTTCGGCGGATAGGCCCGAACTGTTCCGCAGATCGACCAGGTGCTATTTCTCTTCACGCAGAGGGAGGAACAACATGACAGTGCTGCGCATCGTTCCGAATATCGCCGCCGCTTCCATCGAAGAAGTGCGCAACTTTTATTCCGAGCTGTTCGATCTCGACGTCGTGATGGATCATGGCTGGATCGTCACCCTTGCGTCTGAGAGGCGCGCAATCACCCAGATCGGCATCGCGACGGAGGGTGGATCGGGAACCGCAGTGCCCGACATTTCGATCGAGGTCGATGATCTTGACGAAGTCCATCGGCGCGCGGTCACAGGCGGGCATCAGATCGTCTACGGGCCGGCCGACGAGCCCTGGGGCGTACGGCGCTTCTATATTCGCGACCCCAGCGGCAAGCTTTTGAATATCCTTTCTCACGCAGGCTGAATGGGTCGGTCTGACGCAGGGCCGATCATTGCAACGCCTGCGAAAACCTCTAGTCTGCAAAGGCCAGTCCAAGGCAGGAAATACCTGCTTTCATTGAGAATTTTCGAAAATAACCGGATCACGCCATGAACACGTCAAACCGCCCGGACTTGAGTGATATTCATCAGGGCGACTGGGTGGACCGGCTGTTGCCGGGCACATGGCGACCTTACACGAGGCTCGCGCGGCTCGATCGCCCGGTTGGAATCTGGCTGACGCTGTTTCCATGCTGGGCGGCTCTGTTTCAGGCTGCTCATGGCCTGCCCGATGTCCGGCAGCTTGCCGTCTTCACGCTCGGCGCCCTGCTGATGCGAAGCGCCGGCTCCACGATCAACGATATCGCCGACCGGAAATTTGACGGCCATGTCGAACGCACCCGTTTCCGGCCTCTGGCAAGCGGGCAGATCGGCATCGGTCAGGCAGTGACCTTTCTCGCTATCGAACTTGCCCTGGCTGCGTCCCTCCTGTTGTTCCTGACGCCCTATACGCGGCTCGTTGCCCTTTGCGTTCTGCCGTTGGTGTTCGTCTATCCGTTCTGCAAACGCTTTACCCATTGGCCGCAGGCAGTGCTCGGCGCAGCCTTCAACTGGGGCATGCTCATGGCCTGGGCGGAAATTGCCGGCGCGATTCCCGCCGGCGCCGTCCTCATGTGGGCGGGAGCCATCGCCTGGCAGATCGGCTACGACACCGTTTATGCCTATGTCGATGTGAAAGACGATACACGGCTCGGATTGAAATCGACGGCGATCCTGTTCGGCGAGCGCGGCAAGCGCATTATCGGTCTTTTCTATGTATCGACGATTGCTGCCTGGTCGGTCGGTGGCTGGTTATCCGGCATGTCCCTGCCCTACGCATTTGGAATGCTCGTCATAGCCGCACACCTTGCGTGGCAAGTCCGGCGGATCGACCTTGCCCGCCCCGATGTGAACTACCGCTTGTTCCTTGCGAATATTCTGACCGGGCTATTGCTGGCAGCTTCATCCCTTATCGGAACCTGGTGAACCTGGCGGCTCAATAAGAGCAGGGACGATTATCGCTGGGACGGAAACCACCGGCGCAAGCCGGGTTGAAGGATGTATCCTCGCCGTAGTCGTATTGCGCCGTCGATGTGCAGCCCGAGGCGATCGCAGAAAGCGTGATCAGCGCGCCTGCCATTATGAATGTGCGAAATCGGTTCATTCGAGCCCCCTACGTAGATCATACTTTGGCCGGCCTTCAGCTTAGCACGTCATGGCCTTGATCTCGTTCACTCTTCCGCGAGGCTGTCTGCCTGAGGGCATACGTTCTGAACGCCGATTCCCAAGTTGAGATAAGCGCGGGAAGCGTGCATATTCAAAACGCAACGTGCGATAGAGGCGCCAATGGCGCCTGTTGTTTGAATGATCCAGCCGGGGACTTGCGATCATGCAATCGAATATTCTGGGACGTTTTGCAGCAATTGCGCTTATTGGCATTCAGGTGATGACGCCCTACCAGGCGAATGCCTGCACCCGCATGGTCTACCTCGGGGAAGGCGGCAATGTCATTACCGCCCGGTCGATGGACTGGAAATACGATATCGGCACAAACCTCTACATCCTGCCGCGCGGCATATCCCGCAGCGGAGAGGCCGGGCCGAATTCCATCAGCTGGACGGCGAAATACGGGTCGGTGGTGGCGACCGGCTATGACGTATCGACTACAGACGGGGCGAATGAGGCCGGTCTCGTCGCCAATCTTCTCTGGCTGACGGAATCCGAATATCCGAAATTCGACGCCGGCAGCAAACCGGGCCTGACGATTGCGGCCTGGGCGCAATATGCGCTCGACAATTTCGCGACGGTGAGTGAGGCGGTCGCAGCACTGGAGAAAGAGCCCTTCACGATCGTGACCGATAATGTGCCGGGGCAAAACAGGCTGACAACCCTGCATCTGTCGCTCTCTGATTCCAGCGGTGACAGCGCCATTGTGGAATATGTACACGGAAAACAGATCATCCATCACGGCCGCCAGTACCAGGTGATGACCAACTCCCCTACCTACGACGAGCAACTGGCGCTCAACACCTACTGGGAGGGTATCGGCGGCACGGTCTTCCTTCCGGGAACCAGCCGCGCGGCGGACCGCTTTGCCCGCGCCTCCTTCCTGATCAAGGCCATCCCCCAGAGCGGCGAACCCGACCGCACGCTGGCGAGCGTTTTCGGTGTCATCAGGAACGTCTCTGTTCCGCTCGGCATATCGGCGCAGGATCAGCCGGAATTGTCGTCGACGCGGTGGCGCACCGTCTTCGACCACAAGAGGGATCTCTATTTCTTCGAGTCCGCGATGACGCCGAATACGTTCTGGGTCGACCTGAAGAAGATCGATTTCTCCAAGGAAACTGGCAAGGTGAAGAGGCTCGATCTCGGTGCCGATCAGGCACATACTTTTGCGGGGGACGCGACAGCCGATTTCAAGGACGCCGAGCCCTTTCCTTTCCAAGGTCTCTGATGGCGCCCGCCTGAGGGCGGATGAATAGCGATCTCCGACTGCGTGAGAGGGCTGGTGGATGATCAGACGGATGATAATTGCCGGCGTGCTGGTTTCGGGGGCAGCGGCGGACGCATGTGCGCAGGACGCTTCCGAGCCGCCGGTACCCGTCGAGAGCAATACGCCCGGATGGGCGCTGCAAGTGACACCCTATCTCTGGGCAGCGGGAATTGACGGCGATATCTCTCCCTTCCGGCGTGCGCCGACCCTCTCGGTCGAAAAGTCCTTCTCCGACATCATGGAGGACCTGAATTTCGGAGGCTTTCTCGATGTCTGGGGCCGGTACGACCGCTTCGTGCTATCCGGCGATCTCATGTACGTCGATACGACCGACAGCCACGCGATCGGAGCACTGCCCGTCGTCGGTGCAACGCCGGGACTGACCGCCGATGTCGATACGGTGGAATTCCAGGCAACGATCAAGGGCGGCTACCGCGTTTATGACGGGCAGGACGTGACCTTCGACGTGCTTGCCGGGGTGCGGATATGGCACATTTCGAATGACCTGACCGTGAATTACGGCGCCTTCCGGCGCAGCTATGGCGAGGATTTCGGCTGGGTCGATCCGGTCATCGGCTTCCGCACCTTCTTCACCATCACGCCGAAACTTTCCATTCAGGCTCAGGCCGATTTCGGCGGCTTCGGCGCCGGATCAGACAGTACATGGCAGGCGCTCGCCACGGTCAATTACCTCTTCACCGATCGCCTGTCAGTTTCAGCGGGGTACAAGATCCTCGATGTGGACTACGAGTCCGACGGCCACGTGTTCGACACCACGCTGAAAGGCCCGGTGCTCGGCATGACTTACAGATTCTAGCTGACGATCGTCGGCTCAGTCGCGCTCGGCGATCACAGTGGGGCGGGGATATTCGCCGTAATAGCCGCGCCAGTTGGCGACGGCAAAACCGAAGACCACGAGGGCGCCTGCCTGATGTAGCAGGCCCCAGTGCAGCGGCACTTCCAGCAGCAGTGTGGTGACACCGATCGCGGCCTGGATCGTGATTAGCGAAAAGAGCACCACGGCACGGCGCGCATGGGTGGTCCAGGATGCCGCGCGCAGGACAATCACCATATTGATGAGAGCGATCGCAAAGAGCGTGTAGGCGCCGAGACGGTGAATGAACTGGACGGTCTTCGGGTTCTCGAAGAGGTTGATCCAGAAAGGCTGCTGGATGAAGAGATCGCCAGGCACCACGGCGCCGTCCATCAGCGGCCAGGTATTGTAGGTAAAGCCGGCATCGAGGCCGGCGACCAGCGCGCCGAGATAGATCTGGAAGAGCGAGAATATGGCAATCGCCGCCGCCCAGCGGTGGGAATTCGTCGTCGGAGCCGGATCGCTGGAATGCGGCGAGAGCCCGCGCATGATCCACATGCAGGAGGCGAAGATCAGGCAGGCCATGACCAGGTGAGTGGCCAGCCGGTACTGGCTGACGTCCGTGCGCACCGAGAGGCCGGACGAGACCATCCACCAGCCGATGAAACCTTGCAGGCCGCCCAGCGCGAGGATGCCGGCAAGCGGCCAGCGCAGGCGCTTTTCGATGCGGCCGGTCGCCCAGAAGAAGATCAGAGGCAGCGCGAAGATGACGCCGATGCCGCGCGCGATCAGCCGGTGCGCCCATTCCCACCAGAAGATGCTCTTGAACTGGTCGACCGTCATGTCGCTGTTGAGCTGCTGGAACTCGGGAATGCGCTGGTAGAGCTTGAATTCCTCTTCCCACTCGGCAGCGTTCAGCGGCGGGATGACGCCGTGAATCGGCTTCCATTCGGTGATGGACAGGCCGGAATTGGTGAGCCGCGTCGCACCGCCCACGAGCACTAGACAGAAGAGCGCCAAGAGCACGAAGCCCAGCCAGATGCGCACGGCGCGGCGGTTATTGTCCTGCCTGCGCACTTCAGTGCGGATCGCCTGCTCCGGGCTCAGGTTCGCGACGGCCATGATCTCTCCTTTTATCCGGCAGTTGATTTGCCCCACCGGCTGATGCAAAACAAGCCCCGAACCTTTGCGGCATGCCGTCGCGCCGGCTCAATCCCATCCGTTCGAAAGTTATACGATGCCCATCCGCCTTCGCAAATTCATCGGCACGATCCTGATCATCATCCTCGTGCTTTTCTATGCGATTGTGGCGAATACGATCGCGGTGGCGACGCTCGGCAACGCGCCCTGGTGGGGACATCTGCTTTACTTCGCGCTCACCGGCCTGCTCTGGGTGCTGCCGGCCATGGTCATCATCAAGTGGATGGCAGGACCGAAGCAGCAATAACCGATTAACGGCAGAATAACCCTGATCTGCGGAAAAGCCCGGGCGCGGGCCTCGGTTAAACCAATTATACGTCTTGGCGCCCTAGCTTGCCCTCCAGCAACTTATTGACTGGAGAAGACCCGTGCAGACCCAGAGGCACGACGTTCCCGAGCAACCGTTCGACGCTGCAGCGCAGGCCGAAGCCGGCATTTCCCGGCTGCGGCAGCTGAGCATGAAACTCGCCATGGCCGAACTCGAGATCGAGCTTTTCGATACGATGGAGCCGCTTGAGGCGGAATGGCGCAGACTGGAACGCGATGATCTTTCCTCGCTGCATCAGAGCTATGACTGGTGCAGCTCCTGGGTGGCAGCCTTCCGCCGGCCGCTCGCTATCCTGCGCGGCAAGTGCGGCACCCATACCGCCTTCATCCTGCCGGTAGAGATCGTCAGCTCCCGCGGCATGCGGATCGCCAAATTCATCGGCGCCGACCACAGCAACATCAACACCGGCCTCGTCTCCGACGCCTTTGCCGAAGACAGCGACTTGCTTGACAGTCACCAGCTCGCCGCTCGCCTTCGCATGGCACTCGCCGGCAAGGCCGACCTGCTACTTTTGCAGAATATCCCGCTGGAATGGCGCAGCCGCCGCAGCATGCTCGCCCGCCTGCCCATGGTGCAGAACCAGAATCACGCCTACCAGCTTCCGCTCCTCGATACGTTCGAAAAAACGCTGCAGCAGCTAAACGCGAAAAGCAGGCGCAAGAAATTCCGCGCGCAAAGCCGGCGGCTGGAAGCAATCGGCGGCTTCGACTACATCGCGCCGGAAGCGTCCTCGGAGCAACACGAACTGCTCGACATGTTCTTCCGCCTGAAAAGCGCGCGCTTCGCCTCGCTCGGCCTGCCCGACGTGTTTGCCGATGCGCCGACCAAAGCCTTCCTGCACGGCCTCATCGACAAGCGGAATGGAGACGACTTCGGCCTAGAGATGCGCGCTCTACGCCTGAAGGGCGACTATGAGGGACGTATTGCCGCCCTGTCAGGGATTTCCCGCAAGGGCGACCACGTCATCTGCCAGTTCGGCGCGATCGACGAGGATCTGATTGCTGATGCAAGCCCCGGCGAATTCCTCTTCTGGCAAATGATTTCAAGCCTGCACGGCAAGGGAGTCGCGCTCTTCGATTTCGGCCTCGGTGATCAGACCTACAAGCGCTCCTGGGCGCCGATCGAAACCGACCATCACGATGTGGTCCTGCCGATCTCCGGCATCGGTGTCGCTGCCGGCATCGCGCATCGGGCGATCACCCGTGGCAAGGCCTTCATCAAGGCCCGCCCCGGTCTCTATAAATTCGCCCAGAACATCCGGGCCAAGTTTGGCTGAAGATCAGGCGGCGTGGCGCGCGGGGCTGCGCATGGCAGCCTCCTCGCCGCCCGACATCAGGACGACGCGCTCGTAACCGGCGCTCTGGAAATCCTGCATGAGGCCGACGAAAGCAGCCTCATCGATTTCGGGCAGCGACAGGATAATCTCGATTTCCTTGCTGCGCGTCAGCCGCGAAACCCCGGCGACATCAGCCGCGCCGCATTCGACAATGACGATATCATAGGCCGATGTCAGCGCATCGAGCAGCAGCGACAGCCTGTCGACGCCCCGCATGGCGCGGCGCACATCGCTCACACCCTGCGGGATCAGATGCGCGTCCGACATACGGTCGCCATGGATCGTCTCGCCGAAGGCAGCCTCACCGCAGAGAAGATCGGTAACGCCCAGCGCTTCGGGATTTTCCGCCATCAGTTCGCTCGGATAGCCGCTGCCGGTCATGTCGACCAGGATCACGCGGCGTCCGGTATCGGCGAGCACACGCGCCAGGGCGACGGTTGCCGCCGAGCCATTGTCACCACTCGGAGATATGGAGACGGCCAGCGGGGCGCGGCAGTCGGTCAGATAGCTCGCGACGGACGAAACGGAGAATTCGTTGTCGTCAGCAGGCGCTTCCTTTACGGGCTCCGCTTCCGGCTCCTCTTCGTCATCCATGGCCGCCGTCAGCATGCTCGGCCTGACGAGCTTCGGGGCGGGAGCAGGCGCTGCCTCGCCCTGCCCTTCCTCCTCGACCCTCTCAGCGATATTCGTGGCCTCGACGTCGGTGGCCCCGACATTGGTGGCCTCGACAGGGCGCAGTGCACGACCGCTGAAGAGTTCGGAGAGCATGATGACGATTGCACTCATGATGAGCGTTGCGACAGCGGCGACCACGACGATCGGCACCACTTTCGGGAAATAAGGATCGACCTGTTCGATCGCCTTGGAAACAATGCGCGCATCTGCGGGGCTGGAATTGCGGTCGGCACGGGAAGCAGCCTCGCGGTAACGAACGAGGTAGGTTTCGAGAAGCTGGCGCTGGGCATTCGCCTCCCGCTCCAGTGCGTTGAGACCCACGGCATCCTCGCCCGCCCTGGCACTGTTGGCCTGCAGCGTATCGGATTGCTGCTCCAGCTCCTTGGCACGCAGATCGGCCACCTTGGTTTCGTTCTCGATGCTGGCGAGGATCTTCTGCGTTTCCTGCCGGATCTGCGTCCGTATATCGGCAAGCTGGGCGCGCAGGCTCTTCAGCCGCGGATGGTTGTTGAGCAGGCTCGTCTGCAAATCGGAAATCTGCGACTGCAGCCCGGATTCGGTCGCCTTCAGCCGCTGGATCGACTGCGATGACATGATGTCACTTAGCGTATCGGAGGCCTCGCCCGAAGACAGCGCGTTGCGCACGGCCTGCGCCCTCGCCTCTGCATTCGCCTTGTCGGTGCGCACGCGGGTCAGCTCGATGGAGATATCGTTGAGCTGCTGTGCAGTAAAGGTCGTGGTGCCGTTGGTCTGCAGCAGACCATGGGTGGTGCGGTAATCGGCGACCTTCTTCTCGGCCTCGCCCACCTTCTGGCGCAGGTTGTCGATCTCCGGCTCGAGCCAGCGCGTGGCCTCCGTGTTGGAAGCGAGCTTGGCACCGCTCTGGATTGCCAGGTAGACCTGCGCCATGGCGTTCGGAATGCTGGCGGCGAGCTTCGGATCCTTGGAGGTGAAAGTGATGCCGATGACGCGCGAGCCTGGCACCTGATAGACCTGCAGGCGCTGCGTGAAGGCGTCGATGACGCGCTCTTCCGGCGGGTTTTCCAGCGGGTTTTTCTTCAGGTGCAGCGCCACGAGTATATCAGTGAGCGCGGACCCGTTCGCAGCCGCATCGAATTCCGGCAGATTATAGAGCTTCAGATTGTTGATGACCTGCTTGATGAGGTCCGCCGACTGCAGGATCTGAACCTGGCTCGAGATATTCAACTCGTCGAGCAGTGGTCCGGCACTGGCGTCGTTGGTCTGTGTATTGGCGAATGCGGGAGCGCGCGGCTCGATAAGGACGCGCGTCTCGCTGCGATATTGCGGCGAAACTATCTTGGCGCCGGCAAATGCTACACCCGCACCCAATGCGGTGATCGTCAATATCTTCAGGCGACGGGCCCAGACCGCGCGCACAAGCTGGCCGAGGTCGATGTCCACATCCTGATCACTCGCTACGCGGGACATACTCATTACTCCAATACAAACTGCCGCAAGCGTAAACGACCATGGTAACTCAACGGTTAATGGGAAATCCCTCGCAGATGAGACGGGTCTGATAAAGGATTTGCGGAAATCGGCGGATTTTTTACCGGGCATTAACCCTAATAGATCGATAACGGCTCGACCGATTTATCTTCCTGTGAGCAAGCGGATGCCCTTCGTCCAGCCCAAGACCTTGATGGCTATGAGCCTCGCCGCCATGACGGCTGCATTGGGCGGTTGCACCACCTATCGTCCGGCGCCGAAGGCCTTCAACCAGGCGACGATCCAGCCCTATTCGCTCGATAGTGGCGACCGCCTGCGCATCACCGTCTTCGATCAAGCGACGCTGACCAACACCTATACGGTGGATCAGGCCGGCTATATCGCCTTCCCGCTTATCGGCCAGGTCCCTGCCCGTGGCCGCACCCTGCAGCAGCTTTCCGGCCAGATCGCGCAGAAGCTGCAGCAGGGATATCTTCGCGACCCCGATGTCACCATCGATGTCGACCGCTATCGCTCCGTCTACATCATGGGCGAAGTCGGCCAGCCCGGCCAATATGCCTATGTTCCCGGCATGACCGTGCAGAACGCCATCGCCGTTGCCGGCGGCTTTTCCAGCCGTGCCAACCAGAGCATGGTCGACGTCACGCGCAAGATCAACGGACAGGTACTGACGGGCCGCGTCAATATTTCCGGCCCGATCATCGCCGGCGACACGATCTATGTTCGTGAACGGCTCTTCTAGCCGATGGCAGAACAGAGGCCCCTCCGCATTCTTCACTGCTTCCGGTCGCCGGTCGGCGGAATTTTCCGCCATGTCCGCGATCTGGTCGAAGAACACAGCCGGGCGGGGCACGAAATCGGCATCATCTGCGACAGTTCGACCGGCGGCGAATATGAGGATCGTCTCTTCGACGATATCCGCCCCTATCTCTCGCTCGGCCTGACACGTATTCCGATCAGGCGGTCCATCAGCCCGTCGGACATGATGGTTCTCTGGAACACGTTCAAGGAAATCAGGAGTTTGCGGCCGGATGTGCTGCATGGGCACGGCGCCAAGGGCGGTGTGCTTGCGCGGCTTGCCGGCTCAGCCTTGCGGGTCAACAGGTATCGCGTAGCCCGCCTCTATACTGCGCATGGCGGAAGCCTGCATTATTCCCGCGCCTCCATGCTCGGTCAGTTCGTGCTGCGCATGGAGCGGCTGCAGGAATATTTTACCGATGCACTGGTCTTCATCTGCGACTACGAACGCCAGACCTATGCGACCAAGGTGGGCCGCCCGCGGGTCACCAACCGTCTGATCTATAACGGTATCGGCGCGCGGGATTTTTCCGACATTCCGACCCGTTCGGATGCCGTGCACTTCATTTATGTCGGCATGCTGCGCGACCTCAAGGGACCGGATCTCTTCATCGATGCCTTCGCCAAGACCGAGCGCCTGCTCGGCCGGCCGCTTTCGGCACTGATGATCGGTGACGGACCGGAACGCGACCGCTATCGCGAGATGATGGTGGAGCGCGGTCTCGGCAAGCGCATCGGCATGCTGCCCGCCATGCGCGTGAAGGATGCCTTCTCCATGGCGCAGAACCTCGTCGTTCCCTCCCGCGCCGAAGCCATGCCCTATATCGTGCTGGAAGGGCTCGGCGCCGGCAAGACCGTCATCGCCTCGCGCGTTGGCGGCATTCCGGAGGTGCTCGGGGCGAATAGTCCCGCACTGGTGACACCGGGAGATTCCGACGATCTCGCGCGGGTGATGGCGGAAGCTCTGACGGTGCCTGGTTGGCACGACAAGGTCATGCCCTCTCCTGATGCGGTCAAATCGATCTTCTCCGCGCCGGTCATGGCCCGCGAGGTGCTGAAACTCTACGGCGAACTCGTCAATCCCGCTGCGGCACAGGCAAGTCCGGCCGCCTCGTAAATGTTTCTTAGGGGCTTTCTGTTATCCCGCTCACATCAACGAGCGATGAAGCCCCATGAACAAGCTGGAAAAGAGCGGACAGTTCGACGTCGAAGCCCTGCGCAAGCAGGTCTCGGACATGGAGACGCGCAGCGGCACCTCCGCGCACGCGGCCGGTGAGACACCTGGCATCAATCCCTACGCACGCCAGATTGCCGAGCAGTTCCGTGACGGAACCTATTCGCCGACAATCATTATCGGCCAGTTGCGACTGCTGGAATTCCTCACGCAATTCGTCATCGGCCTCGTCGCCTTCTATTTTGCCCCCGGCGACGGCAGCGACGGTATCCTGATGCGGGCCGGCATGGCGGCGATCGTTTCGGCATTGACCGTGGTAGCGCTTCAGCTTGCCGATACCTATTCCATTCCGGCTCTCAGAGCCCGCGTGCGATATCTGCCGCGTGCATTCGCGGCATTTGCCGTCGTCTTCGTGCTGACGGCAGGCGCTTTCTCGCTCATTCGCGGGCTTAGCGCCGCAACTGCGGAATCCTACGCCATCTGGCTCGCTGCAGGAGCGCTCTTCCTGGTTGTCGAGCGCTTCCTCGTGGCACAGGGTGTACGCAACTGGGCGCGCAACGGTATCATGGAGCGCCGTGCCGTCATCGTCGGCGGCGGCGAGCCGGCCAAGGAACTGATCCGCATGCTGGAGCAGCAGGCGGACAACGATATTCGTATCTGCGGCATCTTCGACGACCGCGGCGAGAAGCGCTCGCCGATCATGGTCGCCGGCTATCCGAAGCTCGGCACGGTCAGCGAACTCGTGGAGTTCGTGCGGATGACGCGTATCGACATGCTGATCATTGCACTGCCGCTCTCTGCCGAAGCGCGCATCTTCGAGCTCCTGAAGAAACTCTGGGTGCTGCCGGTCGATATCCGCCTTGCGGCTCACGCCAATCGCCTGCGTTTCCGTCCGCGCGCCTATTCGCATGTCGGTGACGTGCCGATGCTCGACATCTTCAAGAAGCCGATCCGCGACTGGGATTCCGTTGCAAAGCGCGCTTTCGATATCTTCTTCACCATCATCGCCCTCTGCCTGCTGTGGCCGATCATGGTGGCAACGGCGATTGCCGTGAAGATGACGTCGGAAGGACCTGTCTTCTTCATGCAGAAGCGCCATGGCTTCAACAATGAAGTCATCAACGTCTTCAAGTTTCGCTCCATGTACACCAGCATGAGCGACCCGAGCGCGAAGGCTGCCGTGACCAAGGGTGATCCACGCGTCACCCGCGTCGGGCGCTTCATTCGCAAAACCTCGATCGACGAATTGCCGCAGCTCTTCAACGTGCTGAAGGGCGAGCTTTCGCTGGTCGGCCCGCGCCCGCATGCCGTGCTCGCCCAGGCGCACGACCGTGCCTTTGCCGATATCGTCGACGGCTATTTTGCCCGTCACCGCGTCAAGCCAGGCGTCACCGGCTGGGCGCAGATCAATGGCTGGCGCGGCGAGGTGGACAATGACGACAAGATCAAGTTCCGCACGGCCTACGACCTCTATTACATCGAGAACTGGTCGCTCTGGTTCGACCTCAAGATCCTGTTCCTGACGCCTATCCGGCTGCTCAACACGGAAAATGCCTATTGAGCACGATCGACGCCTCCCTTGTGCGCGTAGCGCAGCCGCAACGGCTGACGCTGCGCCTCATCGGCTCGGCGGCGGTCGCTTTCGGCGTCTTCCTTTCGGGCTTCGTCATCGACGAGCCGGCACCTTATGAACTCTGGATGGCAGGATTGGTCGGTCTGTGGTTCATCCTCGGCCTGAAGATATCCCGCACCACCGCTCCGCTCCTGGCACTACTGCTCACTTTCAACATCGGCGGCATGCTGTCGCTCACCCAGATGCGGGACCTGGCGACCGGCCCGATGTATATTGCCGTCTCCACCTTCCTGGCGCTGACCTCGATCTTTTATGCCGCCATCATCGAGGATAGCCACAAGCGGCTGCCGCTGATCTTCAACGCCTGGAGCTTTGCGGCGGTGATCACCTCCATGCTCGGCATCCTCGGCTATTTCCACGCCTTTCCGGGCTCGGAAGTCTTCACGCTTTACGACCGCGCCAAGGGCGCTTTCCAGGATCCGAACGTTTTCGGTCCCTTTCTCGTGCCACCGGCGCTCTACCTCGTCCACGGCATTCTCGCCGGGAATCTCAGAACCTTGCCGATCAAGGCGGGAGCGCTGCTCATCCTGGCGCTCGGCATCTTCCTCTCCTTCTCGCGTGCGGCCTGGGGTCTTTTCGCCGTCACCGTGTTGATACTGATCTTCATCATGCTGCTGAAGGAGCGCAGCGGCGCTTTCCGGCTCAGGGTGCTGATCCTGTCACTTGGCGCCATCATCCTGATGGCCGCCTCGCTGGTGGTGGCGCTGCAGGTCCCCAAGATCAGCGAGCTCTTCTCCGCCCGCGCCCAGCTCGTACAGCAATATGACGGCGAGCATCTCGGCCGTTTCGACCGCCATCGCATCGGTTTCCAGATGATGATGGAGCGGCCGCTCGGTATCGGGCCGCTTGTCTTCGGCACGATGTTTCCGGAAGACGA
The DNA here is from genome assembly GCF_014193955.1 of Rhizobium sp. BK379. Taxonomy (NCBI): domain Bacteria; kingdom Pseudomonadati; phylum Pseudomonadota; class Alphaproteobacteria; order Hyphomicrobiales; family Rhizobiaceae; genus Rhizobium; species Rhizobium sp. BK379. The sequence continues at coordinate 118,277 of NZ_JACIAD010000009.1, forward strand.
GCACAATATCTGGCTGAAATCGCTGACCACTTACGGCTGGCTGGGCTTCGTCAGCTATGTCGGCATGCTGTGCTGGACGCTCACTCTCGGCTTCCGCAACATGCTGCTCGACCGGCCATGGCAGCCTTTCCTCATGGTCGCGTGGATCTCCGTCCTTGGCCACGCGACAATCGGCAACGTCATCGACATCGACCACTGGCGGCACGTCTACCTGCTGTTCGGAATCGTCTGGGGCTGTGCCGCGCTGGAAGTTCGCCACAGGCGTTCAGCCCGCTCGCAACCACTTGAGAAGTTCGGCAAAGGCGCTAAGTTTCGGGCATGATTACAGGAACACAGATACGCGGCGCTCGCGCCATGATCGGCATGAGCATCGAGGACCTCGCTGCACATGCAGGACTTTCCGTCGAAACGGTTACAGCGCTGGAAAACGGCGAATGGGCAGGAGAGACGCGCGCCATGATCGATGTGCGCAATGCGCTGGAGGCCCGCGGCATCATCTTCATCGCCAGCGGCAATCAGGACGAGGGAGGCCCTGGCATACGCCTGCGCGCCCGGACATCCAACGATGACGGCATCCGACCGGAAAACCTCAACGCAGCCAACGACGACTGACGGAACCAAGCGCTCTCTCGGGCGTTTCGGCTGTCCTGTCAACGTGTTGGGGGTAGCCTGTCTTGAATCGCAACAGCGGTCTTTATCTTGTCATCGGTGCGCTCGTCGTCGTGGTCGTCGGCCTCGGCGCCTACATCTATCACGAGGAGAGCAAGCCTCAGGGCATCGAGATGAACATCGGCAAGGACGGGGTCTCGATCGAGCAGAACTGAGCGTGGAGCCCTGCTGCTCAGCTTGAGGCATTCTGACCAGGACGCCTTAGAGATAGGTCTTGGCGAGGATGGTCAGCTTGCCGCTGTCCTTCACGCCTTGCTTGTAGAGCTGGATGAGGGCAGCGCCGATCCTGTCGGCTTCCGGTGTGCGGGGAGTAATGCCGCTGTCATCGCAAACCTGATTCAGAACCTGCGACAACAGGTCTATATCTTCCGAAAAGAGCGGTAAATCCTGGGGATGAACTGACGATTTCAACATCGCGCCGCATTTCCCTCAGAGGGCATGACGCATCATCCTGCGCAGCCGACGCCCTCCCTGCCAGCCTTATTTTTATTATGCGCGCGGCCCAAAACTTTAGCAACTATGCAAATTAAGATCGTCGGGAACAATCTCTTGTCTCGCGCGTTACCGGGCCGTTTGGAATTCAAATGGAATGAGAAAGCCGTGAGCGAAAAACGCTTCCCCTCGCCCGTCAGGGTCATATCTCCGAGCAACAGCTTGATCGTTTCAACCGCGTGGGAAGCCGTCGAATATCTCAAGCGCTGGCCGGCCAAGCGAGGTCGCGAATACCGCATAGCACTCCAGCACTGCCTTGATGCAATGGATGGGCTGCGAAGCCCTCGCGCAGCGCAGGCGTCTTTCATGTCGGCGGCCAGGATAGCCGGCCTGCTGCTGTGAGATTTCAAAGGCCGCTCAGGATTCAGCGCGGAATTTTAGCCGTCTGCTCGCGGCATAGAGCCTGCGACTGGTAAAAGCCTTCGACGATCACCTTGGCGCCGACCTCGGCCACGTGGGCTTCGGCAAGTTCGGCAAGCGCAAGAGCAACATCCTCTTCCGGCCAGCCCGCTTTCACGGCCTCGTCGGAGAGGGTTTTAAATGCAGCGGCAAGGGTCTGCCGGCAATCGTGTCTATTACTGTCGATCGTCATAAGCCCAGAACTATGCTTTTCCACGATTTCTCTTCTTTACACGCTCAGCAACAAAATTGCGAACAAATTTCATTTTCAAATAATCTAAAATTGGAAATATCACGCGCGCCAGCCTCAATCATAGGTAGATTCTGCTGCAAGTGAAATAAATCACCTCTGTTAAGTAGGGATATTGGGCAGAAATATTAAGGAAATATTTTACCGCCAATTTAGCGCCTTAAAAACTACAACCGAAAATCTATAATATTTCGGCAGAGTGCTGGCCCGGCTTGGTGCCGCATTGCTCACGAGCCGAAGGATTTCCATGCTGCGCCGGCGTATGCAAGGGTTATTGCCGCATTTGCGCAGACTTTTTTCGGCAGTCATCGGCGGATTGCGAGCATGCCGTCCAGCACCGAAGGGCAGGAAAGAAGCTCGACAGCAGACATTCTCTTGGACAAGTTCCGTTTTATGATCACGGCGGCATTTTTCCCTTGCGTCCAAAAACCGAAAAGTCTAACAGAAGCAAGCCGTTTCGGCAGGTCGGGGCGTAGCGCAGCCCGGTAGCGCACTTGACTGGGGGTCAAGGGGTCGCTGGTTCGAGTCCAGTCGCCCCGACCATTTAATCCCTTGAAATCTCAGTCAAAAAACCAACAGAACTTGAAAGCCGGACGGACGGCGCAAGCTGGCGGTTATTGCCGCTCGTGCACTAGCGGTGCCCCGCTCAAATCTTTTAGGGCAACAAACCGCTCCACCTCCTGCTTGCGCCCGACAACCAATACATCATCGTCCAAGCAGAATGTGTGAGCGCTAATCTCTCAGTGAATCGTACGGGGTAGCCCGTCCCAGGAGGACGTCAGGTCTTCGAGCAAGGCGAGAAGTTTTTCGAATTCGGAAAGAACGGAGTGAAATTCCTCGTTGCTCAATGAGGCGATCTGCGGGGCCTTGACCGAAAGCGATCCGATAAGTCGCTCGATCCACATGCACCGGTCTGCGGGCACATGCCCGAGAATATCGTCCCGGTATTCCTGCAGGTAGCTGTGGATGCGCGCCACAATCACACGGCGGTCGGTTGCTCCAAGCGTTGCAACATTGCTTCGCGCGGTCTGCAGTTCAGCGATGATCGATGTCTGCATCTCTTCTCCCTTGGTTCTCCAACCACTCCTGCTGCGGCGAATACCATAGTCGCTGAACTCCCGACACGGACCAAGGTCTGAAGTCGCTGACGGGTGCCTTGTGCCCTCAGCGCGATTCATCCGTCCATATGCGGCGCTCGCCGCGGTAGATGTATTGGCCGGAGCCCTGGCGGGTGTTGTCGCGGTAATAGTCGCGGCGATTGCGGTTGCGGTCGTCGCCGGCGCAGCGCTCGGGAAGGCGTCGGCAATCCTGGGAGTTCTGCCGGCTGACCCGCGGATTTGTCGGATCAACGGCCATTGCATTGCCGGCGAGCATTGCTAAAGCTAAGGCAAGAACAACCCTGATCATTTCACTCTCTTCCATTTCCTGTCGACCATGCCCGGAGTTTATCACATGCTGCCAAGCCGCTCACTTCTCATCGGCATGATCATAACATTGGCCTCTTCGCATGTTGCATTGGCAGAAAAAGCCCGGTTTCGAAACGCCAGGGAAAACGAAATCCGTCAGCTTCTGAAGGGTGCCAGCGACTTGCGGAAAGCCTCGAATGGCTATGAATACCGTCGGGGCAACAAGAACGGCTATAAAATTTCAGACGGTCAGATCTGCATACTTTTCCCCAACAAGCAGACCGACTGCGTCTCGATCAAGACGGATGGTCAGGTATTGCAGATGCTCGACAACAAGGGCAATCGCGTCAAGCTCTGAGCCCTGCCGGTTGCTGTCTGTCGTCACGCCCGGCGCCTCCCCGGAACCTTTCCCCAAAGATCGCGTTAGAAACGCATGATTTTGCAGGTCGCTCGCCTGCAGCCGAGATGCGCCATGCGCCGGTTTCATCCGGGCAACCGGATCTTGAACGAGCTTTCAGCCGGGCTCTTCCCGGCAGGGGGAAATCATGAAACTCCGCTTCGTATCCGCCACAGTTGCCGGCTTCCTTGTTACCGGCCTCGCCGGCTCGGCCATGGCGGCTGATGCCATCGACGCTATTCCGGCCGCACCGGCAGCCGAGATCACACCGGTTTTCACATGGTCAGGTTTCTATGCCGGTGTCGGCGGCGGGCCGACCTGGGCCAACGGCGATTTCGACGTCTTTTCCGAAGACATGAACGGTGGGCTGATCACCGGCTTCGTCGGCTATAACTGGCAGTTCGACAATAATTTCGTCGTCGGCATCGAAGGCGACATTTCGTACAACTGGAACAAGTCCGATGTCGGCCCGTTCGAAGTCGGCCTCGAAACTGCCGGCTCCGTCCGCGCCCGGCTCGGTTATGCGATCGATCGCGCGCTGATCTATGGTGCAGCAGGCTGGACGGGTGCGCAGGCCCATATCGATGGTCCTGCCGGCAGCGACAGGGATACGCTGTCCGGCTGGACGATCGGCGCCGGCGTCGACTATGCCTTCACCAACAACGTCTTCGGCCGGCTGGAATATCGCTACAATGACTACGGCAGCGCCGACCTGCTCGGGCTCGACGGCGACTTCGACCAGCATGTCGTGATGATCGGGGTCGGCTACAAATTTTGACGCCCTGCCCTCAGAGCATTCTGGCCGCCGGATTATATTGCCGAGAGCGTGAGCTTGCCGTCGTTCGTCACACGAGATTGCCAGCCGGTATAGTTGGCGATCGTGAAATGCGGCGTCTCGAAAGGCGTCGCATGAGTCTCAGTGATGACGGCGACGTCAGCTCCGGCTGCCTCGCCGGCGAGAATACCTGCAACCGCATCCTCGAATACCAGGCAACGGGCGGGATCGACCCCGAGACGGCTCGCGCCCAGCAGATAACATTCCGGGCTCGGCTTGCCTGACGAGACTTCTTCGCCGCTGACGATCATCTTCGGCATGGGAATACCCGCTGCCGCCATGCGGCGGAGGGCGAGTTCGATCGGCGCCGACGTGACAATCCCCCAGCGATCCGAGGGCAGTGCATTCAGGAAACGGATGGAGCCCGGGATCTCGATGATGCCCTCGAAATCCTCCATCTCCTCTTTCAAAAGCAGTTTTGCCTCGGCGATCGGATCGACGCCGGGAAGACCGAGTTGGCGGATGACGTCGGACGCGCGAACACCATGGATGGTCTTCAAAAGGACCTCAGGTTCGAAACCGTGGCGAAGCGCCCACTCGCCCCAGACGCGCTCGACGACGGCGATGGAGTTCAGCAACGTGCCGTCCATATCAAAAAGGAAGGCATCGTAAGTCTTTTCGAGAACGCGATGGGAAGCGGACAAAGGGAGGTTCCTTGCGAAGCGGAAAGCCGGCGGCCCTCCGCGACTAGCCGAGCGCATGAGCGACGTCAACCGAAAGCATGTCGCGCAAAACTCTGCAACGGTGCATCAGACAAGGACCTGAAGCGTCGCAAGCGATCTGAATGACCGCGTACGCTTTAGTCGTTGACCTCGGGATGGGTGATGCTCCTCACATCCGCGAGGCCGCGTGCAGCATCGCGATTGCCGGTGGCAGCCGCAGCCTCAAAAACTCGCGTGGCGTCACCGTACATTTTCAGATTCATGTAGCTGTAGCCACGCAGAACCATGAGATCGACCCGCTCCTGCTGCAGTTGGGCACGCTGGTCGAGAAAAATGAGTGCCTCGCGATAGCGGCCGCCCTGGAAGGCGGCAAGGGCACGATCGGCAAGGATCGCTACCTGCAGTTCGGACGCGCGGTCGCGATTCTGCGGCGCCTTGGTAGCCGCGACTGCGGCACTATTGGAAAGGCCGGCGCGCAGGTAGGCAAGGCTCTGGCCGTAGGCGGCATCCTCACGATCCTTGCGCACTGGACTTGCCAGCGCCGCCTCGAAAGCCTTCACCGCTTCCATCGGCCTGTTGATATCCATCAGGCACCAGCCGCGTGCCAATGCATCGCCGGGCCGGAGGCGGGCGGGATCAATGGTGGTGGAGCATCCGCGAAGCTGACGCGGACCGCGCTCGACTGCAACCGTCTGCATGGCCCGCGTGGGCCTCGCGGGCATAACGGGCTGGGGCTGCACTTGCGGCTGCTGGGATTGAAATTGCGCCGGCGGCTGAGGCTCCGGCTGGAAGGCGGCACTGCGTTCGGTCGGCGCAGACTGGATCTGAGGGGCGGCAGGCTGAACAGCCGGCTGCGACCCAGCCGCAGAACCGGGGGCCGGCAACGGAGCGTTGCTGCGGGAAACGGCGGCTGTATCGTTCAACGTGGCAATGCGGGCCGAACGATCCGCCCAGAGACGCTGGATCTCGGCAACTCCGGCCCGGTCGTTCAATTGCTGGCGGGTGACGGCAAGGCCATAGGCGGACGGTTCGTCATCCGGCTTCCAACGCAGTCCCGTCTCGAACCACCGGGCAGCCGTCTGGAACTGGTTTAACGATCGAGCGTACCAGCCGAACTGCTGGGCCGTCGGCACGTATTTCTGTTCGATGATAGCAGCGGCGATACGACCGAGCACGTCCTCGCTCAGATCGGCCGGCGGCTGCAAGGCCATCAGATTGGCGGTCGCGGCAAGATAGGTGGCGGTCGCATCCTTGGAATCGTCACGCCATTTGTACATGACGTCTTCGGCTTCCTGCGGCGACTTGCGGGCAATCAACGCCAATGCCAGCCCCTGGGAGGCTACAGCGGAATCCTGCTTGTCGTGGGCGATGCGGAACCACTTTTCGGCAGCCGCATCATTGTTGCGGCGAAGCTGATACCAGCCAAGCAGCAGCGCGTCCGAAGGCAGCCCCTGCTCTTCGGCAAGCTTCTCAACGCGGGAGATATAATTGGCAGCGACCTCGAGCTTGGGATCGTCATTGCCGTCGGCAACGAAGCGGCGGGCCAGATCGTCGCGCAGGCTGTCGAATTCTCTGACACCATTGGCATCGGCAGGTTTTTCAAGGGACAGCAGCGACTGCATCGCACCATAGGGCAGAAGAGCGGCTGCCTTCTGGATCGTCGCCACGCGCTCGGCCGGCTCGGTGCAGTTCTTCAGGATATAGGTATATGCATCCTGCCCTCGCTGCTGCCTGTTCGTATCGACGAATGCTTCGGCAACGCGCCAGAGCACATCTATTTCGGCGCAGGTCAGCAGACTCGGGGTTTCGGCTGCAATATCGACGACCGTCGCATATTGCTTGAGATCAGAAGCATTGACCAGCCGGGCACGGGATTCGGCGACATCGAGACGGTCGAGCAGGTCGGCTGGCGGCTGCCAACTTTCGGCGGCCTGACGATCGGCGATCGCCTTGCGCAATTCGGCATAGCGGCCCTCCGAATAAAGCCGCCACATATTTTCGAGCTGCCGGTCGCCGTTTTGTGGAATGGCGAGCGGATCAGCAGGTGGTACCCAGTTCGGATAAAGCGCCTGAAGGCGCGAGATTTCCGCCTGCAGGCGAAGCTTGTCGCCGCGGCTCGCAAAATAACGAAGGGCGCTTTCGTCGACAACCGGCTGCTGGCTTGCCGCCGTCCCTGAGGGCGGCGGATTGGCCGGCGCGGTGGCGGCACCCGAGGGAGCCGAGGGTGGTGCGGTCTGCGGGACGACCGGAACCGGAGCCGGCTGCTGGGCCTGATTTGTCTGTGGCTGATTTGCCGGGGCTTGGGTTGGCTGAGCTTGGCCCGGCTGCAATTGGCTTGTCTGCGCTTGGCTTATCTGGGGCAGGTCCGTCTGAGCCGCGCTTTGGGCCTGACCGACAGAGTTATCCTGCGTCGCGGCCTGGATCCGCTCCGTCACGGTCTGCACATCGATCGGCTCACCAGAGGGGGTATCCGGCCCCTTGATACGGCCCATCATCATGAGTTCGGGAGTCTTGCCTCCGAAGCCGAAACGTTCCTGCAATGCGTCGCGGTCCTTCAGCCCGGCGATGAGAGTCGCCACAAGGACCGCTGCCGTGACCGCCACGAAAGAAGATTTCACAGACACTCCGGATGCTTCTCCCCGACATAGGCCAGCCCCAGAAGCTGAAGCGTTGAAGGATAATAATACGCGGGCGCAAATTGCAGCGCTTCGGCAGGTAGTTTGGTTCCGTCCAATACACAGGCCACAACGTGGTTAACAATTTCATAACCAGGGTCGGAAAGCGGCGTCTTCGACCGCCCGGTGGTGAGGTCGATTATAGCCGGCACCCCGTTTTCGGTCATGCCTTCCTTGAGGCGCGTCAGCAACGCCCTGTCGGTCACGCCGCCTCGCGCCAGATAGAGCGGGATACGGATCGCGTTGTAGCCGAACTCTGCCTCGAAACCGTCGGCCGGCTGCGGCTGTCGCTTCAGGCTCACCCATTCGGCGGGAAGCTTGCGCGGGCCAAATTGCATGGCCTTGAGCAGCGACAGCCCGTCATCGGCCAGTTTCTGCCACTGATCGGACGGTGCAAGTGCGGCCATGACCGGAAGCGCTTCATAGACCCAGTAGGATGGGTTGATAACGGGGCCATCGTCGCGATCCGTGCCGGAGAAGCCTTCCGCGCCAGGCATCAGCAGGGTGCGGCCGGAAAAATCGGCCACGGTCTCCGATAATGTCGACTGCGCCATGCGGGTGGCCGCGGTAATATAATCGGTACGGTTCCAGGCAGAGCCCGCCAGCGCAAGCGCATAGGCAATCAGTATATCGCCGTCGGACGCGTTGTTGGTGTCGGTCACATGCGGGCTGGCAGACGGATCCCATTTCCACACGGCAAGACCGTCATTGCGCAGCAGCAATTCGGTGCGGGTGAAATACCAGATCTGCTCGAAATCGGAGGGGCTCGCGGCAAGATAGGCGAGCAGCAGGCCGTAGCCCTGGCCCTCGCTATGGCTGATGTTGCCATTGCCGTTATCGATGATGCGGCCGCTCGGGTCGAGGAATTTCGCCTTGTAAGCTGCCCATGCCTCGCCGCTGATTCGCGGCTGCTGCGCCAAGGCCGGCTCGCTGGCGAGAGCCAGCATCATCGTGCCTGCCAGCAACGTCGCGATCCAGCCCTTCATTTCGACCTGCCTAGCCTTGAGAGCATTCTGGACGTGACCAGACCGATCAGCAGCGAAAGCACGACCAAAAGGAAAGAATAAGAGAGAATATTCGTCGACAGCCAGTTGGCAGCGATCAGGCGATAGTTGGCGATCGACAGGCCTCCGGTAGGTACGAAATCGAAACGGGTGACCGGCACGCTCTCGATCTTGCCGGTGCGGCTGGAATAGGTGGTGACATGGCCAGCAATCTGCGGCCAGTTCATCTGGGCGGTCAGGGAACTCAGCCCTTCGCGCAGGTCCTTGGCCGAGGGCGCGGTCACGACAGTCCACGTACCACCACCATCCGGGCTCTTGCCCTGAGCGACCATCAGAGATGCCACATTCGACGGCGTGAACACCTGCTCTGCAGTGGGAACGAATTGCAGCGAGGCGCCGGTAATATCGAAGTTTCGGTGCAGCCATTCGCGGAACGCGGCAATGCGGCCCTGCAGCGCGCCACCGCTGATGCGCGAGCGCCACTCTTCCAGCGCCTTGCCATTGTCGATCTCGGTCGGCTGGGAATCCGACACCGGACGCCAGGAAGCCTGGCTGGCTGTTGAGACATTGACCTGCGTGAGCGCCGTTGCCGGCATCTGCGAAATCGAGCCGATGAAAATCGCGTTGCGGTCACCGATCACGCCCGGCGAGGCGACCGTTTCGATCGCGATCGGGTGGCCCGCCATGATCGCGAGCTGGCCAAGCAGGGTCGCAGTGGCAGACAGCGTGTCGGCATCGGTGCGATCGATGAACAGCGGCGTCGGATCTGGACTGCGCCCATAGGGGTAGGATGTGCCGGCCATGGCCGCGAGGTTCGGTCGCTGCCCGACGCGTGCGAAATCCGGCATATGGAATTCGGACGTATCGAAAAGCGCAAAACGCGGCGTCGACGAGGCTGTCGCCCCGGGCACGCAAGCTGCATCATCATCCGTCATCAGAACTGCTTCGATCGCAATCGAATTCAGCCCTGGCTTGAAATGCCGCATGGTCACGCGGATAGGAAGCTGGCGGAAAATCCCGCCATTGGTCGTTGCAATCGGCACAGTGGAGGCAATGTTGCCGTTCACGTAGACATCGATATGACTGCCGGGAAGCACTTTGCTGGAATAGGCAGCATCGAGCAGGATTTTCGCCTCGCCATAGGCATTGGCGTAAAAGTCAGCCGGCACGGCGATATTGAAGCCGGTGCGAAAGCGACGGCCGGAAAAGTCGATGGTCTTCAAGCCGAGCTGCGAGAGCGGAATACTCGTATCAGAAAAGAGAAGCGGCGCGTCAGGCGCGCTCCAGCGCTGCGTGGTCAGCACGTCGCGACGGACTTCAGGGGCGCGGTCGGTCGGAGACACGATGGTATCGATCGCCGTCGAAACCGCCTGCCAGGATGGACCGCTGATCAACAGGACGGGCGAACCACTGCGGGGGTCGATGACAAAGGCCGCAAGCGGCGCGCTTTCAGCGCCTTGGGGAAGATTGGGGAAGATCGGACGCAGCTCGGTGGCGGTACCGACGAAAACCGCCATCTTGCCGGGACCACCTGCTGGCAGAGTGTCGGCACTAAAGGCAAAGACCTGGTTCGGCATGCCGCTCAAAAGCGACAGGCCCTGCGCCAGACGCAGGAGTGGCTTGGTGGTGCCGGGCTGTTCCATCGCCGGAACGACCAGATCGAATTCCGTCTTGCCTGCGCCATCGACACCGATGGCGCGGATCGCATCCGTGCCGGAAAGCTGACTGGCGTCGCGGCCGGCAAAGCTCAGATAGGTGCCGGCCGGATCGATGTTCGACCAGAGCTCATAGGTGGAGTCGATGCTGCAATCGGTGCGGTGGCGCTGATTGGCCTCGAAAGTGATGAGATTGGCACCGGGTTGGAGCAGACCCGGAGGAACATCGAAGCTGACTGCCGAAGGACTGTCGGGCGAACCGACCTGCTGCTGACCGATAATACGGTTGTTGATGAACACGGTCAGCTGCGATGCTTCGGGAGCGACGACGATGGCGTTCTGATAGGTGAAGGTGAACCGCGCCTTCGCCGCCGCCTGCTCCGTCGTCAGATAGATCGACCATGACCTGCGGTCGTATTCACCACCAAGGCCGAGCTCGGAGAAAGGCACGATATAGCGCCTGAAATCGCCGGTCTGTGGAGCGGCCGCGGCAGGACGGATGACAGGGGTGGCCGGCTGCGGCTGGGCCTGAACAGGGGTGGAGGGCGTCGCCGGCGCAGATGGAGGTGCAGGCGCTGGTGCGGGGGTTGCGGGAATGACGCTAACCGGTGGCGCTGCGGGCGTGGATGCCTGGCTCTGCGCAGGCGCGGAAGGCTGTACCGGCTGCGGAGCAACAGCCTGTGGAACGACGGGAACAGGGGCCGGTGCGGGCTGGGAAGGCTGCGCGGGCTGGGCCGGAAGCGTCAGCCGCGGCTTGACCGGCGGCGCACCCGCCGGGCGCTCACCGGACATGTCGAAGGGAGCGGTCTGCGCATAAGCGAGAACCGATGTGCCGATCAGAAGAACGGAGGCGGCGAAGAATTTTTTCATCCGGCGTTCGCCTTTGCCGCCTGCTGCTGTCGATGCTCCTCACGTTCCGGGCGCATGCTGCGGAAGAAATAAACCAGGCCACGGCTCGTCTGATAGAGCGAGAGGCCGAGGAACCAGATGGTGCCTCTGATGAGGCCGGGATTACGCCGGCGCGAGGCCTGGAACTGCGTCCATTGATCCGAATTGGCGAAGATCAGATCGGCGATGAGGCGATGATCCAACGCGCTCTTCGGTTGATACTGGCAGCCGACATTGGTGATATCGCCAGACGGTTCGATGTTGCGGACGATGAGCGGCAAGGTTTCGAGATCGGCGCCGCTATAGGGGCGGAAGCGGATCTCGCCGAGCGCTCCAACCTGCACCGCATCAAAATGCTTGCTGAAGATGTGCAGGCGCGCGCCGTGGACGGAGACGTCCTCGATCGAGGCGGTGTACCACTGGTCGCCGACGCCGAATTCGCAGCGCCGGTTGACGCGCACGCGGCGGGAGGACGCCCTCTCCCCGCGCTCCGAGACCACGCCGAGCGCGCAGCCGGCAAGGATGAGATTGATGATGTTCCAGCCGCCGACGACGAGCGTGACATCCGCCTTATAGGGCTCCGCATAAATCTTGTAGATGGTGATCGCAACGGCGATGATCTGCACCGCGAAGATGACGAAAAAGGGCCTGCTGATTTCCGACAAGCGGCTGACGGCGATGGATTCGTCCTTGGCGGTGACCTTGAAGGTCGGCTTGCGCGGATTGAGCATGACCGAGACGACAGCCGGCAACAGGTGAACCGTCTGCACATATTCATAGAGTTCGGAAATCCACGGCCAACGGAACGACCCGTAGAGGTAGTTCTGCATCATCAGGTTCACGATCATGTAGGCGAGCGTATAGGCCAGGAACTCGCCGCCGGAGGCCGTGAAGATCTCGAGATCGAAAAAGAGATAGAAGAGCGGCGCGAACAGGAAGATCGTGCGCGGGAACGGGAACAGCCAGAACAGCGATGAGGACATGTAGCAGAAGCGCTGCGGCAGCGTGAGGCCGCGCTTGAGCAGCGGAAAGCGGAAGCGCAGGATCTGCATCATGCCTTGCGCCCAGCGGCTGCGCTGACCGATGAAACTTGCGAAGGTGGCGGGCTGCAGCCCGGCGATCAAAGGCTTGTCGAGATAGAGGCTGTTCCAGCCGGAGCCGTGCAGGGCAAGCGCGGTCTCGCAATCCTCGGTGATGCTGATGCCGCTGAAACCGTTGGTGGACTGCAGCGCGCGGCGGCTCAGCACCGCCGCCGAGCCGCAGAAGAAGGCGGCGTTCCACTTGTCGAGACCGCGCTGGATGATGCCGTAGAACATTTCGTTCTCGCTCGGCATCTTTTCAAAGGTGCGAAGGTTACGCTCCAGCGGATCCGGATTGATGAAGAAGTGTGGCGTCTGGACAAGGAAGAGCTTCGGGTCGTCGTCGAAATAGCCGACCGTTTCCAGAAGGAAGTCACGCGCCGGCGCATGGTCGGCGTCGAAAACGGCAATCAATTCGCCGCTTGAATGCTGCATGCCGTTGTTGAGGTTGCCGGCCTTGGCGTGTTCGTTACGGTCACGCGTGAGGTAATTGACGTCAAGATCGACGCAGAGCTGCTTGAGCTCGGCGTGGCGGGCCGCGGCTGTCTGCGCTTCGATCAGCTTGCCGGAATTGCGCTTCTGTAGCGTGCCGCCATCATCCAGCAGCCACACATGCAGCTTGTCGGCCGGATAATCCATCGCCTTTGCGGCGGCAAGCGTATTGGCTAGCAGGCCGGCATCTTCGTTGTAGGACGGCACGAAGACATCGACGTGGGGGAAACGCTCGAGCTTGCCGGCGCGCGAGGGACGCGGCGGCAGCGGGGTGGCGACAATGAAGAGCGACAGCGCCAGCATCATCACGCTATACATTTCAGCGAGATAGAGGAGCAGGCCGGGAATGAAGTTTGCGAGCTGGTTGACCGGCGGCAGCGTATTGGTCGTGCGCCAGTAGACATAGCGCAGCACGATGGCCGTACCGAAGGCGAGCGCCACGAGACGCCATGTGCCCTCTCCCTTCAGCACCTTGATGAGCGCCATGACCGTGACGACGGTAATGCTGGCGATGAGCTGGGTCTGCAGATTGACGGGCAGCGTGATCAGAGCAATCACGCAAAGCGACACCATAGCCCATATGAGAACACTGCCGGCCTTACGCATGAACGTTCCTTCGAAATGGCTCAACCGCTGCGCTCGGCGCATTGGGCGTATTTGCTATTTCCGGCAGGCGGCCGTCATGGCCGCATCGCCAATGCAATCAGGCGAAGGCACGGTCACACCGATCGGCCTTGCCGTTTGTTCGACTGCCGCCGGCGCCTCTGCCGGTGGCTCTATCGCATTCGTCTGCGTGTCGTCGTTCGGCAGCGGCACGCGAGGGCCGACAGGCGGCTGCAGGACCGGTGCAGCAGGTGCCGGTTGCGCCTGCACGCGGCGCACGGCCACGGCCCTTGTCTGGCGAACTGCGGCCGGAGCAGGTTCGTAACCGATCGGCATCGTGGTCGGGCGATAGCCGCCCTCGTCGGGATAGATCGGCGCGCCGGTCTGGCCGAGCGCCGGATCGGCCGGCGGCGGAGCGCCATAGGGATTCCAGATATCGCCGTCGAAAGTGCCCGTGACGGTGTAACCGTAGACGATGCCGAGGAGCTGGCGCTCGCTAGCCCGGGCATCGCAAAGGCGCAAGCGGATCTGGATCATGCCAAAGTTGCGCGCCTGTGTGTGCGCCGACTGGCTGGAGCGGACCTGCTGCCAGGCGTAAAGACAGGTATCGCCAGCGCGGCTGTGGCCAGAGGCATAACCGAAGGGACCGTAGCTGTTCTGCAGGAACGTGGCTGAGGTCGCCATCGGAACGCCGGGAACCGATCGTGCCATCTCGCGCGCGATATCCCCTTCCCGGATCATCCTGTAGGAAGCGTTGCCGGCGCCGGGATTGGCCCCGGACGCGCCAAGAAACTGAACTTTGAGGAAATTCTGGCCTTGAACAGATGAGGACGTGAAGAGCGATATTGTCTGCTCCACACCGTTTCCACGCTTTTGCTCGACGACGCTGACGATCGACGGACCACCGGGGGGCGGCAGGACCAGCGCTTTTTCCGGCTCTACACTGTCAGGCCCAACAGGCTGACGCACTCCCCCTGTCGACGTACAGCCGGCTATCATGGCCGCGAGAGCCGCCATCGATATCGTCTTCGGAAAATGCATGTCCTGGCCGTTGCTATCGTATTTTTAATCTTTGTCTGAAGGGACAAAGCGCGGCGAATTTCCGAATCAACAACCCCTATGTCGTTCTTTAGGAATAAACGATGCTCATGGTTAACAAATGGTCAACACTTTTCTACAGGTGTGCCGGGTAAAATCGGCAGGGGCTCCACTTTCACGGGCGCAGCAAAGCGAGAGGAAATCAAGGGCATCCGGCAAGAATGACCCGGAGTAGCAGAGCCACCGGCGGAACCATGAAGGACGGCTGACGTTTTCTCGATGGCTGGGTAGGAAAAGGAGAATATCCATGCGCAAGACCATGCTGGCCGCGGCCGCCCTCATGCTGACCGTAAGCTCCGCCGCCTTCGCGCAGAGCAGCGTCATCGTAACCGATCCGGCGCCGACCGCTTCGACCGTCGTGCTTCCAGGGGAAGTCCGCACCTATGTGATGGAGCAGAGCGTTCCCTCCGTCGTCTATGACGGCGACATTGCCGTCGGCACGACGCTTCCCGACACGGTAGAGATTCATACCGTTCCCAACGTGGACGGCTATGGCTACACCGTCGTCAACGAGCGCCGCGTAATCGTCGAGCCGCAGACACACCGCGTCATCCAGGTTCTGGAATAAGCTCCGGCACGGCGTGAGGCTTTACGCGGGCCTCACGCCTGTTCCGCGGACGGCTTGCCGTTCAGCACTTCACGGACCTTGTGGGCGAGCTGTTCCAGGCTGAAGGGCTTGGCAAGCAGCGAGACGCCGTGGTCCAGCACACCATTATGAACAATAGCATTGCGGGTGTAGCCGGTCGTGTAGAGGATGCGGATTTCCGGCCACTTCTCCGTGACGGCATCAGCAAGCTGGCGACCGTTCATCTGCGGCATGACGATATCGGTGAAGATGAGATCGACCCGCTCATTCCGCAGCACATCCAGCGCCTCCGGACCACTCGCGGCCTGCAGGACACTGTAGCCGAGTTCACGCAGGCTCTCCGCCGTCATCTCGCGTACACTCTGGTCATCCTCGACCACAAGGATAGTGTCGTCGACGCTCCCTTGCGGGATCGGCATCATCGACGGCGCCGAAAACCGCGTCTCACCGGAACCGACGCGGCGCGGGAGATAGATCTTCACCGTCGTGCCGCGATCGATCTCCGAATAGATCTTGATGTGTCCCCTGCTCTGCTTGACGTAACCGTAAACCTGACTGAGGCCGAGACCGGTGCCCTTGCCGGCACCTTTCGTAGTGTAGAAAGGATCGAAGGCGCGTTCCAGAACCTCGGGCGACATGCCGATGCCGGTATCGGTGATACTGATCATCACGTACTGGCCGGCCTCCACCTCCTGGTGCATGCGCGCATACCGGTCGTCGAGTTCGGTATTGGCCGTTTCGATGGTCAGATGCCCGCCATCGGGCATGGCGTCGCGGGCATTGACCGAGAGATTGAGGATGGCGTTTTCAAGCTGGCTCAAATCGGCAAAGGTCGGCCACAGGCCACCGGCCAGAACCGTTTCGATCCTGATCTGCTCGCCGAGCGTCCGGCGCAGCAGTTCCGACATGCCGCCGACAAGCTTGTTTAGGTCTATGGTTTCCGGCGCCAGCGGCTGCTGGCGTGAAAAGGCGAGCAGCCGCGCGGTCAATACCGCTGCACGCTGCGCCCCGTCCCTGGCGCTCTGGATCGAATTCAGAAGGCGTGGATCCTCCTTGCCGTTCAGCCGTCTCTGGGCGAGATCGAGGCTGCCGATAATGATGGCCAGCATATTGTTGAAGTCATGAGCGACGCCGCCGGTCAACTGGCCGATGGTTTCCATTTTCTGCAACTGGCGCACCTGGGCCTGGGCGCTCGCATGTTCCGCCATCTCGCGCTTGAGCTCGCCAGTGCGCTGGGCGACCGTCTCTTCCAGTTTCCTGTTGAAATCGTTCAGCTCTCCGCGCAGGCGCAGCTGCCGGCCGTGGGAGACGACAATCGCCTGCATCAGTCCGACAATGATGAGTGCATTGGCAATGAACGTCGAAAGGCCGAGCCACTGGATGAATGTGACGGGCCAGAAGATATCGTGCGGCTCGACGAAGAACTGCTGGACGAGGAAGCCCGACAGAATGGCGGCCACCACGCCCGGCCCGGCACCGCCGATAAAACTTGCGATCAGTACGGCGGGCAAGAAGCTCAGAAACGGAAAGCCGGAGAGATAGTCGCCAGCAGCAGTGCGCAACAGGAATGTAAATGCAACAGCGGCGACAGCGAGCGGATAGGTCAAACCCGGCCTATGACGCAGCCAGTCCGTGGCGCTCAACAAATCCATTTCCCAGCCTCGTCCTTCCGTTACGAAAACGGCCCTCCAGCTTTTGCATATCGAATCCGGTCGGGCAATATGCCGTTTTTCGCACTACCGCGATCCAACCTTGACGAGCAGCCTGCTCGGCGCAGATAAGCCATGTACCCGACAGGCCTGCCATAGGCCCGTGCGGGCAGAGAGTGGACGGAACCATGAAAGACATTTTCATCGTCGAAGACGATGCGCTGATCGCCATGCTGCTTGAAGAGATGCTTGAGGATCTCGGCTACCATATCAGTGCCAGCGCTCCGGATCTGGAGCAGGCCCTCGATGCGGCTCAGAACAAGGAATTCGACGCGGCTATCCTCGACGTATCCTTGGCCGGAAAGAGTTCACTGCCGGTCGCTAAGCTGCTCGAGGCGCGCGGCAAGCCTTATGTCTTTGCAACAGGGTATGGCAGCGCGCCGGAAGGCAGCAATTCAGGCCAGCCTATCCTCAGAAAACCGTTCCAGCTTTCCGATCTCGAGAGAGCGCTGAAAGGCATGGAGGCCTAAACGCGCTAACGCACCTGATCGAGCAGGCGCTTGCATTCCAGAAGATCGTAGAGCGCTTCCTGGAGAAGCGCACGATCCTCCTTGCCGACACTGGACTTGCCGACCGAGATTTCCGGCTGATCATCGTCGCCGCTGACGAAGTTGAAAAAGCGGCGCGTGATCGGCGGCTTGGCGCGGCCAACGATCTGATCCTCTTCCGCCATTGCGACGCGCGGTTCGCCTGCGACCGTATCGTGCACGTTCGCAGAGAGTGCTTCAACGCTTGCGAGATCGCCATGGCCGACCGCGACGACAAACTTGTTGCCGTTGGTTTTCAAGAGCTTCTGCACACCCTTGATCGTATAGCCGTGGTCATAGAGCAGATGGCGGATGCCTTTCAAAAGATCGACATCCTCAGGCCGGTAATAGCGCCGTCCACCGCCTCGCTTCATCGGCTTTATCTGCGGAAAGCGGGTTTCCCAGAAGCGCAGCACATGCTGCGGCAGGTCGAGATCATCAGCAACTTCGCTGATGGTGCGAAAGGCATCCGGGCTCTTGTCCAACGTCATACTGCTACGCGACCTCGCGGATCGATCCAAACGGCGACTCATCATATTTCAACGGTTTGGAGCCGCGAATTCAAGTCACGTCTTCGCGTTGCGCACAGCCGGAGGCACGACGCAGCAAAAAACCTTTGCGTTCGGCGGGAAAAAGATGATCAGGCAGCCGGATTTTGCGGCTTGGTCTTGCCCTTCCGGGCAACATGGGACTTCAGAATGCGCGTCTTGAGCACATTCGACGCCTTGAAGGTCATGACGCGGCGGGGGGAGATCGGAACTTCCTCGCCGGTCTTCGGATTGCGGCCGATACGCTCGTTCTTGTCGCGCACCTGGAAGGTTGCGAAAGAGGAAAGCTTGACGGTCTCGCCGCGCACGATCGCGTTGCAGATCTCGTCGATGACCGTTTCGACAAGCTCAGCAGATTCTGTCCGGGAGAGACCGACCTTCCGAAAAACGGATTCCGCCAGGTCTGCTCGCGTAACTGTCTTTCCGGTCATGGTTTCCCCGCCCAATAGAAAATATTTTGTGAAAGTGGACGAAGATTATTTGTCTTGTGCCTCACGGTCAAGCTCTTGTTCGCCGCCAGTTTTTTAGGATTTATGCCTACCAGCGCAGCAAAACCGCGCCCCAGGTGAAACCGCCGCCCATGGCCTCCAGCATCACAAGGTCGCCCTTCTTGATGCGTCCGTCGCCTGCAGCCGTCGCAAGTGCCAGCGGAATGGAGGCAGCAGACGTATTGCCATGCAGATCGACGGTAATGACGACCTTTTCCGGGGCAATGTTCAGCTTCTTGGCCGAGCCGTCGATGATGCGGCGATTGGCCTGGTGGGGGACCAGCCAGTCGAGATCCTCGGAGGTTGTTCCGGTTGAATCGAAAGCGGCCTGAATCACGTCAGTAATCATGCCCACGGCATATTTGAAGACCTCGCGGCCTTCCATGCGCAGCTTGCCGACCGTACCCGTCGAGGACGGACCGCCGTCGACGTAAAGCTTGTCCTTGTGCGAACCGTCCGAACGCAGATGCGCCGTCAAGACACCGCGGTCTGCCGTCGTCCCCTCGCCTTCGACTGCTTCCAGCACGATCGCGCCGGCGCCGTCGCCGAAAAGCACGCACGTGGTGCGGTCATTCCAGTCGAGGATGCGGGAGAAGGTCTCGGCACCGATGACAAGCACGCGCTTGGCAAGACCGCCACGAATATAGGCGTCAGCCGTCGTCACCGCATAGACGAAACCCGTGCAGACGGCCTGAACGTCGAAGGCGAAGCCATGCGTCATTCCGAGACGGTTCTGGATGTTGACGGATGTCGCCGGAAAAGTGTTGTCGGGCGTCGAGGTGGCACAGATGATCATATCGATATCATCAGGCGTCAGCCCGCCATTTGCGAGCGCGGCCCGCGCTGCAGCTTCACCGAGCGACGACGTCGTTTCGTCATCGCCGGCAATGTAACGCTGGCGGATGCCGGTACGCTGGACGATCCACTCGTCCGACGTGTCGACGACACCTTCCATTTCGCGGTTGGTCATCACGCGTTTCGGCAGTGCTGCCCCGAAACCACGAACCACTGATCGGATCATATTGCTTGAACCCCGTCGCTCACGCGGCCTCAGGCCCTATCGGGGGCAGCCGCTTGGCATGATATTTTTTGAGATCGTTTTCTATTTTCTGGGTCAGGCCATTCTTGGCCATGTCATAGCCGACTTCGATGGCCGCGGCTATGCCTTCGGCATTCGCCCCGCCATGGCTTTTGATCACGATGCCGTTCAGGCCGAGGAATACGCCGCCATTGACCTTGCTCGGATCGAGCTTCTCGCGCAGCATGTCGAAAGCGCTCTTGGCGAAGAGATAGCCGATGCGGGCAAGCAGCGTGCGCGACATGGCGGCACGCAGATAGGTGCCGATCTGCCGGGCGGTGCCCTCGGCCGCCTTCAGCGCGATATTGCCGGAAAAGCCTTCCACGACCACGACATCGACGGTACCCTTGCCGAGATCGTCGCCTTCGACGAAGCCGGAATATTCGAGCGAATCAAGATTGGCTTCGCGCAACAGGCGACCAGCCTCCTTGACCTCTTCCTGGCCCTTGATTTCCTCGACGCCGACATTCAGCAGGCCGACCGTCGGGCGCTCAAGCTCGAAAAGTGCGCGCGCCATGGCGCCGCCCATGAGAGCGAAATCCATAAGTTGCTGCGAATCGGCCCCGATCGTGGCGCCGACATCGAGCACGATGCTTTCGCCCTTCACCGTCGGCCAGATGGCGGCAATCGCCGGGCGTTCGATGTTGGCCATCGTGCGCAGGCAAAACTTTGCCATGGCCATGAGTGCGCCGGTGTTGCCGGCGGAAACGGCGACATCGGCCTCGCCCGACTTCACCGCTTCGATGGTGCGCCACATGGTGGAGACATAACGTCCGCGGCGAAGCGCCTGGCTCGGCTTTTCTTCCATGCTGACTGCGAGCTCGCAATCATGAAAGACAGACTTTTCCCTGACCTTGGGAAACTTCGCCAGAACCGGCTCGCACTGTTCCTTGATACCGTAGAAGACGAAGGAAATATCCGGATGCCTGTCCAGCGCCTTGGCAGCGCCGGGGATGACAACCTGGGGACCAAAGTCGCCACCCATGAGGTCGAGAGATATTTTGATCACGTGTCCCTGATCCTTTTTTTCGCCTGAGGGGGGCGAAATTTGGGCCAAAATACCGGTTTTGGCGTCGCTTACAACTGAATTATGTCAAATGCCGGAGTGGCTTCAGTCCTTTTTCCAGTCCTTGAGCGCTGCGAATGCAGAGGGCTTTCGGTCATTTTCGCCCGTGTCTTCGATGTGGCCTTCGAACTCCACACCTTGCTTGCGTGGATAGGGATCGATGGCGAGCGCTGCGAATTCCGCGACGATCTCACCGGCATCGATCGTATCACCGGTAAAGGTTTCCGGCAGGTCGGGACCGTCGGGGTCCAGCACCATCTCGCCGGCATCATTGGCGGGATGGCGGGCGAGCCTGGAATTTTCCGGCACGAAGATCTGTTCGAAGTTCTCGTCGATTGCAGATTCGACCGGCTCGAGGGTGACCACGCAGGCCTGTACGATCTTCGCCTGCACGCGTCCCTTGACACGTATGCCGTCACGCTTCCACCTGTTGATCTGCAGGTCGGCGCGGAGACTGTCCACCGACACGACGTTCCAGCTTTCGGCCAGCGCCTTCAACTCGTCCTTGTCGGCAGTCACGCGCACTTCGACGGGATTGGCGGAGATGTGGCCAACCTTGACCGGATAGGAAAATGGAACCTCGCTCAGATCTTTCTTCATGATTCTGCTCCTCAAGCGAACCCAGGAATCGTTGCCGAACCGGTGGCGATCGCCTCCTCGGGAATGGCAGACAGATGGGCTTCCGCCGCCATCATCCAGTGCGCCAGCCCACTCATGTCGGCAGGTTCGGCAGCTTCGGGATAGATATTGCGCTGAAGTGCTGCGGAAAGAGCGGCGGCATCGCCTGCATCCATAGTTTTCGAATAGGCTTCGAGCCGGCCATAGAACATGCCTGCGAGCTTCTTCATGCGCTTTGGAACGCTGTTGTCGCCGATGCCGAGTTCCCGGATCGAATAGTCGATATCCTGAAAGAAGGCATCGACGATTTCCTGGGCAATCTCCTGGCCGCTCGTGTTGGACGTGCGGGTGCGACGGAAAAACAGGATCATGGCAATCGACAGCATCTCGAAGCGGCCCATGACGGTATCGGGGACATTCAGCCGCTCATAGAGCTCCGGCATGCGGGCAGCAGCCGTAAGAGCCGCGTACTGCCGCTCGACGATAGCCTGGTTACTGTTTCTCTTACCGAAGAGCCCGAGGATCATTTGTTTTTTCCGGAAATGCCGCATTCTTGGCGCCCAGCGGCACCGGGCCTTGTTGCATGATTTCGAAAGCTGGTTTACCGAAGCAGGCGCGAATTGCAATGCTGTTCGTGACCGGTTTCGGGACAGGGGCGCTCCGGCGCACAAAGAGGCGGGATCGAATGAATTCCACCCCGGAATGGCCACAATGGTTTTGCAGGAGGAAGCACGCAGTGTCCGGAATGGCTGCTATCGATACTCAAGGGAGTAGATGTCGTTGAAGAAACGGTATTTCAAGTCAGACATGAAATTCTTCAGTAATGCAGCCATTGCCGTCATAATCGCCTCCACCACCGCCCTATCGGGTTGCCAGACGAGCACAGTGCTTAACGGTGGCTATATCGTCGACCAGCAGTCGCTGGCGCTGGTTCCGGAGGGTTCGAGCCGCGAACAGGTGCTTCTGTCACTTGGCACACCGTCGACGACAGCAACCTTCGACGGGGAAGTCTTCTATTACATCTCCCAGCGCCGCCAGCGCTCGATGGCGTACCAGAAGCTGCGCGTCACCGAGCAGAGTATTCTTGCCATCTATTTCGACAAGGACGGCGTCGTTTCCCGCCGCGCCAATTACACCCTGCAGGACGGCAAGGTGTTCGACACGATTTCGCGCGTTACGCCGACCGGCGGTCGCGAACTCACCTTCCTGCAGCAGATGCTGTCCGGCGGCAGCGCGGCGAATGCGGCCAAGAGCCTGTTCGGTGGCGGCGCCGGCGGTACGCCGCAGAACCCGTCCAGCCTGCGATAAGACAAGCTGTCTTCCATATGAAAAACCCGCCGGAGCGATCCGGCGGGTTTTTGTTTTGTTGGCTTACGCGTCTTAGTGCGCAAGAATCGCCAGCAGCAGCAACGCCACGATGTTGGTGATCTTGATCGCAGGGTTGACGGCGGGACCGGCCGTATCCTTGTAGGGGTCGCCGACGGTATCACCCGTCACCGATGCCTTGTGCGCATCCGAGCCCTTCATGTGACGGACACCATCCTTGTCGACAAAGCCGTCTTCGAAGCTCTTCTTGGCATTGTCCCATGCGCCGCCGCCCGAGGTCATCGAGATTGCGACGAAAAGGCCATTGATGATGACGCCGAGCAGCGATGCGCCAAGTGCTGCAAAGGCAGACGCCTTGGAACCGGAGATGATGAGCACGCCGAAATAGACGACGACGGGCGCCAGCACCGGCAGCAGCGACGGAATGATCATTTCGCGGATCGCGGCCTTGGTCAGAAGATCGACGGCGCGGCCGTAATCCGGCTTTTCCGTGCCTTGCATGATGCCCGGCTTTTCACGGAACTGCTTGCGCACTTCCTCGACGATCGCGCCGGCGGCACGGCCGACAGCGGTCATGGCGATGCCGCCGAAAAGATAGGGAATCAGGCCGCCGAACAGGAGACCGGCGACGACATAGGGGTTCGACAGATCGAAGGAGATCGGACCGATATTCTGGAAATACGGGTACTGATCCGGATGCGCGGCAAAATACTGCAGGTCGTTCGCATAGGCCGCGAAGAGCACCAGCGCACCGAGGCCGGCCGAGCCGATCGCATAACCCTTGGTGACGGCCTTCGTCGTGTTGCCGACGGCATCGAGCGCGTCGGTGGACTTGCGCACTTCCGGCGGCAGATGGGACATTTCGGCGATGCCGCCGGCATTGTCCGTAACCGGGCCGAAGGCATCGAGCGCCACGATCATGCCGGCGAGGCCGAGCATGGCGGTAACCGCGATGCCGGTGCCGAACAGGCCTCCGAGCTGATAGGTGGCAAGAATGCCGCCGACGATGACGATTGCCGGCAGCGCCGTCGATTCCAGGGATACTGCGAGGCCCTGAATGACGTTGGTACCGTGGCCGGTTACCGATGCCTGGGCGATTGAGACGACCGGGCGCTTGCCTGTGCCGGTATAAAATTCGGTGATCACGACGATCAGCGCGGTAACCACGAGACCGACGAGACCGCACACGAAGAGCCTTGTGCCCGTCACGTCAAAGCCGGCGACCTGGCCGAGCGAACCCCAGCCAACGGTCAGCGAAGTCGCGGCACCGAGACCGATGATCGACAGAAGCCCTGTCACGATCAGGCCCTTGTACAGCGCGCCCATGATCGAGCCGTTCGGGCCGAGCTTGACGAAGAAGGTGCCGATGATCGAGGTGATGATGCAAGCGCCGCAGATTGCCAGCGGATAAATCATCGCCGACGGCAGGATGGGCGCACCGGCAAAGAAGATTGCCGCCAGAACCATCGTTGCGACGACGGAGACTGCGTAGGTTTCAAAGAGGTCGGCTGCCATGCCGGCGCAATCGCCGACATTGTCGCCGACGTTGTCGGCAATGGTTGCCGGGTTGCGCGGATCGTCTTCCGGAATGCCGGCCTCTACCTTGCCGACGAGATCGCCGCCGACATCGGCGCCCTTCGTAAAGATGCCGCCGCCGAGACGGGCGAAGATCGAGATCAGCGACGCGCCGAAGCCGAGCGCCACGAGCGAGTCGATCACCTCACGCGAGCCGGGCTCGTGTCCGAGCACGATTGTCAGCACGTAATAATAAATGGAGACGCCGAGCAGCGCGAGGCCGGCGACCAGCATGCCGGTGATCGCACCCGACTTGAAGGCAATGTCCAGGCCTGCCTTGAGGCTTGCGGATGCTGCCTGGGCGGTGCGCACATTGGCGCGGACGGAGACGTGCATACCGATGAAGCCGGCAGCACCCGAGAGGACGGCGCCGATCAGGAACCCGATCGCGGCCGTGGCGGAAAGGAGCAGCCATGCTGCAATGAAAACAACAATGCCTACGATGGCAATGGTTCTATACTGACGCGTCAGATAGGCCTGGGCGCCCTCGCGGATATAGCCCGCGATCTCCTGCATGCGGCTGTTGCCCTGATCGGCAGCAAGCACCGACCGGGTTGCCCAGATGGCATAAACCACCGAGAGCAGGCCACATGCGATTACCAATAAAAGAATGGTCATTCGCTCTTTCCTCCCATAAGCCGGAGCTCACTCCTTCTCCGGCGACGAATGCTGCTGAATCGACTCCTCTCCATAGAAACGCTCAACAGGCGAGCGGAGATTGCGTGGTCGATAACGTCGCGTCAAGACTGCAAAACTTCAAAAGCCTTGCAGTACCGCAGAAAGGATGGGAGGGGTTGTTTGGCGGCTAAGTGCCTACTTCTTCTGGTCGCCGCGCACTTGCTTGGCGATGCGGTCCAGAACGGCATTGACGAGCTTCGGCTCATCGTCGTCGAAGAAGGCACGGGCGATCTCGACATACTCGGTGACGATGACGGCGACCGGCACGTCCTTGCGGTCGACGAGTTCGAAAACGCCGGCGCGCAGGATGGCGCGGACGGTGCTGTCGAGACGTGACAGCGCCCAATCGTCCTGCAGGGCAGACGCGATCAGCGGGTCGAGGCGAAGCTGGTCGCGCACGACGCCTGAGACGATCGAGCGAAACCAGCCGGCATCGGCCTTCAGATAGGTTTCGCCGTCAAGTTCCTGGCCGAGACGATGCGCCTCGTATTCCGCCACGATTTCCAGAACGCCGGTGCCGCCGATATCCATCTGATAAAGCGCCTGCACAGCCGCGAGGCGCGCGGCGCCCCGCTGGTTGGCTGCCTTGACCGGTCGTTCGGTATTTTCGTCAGTCATTCTTTATGCACCCAGCTTCTTCTTCAGCTCGATCATCGTGAGAGCTGCACGGGCGGCAAAACCGCCCTTGTCCTTATCTGAACGGCGCGCACGCGCCCATGCTTGTTCATCATTCTCGACGGTCAGGATGCCGTTGCCGATGGCCAGAGACTCGCTCACGGCGAGATCCATCAGGGCACGCGAGGACTCGTTCGAGACGATGTCGAAATGGTAGGTCTCGCCGCGGATGACCATGCCGAGTGCGACGAAACCATCGTACTGCGTGCCGTCATTATCCGCGCCATCGAGCGCCATGGCAATCGCCGCCGGAATTTCCAGCGCGCCGGGCACGGTGACAACGTTGTAAGTGGCGCCCGCCTCTTCCAACGCGAAGGTCGCGCCTTCCAGAAGAGCATCGGCCATGTCGTCATAGAAGCGTGCTTCGACGATCAAAATATGGGGAGCGGTCTCTTTCGGCATGGGTCACCTTCAGTTGGCGGGGCATTTTCCACTCAGGCAGGCCGCGGTCAAAACATGCCTTCGAGCGAATGGCAAGCAAATTCGGGCGGCGCTCTCGGAGGAAAGACAAAATATCTGCAATGGGATAGCCGGACCCGTCTTTATCAGACGCTACGGTGCCAAACCCATGCGTAGCCAGGCAGCTGAAAAGTGGCAAAACCAAGGCAGGTTTCGTGAACAATTTGTAATTGCTTTTCAGTGGCTTAAGTCATTGAAAGATCAATGCTGCAACGCCAAATCTTAGTCGTAACCAGACGATCCCTGTAGACAGCCGACCGTCGCGGTAGA
Source organism: Rhizobium sp. BK379 (assembly GCF_014193955.1). Classification (NCBI taxonomy): domain Bacteria; kingdom Pseudomonadati; phylum Pseudomonadota; class Alphaproteobacteria; order Hyphomicrobiales; family Rhizobiaceae; genus Rhizobium; species Rhizobium sp. BK379. Next base: position 144,484 of record NZ_JACIAD010000009.1, read on the forward strand.
CGAAAGGATACCATCATGAACCGCGTTGCTAAAATCGCCATTGCCGCAGCTTTCTCGTCCCTTGCATTCGCCGGCGTTAGCCGGGCTGAAAGCCTAGGCATGAATACTGCAGCGGGTATCGAGCAGACGCTTCGCAGCTTCCACGGCAATGACTTCAACGTCGAGCCCGTCTATAACTGGCACCACCTCGACGACGAAATGACCGGCCCGCGATCTGCCCCTCAGCGCTCGCAAAGCGCTGTCCACGCCATTCAGGCTTCCATCGACGCCAACAAGTCGCTGGCACACCAGCTCAACAATGATGGTGTCAATATCCGCAATGTCGTGAACGCCGAACAGGCAGCCGACGGCAGCATTACGTTCTACGTTCGCTGAGGCTGCCGACTTGGCAGGCGAGTATGGGCGGTTATCTCCTCGCCGCCCATACCGTCATTGACGAAATCACTGTTGCATTTTCCGCCGGATAGGATTGTCTTCTCGCCAAAGCGGAGGACTCTATGGCGACGAATGCAAAACCGGTCATCAACACGGCCGATCTGTCCCTCGAACACTGGACGAGGGGAAGCCTCTTCGAAAGCCGCGATACGTCTTTCGGAAAGGATCTTGGGCTTGCCAATCTCGGCATAAGCTACAGTGAAGTACCATCAGGCAAATCCGGCTGCCCTTTCCACAACCACCATGTGGAAGACGAACTTTTCTACATCATCGAGGGCACAGGCGAATATCGCTTCGGCGACCAGCGCCACCCAATCAAAAAGGGCGATGTACTGGGCGCTCCCTCGGGCGGGCCGGAAACTGCCCATCAGATCATCAATACCGGATCAACGCCGCTTATCTATCTCGGCCTGTCGACCAAGGCGAAGACCGAGATCTGCGAATATCCCGATTCCGGCAAGTTCCTCGCCAAGACCAACCGCGACGGCAGCTCCTTCGACCATATCGGCAGGGGAGAGAACGCTCTGGACTACTGGGATGGAGAGCCCGGATTCTGATATCAGCTCCGTCATCACAACTTCATTTCAGAGCAGCAATTTCATGACTGATATTCCGACACTTGAAACCGGGCGGCTCATTCTGCGCCCGCATCGCCGCGACGATTTCGACGCGCATTTCGAACTCTGGCGCGACGAGGATGTGGTGCGGTTCATCAGCGGCGTGCCCTCCACTCGCGAGCAGAGCTGGGCACGGCTGCTGCGGATTGCCGGCATGTGGCACTACATGGGATTCGGTTTCTTCGCGATCGAGGAAAAGGAAAGCAGCCGCTTCATCGGCGAAGCGGGTTTTCTGGAGGCCAAGCGAGACATGCAGCCCTCGATCGAAGGGACGATGGAGGTGGGCTGGGCACTGATGCCCTCAGTCCACGGCAAGGGCTACGCCACCGAAGCTCTGAAGGCGATCATCAGCTGGGGCGAAGCACAATTTCCGGCACGGCCGATGACCTGCATCATCAGCCCGGACAATATATCATCGCTGAAGGTCGCCGAAAAACTCGGCTTCAAGGAAATGGCGCGGGCGGACTATAACGGCCCGATCATTCAGTTTTCGCGCTAGGAAACTCGGCAAGTCGGGCCGCATAACGCGCCATCGTATCGACCTCGAAATTGACGAAGTCACCAGCCCTGCGTTCGCCCCAGGTCGTAACTTCCAGCGTATGGCGGATCAGCAGCACATCAAAATCCGTGCCGTCGACGGCATTGACAGTCAGTGATGTGCCGTCGAGTGCAATCGAGCCCTTGGGCGCCACAAATTTCGCGAGATGGGCCGGCGCACGCAGGCGGAAGCGCGTCGCATCGCCCTCCTCCGTCACCGAAAGGATTTCAGCTTTGCCATCGACATGGCCTGACACGATATGGCCGCCAAGCTCGTCGCCGATCTTCAGCGAACGCTCGAGATTGATATGGCTGCCCGCCTGCCAGCTGGATACGGTGGTCAGGCGCAGTGCCTCTTCCCATGCCTCCACCTCGAACCAACGGCCGTTGCTGCCTTCCTGCGGCAGGCCCGTTACCGTGAGGCAGATGCCCGAATGCGAGATCGATGCGCCCATATCGATGGTCGTCGGATCGTAATTCGTCGCGACACGCAGCTTAATGCCTTCCTTCAACGGCGAAACAGATTCGATCGTGCCGACATCAGTGACAATTCCGGTGAACATCAATTCTCTCTTTCGTATTCGTCCAGGCGGTCCGCGCCGAATATATAAGTGCCCCTGTGGGCGAAACCGGATGGTATGTCGGTTGCCTGCAGCGGGGATTCAATACCGCCCTCGCCGATGACGACAGGCGCCTGATAGAGCTGGATGCGATCAACGAGACCGGTTTGGAGGAAAAGCTTCGCGGTCTTAGCGCCGCCTTCCACCAGAAGCGAGGAGATGCCGCGGGTGGCGAGGGCCGGCAAGAGGACTTCCGGATGGTAAGGATTGCAGTAGAGAATCTCGACACCGGCTGCCTCCAGCGCACTACGGCGAGCGTCCATGTCGGCGGCATCAGCGCTGTCGCCCTCTGGCTCGCCGGGCATGAGAAGAGCGGCGATCGCTTGGGGCGTAGGGGGAATTCCCTCCGCATCCGCCTGCAGCGGCGACATGACTTCATTCGCTACCACAATGACCGGCACGTCGCGCGCCGTCTCGACCAGCTTGCTATCCAGCGGCAGCGCCAGAGTGGGATCGAGCACGATGCGGATAGGCGAATGTGCCTCAAGGCCCGGTGTGCGCACAGTCAGCAAGGGATCGTCAGCGACCGCCGTGCCGATACCGACGAGGATGGCATCGGTCTCGGCGCGCAGCGCCTGTACCTGGGCGCGCGCCTCCGGCCCGGTGATCGCCACCTGCCCTACCCCCTCACGGCCGATCATGCCATCGGCGGAAACCGCAAGTTTGAGAGTCACATAGGGGCGGTTCTTCGTCTGGCGGGTGAGATATCCAGCGAGCGATTGCCTTCCTTCTGCCTGCAGCACGCCTGTCGTCACCTCGATACCGGCATCGCGCAGCATGGAAATGCCGCGGCCGGATACCCTGATATCGGGATCGGTCACGCTGATGACGACGCGCCCGACGCCATAGGCGATCAGCGCGTTGGCGCAAGGCGGCGTCTTGCCGTGATGCGAGCAGGGTTCGAGCGTGACATAGGCGGTTGCACCGCGGGCAAGTTCACCGGCTTCGGCGAGTGCCTGGGGCTCGGCATGCGGGCGACCGCCAAGTGCCGTCACGGCGCGGCCGACGATCGCGCCGTCGCGAACGATGACACAGCCGACGGATGGATTGGTGGACGTCTGGCCCGTGTGCCATCGCGACAGCCGGATTGCGGCTGCCATGAAGCGTTCGTCCTCAGGCCGCGCGATCCCCTCGCCCATGGTCATGCGTCCAGCGGATCGCGGGCGATCTTGGCGTTGAGCTCTGCGATCAGCTTTTCGAAATCCTCAGCATGCGAGAAATCACGATAGACCGAGGCGTAGCGCACGAAGCCGACATCATCGAGGCCCTTCAAGGCTTCCAGAACCTGCAGGCCGATCTGTTCGGAAGAGATTTCCGTCTCGCCTGAGCTTTCCAGCCGGCGCACGATACCGGAGACCGCACGCTCGATACGGTCGCGATCGACGGGCCGCTTGCGCAATGCCACATCGAAGGACCTAACCAGCTTATCACGGTCGAAGGGAACCTTTCGGCCGGTCTTCTTCGTGACCATCAGCTCGCGCAGCTGCACGCGCTCGAAGGTCGTGAAGCGGCCGCCGCAATCAGGACAGATACGGCGCCGGCGGATGGAGGTGTTATCCTCCGCCGGTCGTGAATCCTTGACCTGCGTATCTTCCGAACCGCAATAGGGGCAGCGCATGCCTTCTCCTTCAGCATCGGTCCGAAAATCGGAATCGATTTTCGGAAAGCCTGATGCGTAGATTCAAAGAGTTAGAGCGTCCTTTGTGCGCCCGAACGGGCGCACGGCGCTCTAGCCCATGTAATCATACATGGGGAAGCGATCGGTCAGATTCACCACCTTGCCGCGGACGGCAGCCTCGACGGCGGCATTGCCCTCGTCGGAATTGGCGACCTTCAGGCCATCGAGAACCTCGACGATGAGGTTGCCGATCTCGCGGAATTCCGCTTCCTTGAAGCCGCGCGTCGTGCCGGCCGGGGCGCCTAGGCGCACGCCAGAGGTGACGAAGGGCTTTTCAGGGTCGAACGGGATGCCGTTCTTGTTGCAGGTGATGTAGGCGCGTCCGAGTGCGGCTTCCGCACGCTTGCCGGTGGCATTCTTCTTGCGCAGGTCGACCAGCATCAGGTGGTTGTCGGTGCCGCCGGAGACGACGTCGAGGCCGCCGGCGACAAGCGTTTCGGCCAGCGCCTTGGCGTTCTTGACGATCTGCGCCGCATAGTCCTTGAATTCCGGCTGCAGGGCCTCGCCGAAGGCAACAGCCTTGGCGGCGATGATGTGCATCAGCGGACCACCCTGGAGACCCGGGAAGACGGCCGAATTGAACTTTTTCGCGAGATCCTCGTCATTCGTCAGGATGACGCCGCCGCGCGGACCGCGCAGAGACTTGTGGGTCGTGGTGGTCGCAACATGGCAGTGCGGGAACGGCGACGGATGCACGCCACCGGCAACGAGACCGGCGATGTGGGCCATGTCAACCATCAGATAGGCGCCAACGCTGTCCGCGATCTCGCGGAAACGCTTCCAATCCCAGATGCGGGAATAGGCCGTGCCGCCGGCAATGATCAGCTTCGGCTTGTGTTCTTTAGCCTTGCGCTCGACGTCATCCATGTCGAGCAGGTTGTCGCCTTCGCGCACGCCGTAGGACACGACGTTGAACCACTTGCCGGACATGTTGACCGGCGAACCATGCGTCAGGTGACCGCCCGAGTTCAGGTCGAGGCCCATGAACGTATCGCCCGGCTGCAGCAGCGCCAGGAATACGGCCTGGTTCATCTGCGAACCGGAATTCGGCTGAACGTTGGCGAAGTTCACGCCGAAAAGCTTCTTGGCGCGCTCAATCGCCAGTTCCTCGGCGATATCGACGAACTGGCAGCCACCGTAGTAGCGCTTGCCCGGATAACCCTCGGCATACTTGTTGGTCATGATGGAGCCCTGGGCTTCCAGAACGGCACGGGAAACGATGTTCTCGGATGCGATCAGTTCGATCTCATGCCGCTGACGACCGAGTTCCTTTCCGATCGCGCCGAAGATTTCCGGATCGACGTCTGCAAGCGAGCGATTGAAGAAGGATTCGGTGGAAGCATTGGTCATGAGCGGGCTCCTACGGTGGAATGCGGCAAGGTATTAGCGTTCCGCAGATGCGAGGGCAATACGAAGAACGACATTTGCTGGGCTAAGCGCGCGGGGCGAACATTTTGCGTCGAATGCCGCCTCGCTGGAATGAAAAAAGCCGCGCACATGGCACGGCTTTTTTGAATTCCACAAGCCGGACTTACTGTACCGGCTGCTCCATACCCGAAGTGGTGTCCAGCGCCAGTTCGGCATTGCCGTCCATCTCGTAGATGTCGTCGCGGAACTGGACGACGCCGTCGGGCATGCCCCAGGCCGAGATATAGACGAAGTAAACAGGTACTTCGGTCGCGAGCTTGATCGGCGTGTTGGTGCCGCTGGCGATGACCTGTTCCATCTGCTGGCGGTTCCAGCCGGGCGTTTCACGCAGCAGCCAGTTCGACAAGTCGCGGACGTTCTGGACGCGCACGCAGCCGGACGATTCAAAGCGCATGAGCTTGTTGAACAGGCCCTGCTGCGGCGTGTCGTGCATATACTCGCCGTTCTTGTTGTAGAAGTTGATCTTCGTGGACGCCATGGCGTTGATCTTGCCCGGGTCCTGACGGAACATCAGGTTCGGCGCTTCACCGTTCCAGTCGACGGTCTCGGGGGCGACTTCGTTGCCCTTGCCGTCGATCAGGCGGATGGCATTCTTTTCGAGATAGGTCGGATCCTTGCGCATCAGCGGCACGATGTCCTTCTCGACGATGGAGCGGGGTGCCGTCCAGTACGGATTGAGAATGACCTCGTAAACCTTCGAGTTGACGAGATGCGTGGGGCGGCTCAGGCGGCCGACAACCGCGGTATGGCGCGTCGCAACGCTGCCGTCTTCAACCGCTTCCACATAGGCGGCCGGAATGTTGACCATCAGGTGGCGACGGCCGAGATCTTCCGGGAAAGTCTGCAGGCGGATGAGGTTGGTGTTCAACTGCTGCAGGCGCACATCAGCCGGAATGTTCATCGCCTTCAGCGTGAATTCGCCGAGCACGCCATCGGCTGGCAGGCCGTGACGGGCCTGGAAGCGCTTGACGGCACCATCGACATAAGAATCGAAAGCATTGGAAAGACCAGCCTCACGCGGCAGGTCGCCGGTGATTGCCAGACGCTGGCGCAGGGCCTGGACGGTGGGGGAGCTGACGCCGAGCTGCAGGCGCTGATCGCCAGGATTGACTTCGGGCCATCCGCCGGCGGACGCGATCTGCTGATATTGCATGATCGCCTGCTGCGTGCTCGGCACCGACTGCGGGCTGAGGATCGGGGTATTGGAAAGGACGGCCGTCGCCGTGCGCGAGGCAGCCTTGGCGTCGAACTGGTCGTCCCAGTTGCCGCGCTTCGGGGCATTCAGGAGCCCATCGAGCGCCGATTGCGCGAATGCGGGTGCGGCCAGCGCGCCGGCGCCAACCGTTGCCGCCGAAGCCAGGAAGGCGCGGCGCGAGAGAGCTTCAATTCCGTTCTTTTTAGACATTCGTCCCAACCACTCAATGCCACGGTGGAGGAAGCCGCGGCCCTTTGCGATATCCTGCGCCTTAACGCAGATCCCTATCCGTTCGTTCTTCCGGCGCAGCAGGAAATTCCGCCAGTCCCATCACAAGATTGCGAGCAACCTGGATGGTGCCAATGGTCCGTCGAGGACGCCGGCTATCGAATATTCCGCTGTCACATCAATATGGCCAATTCGTGTTGCCGGGCCGGAAGACAGACTGCCGGTTGCCGGAAACCGACGCAACGCACCATATGACGGGTAAACCGTGAGGGTTAATAACGACTAAAAAACGGCTTGAATACCGGGCGTTTCGCTTGGCTGGCGTGCGTTGCAAAGATGCCACGCAGGGGTGAGCGGATGTCTTAGAGCACTATCAAGGCGATCGACCAGACGCGAACGCGGGCTTCCAGCAACTCTCGCTGGGAGCCATATTTTTTCGCCCAGGCCTTTTTGCCCATCAGGTGAATGGCATTGCGAGAATGCTGGTGGTGCGTCTCGCATAGCGGGACGACCTCTTCATCCTTTGATTTCTGTCCCCTACGCCGCCATTCAACTCCTATCGGACGATGACGAGCCGTCCGATAGGAGCATTCATGCCCCACTCCGCCGCAACCGCAGACCGGAGTTGAGCGATGCGAGCCAGGTGGATGAGGTTCTTCTTTGTCCGTAGATTCTGAGGGTAGCGCTCAATGTCATCAATCTATGCGAGCATAGCGGGAGCGCCATCTAGGGTTTTAGTCAACGCCATGTTATAAATCGAGCACGAGACCGTCTAAATTGAGGTGGGCACAACAATGGACAGTCATGATGTTGTGGAAGTCGGCGAAAAAATTGTTAGGGAGGCCTTTCGGGAAGAGCCAAAGGGCCTCAAACCAAAAAGCGTTACTCTCGCTTTCGTGCTTTTTGCTTTCTTCGGCTACACCCATATTTATTCGTTAAATACACTTCTCCTTGCTGCCTCTCTTTTTCTAGGGCTAATAGCAATTAGACTCACTTGGTGGAATCTAACCCACAATGAGCGGTTCAACGCTTACGGCTCTCTCGTGTTTGAAACCGCTCTGTACGCAGTTGAATATTATGCTTTAGGCTGGATTCTCCGGCTCGTATTCGATTACTTCGGGTGGAGCACGGCTTAGTTTTTTGGTCTGGGACGTACAGCTATGAATATCAAACGCGGGCTGTTCCGGCTTTGGCTCGTTCTCAGCGTGCTCTGGATTGTCGCAGTCGGCTTCATGAGCTGGGAATCGATTCAGCGTGACGAGTGGTGGTCTGGCGATCCCAACGTATTTGCGGACCTTCCCGTTCACTGCGAGAACGCATCGGGTAGCGCAGATGTCGATTATTATCGCAGGGAGGCGCCGGAGCCGTGGAATGCCTACCGCACACCAGGTTCCGCCTGCTGGTATTCCGAGCATCGCTTCAGGCAGCTTTTCCCGAGCTACAACAGCATCAGCCATGCCAAGCTGAGCGAGATGCTTTACCAGAACCTTGGTTGGGAGATGGCTAGAAGCAGCGACAAATACGATCGCACCAAATCAGCGGCGATGACGGCATTCATTCCACCAGCCTTTACGTTCGTCATCGGCGCCGCCTTGGTGTGGGCGTTTTCGGGGTTTGCCCGCCCAAAACAGAGCTAAGCAATATGGGGATTGCAGTGCTAAAGACTTGGTTTGCTGTCGCGACATTGTCCGCGCTTGTCTCCCTTCCTGCGTACGCTGGACCCAAGAAACTCGAATTCAAAGGCTTGGTAATTGGCGCAAAGACAACGCCAGCCCAGGTACTGAAGGCGACGGGCGTGAAATGCGGTAGCGGTGCGAACAGTATGCAAGTTTGCAACGGACTAGTTCACATCGGCCCAACGTCTCTTACCGCCAACATCGTGATCGACGGCAAAGGATTTCTACAGCGCGTCTACATGAGCATGGATTCCAGCGCCTTCGATAAAATTGCACCGGCACTTATCGAGAAGTATGGGATGCCGGACAGCGAAGCGACCCCCATGCTTCAAAACGGCTTCGGGGTTCAGTACCAGCAGACACGGTATATTTGGATGACGCCCGACGAGAGTACCCTTTATGCGCTTCGATATAACGGTGAGATTACGCGATCTGTCATAGCGTTTACCACTAAGGCCGATCGCGACATGGTTTCGCAATCAGGTCAGGCCAGCGCATCCGACCTATGACCTCTGCCCAGCGCTTTTGCTATCTTGCGCCATTCGTAGCCGGTCACACCAGGCAATCGCATTATCTCGACTGAGTCCGCGGTTGATAGGTCACTATCGGCTGCAAAACCGGGTTGATGCAGTCCGGCAAGCACGGCCGGCTTCAGCTTGAGGTCTTCGAGTTTCTTGTCCATGGAGGCAGTGCATCACTTCCCGCCGACCAGATCAACTCGCAGAATTGATGGTATTTTAGCCTAGTCAGGTGGCTCAAGTCACCGGCCTGCCTCTGCCCTCAATTAGCCGCTTGGCCTTCTCGCCCAGCTCTTCCCGACGACGCTCCAGAAGTTCGATCAGGGCATATTCGAGGAGCTCGAAGCAGTCCAAGAGATCTTCAAAGTCAACCACACCCTCATGGCTGCCGGTATTCCCTACAACCCGCAACGCGGTCAGCACATCTTCGTGACCAGGCCGAAGCCGATTGAGGTCGGTTATCCGGTCGGCGAGATCCCACCGCGCCTTCTTCCGGTTACCCTTCGGACCCTCGCGCGGTACGCCAAGCTGATCGAGTGCCATTTCAACAATGATACGAAGCCGGTTGGCGCAGGCGCCGTGGTCCGTCCAAAACAGCTCGAATGCCCGTCGCATATGGGGCTTGATATCTTCCGCCATACCCCTGGGAAAGGAAATGATCGCGGGGGACGGGGTCACACAGACGGGCCTGTAGTGGTGGAGGCTGAATTCAATCGCTTCGCCGGTATCGTAGTCCTGTTGGATCTCGTAATCGGTTCGATAATCACCGGCGACGGCCACCAGTTCACCACATGGCTTGTTATTGCATTTAAGAAGGCCGGAAAATCGTCCCTCAGACAATTCTCCTATCAGGCCATCGTTCTCTAACTGCCGAGCGGTGTGATTCGGCTCCTCTCTCAGCATCCACTCCTCTTTCTCACGCAGCTTGCCCCTACCGCATCGAGGGCAAATGAAGTGGCCGAAAGTGGTATAGGCCTTTTTCCATAAAGCTCGCTCCACGATATCTCCGAATCAATGGCTCCCTTGTACCCATTGAGTATTCCACCAGGGGCTTACGCAAGCGTCGCGGTAAATCAGGTCACCATCCCGAATTGGCGACGCCGTTGCTGGACCAGCAGGCGGTCACGCTCCTCATTGCGTGCCTTCGCTGCATCGATGCGCCGTTGGGCGGCTTCTAGATCTGCCGGTGACGCTGACGTTTGAGCGAGCATGACTTCCACGGAATGACCGACGCGCAAGTTCTTGTTATTGGCGAACAGCATTCCAATGCCTATGTCGAGAGCTTCAAAGCCGGTTAGGAAGCGATGCGCGAACGGGCGGTAGCATCACTTCAGAAGCGCGGTGATGATGCTATTGCACTTGCCTCGGTCTACTCAAAGCCAGGGGCCTCGAAAAGCCAAGAAATGGCGCGCCTGATGCGAGCGGAGGCGAACATACTTGATGATCGGATGTCGGAAATCCGTGCCCTCCCCATTGAGAATGCGAAATCCTAGGCCGGGTAGTAATGGGCCAAGATCCGCCTCGCCAGTTCCCGATGCTCTTCGTTTGAGGAGTAGAAATGAATTTCGGTTTGGAAGGCTGGCCATTGTCCACGCTGGCGGATGAGGTACACGACTTCAGCTTCAATCGTCTCGATATCGCGTTCGCTCCGGTTTAGGGCATCAGTATGCTCCCAGACATCAAGTGCTGCGGTGTCGCCGCTATGTCGCCAAGCATAGCCGTGGTAGCCGTGGGCTCCCGCCGCGCTCCACCCATAGCGAAGCCGAGCCTGCATCTTCTGCTTGGTAATTCCAACGTAGATCGGGTTGCCATCGACACTGACGATGTAAAGCTTCGGCTTCTCGGAAATTGCTAGTCCGGAGAATTTTGGAGTGCCCTCGTTGCACAGGACTGAAAAGCTTGCTGGCGTATACGTCAATGAATATCGCTCGGGGCCATTGAGCAGCATGATTCCCTCCATATCTCCGGACGCATGAATAGCAGAAAAGCGCATCGCGGAGGGAAAGCCGCGCGCGCTTCAGGTGCCGATTGGAGGTCGAAAATCGCCGGCGTTCAAGTGGCGAGCGATCCACGCCACCTGTGCCATCTCGTGCCCCGTTTATGCGGCCAACGCCGGCCAGGGCATTCTGGTGTTCATACCTGGGGACGGATCGTAATCTTCTTACAGACGATACAGGATCTGATCGTTCCAGAAGCGATCCAGACGCTGCAGGAGCTTGTTCATCTGTGTAAACTCATCCGTGCCGATGCCGCCGACCTTGTCGATCGAGGCGATGTGGCGTTCGTAGAGCCGGGCGACCGTCTCGGCTATGTCCTGGCCGGTTTCGGTCAGGCTGATACGGACCGAGCGGCGGTCGATGCGCGAGCGCTGGTGGTTGATGAAGCCGAGGTCGACCAGCTTCTTGACGTTGTAGGAAACGTTCGAGCCGAGATAGTAGCCGCGGGAGCGCAGCTCGCCGGCCGTCAGTTCGGAGTTGCCGATGTTGAAAAGGAGCAGCGCCTGGATGGCGTTGACGTCGCTGCGGCCCTGACGGTCGAACTCGTCCTTGATGACGTCGAGAAGACGGCGATGAAGACGTTCAACAAGATGAAGGGATTCCATGTAAAGATCACGGATGCCCTGCTCGTGTGCATGGAAAGTCGATGCCGCCTGCGGCTTGATTTTCGTGTTCATTTGACTGCCTCACTGTTTTGTTTGGCGGTGTCGTTTTCTTCCCGCCTTGAGTGAGACCCTATCGAATACATATAAAATTCGACTTAAACCGCAGGCTTAACAGAGGCTTACGAAGACCCCTTGATGTATCAGGGTAAATCAACGCTTACCTGACGACGCTGCCGGCGCCGCTCCAGCCACAGGGAAAGCCTGAAAATCCAGTAGATGACGGCCACGATCACATGGAGCAGGATGATCAGCCGGTTAGCCCCGAAGATCTGCGGCAGTAGGCCGTACATGAGGATCTGGCCGCCTGCGGCCAGCACCCAGATGACCGGCCCCCAGGAAACGGTGAGCCAGAGTCCGAGCGAGGCGACCGGGAAAAGAACGGCAAGGCTGGTGCTTGCGACCTTCCATGGCAGGCTTAACAGATCGAACCGGCCGGCGCCGACCAGCGAGTAACCGACGAGCATCGCCCAATACTGAAGACCGAACCAGAAGCAGGAAACGGCGACGAGCCGCAGGAAGAAGATGAAGAGGATATCCGTCAGCGTCCGTTTCGGCATCGTCGGAGAATCGGTTTCCATGGGCGAGACATCACACTCAATGTTACGGCTTCAGTTTCAGGCTTTCATCCGCCGCGGCCAATCGTCCGGTTTGGATTTTCCGGGGCGCATGATAATGAGCGCTCCAATAAATGGAATGGCCCAGGGACAGATATCATGCAGGACAAGACGCATCTCGTCGATGAAATCACCGGTCACCGCCGTATGCGGCGCAACCGCAAGGCCGACTGGACGCGGCGGCTGGTGCAGGAAAACCGCCTGACGGTCGACGATCTGATCTGGCCGATCTTCATCGTCCCGGGAACCGGCATTGTCGATCCGATCGCCGCCATGCCCGGTGTCAACCGCATGAGCGTCGACAAGGCGGTCGAGGCAGCAAAGGAAGCGGCCGAACTTGGTATCCCCGCTATCGCCACCTTCCCCGATATAGAGATGGAATTGCGCGATGAGACAGGGTCGAACAGTCTTGTCGCCAATAACCTCATCAATCAGACGACGGCTGCCATCAAAAAGGCAGTGCCCAATATCGGCATTATTACTGATGTGGCGCTCGACCCCTTCACCAGCCACGGGCATGACGGCATCCTGCGCGACGGCGAGATCGTCAATGACGAGACGGTCGACCAGGTCGTCAAGGCCGCGATCCTGCAGGCCGATGCCGGCGCCGACATCATTGCTCCCTCGGAAATGATGGACGGACGCATCGGCGCGATCCGCCGCGGGCTCGATGCCGCCGGGCATCAGAGCGTCGGCATCATGTCCTATGCAACGAAATTTTCCTCCGGCTTCTACGGGCCCTATCGCGAGGCGATCAATACCAAGGGCCTGCTGAAGGGTGACAAGAACAGCTACTATATCAATCCGGCGAACGGTACGGAAGCGCTGCGCGATGCCGCCCTCGATGTCGAGGAAGGCGCAGACATGCTGATGGTCAAGCCGGGGCTTGCCTATATCGACATATGCTGGCGCGTGAAGGAGGCGTTCGGCCTGCCGACTTTCGCCTATCAGGTGTCCGGCGAATATTCGCAGATCAAGGCTGCGGCCATGAACGGCTGGATAGACGGCGAGCGGATCATGATGGAGACGCTGCTTGCCTTCAAGCGCGCCGGTTGCGACGGCATCCTCACCTATTTTGCGCCGGAAGTGGCGAAAATCCTCGCAAAAAGGTGATTTTCGGGCGAATTATTGTATTTCCCCCTGACGATACCATATCAGCGACATCGTCTTTCGAAGGGAGATATGGATGAGCTACAACCCCAATCCGCTTTATGCCGCACCGGAGGACTGGCGCGCCTATAGTGGTGTGCTCAGCCGTCGCGTCTTCGCGTTCATCCTTGACTATGTCATCGTGGCCCTGCTCTGTATTCCGGCGGCGATCGTGGTGTTCTTCCTTGGGATCGTCACGCTGGGGCTCGGCTTCATCCTTTATCCGGCCCTGTTCGTCATCGTCGCAGGCCTGTACTTTGGCTTGACTGTCGGCGGTCCATCGCAGGCTTCGCTTGGCATGCGCGCGATGGGTATCGCGATCGTGCGTGTTGACGGAAGGCCGATGGACTTCATCCTGGCCGTTGCTCACCTGGCGCTGTTCTGGATCCTGAACTCGGTGTTGACGCCGCTGATTCTGCTGGTCGGCCTGTTCACGGAGCGCTCGCGCCTGCTGCACGATTTCCTCGTCGGCACGGCGACGATCCGTACCAACTGATTCCCTGCCGGCGGGGACGAAATAAAGTCTCCGCCCGCCCTTTGCCGGCCACAAAAAGGCGCCATATCCAAGAAATCGAATATTCGATTGCGCGGCACTGAATGCCGTGCTGTTGACGTTTTTTATTCTTGCGTCATGCTGTCTGGAATGACAGGCGCCCCGAAAGGAAATCTCCGCAAGAGATGAATACCCAGACTACGCCATCCCCGCAGTTTTATCTGACGGCTCCGGCTACGTGTCCGTATCTGCCGCATGAGATGGAGCGCAAGGTCTTCACTCACCTCGTCGGTCCGCGCGCTGCAGAGATGAACGACATTTTGACTCAGGGCGGCTTTCGCCGTTCCCAGAATATCGCCTACCGCCCCGCCTGCGAGGCCTGTCGGGCCTGCGTCTCGGTGCGGATCCTGGCACAGGAGTTTCAGCCTACCAAATCGATGAAGCGGGTTCTGGCGAACAATTCCGACATCATCGCAACGGAATTCCCTGCCCAGCCATCAAGCGAGCAATATTCCCTCTTCCGCCGCTATCTCGATTATCGCCACCAGCAGGGTGGCATGTCCGACATGACCGTGCTCGACTATGCGATCATGGTGGAAGATACGCATGTGAATACGAAGATCATCGAATATCGTCGCCGCGAGGAAGGCTCCGGCCTGGAGACGCGTCCCAAGGGCGAGTTGCTTGCCGCTGCGCTGACCGACACGATGAGCGACGGCCTTTCCATGGTCTATTCCTACTTTAACCCGGACCTCGACCGGCGTTCGCTCGGCACTTTCATGATCCTCGACCACGTGCACCGCACCAGGGCGCTCGGCCTGCCGCATGTCTATCTTGGCTACTGGGTTCAAGGATCGCGGAAGATGGATTACAAGACGCGCTTCCAGCCGCAGGAACATCTGACGCCGCGCGGCTGGGAACGTTTCGATCTCTCTTCTCTCGAGGACGATCCGCAGGACTGATGCCCCTTCCCCACCTTTCCGATCATCGGAAGGGCCTGCTGCTGACGGCGATCGGCGGGCTGGCACTTTCCGTGGACATTCTGCTCGTTCGCCTCGCCGATGGCGATATCTGGTCGATCCTCAGCGCGCGAAGCCTGGCGACGGTCCTTGCCACATTCGTCATCCTGGTTGCGATGCGCCTGTTCTCCGGCAGGTGGCCGCCGCTCGTGCCCGGTCGCCCCGGCCTGCTGGCCGGACTGCTCTACGGGCTTTCTTCCGTCACCTTCGTCTTGGCAGTCTTCAATACGTCCACGGCGAACGTCGTCTTCATCGTTGCCTTCAACCCGATGTTCGGAGCACTGCTGTCGTGGCTATTTCTCAAGGAGAAGCCGCAGCCGGTGACCTTGATCGCGATGCTGTTCATGATCTTCGGGGTCGGCCTGATCGTGCGCGAGGGACTTTCGAGCGGCCACGTCTTCGGTGACGCCATGGCGCTTTTAAGCGCGCTGGTGCTTGCCGCCGCCATCACAGTCGGTCGTGCCTCGCGCCGGGAGATGGGTTTCGTGCCGCTGCTTGCCGCAATCCTGCCGGCAGCACTTGGCCTGGTGCAGGTCCTGCCTACGGGACTGTCAATCGCTCAACCCGGATGGATTGTCTTCAACGGCGCCATCATGATGCCGGTCGCCTTCTGGTGCCTGGCGACGGGACCGCGATATCTTTCCGCGCCTGAAGTCGGGATGTTCTACCTGTTGGAAACGGTGCTTGCACCGATTTGGGTCTGGCTGATCTTCGCCGAAACGCCAGCCACGATGACGCTTGTCGGCGGTGCGATACTGGTCGCGGCGATCGCCGCCCATTCCGTCTGGATGGCGAAAGGCAAGAGCGTTCAACTCGCTTGACCGGGGCGGTTATAGCTTATCTTCTGTTATAACTTTGTTGTCACAGGACGCGATGATGATCACGCAGTTCGCTCAGGCCGCAGCCCCTGCAGACTGGCCGGCTTCGGGGTTCGATCGTTTCGAACCTGGCGAAAGCTCCAGTTCCCGATCCAGCCCTTCGACGATATGTGTCCAGCCCTGACGGGTCTTTTCCTCGTATTCCGCCCATTCCGCGCACATCTCGTGCGTGAGGGTCAGGCGGCTGCCGCTGCCGAGTGGTTCGATGTCGATTTCGACGCGATCGCAATTATGGTCGTGTTCCTCGACCGAGAAGCAGAACACGATGTGTCTGGGGCGCTTCAGCTCCAGGAATAAGCCGTGATGAAAGGCGTCGCCGGTCGGGCGGCGGTCGACGATGATGAAGCGGCCGCCGACGCGCGGATCGATATCGGCGCGCACGACATGGCCGTCATCGGTTGCGAATAAAAAGCGGCGGGCAATTTGGGGATTGAGCCAGGCATCATAGACCGTGGCAGGGGGCGCCCTGTAGCTGTGGGCGACGTGCAATTTGATGGTATTGGCGGCGGCCATCGGCATTCCTCCGTTGTGTTCGCACGCTCTTCAAAGCGCACGGCTTATGGCCATCCCGCCCGCCCGCGGAACGACGTTGCCCTTCTTGTTGGCCCTTCTTTTTGGTGACAGGACTGAGATAGAGGAATTGCTCCGCCCGCCAAGGGCGGAGCCTCAAAATTCCCGGATCAGCCGGCGAATTTGCCGCTGCGTGGGAAGCCCTTCGGCACAGTGCGGCCGGCGGTGGCGCGGTCGGCCAGCCACTCGGCAAGCTCGTCCTTGTTCTTGGTGAAGGTGCGGCCGGCACTGTCTTCCCAGCTCAGGCCATCGGTGATGGCAAAGCAGCGAACATCGGAAATGCCGCCATCCTTGTAGCGCTGCAGGCGCACGCCCTTGCCGCGCGTCATTTCCGGCACCTGGCTCAGCGGGAAGACCAGCATCTTGCGGTTCTCACCGACGACGGCGATGTGATCGCCGGTCACGGGCACGAGAAGCTTTGTCTCATCCGGCATGGAGACGTTCATGATCTGCTTGCCCTTGCGGGTATTGGCGACCATTTCCACTTCCGGGACCACGAAGCCGTTGCCGACAGTCGAGACGATCAGCATTTTGCGTGCCGCATCGTGGACGAAGGCCGTCAGCACGTCCTGATCGTTTTCCATGTCGATCATGATGCGCAGCGGCTCGCCATGGCCGCGGCCGCCGGGCAGCTTGTCGCCGCCGAGCGTGAAGACCTTGCCGCCGGTCGTGACGATCAGGATCTTGTCGGTCGTCTGCGCCGGGAAGGCCACCTTCAAGCCGTCGCCTTCCTTGAAGGCCAATGTCGACGTATCGGAAATGTGACCCTTCAAAGCGCGGATCCAGCCCTTTTCGGAGACGACGACGGTGATCGGTTCCTTCTCGATCATCGCGTGCTGGACGGCTTCTTCGTCGGCATCGGGCGCTTCGGCAAACTGCGTGCGGCGGCGGCCGATCTCGGTCGCCTTGGCGAATTTCTTCTTCACCTCGCCGATTTCCCAGGAGACCGTCTGCCACTGCTTCTCGTCGGAAGCGAGCAGCGCCTCGATATCGGCCTTTTCCTTGGTGAGCTCGTCGTGTTCCTTGCGGATCTCGAATTCTTCGAGCTTGCGCAGGGCGCGCAGCCGCATGTTGAGGATCGCCTCGACCTGAACGTCGGTCAGGTCCCAGCGTTTCATCATGACAGGCTTCGGCTCATCCTCTTCGCGGATGATACGGATCACCTCATCGATATTGAGGTAGGCAACGAGCAGGCCGCCGAGGATTTCGAGGCGTCTGTCGATAGCAGCAAGGCGGAAGCGCGAGCGGCGCTGGAGGACCTCGCGGCGGTGCGCCAGCCACTCCTTCAGCACTTCGTTCAGCGCCATCACGCGCGGGATGACGCCCATCGACAAGACGTTCATGTTCAGCGGAAAGCGGCTTTCCAGCTCCGTCAGCTTGAACATGGATTCCATGAGGATCGTCGGATCGACGGTGCGGCTCTTCGGCACCAGCACGACACGAATATCCTCGGCCGATTCGTCCCTGATATCTTCCAGGAGCGGCAGCTTGCGGGCGATCAGGAGTTCGGCGATCTTTTCGATCAGGCGCGACTTCTGCACCTGGAAGGGAATTTCGGTGATAACGATCTGATAGCCGCCGCGGCCGAGATCTTCCGTTTCCCATTTTGCGCGCACGCGAAAACCGCCACGACCGGTGCGGTAGCTCTCGATGATGCTTTCTCTGTTATCGATGATGATGCCCCCGGTCGGGAAATCGGGACCAGGGATGAATTCGACGAGCTTTTCGACCGTAGCATCGGGATGCTTGATCAGATGCAGCGCCGCATCGCAGACCTCATGCACGTTGTGCGAAGGAATGGACGTCGCCATGCCGACGGCGATACCCGACGAACCGTTCGCGAGAAGGTTCGGGAAAGCGCCGGGAAGAACAATCGGCTCCGAATTGGATTCGTCGTAAGTATCGCGGAAATCGACGGCATCCTGATCGATACCCTCGAGCAGCAGCTCGGAGACCGCGGTCATCTTCGATTCGGTGTATCGCATGGCGGCGGGACTGTCGCCGTCGATATTGCCGAAGTTGCCCTGGCCGTTCACCAACGTGTAGCGCTGCGAGAAATCCTGCGCGAGGCGCGCCAATGCGTCGTAGATCGACTGGTCGCCATGCGGGTGATAGTTACCCATCACTTCGCCGACGATCTTGGCGCATTTCCTGAAGGCCGCGTTGGGGCGCAGACCCATGTCGTTCATCGCATAGACGATGCGGCGATGGACTGGCTTCAGGCCGTCGCGCACATCAGGTAGGGCGCGATGCATGATGGTCGACAAGGCATAACGAAGGTAGCGCTCTTCGAGCGCCGCCTTCAGGTCGACCGGTTGAATATTATCGTCGTCTCCGCCGGAAGGCGGTAAAATCTCTTGTCCCATGGAACCCTGACTAGCTCAGAAACCCCTGTGGGGCAAGGAATCCGGGCATTCCGGCTGTGGATGACGTCTTCATGCTGACACGAAAGCTGTAAAAGGTGACAGCCGAATTTGGACTCTGTTTGCCGATCCTCTCAATAAAAATTTAGGGGTCTGCAAATATAAAGCCGGACCGTTCCGCAGTAGCTTCATTGTAATAGTCAACGGCACTTGCCACCCAGGGGACTTTCTCATGACCTTTTACCGCACAACGCGGCTGATGCTGTCGAGCGCAGCCATTCTTTCGTTCGCTGGTTCTGCGTTCGCGCTGGACGGCCAGGATCTCCTGAAAAAGATCAATGCCGCCTATAGCCAACAGGGCGGAACAGTGACCGCCGATTCCGTCGATATCGACGGCACGACTGTCACGCTGAAGAATACCAGCTTCAAGCCGAATGCCGGCGAACCGATCGCCATCGGCGACATCACCCTCTCGGGCGTCGAAGAGCAGGATGACGGCAGCTACTATATCGAAGAGGCAGCCTTCCCCGACATCAGTTCATCCAAGGAGGGCGTGACCGTGAGCGCCCAGGAAATGACGCTCGGCGACATCTCCGTTCCCGCCCAGCCGGGCGATACGATCGACTCCATGTTCTTTGCCGAGAGCGCCCATACCGGTCCGATCAAGGTCGTCAAGGATGGTGCCGAGGTCTTCTCGGTACTCGAAAGCGACATGAACGCAACGCTGCGCGAAGATGAATCCGGTTTCGATTTTGACGGCGCCTTCAAGAGCATGAAGGCCGATCTCAGCCAGGCCGGAGATAGCCCGGACAGCAAGGAAGCGATCGAGAAACTGGCGCTTCAGCACATCCAGGGCGACATCACCATGAAGGGCGCCTGGGATATCGAGCCCGGCACGATCGATCTCTCGGAGATATCTTTCGACATCACCAATGTCGGCAAGCTGAACTTCGGCTTCAAGATCTCCGGCTACACGATGGCCTTCATGAAATCGATGCAGGACGCGGTCAAGCAGTCGGAAGCCAACCCCAACAAGGAAGAAGCACAGCAGGCGCTCGGCCTCGCCATGCTCGGCCTTGCCCAGCAGCTGACATTCGATTCCGCGCAGATCCGCTTCGAGGATGCGTCGATCACGAAGCGCGCGCTGGACTATGCCGGTTCGAAGCAGAACGTCTCCGGCCAGCAGATGGCGGATTCGCTGAAGGCGATGACGCCGATCATGCTCGCGCAGCTCAACATTCCGGAACTGCAGAATGCGATTTCGGCTGCGGTCAGCACCTTCCTCGACAACCCGAAGAGCCTGACCGTCAAGGCCACGCCTGAGAAGCCGGTTGCCTTCCCGATGATTGTCGGCGCTGCCATGGGTGCACCGAACACGGTGCCGCAGATGCTTGGGGTAAAGGTTTCGGCCAACGACTGAGTTGGTCTCAACCCAACAAAAAAGCCCGGCGATATGTTCGCCGGGCTTTTTTGTTTTGTGACGCCTGCCTTAGTCTTTCTTCTGCGGCGGGATCGGGCGGATCGCCAGTTCGCGCAGCTGAGCGGTCGTTGCCGGTGTCGGCGCGCCCATCAGCAGATCCTGGGCCTGCTGGTTCATCGGGAAGAGCGAGATTTCGCGCAGGTTCTTCGCGCCGACGAGCAGCATGACGATACGGTCGATACCGAAGGCAGCACCGCCATGCGGAGGTGCGCCGTACTGGAAGGCGCGGTAGAGGCCGCCGAAACGATCCTCGACGTCCTGCTGGCTCAGCCCCACCTTTTCGAAGGCGGCGACCATGGTTTCCGGCGACTGGTTACGGATCGAGCCGGAGGCGATTTCGAAGCCGTTGCAGACCGCGTCGTACTGGAAGGCCTTGATCGTCAGCGGATCCTGATTGGTCAGCGCATCGAGGCCGCCCTGCGGCATCGAGAAGGGGTTGTGGGCGAAGTCGACCTTCTTCTCGTCTTCGTTCCATTCGAAGAACGGGAAATCGACGATCCAGCAGAGTTCGAAGCGGTCGCGGTCGATGAGGTTCAGCTCGTCGGCAGCACGGTTGCGGGCTTCGCCTGCGAACTTGTAGAACTTTTCCGGTTCGCCGGCGACGAAGAAGCAGGCGTCACCGTCACCGAGGCCGAGCTGGTTGCGGATGGCATCCGTACGCTCTTCGCCGATGTTCTTGGCAAGCGGGCCGGCGCCCTCGAGCTTTTCGCCCTCCTTGCGCCAGAAGATGTAGCCGAGGCCCGGCTGGCCCTGGCTCTGTGCCCAGGCGTTCATGCGGTCGCAGAAGGCGCGCGACCCGCCGGTCTTGGCCGGGATCGCCCAGACCTGAACCTTCGGGTTGGAGGCGATCATGTTGGCGAAGACCTTGAAGCCGGAGCCGGCAAAATGATCGGTCACGGCTTCCATGACGATCGGGTTGCGCAGATCAGGCTTGTCGGAGCCGTATTTGCGGATCGCTTCGTCATAAGGGATACGCGGCCATTCCTTGGTGACCGGCTTGCCTTCGGCGAACTCCTCGAAAATGCCGGTCATCAGCGGACCCATCGTGTTCCAGACGTCTTCCTGGGTCACGAAGCTCATTTCGAGGTCGAGCTGATAGAATTCGCCCGGCAGACGGTCGGCGCGCGGGTCTTCATCGCGGAAGCAGGGCGCGATCTGGAAGTAACGGTCGAAACCGGCAACCATCAGCAGCTGCTTGTACTGCTGCGGAGCCTGCGGCAAGGCGTAGAAAGTGCCGGGATGGATACGGCTCGGCACGAGGAAGTCGCGCGCGCCTTCCGGCGAGGAAGCCGTCAGGATCGGCGTCGTATATTCGGTGAAGCCGACATTGCCCATTTCGCGGCGCATGGCGGAGATCACCTGCGTGCGCTTGACGATGTTCCGGTGCAGCGTCTCGCGGCGCAGGTCGAGGAAGCGGTACTTGAGGCGAACGTCTTCCGGGTAGTCCGGCTCGCCGAAGACCGGCAGCGGCAGTTCCTTTGCGGCGGAGAGAACTTCGATCTCCTGCGCATAGAGCTCGATCTCGCCGGTCGGCATGTTCTTGTTGACGGTGTCTTCGGTACGCGCCTTGACGAGGCCGTCAATGCGGATCACCCATTCGCCGCGAACGGTTTCGGCCATCTTGAAGGCCGGGCTGTCCGGATCGGCAACCACCTGGGTGATGCCGTAGTGATCGCGAAGGTCGATGAACAGCACGCCGCCATGATCTCGGACACGGTGGACCCAGCCGGAAATACGGACATTCGAGCCGACGTCCGACTTGCGGAGAGCGGCGCATGTGTGGCTGCGGTAACGATGCATGATCTCAAATCCTGGCATTTGGCTTAAGACGGCGGCATGGCCCTCGGGACCTTCACGCCGACAAGAAAATCGGGCGGACAAGCGCATGGACGCTCTGATTTGTCAAGACTTGGCGCGGCCGGCGGGCCGTTTGCTCCCTCGTTTCCGAATGAGCAAGGACACTTGCGCTGCGGCAGTTTGGCTGAAGGCTGCGTATTGATGAAAAGGATAGTCAACTTTAAAAGGAGGCATCATTCAAGACGGAACCTGCCGATGCCCCTCCTCACCCGCCGCAATCTGCTCAAGGCTTCCGCCGTCGCCGGCGCTTATGGCGCGGGCATGGCGATTGCCGGGCGCTTCGGACTCGCGGAGGCAGCACCCGAGCCGCGCATCCTGACGGCACGCAGGACCGAGGCACAGATCATGGATGCCGCACCGACGCGGGATATCATGACATGGGGCGACGAGGGGCTGCCGCCGGTGCTGCGCATGCCGCGCGGCAAAGCCTATGCGGCGCGCCTGACGAACAGCCTGGACGAACCGACGACGATCCACTGGCACGGACTGCGCATCGACAACAAGATGGACGGCGTGCCCTTCATGACGCAGCCCTACGTCTATACGAACGACAGCTTCGATTATCTCTTCACGCCGCCGGATGCCGGGACCTTCTGGTATCACCCCCACTGCAACACGCTGACCCAGATGGGCCACGGCATGACCGGCGTGCTCGTCGTGGAAGATCCCTCTGATCCGGTCTTCGATGCCGAAATCGTGCTCAACCTGCGCGACTGGCGGCTTGGCGGCGATGGTCAGTTCATTGCGCCGTTCCGCCCGCGTGATGCAGCAAAGGCCGGCACCTATGGAACGGTGCGGACCGCCAACTGGCACCAGGAGCCGAAATATGATGCACCGGCGGGCGGGCTCGTGCGCCTGCGCATCGCCGTCACCGACGTGACCCGCATCTTCTCGCTCAAGATGGAAGGTGCAGATGCCACGGTTATCGCTATCGACGGCAACCCGGTACCGAAGCGCTTCCCGCTCGATCTCCTGCAGATCGGACCAGGACAGCGGCTCGACCTTGCCGTTCGCATGCCGGATAGCGAGGGGGCGGTGGCCACACTGGAAGATATTCGCGGTACGACGCCGAAGGTGATCACGCGCTTCAGCGCCACCGGGCAGTCACTGAAGCGCAATATCGGCGATCTCGGCGCTCTTGCAGAAAACCCGGTGGCGAAGGCCGATCTTTCTTCCGCGGAGACAATTCCACTTGTCTTGTCCGCGACCGCAGAGAATGCCGCCGTCGAAAGCATCTGCGGCACGCTCGGCTACAGCTTCTGGGCCATCAACAAGGTGCCGTGGCCGGGCGACACGCCCGATCCGACCGCACCGCTCGCTGAGCTGAAGCTCGGCAAGAGCTACGTCTTCAACCTGGAAAACGTCACGCCGCATACGCATCCGATCCATCTGCACGGCATGAGCTTCACCGTCATCTCGTCCTCGACGCGGGAGGTGATGCCACTCGTCTCCGACACCTATCTCATTCAGCCGGACGAAAAGGTGCAGCTCGCCTTCGTCGCCGACAATCCGGGTGACTGGCTGTTGCATTGCCACATCATCGAGCATCAGAAGACAGGCATGACGAGCTATCTTCGCGTGGCCTGATATTGTGCCGTGGTTATCGCCTTGGCGACACAGCAGCCACAGAAAACATCACATGCATCATGGCGAATAAGACTTCATAAAGGTGAAGCCCGCTGACCATATTGACATATCTCTTCGAAAGGGGAAGGAAGGTTTAACTGACCTCTTCCTTGCGAATGAATTGATATGATCGAAACCACCGCCGATCTGGCGGCCGCCTGCAAAGAGCTGGCCAAGTCCGATTTCATTACCATCGATACTGAATTCCTGCGTGAGACGACCTTCTGGCCGGAACTGTGTCTGATCCAGATGGCGAGCCCAACGGTGGAGGTGCTGGTCGATCCTCTGGCGAAAGACATCGATCTTTCGCCCTTCTTCGAGCTGATGGCCAATCCTGATGTGCTGAAGGTATTTCACGCGGCGCGGCAGGATATTGAAATCATTTTCAATCGTGGCAACCTGATCCCTCACCCGATCTTCGATACGCAGGTCGCCGCCATGGTCTGCGGTTTCGGCGACAGTGTTTCCTACGACCAGCTCATCAGCCGCACGAAGAACGTCCATATCGACAAGTCCTCGCGCTTTACGGACTGGAGCCGTCGGCCGCTCTCCGACAAGCAGCTCGAATATGCGCTGGCCGATGTCACCCATCTGCGCGACGCCTATCTCTACCTCAAGGCCGAACTGGAGCGCGAGGGCCGTGCCTCCTGGCTGCGCGAGGAAATGGACATTCTGGAATCGCGCGAGACCTACGATATCCACCCTGACGATGCGTGGCAGCGGCTGAAGCTTCGCCTGCGCAAGCCGCAGGAGCTGGCGATCCTGAAATATGTCGCCGCTCGGCGGGAGCGCGAGGCGCGGTCGCGCAACGTGCCGCGTTCGCGGGTACTGAAGGACGATGCGATCTACGAGATCGCCCAGCAGCAGCCGAAGGACGCCGAGGCCCTCGGGCGCCTGCGCACAATTCCGAAGGGCTGGGAGCGCTCGGCCACGGGTGCTGCGGTGCTCGAAGCGGTCAATACAGCGCTTGCGCTGCCACGTTCCGAAATGCCGCATGTGCCGCGCCAGGCGCAGCCGCCGGAAGGTGCGGCGGCGGCCGTCGAGCTTCTCAAGGTGCTGCTCAAGCTGATTTCCGAAAAGCACGGCGTGGCGCCGAAGGTAATCGCCAACAGCGACGACCTCGACAGGATCGCGGCTGAGGGCGAAACGGCAGATGTCGCGGCCATGCATGGATGGCGGCGCGATCTGTTCGGCGAGCCGGCGCTGCAGCTCATCCGTGGCGAAATTGCTCTGCGCTTCGTTGGCCGCAAGGTCGAAACCGTCGCGCTCCCAGCGTAGATCGTGGCAGGGGCCTTCGGCCCGGCTGTCGCGTTTCAACTCGTTGTTTGACGCGTGTCGTCAGCGCAAAAATCGCTTCGTACCTTTGTGCGCGCTGCCTTAAATTCGAAATATCTTGACCATAGCACTGCGCCGGAAACAATAGCCGAATGAAGTGCTTCGGCGAAAGGGCGGCATGAGAGAGATATCCCCGACGCAGAACTGGATTCTGATTGCGCTCGTCCTTGGACTCAGCGGCGTGGTCTACGATCTGTACTTCTTTGCCGGTCAGACGCCCATCATCGGAGCGATCTTTGCGCTTTTCATCGGAATGCCGATCCTTGCCTTCGAACGCAAGGCGCTGTTGCGCGGCCTTTATCGGCGCATACAAAGACTGCCGACCCTGCTCTTCATCATCTCCGAGCTCGTCATCTATGAAATCCTGATGAGCATCGGCTTTGCCGCTGCCGGTTTCCTCCTTACTGTGCTTGGCGTTCTGAATCCGCCGAAGATGATCGACGTGCTGATCATGCCGTTCGACATCTTTCTCTATGCGCTTGCCGTCTGCGCAACATTGATCTTCCTGCTCCGGGTGCGGGAACTGCTCGGGCGCGAGGTCTTCATCAGCATGCTGATCAGCCGCTATCGCAGACCGATGAAGGAAGAGCGGGTCTTCCTGTTCATCGATCTCGCCGAATCCACAGCCTTTGCCGAAAAGCACGGGGACCTGCGCGCACAACAGCTTCTGAGCTCGCTGTTTGCCGCCTTCGCCGAGCCTGTGCGGCGCAACAAGGGCCTGATCAACGACTATGTCGGCGATGCGGCGATCATCACCTGGCCACTGGCGCGCGGCGTCAAGGATGCGCGTTGCGTGCGCTGCCTTTTCGATATCCTTGCCGATATCGAAGCCAATGCCGCAAGCTGGAAGAAGAGCTACGGCCATGTGCCGAAGCTCAGGGCCGCCCTTCACGGCGGCAGCGTCATTACGGCTGAGGTCGGCGTCGACCATCATAAGATCAGCTTCTTCGGTGATACGGTGAATACCACTTCGCGGCTGGAATCGCTCTGCCGAACATTGAACCGGCCGGTGCTGATTTCCGCCGAGCTCGCCAAGCGCATGACGTTGCCCGAGGAGATTGTCGGCGAGAACCTCGGCAATCACGCTGTGCGCGGCCGTGGCCAGGGGCTGGATGTCATCGCCCTTTCCTCGCGCGCCGTGACCGTCCTCAATCAGCCTGCGACCCTGCGGCGCGGTTGAGCCGTAGCTTTCCGCACACGTCACCAAAGCTTCACCCAACCGTCAATGTGCCGACATGAATGCCCTGCTAAGCGGATGGCGCTTTTGCACTCCGTTCTATGGGGACATCATGAAGAACGCTCTTTTCGCTTCCGTATCACTTTTCATGCTCGTCGCAGGCTCCGCCTCCGCCGACCAGCAACTCTTCCCGGCAAAGCTGACCAGCCAGGCGATCCTGCCTGCCAACACGGTCGTTCCGGCTCCCGCCGATGCGCCGGCTTTTCTCAAGACCTCGGGCAAGTTCACGACCCCTGACCGCAAGCGCACCGAGAAGCTCGGCACGATCGACGGCAAGGACGGCGCCCGCGTCACCGACGTCAAGCTCCCGCTCGACGGCCAGCCGATCCAGGGTTTTTCCGGCATCAAGACCATGGCCGACGGCACCTTCTGGACGCTCTCCGACAACGGCTTCGGCTCGAAGTTCACCTCGTCCGACTCCATGCTGTTCCTGCATCAGCTGAAGTTCGACTGGAACGCCAACAAGGTTGACGTCGTCAAGAACCTCTTCCTGTCCGACCCGAACAAGATCGCTCCGTTCCCGATCGTTACGGAAGCCTCGGACACGCGTTACCTGACCGGTGCCGATTTCGACATCGAATCCGTACAGCCGGTTGCCGACGGCTTCTGGCTCGGCGACGAATTCGGCC
The DNA here is from genome assembly GCF_014193955.1 of Rhizobium sp. BK379. NCBI lineage: Bacteria > Pseudomonadati > Pseudomonadota > Alphaproteobacteria > Hyphomicrobiales > Rhizobiaceae > Rhizobium > Rhizobium sp. BK379. Next base: position 171,328 of record NZ_JACIAD010000009.1, read on the forward strand.
CCTACCTCCTGAAATTCGACACCGAAGGCCGCCTGACGGACGTCATCCCGACGACGCTCGATGGCAAGCCGGTCCTGTCCCCCGACAACCCGCTGATCCAGCTGCCGGCCAACCCGGCCGCCAAGATGCCGGCCTTCGACCTGAAGCGCTCCGGCGGTTTCGAGGGCCTCGCCATGTCGAAGGACGGCTCCAAGCTGTACGGCCTGCTGGAAGGCGCCATCTATGTCGACGGCCAGATGGAAACCGCTGACGGCCACACCGCCATCCGCGTCATCGAGTTCGACGTCGCTTCCAAGAAGTGGACCGGCCGCAGCTGGCTCTACCCGTTCGAAGACAAGGGTGCTTCGATCGGCGACTTCAACATGCTCGACGAGACTACCGCTCTCGTGATCGAGCGCGACAATGGCGCCGGCACGAAGGACAAGGCTTGCGCGGATCCCAAGCAGCCGAAGCCGGATTGCTTCGAAGCTCCGGCCGAGCTGAAGCGCGTCTACAAGATCGAATTCAACGATGCCAACGTCGGCAAGTCTGTTCGCAAGATCGGCTATATCGATCTCCTGAACATCCAGGATCCGGACAACAAGAAGAAGGCCGGCGATATCCCCGGCGTCTACAACATGCCCTTCGTGACGATCGAAAACGTCGACCGCGTCGATGCCACGCACATCATCATCGGCAACGACAACAACCTGCCCTTCTCGGCCGGCCGCGCTGTCGACAAGGCTGACAATAACGAGTTCAGCATCCTCGAAGTCGGCGAGTTCCTGAACGCGAAGTAATCCGCAATTTAGTGTGAGATTGAGAGGGGCGGCGCGAAAGTGCCGCCCTTTTGCTTGGCCATGGGGACTAGAGGTGAACGGCCAGGCAGCCTGCCCGACCTGTCTACTCGAAGCGGAAGGCCAGCCGCTTGTTCGTCAGCCGCGACAATTGCTGCAGGCGGCCGTCCAGTCGTTCTCCGGCGAAATCGCGGTATTCGTGCGGAACCACGAACTCCAGATCGAGATCGGGGGTGGAAGCTTTGCGGAATCTCAGATTGCGCACAATGCCCGGCATGGAAGCCGAGAAGAGGTAGACGACGCGCAACATGCCGCCGAGCAGCTTTGCGCGGTCGATGAAGGCAGGACCGGCGATCGTCGCAAGTGGTGCCGTGGAGCCGTCGTCATGCAGACCTTCGAAGCGGTAGTAGTTGGTCAGCGCGATGAAGGCGCGGCCGGGATGGCTGATGCCGACGAATGAGGAGTGAGCAATGACGTTCAGCGCCTGCGCGCCGCGATAATCAGGATGCGCGCGCCAGCTGATATCGGCCAGCAGGCAGGCGGCCTGACGATACCGGCTTTCCTCGTCGGTTTCCTGAACGCCGAAATACGGCATCATGCGGCCTGTCCAATCGGCCAGCTCGCGGGCATGTTCCGGCGAGCGGGCACGCAGGATCGCAAGCTCGCCGGCGGCAGCCAGCAGCGGATCGGCGCGGCGTTCGGATTCGGACAGCAGCGAAAAGAGATAACCTTCACGCACGCCCTGCGCGGAGAAGGAGATCACCGAAGGCTTCATGGCGTTCAGCACTTCCTTCATGGCGATGGCGCCGAAGGGCAGCAGTGAACGGCGGTGCTTGGAAACCGCCTGCAGAGCCGGCTCCTTGGAATCCTTGGCGGTGACGACCTGATCCAGGAACTGCGTCATGCCTTCGAGAGACACCTCGTAGCCCTGCATCATGTGCAGTGGATAACGAGTGATCTCCATGTGCAGCTTGGCAATGTTTCGCCAGGTGCCGCCAACGGCATAGAAGGTGCGCCCTTCCCCCTTGGAGAGAAGCTTGGCAGTCTTGACCTGCTTGCGGGCAAAGGCGCGCGCCTTGGCGAGCGACCCGCCGGCATATTCGGAGAGGCGCAGACCGCCGAGCGGCAGGGTAATACCGCCGCTGACATCCTTGCCCCTGATATCGATCAGTTCCAGAGAACCGCCGCCGAGGTCGCCGGCGATGCCATCGGGATTGTAGAAGCCGCTGATGATGCCGAGCGAGGCAAAACGTGCCTCTTCCTCACCCGACAATATACGGACGTGCCGCTGCAAGATCGTCTCGGCCTGATGGATGAAATCGGGGCCGTTGCTTGCCTCGCGCGCAGCGGCCGTGGCCAGCACATACATGGTGGCCGCGCGTGCCTGATCGGAGAGAGCCTTGAAACGATGAAGAGCCTGAAGCGCGCGTGCGACGCTTTCCTCGTCCATCTTGCCGGTCAGGGCTATGCCCTTGCCGAGGCCGCAGAGAACCTTTTCGTTGAACAGGATGGTGGGCGAACGCGACAAGCCTTCGTAGACGACCAGACGGATAGAATTCGATCCGATATCGACAACGGAGACCGGGGCGATACCCGGAAGTCGCCCCTGGGCTTCAGATTCAACCATTAGGTCCAGTTTACTTGTTGTTCCGGCCGGCAAGCAGACCGGCGATCAGCTTCGGCGCACTCGATTTCAGAGCTTCACCGCGGCCCGACAGGCTGGGATTGGTCATGAAATACTGCTGCGCATTGAACGGTTCCTCGCCCTTGCGCACTTCCATGCGCCGTGACGTACCGTCGGGCAATATCTCGTAGCTTTGTTGATTGTCAATCACGTTGCCGAGCATAATCTGTGACAAAACCTGCTCGTGAACGGTCGGATTTGTCAGCGGAACCATCGTTTCGACGCGGCGATCGAGGTTTCTCGGCATCATGTCGGCCGAACCGATATAGACGAGCGCCTTGTCGGATGGCAGGCCGTAACCATTGCCGAAGCAGAAGATGCGGCTGTGTTCCAGGAAACGTCCGACGATCGATTTGACCCGGATATTGTCGGAAAGGCCTGGCACCTGCGGACGCAGGCAGCAGATGCCGCGCACGACGAGATCGATCTCGACGCCAGCGCGGCTCGCCGTATAGAGCGCGTCGATGATATCGGGGTCGACCAGCGAATTCATCTTCATCCAGATCGCTGCCGGGCGGCCTGCGCGGGCATGCTCGATCTCTTCGTTGATGTGGCGAATGATGCGCGGGCGCAGCGTATAAGGCGAAACGGCGAGCTGCATCCCCTCTTCCGGCTCACCGTATCCGGTGATGAAGTTGAAGATATTCGCCATGTCGTGGGCGATCACGGGGTTGCAGGTGAAGAAGGAGAGGTCCGTATAGATCTTCGCCGTGATCGGATGGTAGTTGCCGGTGCCGAGATGGCAGTAGGTGCGCAGCTTGCCTTCCTCGCGGCGAACGACGAGCGACATCTTGGCGTGGGTCTTGAGTTCGATGAAACCGAAGACGACCTGCACGCCGGCGCGCTCCAGGTCGCGTGCCCAGCGGATATTGGCCTCTTCGTCGAAGCGAGCCTTGAGTTCGACCAGCGCCGTCACCGACTTGCCGGCTTCGGCGGCATCCACCAGAGCGCGAACGATCGGGCTGTCATTGGATGTACGGTAGAGCGTCTGCTTTATCGCCAGAACGTCAGGATCATGCGCAGCCTGGATAAGGAATTGGACCACCACGTCGAAAGATTCATATGGGTGGTGAACCACCATGTCCTTTTCTCTGATGGCGGCGAAGCAATCACCGGCGTGTTCACGGACACGTTCGGGAAATCGCGCATTGTAGGGCGGAAAGCGCAGGTCGTCGCGCGGCGCCTTGGTGATTTCGGAGAGCGTGTTGAGCGCCAGCAGGCCCGGCAGAACGGCAACGCGATTCTCGGGAATACTGAGTGCCTGGACGACGAATTGGCGCAGCGAGGCCGGCATCTCGGAATCCGTTTCGATGCGGATGACCTTGCCGCGGCGGCGGCGCTTCAGCGCGGTTTCGAAGAAGCGCACGAGATCTTCAGCTTCTTCCTCGACTTCGATATCACTGTCTCGGATGACGCGGAATGTACCCGAGCCCTGCACCTCATAACCCGGATAAAGCCGGTGAATGAAGATGTTGGCGACGTCTTCCAGGGTGATGTAGCGGATCGTATTGCGATCGTCGGGCAGGCGGACGAAACGGTCGAGCGCCGGCGGGAGGCGCAGCAAAGCCGTCATCGGCTCGCGGCCGCTGCGGCTGACGAGCTGCAGGCCGATCGAGAACCCGAGGTTCGGAATGAACGGGAACGGATGAGCCGGATCGATCGACAGCGGCGTCAGAACCGGAAAGATCGCCTGCTCGAACTCGTTTGCCAGCCACTGGCGATCGGCGTCGCTTAGCGCACCCGGACGCACGATCAGGATGTCTTCCTTGGCGAGGTACTGCTGCAGGACGGCGAGCGAGGCCTGCTGCTCCATCTGCAGATGATCGATCTCGCTCAGGATCGAATCGAGCTGTTCGGCGGGTGTGCGGCCATCGGGGCTCTTGACGACGATGCTCTGCCGTACCTGGCCTTCGAGGCCGGCGACGCGCACCATGAAGAATTCGTCGAGGTTGGCGGCCGAGATCGACAGGAAGCGCACGCGTTCCAGCAACGGATGCTCGGTGTTCAGCGTCTCCTCGAGGACACGACGGTTGAACTGCAGCCAGGAGAATTCGCGGTTGATGAAGCGCTCGGGGCTCGACAGCAGCTGCTCCAGCGGCGGCAGGTCTGTGCTGTTGTTCGGGGTGGATTCCTGATGTTCCTGATATGCACTATCCATGGTCCACTCACCCTGCTCTTATCCGCTTCGGCGAATATATCAGTTTCACGACGGAACTGTGACAGTCAATCGCCCGAGCCGGAATTGCCCAATTCATTCAATACTTCAGCGGCAAGCGAACGGGTAATGCCCGTGCCTCTGGAAAGCGCCAGCCGATCGAGCCTTTCGACAATCGTCTGGGCGGCGTTGAGCGACCGCTCCATGCGATTGACGATATAAAGGACGAGTTTGTCATCTATATAAAGCTGCCGGTCGGCAAAGAGCTTGACGATGACCTGGGACAGCAGTTCCTCGTCCGGCTCGCCGATCTCCACGACCGTCGCGGCCTTCAGGCGGGAACGCAGATCAGGCAGCGTGACCGGCCAGGACATGGGCCAGAGGCGGCTGGTCATCAAAAGGCTGGTGCCGTTTTCCCGCACGCTGTTGATGACGTGAAAGAGCTTGACGTCATCAAAGCCCACGCGGTCGGCATCCTCAAAAAGCACCGGACCATTGGCGGCCGTGATCGCGGCATCGGAATCAACGTTGGGATGGATCGCCTTCGCTCCGCTCAGCTCCTTCCAGATGCCGGCGAGATGCGATTTGCCGGAACCGACCGGACCGGCAAGGATGACGACCGGTGACGGCCAGTTCGGCCAGGCATCGACGATCGAAACGGCGGCCGCGAGACGCTCCGAGACAAGGAGGTCGTCGCGCCCGGCGGCGGCGTCATGCGAAAAGGCCAAGGGAAGCTGCTCTCCGGCCTTGCGCTTCGGATCAGCGTTCTTCACGTCATTCATCGGAAACAGATTTCGTCTTCCGGGCCCGGCCGCCCGGCGACCCGCCATAGTAGAGATCGCTTTGAAGGTAGCGCGAAAGCGCAAAGCGGACAAGGACGCCGACGGCGGCAGCGGCCGGTACCGCGACCAGCAGGCCGACGAAGCCGAATAGCGCGCCGAAGGCAAAGAGCGCGAACATCAGCCAGACGGGATGCAGGCCGACACTGGAGCCGACGAGCTTCGGCTGCAGGATATTGCCTTCCAGGAACTGGCCGGAGAAGAAGACCGCCAGAACGGCGATAATCCAGATATAATCGGGCCAGAACTGGACGATCGCCACGCCAATGGCAATGACGAGGCCAACCAGCGACCCGACATAGGGAATGAAGCTGATCATGCCGGCGAAAAGCCCGATGAGCAGGCCGAAGTTCAGGCCGACAATCGAGAGGCCCAGGGCGTAGTAGATGCCCAGGATGAGGCAGAGCGAGCCCTGCCCGCGGATGAAGCCGGCAATCGCCTGATCCACTTCCGTGGCGATCTGGCGCACGTCGCTCACATAGTCGCGCGGCACCCACTGATCGACCTTGGCGACCATGCGATCCCAATCGAGCAGAATGTAGAAGGCGACGACCGGCGTGACGACGAGAAGCGAGATGACATCGACGATCGCCTTGCCGGAATTCCAGATCTGCGCGAAGAGACCCGTCAGAAAGCCCATGCCTTCCGAAAGGATACCGGATAGATTGTCCTTGATGGTCCCGAGCTGGCTTCTGATCCAGCCAGGCAGCACGGAATCCTGATAGTTGGCGATGAATTGCTGCAGCTGGCTGATATAGCCCGGCACGCGCTGGGCAAAATCGTTGAACTGGTTGATGAGGACGGGGATCAGGATCACCAGTGCCAGCGCGAAGACGATGACGAAGGCCACTAGAATGACAATGGTCGCCATCAGGCGGCTCAAGCCCAGCCGCTCCAGCCTGTCTGCGACAGGATCGAGGAAATAGGCGATCGACATGCCGGCAATGAAGGGCAACAGGATCGAACTGAAGATATAGAGGAAGGCGATGAAGATGAGCAGAACCGCCACCCAGAAGATGATCTGGCGCTTCAGTATCGTTCCGCTGACTTGTTGTGGCATCGCTTCCCCGCTGATTGCACGCCCCGCCCGCACCGCTTTCCAACGGCCCCAGCCGTTTGAGCACATAGGATGGAGGCGCAAAGATGGTCAACCCTGTTGCACCAAATCCGGAAAGCGCACAGGGATTAGCTGGAAAATGGGGGCTTTTCCCTTGCAACGCTTGCATAAAGCGCACTCTCATGCAATTGCGACCGGCATGTGACGCGGTCCCCTGTCCGCAGCTTTAAATCCTCCGGAGATCACCATGAGCCAGTCTGGAAAAAACGGTCTGACCTATAGCGATGCAGGCGTCGACATCGATGCCGGTAACCTGATGGTGGAGAAGATCAAGCCGGCCGTGCGCTCCACACGCCGTCCGGGCGCCGACGGCGAGATCGGCGGCTTCGGCGGCCTGTTCGACCTCAAGGCCGCAGGTTTCACCGATCCGGTCCTGGTTGCCGCCAATGACGGCGTCGGCACCAAGCTGAAGATCGCGATCGACGCGGACTATCACGAAACCGTCGGCATCGACCTCGTCGCCATGTGCGTCAACGATCTCGTCGTCCAGGGTGCCGAGCCCCTCTTCTTTCTCGACTATTTCGCGACCGGCAAGCTCGACCCCGACCAGGGTGCGGCGATCGTCGGTGGTATCGCCGCCGGCTGCCGCGAGGCGGGCTGCGCGCTGATCGGCGGCGAAACGGCCGAAATGCCCGGCATGTATTCCTCGGGCGATTATGATCTTGCCGGTTTTGCCGTCGGCGCCGCCGAACGCGGCAAGCTGCTGCCGGCTGGCGATATTGCCGAAGGCGACGTCATTCTTGGCCTCTCCTCATCGGGCGTCCATTCCAACGGCTTCTCGCTGGTGCGCAAGATCGTTTCGCTTTCCGGCCTCGACTGGGATGCGCCTGCACCCTTTGCCGAGGGCAAGAAGCTCGGCGAAGCGCTGCTGACGCCAACACGTATTTATGTGAAACCGCTCCTGAAGGCGATCCGCGAGACGGGCGCGCTGAAGGCGCTCGCGCATATTACCGGCGGCGGCTTCCCCGAAAATATTCCGCGCGTGCTGCCGAAGCATCTCGCCGCCGAGATCGACCTCGCCGCCGTCAAGGTGCCGCCGGTCTTCTCGTGGCTTGCCCGGACGGGTGGCGTCGAAGCCAAGGAAATGCTGCGCACCTTCAATTGCGGCATCGGCATGATCGTCGTCGTTGCGCAGGAGAATGTTGCCGCCGTTTCCAAGGCGCTCGAAGCCGAAGGCGAGAAAGTGATCACGCTCGGCCGTATGGTCGCCAGAGCGGAAGGCGAAGCCGGCACGATCTACAAGGGTACGCTCGCCCTATGAGCTCACCGCGCAAACGCATCGTCGTCTTCATTTCCGGCGGCGGCTCCAACATGATGGCCTTGGTCCAGGCGGCAAAATCGACGGACTATCCGGCAGAGATCGTCGGCGTGATCTCCGACAAGGCCGATGCCGGCGGGCTTGCCAAGGCGGCCGCCGAGGGCATTGCGACCTTTGCCTTCGTGCGCAAGGACTATGCGAGCAAGGACGCGCACGAGGCGGCGATCCTTGCCGCACTTGACGAGCTTTCGCCTGACATCATCTGCCTTGCCGGCTATATGCGGCTGCTTTCGGGGGCGTTCATCCAGCGCCATGAGGGCCGGATCATCAATATTCATCCTTCTCTTCTGCCGCTCTTTCCGGGACTGCATACGCATCAGCGGGCGATTGATGCCGGCATGCGCATTGCCGGCTGCACGGTGCATTTCGTTACCGAAGGCATGGATGAGGGACCGGTCATCGGCCAGGCCGCCGTGCCGGTGCTTGCGGGCGATACGGCCGAAGCGTTGGCGGGACGCGTCCTGACCATCGAACATCAGCTTTATCCGCAGGCTCTCCGTCTCTTTGCGGAGGGCAAGGTGAAGATGGAAGGCGGGAAAGCGGTTGGGGCAACAGCTTCCGCCACCGCTCCGAAATCCCAGCTTATTTCGTTGATCGGCGACTGAAGCAATTCCCGCAAAAGTGCCGAGAGGTCTTGCGTCCTCGGGCATTCCGAGGTCCGGCGAAAAATGGGAATACCTGCCTTCAGGCGGCAAGAGCCTGAGGCGGGTGCAAGGCGGCTAGCAATCCTGCCGCTATCCATAAAGCCAGCAGGACTGGCGGCGTTCGACGTGGCCATCGCCACGGACGCGAAGACGACCTTCCACCATTTTTGACAGCGTGATCGTTCTCGACCCGCCGACCTTGCCCACCACTTCGTTGGACAAGACGTTGGAAATGGTCGCATGCCTCGCTCGCTCATCCATGGTCACCAATGCGGCCCGGCATTTGCCGAGGTATCAGCAGGCCCGAATCGTCACGTTGACTAGTCATAATCTTACTAGTAATACTATGACTATGACATCGATCAAACGCTCGCCAATCGCCCTCGCCGTCCTTGCAATGCTCATGGAAGAGCCGCTGCATCCTTATCGAATGCAGCAACTCATCAAGGAGCGCGGCAAGGACGAGGTGATCAATGTCACGCAGAGGGCGAGCCTTTATCAGACGATCCAGCGGCTTGAGCGCGAAGCCTTGATCACCCCACGCAAAACAATCCGGGATGACAAGCGTCCCGAGCGGACGGTGTACGAGATAACCAGGAAAGGCCGCGACGTCGCGGTGGACTGGATGCGGGCGATCTTGTCGACCCCGACGCGGGAATATCCGGAATTCCCTGCAGCCATATCATTTCTTCCGCTGCTTTCGCCTGACGATGTGGCAAGCCAGCTTGAGCTCAGAGCAAAAGCCATTGAGGCGGAGCTTCGTCGGATCGACGAAACTCTGCACGAAGCGCAGGCCGTTCCAAGGCTCTTCCTGCTCGAGATGGAATATCTCCGAGCGCTTCACGCAACCGAATTGTCCTGGGTCACCAGCGCTGTCGCGGACCTGCGCGCCCAGCGCATCACCTGGACGGAAGAGTGGCTGAGGCAGATCGCCACCCAATTCACCATCGACCCTAAACGCGACCAGGACTAGGACCATGAAGATTTTGATTATCGGCGCCGGGACTGGCGGTCTGGCGCTCGCTCATCTGCTCAAGGGGGCCGGCATCAGCGTTGCGGTGTACGAGCGAGACCGCGCACCGAACGCCGACACCGGCGGGTATCGCGTAGGCATCAGCCCGGCTGGAAGCCGTGCGCTGAAAGCCTGTGTCCCCGACGAACTCTACGACCTCTATGTCGCTACCTGCGCTAGGTCGCCGCGCTATTTCAACATGCTGACCGAACAGTTCGGCGAAGTGCTGAGCTTTGATATCGAAGATGCGGGCCCGAATGCTCTGGATGGCGAACGGAACGTCATTCGAAAGACGCTGCGACGGGTTCTGCTCAGGGGGCTTGAAGCAGAGGTATTCTTCGGGAAGACGTTTGAAGCTTACACAAATAATGCCGACGGATCGATTACCGCTCGTTTTCAGGATGGAAGCCTCGCGACAGGTGAAGTCCTTGTGGGCGCGGACGGCACGAGTTCGACTCTGCGCAAGCAACGTCTGCCGGAAGCGCGCCTCGAAGACACGGGGATCGTCTCGCTCGGGGGTAAAATTCCCATGACAGCCGAAACGAAGGCTCTGCTGTCGGACAAAATGTTCAAGGGCATGTCGCTGATTATGGCGCCGATGGGCTTTGGCGCCATCATTCATTCGCTCGAGTTCGCCCACAGCAGAAGCGACCCTGATTTTGCTGCCCGTTGGCCGGATTTCATCGAGGCGCTCGATGAGGATAGTATCGGCTGGGGCTTATGGGGCGCTCGGCAGAATTTTCCGCAGGATCCGGCCGGCCTGAGCGGCGAACAATTGCGCGAGCTCGGCCTTGAGATCACCCGGGACTGGCATCCGCACCTGCAGGCGCTTATCCGCATGACGGAACCAGCGACGATCCACGATGTCATGATGAGGACTTCCGTACCACCGACGCCCTGGACGAGCTCGAATGTCACTCTGCTCGGCGACGCCGTGCATACGATGACACCGGGACGTGGCGCAGGTGCCAATACGGCGCTTCGCGATGCCGCTCTGCTCGGACGCATGCTGGTCGAAGCGGACCAGGGCCGACAGCCCCTCCTCGAAGCCATACGAGCCTACGAAATCGAGATGCTTCGCTACAGTAAGGAAGCAGTCCAGGAATCGAAAAAGCAGATGGATGCCCGTGATCTGGCCCATCGGCCGATTGTCGGCAGGCTTCAGCTCGGCGTCACACGCGGCGTCATGCGCACCATAAACGCGATACCTGCGCTAAGGCGGCGCGCCTTTCGGCAAATGATGCGCGTACGCGGGGAAAACTGACCTCGTCGCGGATTATCTCGATCCCGCCCCGGGCAAAATCGACGGATCGGATATCGATCAGCTTGCCCGCTACCGAACTTCGCCCTTGTTCAACAATACCCATTGCAGCAGCGTGATCGTCTTGAGATCGATGATCTCTCCCCTTTCGACCATCGCAAGAGCTTCCGGCAGCGGAACTTCCAGTACCTCGATGTCCTCGTGCTCTTCCTCGAGACCACCACCATCGGATGTGCGATCGTCGATATCGATCGTCGCGGCAAAGAAATGGACGACTTCGGTAATGGAGCCTGGCGCCGGATAGGATTTGAAGAGGAAGCGGACGTCGCGGACCGTATATCCCGTTTCCTCCATCGCTTCGCGGCGGATCGCGGCCTCGGGTTCATCGCCGTCCAGCAGGCCGGCCGGCACTTCGATCATCCAGGCGGGATCGCCGTTTACATAGGCCGGCAGGCGGAACTGCTTCACCAGCACGACGACATCGCGCTTCGGATCATAAAGCAGGATACAGGCGGCAGGCGTGCGGTGATAGACCTCGCGCGGCAGGCGATGGGTCACGCCATTTCGATCGGTATAATCGATCCGGTAACCGGTCAGCTTCGTCCAGCCGTCGGACAGGATTTCCTTGCCGACGATTTCCACTTTTGCCTTAGACTGCGTCATATGACGTCCTTGCGAAGCCAGACCTTGTTGTCATGGACGGCAGCGCCGCCATAGGGCGCCACGGGATCGGCGCCGGTGAGAACGTTGATGCCTTCGCCATCGACATGCGCCTTGTTGGGCCAGAGGCCCTCGGCGATCAAAACGCCCGGCTTGACCTCCGTCGTTACGCGGGCGTGGATGCGCAGGTCACCGCGCATATTGCCAATGCGGACGAGGTCACCATTGCCGACATCGTTCGCCTCGGCATCGACAGGGTTGATCATCACTTCCGGGCGGCCTTCCTTCTGGCGCGAGGTCTTGGTTTCCGAGAAGCTCGAATTCAGGAAATTGCGCGCCGGCGATGTCGCCAGGCGGAAGGGATGCTCGGCGTCAGCAAGCTCGATGACGTCGACCTGATCCGGGAACGGCGGCAGTTCGGCATAGGGGCCGAGCGCACCGACGGAAGCGGGCGGCTTGTTCGGTGAGGCGCCGTTCACCCAGTCCGGGCGGAAGTGGAACTTGCCGTCGGCATGGGCGAAACCATTGAGATAGTGTGCGTCCTCGAAAGCCGGCTGGCGGTCGAACCATTTGTGCTCGAGGAAATGGTCATAGTCCGGCAGGTTGCTAGCGGCCAGAACGCGATCGACCATTTCGCGGGCGGTGAAGCCGAAGCCGGGGCGATCGGCGACGCCAAGGCGTTTTGCCAGTTCCTCGATGACGAAGAGATTGGTGCGCACGGTCGATGGCGGCTCGACGAGCTTGGGCCCAAGCAGAATGTGGTTCTGGCCGCCGGCGCGATAGATATCGTCGTGCTCGACGAACATGGTGGCGGGAATGACGATATCGGCCATTTCGGCCGTCTCGGTCATGAACTGCTCGTGCACGGCAACGAAGAGATCGTCGCGCGCAAAGCCTTGTTTCACCAGCCGCTGTTCCGGGGCGATATTCACCGGATTGGTGTTCTGGATCAGCATGGCCGTAACAGGGCCGCGATCGCGCAACGCCACGGCATCGCCGGTCAGCGCCCGGCCGATCTGTGACTGGTCGATCATGCGGATGTCGGCATCCTTCATCGACTTGCCGGTCAGTTCCGCATTGTTCATGCGAAAGATATCGCTATTGGAATGGAAGGCGCCGCCGCCCTCATATTGCCAGGAGCCGAGCACGGTGGCGACCGAGGCTGCCGCGTGCATGGCGACCGCACCATTGCGCTGGCGCGTGAAACCATAGCCGAGGCGGAAGAAGGTCTTCCTCGTGGTGCCGACGAGCTTGGCGAAGGCTTCGATCTCTTCGACCGAAAGACCGGTTATTGCGGCCGCCCATCCCGGCGTCTTTGTCTTCAGATGCGCTTCGAGACCCGAGGGATCGTCGGCATATCCAGCCATGTAGTCGCGGTCGGCATAACCGTCGCGGAAGGCGATGTGCATGACGGCGCAGGCAAGGGCCGCATCGGTACCCGGCTTGACGATGAGCGCCATGTCAGCCTGCTTCATCGTCGGATTGTCGTAGATGTCGATGACGACGATCTTCGCGCCGCGCTCCTTGCGCGACTTGATCGCGTGGGTCATCACATTGACCTGGGTGGCAACAGCATTGGTGCCCCAGATGACGACGCAATCGGTGCGGGCCATCTCGCGCGGATCGGGGCCGCGCAGCATGCCGGTCGCCATGGTAAAGCCGGTCCAGGCGGGATTGGTGCAGATCGAGGAGAAGAAGCCGGAATAACGCTTGGCATGGCGCAGGCGCTCGATCGAGTCGCGCTGCACCCAACCCATGGTGCCGGCGTAGAAATAAGGCCAGATGGCCTCACTGCCATTCTTGACCTCGGCCTTCACGAAGGCTTCAGCAATTTCGTCCAGCGCATCGTCCCAGGAAATCTGCTGCCACTGCCCTGCCCCCTTGGCGCCGGTGCGGCGCAGCGGGTGCATGAGACGGTCCGGATGATAGAGCCGCTCGGCATAACGGGCGACCTTGGCGCAGATGACGCCCGACGTGTAGGAATGATCGTTCGCGCCCCGGACACGACCGATACGGCCGTCTTCCGTCAGATCCACTTCCAGTGCGCAGGTGGAGGGACAGTCATGTGGACAGGCCGTATGGCCGATCCGGGATTTGGCATGGATGGGGGTCGCAATGTTCATGCGATTTCTATATGCCAAGGCTCGACCGCCCAAAAGGCACAAAAACTCCCAATGATCCGAATTCATAACAGGCATCAGCGAAAATGAACTATCGCCACATCTATCATGCAGGCAATTTCGCCGATGTCCTGAAGCATGCGGTGCTGGCTCGGCTGGTCCGCTACATGCAGAAGAAGGATGCGGGTTTCCGCGTGCTCGACACGCATGCCGGCATCGGCCTCTACGACCTCTCCTCCGAGGAAGCGCAGAAGACCGGGGAATGGCAAGATGGTATCGGCAAACTGCTCGAGACCGATCTCGGACCACAGGTCTCCGAATTGCTGGAGCCCTATCTCACCGCCATCCGCGAGCTGAACCCGCAGGGCGGCCTGCGCTTCTATCCCGGCTCGCCCAAACTGGCCCGCATGCTGTTCCGCCCGCAGGACCGGCTTTCGGCAATGGAACTGCACCCTGAGGATTTTGTTCGCCTGCATCGCGTCTTCGAAGGCGACCATCATGCGCGCATCACCGAGCTCGACGGCTGGCTGGCGCTCGGCGCGCATCTGCCGCCCAAGGAAAAGCGTGGCATCGTGCTCGTCGATCCGCCCTTCGAGGAAGACGGCGAATATGAGCGCCTGGTGGATGGTCTTGCCAAGGCCTACCGGCGTTTTCCTGGTGGCACCTATTGCCTCTGGTATCCGCTGAAGAAGGGCGCACCGATCAAGGAATTTCACGAGGCGCTGCAGGCGACCGAAATCCCGAAAATGCTCTGCGCCGAGCTTGCAGTGCGCAGCGACCGCGAGACGACGGGGCTGACGGGCTCCGGCCTCGTCATCGTCAATCCGCCCTTCACACTGAAGGACGAGCTGCACCAATTGCTGCCGGCGCTAAAGGACCATCTGGCGCAGGACCGTTTCGCCTCGCAAAGAGCTTTCTGGCTGCGCGGCGAGACCAAGCCCGCCAAGGCCGATTGACCGACTCTCGTCGCTCGGGAATAGTCCGGCGCCATCAGCATATCCAAAAGGTGCCTCATGAAGCTTCTCTGCTCCCCGACCTCCCCTTTCTCCAGCAAGGTGCGCATGGCTTCGCGCCATCTCGGCCTGGAGACTACGGAAATCCGGGTCGATACGAATGCGGGACCGGCGATCCTCGTGGACAACAACCCGCTCGGCAAGATCCCGACGCTGCTGACGGATGACGGTGTTTCCATCTTCGACAGCATCGCCATCATGCATTATTTCGACCGGCTCAAGAAGGGCGCGCTCTATCCCTCCAAGAAGGGCAAGCGCACGGATGCCGAAGTGCTGGAAGCGCTGTGCGACGGCGTCTGCGACTGCCTGCTGGCGATCGTCTACGAACGCCGCTTCCGCGACGAAGAAAAGATGCATCAGCCCTGGATCGACCGGCAGTGGAAGAAGGTCGAGACCGCGCTGAACTATCTGGCCGCCAATACGCCGAAGCTCGGCAAGAAGATGCATGGCGGGCATTTCGCGCTCGCCGCCACGATCGGCTACCTCGACCTGCGCTTCAAGGGCCAGTGGGAGGAAGACCATGCCGAACTGATCGGCTGGCTGCGGGAATTCGAAAAGAAATTCGACGGCTACGAGCAATTGAAGCCGCAGACCTAGAGATTTGCTAAAGCACTAGAATCCGAGGTTGACGCAGACAACAAAAAAGCCGGGCACGAAGCCCGGCTTTTTCATATTCGATGCAATCGGGATCAGAACTTGACGCCGATACCGACCTTGACGCTGTTTTCGTCGAAGCCGCGCGAAACGCTGCCGGAGTCGAGATTGTAGTCCTTGTCCTGGTAGTCAGTGTAGCGGTATTCGAGACGCGTCGTGATGTTGTTGGTCACGAAGGCTTCGACACCGGCACCGACCGTATAGCCGTAGGCGGTCTTGCTATCGGAAGACGTACCGTCTGAAACCTTGGTGTTGGCGAGCGCCAGACCTGCCGTACCATAAAGCAGGAAGGGGTTCAGGTCGTAACCGACGCGGCCGCGGACGGAGCCATTCCAGCCGGTCTTGTTCTTGATGCCGTCGGTGGTGACGTCCGCATCGCCGTAACCGAGATCGGCTTCAGCACCGTAAACGATCTGGCCCTGCTGGAAGTTGTAACCGGTGAAGAGCTGGCCGCCCCAATCGTAGGTGTCACGGTCGTGACCGAAGCTGCCCATGTTGTAGGTCGCTGCGCCACCGAGGTAGAAGCCCTGCCAGTTGTTGACCGGAGCCGGGGTCTCCTCAGCAACCGGGGCCTGCGGAACCTGATCCACGGCATCAGCTGCGTGGGCTACCGAGAAACCGCCAACGGCGAGAGCGGAAGCCATGAGGCCAGCAAAGAGTATACGCATACTTGTCTCCTTTCAGTCCCGCGCGCCCGTCAACTCAAATTCGGCGAAGCATTCACGGGGGATTACTAAATGTCCCTTCCGGTTCGAGAGTGAAATTGGAGTGCAAATGCGGATTTGAAAGAGCCAAATTGTGATATCATTGTGGCCCCGCGGCGGCAGAAATTCGATGTTGCTTGCCTGCAACATACCGTTTATTAAGGATAATAATGAGTTAAACTTACAATACTCATTTTAATAAATCGATCCCGCAAATAATACATAGAATATCCGGCCAGCAGAGGCAATGCTTTCGGCCTATTTATATAATCTAGGCCTGCCCTTATATAGTCAGCAAACGGACTCGCAGGATCAGAAGGCAGCATCTTGACCCAGAAAAGACTTCGCGCGGCGCTTGTGACGGGTGCCGCCAAAAGAATAGGCCGGGCGATTGCCGAAGACCTTGTTGCTGATGGATTTTCGGTCGCAATCCATGCCAACGGCTCGCTCGCCGAAGCCGAGAGCTTTGCGGCGGAATTGCGGCAGAAGGGCCATCAGGCGGTTGCGATCAAGGCAGATCTTGCCAATATTGACGAGACTGGGGAGCTTGTCGGAAAGGCGTGCGAGGCGCTCGGGCCGCTCGATCTTCTCGTCAACAATGCATCGATTTTCCTCGAGGATTCGCTCCGCAAATTCGACGCACGAGTATGGGACGAGCATTTTGCCGTCCATGTTCGCGCGCCTTCGATACTCGCCGCTAAATTCGCCGAACAGCTGCCGGAAACGGCCGAGGGGCTGATCGTCAACATTATCGACCAGCGCGTCTGGGCACTGCGGCCGAGCTTCTACTCCTATACTCTGTCGAAATCGGCGCTGTGGACGGCGACCCAGACGATGGCGCAGGCGTTGGCGCCACGCATCCGCGTCAACGCAATCGGTCCCGGTCCATCGATGCCGAGCGAGCGGCAATTGCAGGAAGACTTCCAAGCACAGGTTTCAGCCCTTATCTTGAAGCGGGGACCTGAGCTCAAGGAATTCGGCCGAACGATTCGTTTTCTGTTCGAGACCCCTTCGATCACGGGTCAGATGATTGCACTCGACGGCGGCCAGCATCTCGCTTGGCAAACGCCTGATGTGCTGGAGATCAAGGAATGAATGCCAAGAAGCTGCCGGATGGCGGTGTTCTTTACGACGAGACCGATGATAACGACGACGATATCATCGAGGTAGAAGGCGATGCCTCTGCCTCGCCGATTTCGGCGTCGGTCGACTGGAATGCCGGCAGCATCAACGAAACCGGCCTGCTCGGCGCCGATTTGATCGCCGAATTCGTCAAGCGCCTGCCAAACAGCCCCGGCGTCTACCGCATGTTCAACGAGGCGGGCGATGTGCTCTATGTGGGCAAGGCCCGCAGCCTGAAGAAGCGCGTCGGCAACTATGCGATGGGTCGCGTGCACTCCAACCGCATCGCCCAGATGGTGCGCCAGACCGCCAACATGGAATTCGTCACGACGCGGACGGAGACCGAGGCGCTGCTGCTCGAAGCGAATCTGATCAAGCGCTTGCGGCCGCGCTTTAACGTGCTGCTGCGCGACGACAAGTCGTTTCCCTATATCCTGATAACAGGCGATCACCGCGCGCCCGCCATCTTCAAGCATCGCGGTGCGCGTGCCCGGAAGGGGGACTATTTCGGTCCCTTCGCCTCAGCCGGTGCCGTTGGCCGCACGATCAATTCGCTGCAACGCGCCTTCCTGATCCGCACCTGTACCGACAGCGTCTTCGAGACACGCACCCGGCCTTGCCTGCTCTACCAGATCAAGCGCTGTTCCGGGCCGTGTACGCATGAGGTGAGCGACGAGGGCTATGCGGAGCTGGTGCAGGAGGCCAAGGACTTCCTCTCCGGCAAGAGCCAGAAGGTGAAGGAGCACATGGCGGAGGCTATGAACGCCGCCGCCGAAGATCTGGATTTCGAGCGCGCTGCGATCTACCGCGACCGCCTCGCGGCGCTCTCGCATGTCCAGAGCCACCAGGGCATCAATCCGGCCGGCGTCGAAGAGGCTGATGTTTTCGCCATCCATCACGAAGGCGGGATTTCCTGCATCCAGGTGTTCTTCTTCCGCACGGGACAGAACTGGGGCAACCGCGCCTATTTCCCGAAGGCCGATCCGCAACTGTCAGGCGCCGAGGTGCTGAACGCCTTCCTCGCGCAGTTCTACGACGACAAGCCGGTGCCGCGGCAAATCATGCTGTCGGAGACGGTGGAAGAACTGGAACTGCTGGCGGCCGCACTCGGTGAAAAAGCCGGACATAAGGTTTCGATCCTCGTCCCGCAGCGCGGCGAGAAGCGCGATCTCGTCGAGCATGTTATCGCCAATGCCCGCGAAGCGCATGGGCGCAAGCTCGCAGAAACCGCCTCGCAGTCACGGCTGCTGGAAGGTTTCAAGGACACGTTCGGCCTGCCCTATGTACCGCAGCGCGTCGAGATCTACGACAACTCGCATATCATGGGCACGAATGCGGTCGGCGGCATGGTGGTCGCCGGGCCGGAAGGTTTCGTGAAGAACCAGTATCGCAAGTTCAACATCAAATCGACCGAGATCACCCCCGGCGACGACTTCGGCATGATGCGCGAAGTGATGACGCGGCGCTTCTCGCGCCTGCTGAAGGAAGAGGGCATTCCGGACAGGAGCGCGCAGGTCTCCGTCGCAGATGCGGCCGACATGCCCTTCCCCGCCTGGCCGGACGTGATCCTCATCGACGGCGGCCAGGGGCAGATGACAGCGGTACGTGCCATCCTCGAAGAACTCGGCATAACCGATAGCGTGATTGCCATCGGCGTCGCCAAGGGCGTGGACCGCGAGGCCGGCCGTGAGCGTTTCTTTGCACCCGGCAAGGGAAGTTTCACGCTGCCGCCGCGCGATCCTGTTCTCTATTTCATCCAGCGCATGCGCGACGAGGCGCACCGTTTCGCGATCGGCTCGCATCGGGCCCGGCGCAAGAAGGAGATGGTCAAGAACCCGCTCGACGAGATCGGCGGCATCGGGCCTTCGCGCAAGCGAGCCCTGTTGCAGCACTTCGGCACGGCGAAAGCCGTGTCGCGAGCTGCGCTCTCCGATCTCATGGCGGTGGAAGGGATTTCGGAGACCGTCGCAAAGCAGGTCTATAATCATTTTCACGACGACGCCGCGAAATAAGCGGCGCCGGTCGCAAATTCCACGCAAAGGCAGCGAAAAAACAGAAAGAATGTTGACGGTCGAAGGGCAAAGCCGTCATCTACCGCCGCAATATCAAAGAGAACCGCTTCATGGCATCGCGTGCGTATAATATCCCCAATCTCCTGACCTACGGCCGCATCCTGGCGGTGCCGCTGATCGTCGTCTGCTTCTTCATCGAGGGACGGCTCAGCAGCAGCGATACCGCGCGCTGGGTGGCGCTCTGGATTTTCGTCATCGCCTCGATCACCGATTTCCTCGACGGCTATCTCGCGCGAATCTGGAACCAGACCTCGAATATCGGCCGCATGCTGGACCCGATTGCCGACAAACTGCTGGTTTCCGCGATCCTGCTTCTGGTTGCCGCCGACGGCACGATCGCCGGCTGGTCGCTTTGGGCCGCGATCATCATTCTCTGCCGCGAGATCCTGGTTTCGGGCCTGCGCGAATATCTGGCCGCGCTGAAGGTCAGCGTCCCTGTGACGCGCATTGCCAAGTGGAAGACGACGCTGCAGCTCGTCGCCATCGCCTTCCTGCTCGCGGGCCCGGCGGGCGATACCATTTTCCCCTACACGACCTGGACGGGGATCGCGCTCCTCTGGATCGCAGCACTTCTGACGATCTATACCGGCTACGATTATTTCCGTGCCGGCCTGAAACATGTGGTGGATGACGAAGAATGACACGGCTTGTCTATTTCGCCTGGGTGCGCGAACGCATCGGCAAGGGTGAGGAGGAGATCGACCTCCCCTCCTCCGTCGTCAGCGTTGCCGATCTTCTGAATCATTTGAAGGGCCTGGGCGAGGAATATGAGATGGCCCTTCAATATCCTGATGTCATCCGGGTCGCGATCGACCAGGAACATGTGGAGCATGACGAGCCGATAACGGGGGCAAAAGAAATCGGCATTTTCCCACCGATGACGGGCGGCTGAGGAACGACGGTTCTTCGGGCTGAGGAGTCTCCTGTGAGCATCACGCCAACCATTCGCGTCCAGCGCGAGGATTTTGATCTGCAGGCGGAAGTCGACCGGCTTTCCAAAGGCAAGCCCGGCATCGGCGCGGTCGTAACCTTCTCCGGTCTTTGCCGCGATGAAGGCGGCACGCTCTCGGCGCTGGAACTCGAACATTATCCCGGCATGGCCGAAGCGGAGATGAGCCGTATCGGCGAGCTCGCCATCGAGCGTTTCGGGCTCAACGGCCTGACCGCCATCCATCGCTTCGGAAAGATTGCGGCCGGCGAGAATATCGTGCTGGTCGTCGCAGCGGCGCCGCATCGGCAGGCGGCCTTCGACGGCGCGAACTTCGTCATGGATTTCCTGAAGACCTCCGCCCCTTTCTGGAAGAAAGAACACGGCAAGGACGGCGGCACCGGCGACTGGATCGCGGCGAAAGATGCCGACAACACCGCGCGCGATCGCTGGAAATAGTCAGAGCACGACGCGCTCGCGGCGGCTCAACACCAGCAGGAATACCAAGAGCGAGAATATGGCGAGATCGCGCCAGATGAAGGAACCGTAGGCGCCCCAGAGCGTCTCGACGAGTGCGAGGCCGGCCGCGCCGCCCGCCGAGCGCAACGGATCGGAATAGCCACCGACGGCAGCGATCAGCAACACCTTGAGGCCGAACATCAGCCCGGCGCCGAAATCCATCGATCCGTAATAGAAGGTCGCAAGGATGCCGCAGCAGGTGGCGACGAGCGCCGCGGCCCCATAGGACACAAGGAAGACACGGCTGGCGCTGGTACCGCAGAGTTCGGCGGCAAGCGGATCATCTATGACGGCGCGCCACAGGCGGCCCCAGGCGGTGCGCTTCAGGATTACCGCCCCGATCGCAATGATTGCGCACATCAAGGCCGTATCAAGAAGCTGGATATAGGTGAGCGTGACCTTGAAGGTGCCGTCGCTCCAGAAGGTCACGTTGTCGTTCAGGAGCGGCGGAAGCCAGATGGCGCGGGTATTGGCGGCAAGGCGCGCCGTCTCCATCAGCACGATCATCATTCCGAGCGCTGCGACGATGACCGTGTTCGGCGATTTGCTGACGAGCGGCTGCATGACGAAACGGCCGATCCACACCCCAGCCCCCACTGAGTAGACCAGCGAGGCACAGACGCCGACCGCGATCGCCGCCGGCAGCACCAGCCAGAGGCGATTATAGGCCATGTCCGTGAAGAGCAGCAGCATCTGACCGGCAAAGGCGATTATCGCACCATAGGTGATGTCGGCGCGCTTGGTGACCCCAAAGGCGATCGAATAGCCGAAGGCAAGCGTGGCGTAGAGCGCTGCGAGCGGCACCGCATTCGCCAGTTGCTGCAGAAGATAGGCCATTCCGACACTCCAGATCGCCTTAAAATAATAACTGGCAAAATGTGTTTTACCAGTTATATTTTTCTCATGAGCTTCTCCTGGACCCCTCACCGTTTTTCCGGCGGCGCATTGGCGCTCGATGTCGCCAACAGCGTCATCTTGCGTCACGATACGGCGCGCAGCATCGACCGCTTCGAGGCCGAAGGGCAGATGGAGCGCTTCCCAGCGGCAGCGCGAGCGTTCTGCGCCGAACGGGTACTTTTCGGCGACATAGCGCCCGTTCGAGCGCAGAATAGAGCGAACTTCATCGAGCTGCGCGAAGCGACGGACCGCTACTTCCGACAGCGCGTGCTCGAGGGGAACGACGACCGGCTGCTCGCCGAATTGCTGGAAACTTTGGCGCGCACGCTGCGCGGGGCATCGGAAAAGGGGCTTGATACGGCAATGGCCCATTCGGTCTTGCGGCTGATCGCCATGCCAGATCCGGAGCGGATGAAGATCTGCGGCAATTGCGGCTGGCTGTTCATCGACCGCAGCAAGAATAAAAGCCGGGCCTGGTGCGATATGGCCGTCTGCGGCAACCGCGCCAAGGCGATCAGGCATTACCGGAGGAAAAAGAAGGAGGAGACGCCATGAAGCGGCGTTTAGTCATCACGACACTTGCAGCAGCGGGGATCATGCTTGCCGCCTGCCAGCGTCAGGCCGAGACCATGCTGGAAGTGACGGGTCATCTGTTCGTGTTCAACTATCGAAACGCCAGCGCCACCTATCTGCTGACAATGAAGAAGACGGCGCCCATTCCCGACGGCTCGACCATCGTTGCCGAATTCGAGAACCCTCAAGGGGGCACGCCGCTTGTGTTGAACCAGAAGGTCTTCCCAATGGACGACAAGATTTCGGTCCAGAGCGAAAACCTGCACTGCGTGGTCAAGGACCGGCCCTATTCGGTGACCGTCAAGCTGGTCGACAAGGATGGCAAGCTTCTGCAGGAGTTGAAGGCGCAGTTCAAATCCGATCTCGACCAGACGGTGCTGCCGAGCAAGCCGCTGGTGGTCGGGGCCGGCTACGAGAGGAACCCGGAGGTCTTCAAACCGGACGGAACGACGGATTTTTCGAATACGGACAAGTGTCCGGCTTAACAAAAAAGCCGGGACGAACCCGGCTTTTCTTAGTCAATTCAATGCATTCCCGAGGAATGCTCCGTAGCTGAATCAGCCGACGATCTCGGTGTCGGAAAACCAGTACTTGATTTCCTGGGCTGCGGTTTCCGGAGCGTCCGAACCGTGGACCGAGTTTTCGCCGATCGAGAGAGCGTGAACCTTGCGGATCGTGCCTTCGGCAGCGTTTGCCGGGTTGGTTGCGCCCATGATTTCGCGGTTCTTCAGGATGGCGCCTTCGCCTTCCAGAACCTGAACGATGGTCGGGCCGGAGGTCATGCCGTCGACGAGTTCGCCGAAGAACGGACGTTCCTTGTGAACAGCGTAGAAGCCTTCAGCTTCGCGCTTGCTCATCCAGACGCGCTTGGAGGCGACGACGCGCAGGCCGGCATCTTCGAGCATCTTGGTGATAGCGCCCGTCAGGTTGCGCTTCGTTGCGTCCGGCTTGATCATCGAGAAGGTGCGTTCAATCGCCATTATCAGGTCCTCATACTCGTAAGGGAAAAGTGGGCGGTCTTTACCCGCCTCACCGCCTGAAAACAAGGGGTCTATGGCAATTTCACGCCGCTGTCACAGTCCGGCCCCGGCTTTCGTGAAGATCGAGGCAGCGCTCGAACCATGCCATAACGGGGTCATCCGGGGCCAGCATGGCAAGGCCGGCGGCGATGCGCAGCCATTGCAGCGCGCCGAAGACGATATAGTCGGCAAAGAGCGGACTCTCGCCGCCGATGAACGGCTGGAAGCGCAGCACATGTCGCATCGGCTCCAGCTTGGCGGCAAAGGCCTCCCTCTCGGCGTCACGACCGGCTGCGAAATCCTCCAGCGGCTTGCCGAGACGGCTTTCGCGGCTGGCGCGGAAATAGGCCTTGTCGCCCTCATCGAGAATGGAATGAATATCGAGGAGCGCGATCCGCATGATCGCCGGATGGATGATCATCTGCGAATAACCCTCGACCAAACGCGACAGGGCCTTGCCGCCCTCGCCACCAAATAGCGACGGACGGTCCGGATAGGCCTCTTCCAGGTAAAGGGCGATATCGAAACTGTCTGATATCAGCCGGCCGTTATCGTCCAGAACCGGCACGGTCTTGGAAAAGCCGCCGCCGATACCAGCAATGCGGCTGTAGGTCGTCGGCACTTCCTCGAAATCGAGGCCCTTGTGGGCAAGCGCCATCACCGCCTTCCAGCAATGCGGCGAGAAGAAATGACGCTCGTCGGCGCCGCACAGGGAATAAAGAACTCTGGTCATATCAGTCCTTTCAATATCGCAGCGGGTTCATTCCACGCCAGAAAGCCGGCGCGATCAAATCAGGAATTTTCATGGCGCCATCACGGCCGCTGCTGATACGGACAGGGCCATTCCCGATCGGGACGCAGCAAGGGTGCATTAACCGGTTTTTCTGCTTCCCTCCCGACGAACCTTGAAAATTCAATGTCTCTTAAAAGCTTGCCCTCATAGCGGAAGCAGATGAGCCGGTGGCCCAAGCGAACCGATGGCAATGAGGGGATCGTCATGCCGACTGCCGCAAATGCATTGAATGCGCGTGAGGCTGCCCGGCCGACGCCGGCTGCCGATATACAGAAGGTCGCTCAGCACATGATGCGGCTCAACGTGGCGGGGCTGCCGCGCAATTACGAATTGTTCCACGAAGCGCTTGTCGGCCTGAATGCCGGGCTGGCGCAGGATATCGCAGCCCTCGGTTCACACCCGCAGCAGGAGGCACTGGACGAACTCGGCCTGCGCTACCGGCTCGTCGGCCATTACGGGCTGGCGGGCGACCGCTCGCGCAACGAGGCGAGCCGCATGCTGAAGGAAACGGCCGAGCGGCTGGCCGAGGGGCGCCTGCATCACCAGGCCTTCGCACGCGCCTGCGAGACCATCCTCAAATCCGTCTCGGGCCAGCAGGAGCACCAGAGCCTTGCCGACTTCATGGCCGAGGTCGAGTATCTCGCCGCCTCGCTTTCAGCCGTGCTTGCCGCGGAGCGCGCGATCGGCACGAAGCTGGAAGAGGACATTGAACGGCTGACGGCGCTCGAGCGCGGCATTTCGGCCGTGCAGGCGGCAACTGTCACCGACAAGATCACCGGCCTTCCGAACCGTATCGGCCTCAATCGCGCACTCGACGACCTCTATGGTCAGGAAGAGGGTGCGGCCGGCAGCGCGCTGATCATGATCGACATCGACGATTTCAAGGAGCTTACCGCCCGTTACGGCATGCAGACCGGCAACAAGCTTCTGAAAAAGCTTGCCGGCCTCTTCCGCAAAACGGTGAAAAAGAACGATTTCATTGCGCGCCTGGAGGCTGACGAATTCGCCTTCCTCTTTGCCAATGTCGGCATGCAGGATGCGCTGGCTATCGCCGAACGGCTGCGCAGTTCGGTCGAAGACAATCTTGTCTTCGCGGCGTCGGACACTTCAGATGCGAGCGGTTTGACGATTTCGGTCGGCGTGGCGCTGAGCGGCGATGCCGCAACGCCCGGCCAGCTTCAAGCCAACGCCCGCGTGGCGCTGCTCGCCGCCCAGTCCAATCCGCGTCAGCCGGTGCAGGCCTTCGGCCGGTAAGGCGTTCGACCAGGCGCCATTGATGGCAAACAGTGGCAAACACGCCGCTGATCCATCTTGCCTTGGCGCCGGCTTTCGGCCAAAACCGCGCGCATGATCACGATTTCAGACATTTCCGCCCGCATCGCCGGCCGTTTGCTCCTCGACCATGCCAGCGTCTCGCTGCCATCAGGCACGAAGGCCGGGCTCGTGGGGCGTAACGGCGCCGGCAAATCCACCCTCTTCCGCGTCATAACCGGTGATCTGGGAGCCGAGAGCGGGACAATATCGATCCCCAAGAATGCGCGCATGGGTCAGGTGAAGCAGGAAGCGCCGGGCACCGAGGATTCGCTGATCACGATCGTGCTTTCCGCAGACAAAGAGCGCGCTGCGCTGCTGGCCGAGGCGGAAACCGCAACCGATCCGCATCGCATCGCCGAAATCCAGATGCGCCTCGTCGATATCGACGCCCATTCGGCGGAAGCGCGCGCCGCCAGCATCCTCTCGGGCCTCGGCTTCGATCAGGAAGCGCAGGCCCGGCCCGCATCCTCCTTCTCGGGCGGTTGGCGCATGCGCGTGGCGCTCGCCTCCGTGCTCTTTACCGAGCCGGACCTGCTGCTACTCGACGAGCCGACCAACTACCTAGACCTCGAAGGCACGATGTGGCTGGAGGATTATATCCGCCGCTATCCGCACACGGTCATCATCATCAGCCACGATCGCGATCTGCTCAACAACGCGGTCAATTCGATCGTTCATCTCGATCAGAAGAAGCTCACCTTCTATCGCGGCAATTACGACCAGTTCGAGCGGCAGAAAGCGGAAGCCGACGAACTGCAGATGAAGGCCAAGGCGAAGAACGATGCGGCGCGCAAGCATCTGCAGAGCTTCATCGACCGCTTCAAGGCCAAAGCCTCCAAAGCCAAGCAGGCCCAATCGCGCGTCAAGGCGCTGGAGCGCATGGGCACGGTTGCGTCGGTGATCGAGGATCACGTTCAGCCGATCAGCTTCCCGGAGCCGGAAAAACAGCCAGCCTCGCCGATCGTCGCAATCAGCGGCGGCGCCGTCGGCTACGAGCCAGGCAAGCCGATCCTCAAGGGGCTCAATCTACGCATCGACAATGACGACCGCATCGCGCTGCTCGGCTCGAACGGCAACGGCAAATCGACCTTCGCGAAATTCATTTCGGGGCGGCTGGCTCCCGAAAGCGGCGATCTGCGCCTGGCACCTAGCCTAAAGATCGGTTTCTTCGCGCAGCATCAGCTCGACGATCTCGTACCGAATGAGACGCCCGTCGAGCATGTGCGCCGGCTGATGCCGACCGAGCCGGAGGCCAAGGTGCGTTCCCGCGTGGCACAGATGGGGCTTGCAACCGAAAAGATGGCGACCGCCGCCAAAGACCTCTCGGGTGGCGAAAAGGCACGCCTGTTGATGGGGCTTGCCGCCTTTCATGCACCGAACCTCTTGATCCTTGACGAGCCAACGAACCATCTCGACATCGACAGCCGCCGCGCGCTGATCGAGGCGCTGAACGATTATGACGGTGCCGTCATCCTGATTTCGCACGACCGGCACCTGATCGAAGCGACGGTCGATCGCCTGTGGCTGGTCAACAATGGTACGGTAACAAGCTTCGAAGGCGATATGGATGAATATCGCGACCTGATCGTCGCTTCCGGCAAAAAAAAAGACGACGAAAAGCAGAAGCAGTCTGAAGACCAGGCATCGAAGGCCGATCAGCGCAAGCTGAATGCCGACAAGCGCGCCTCGCTCGCCCCTCTCAAGAAAAAGATCAATGAAATCGAATCCTTGACGGGCAAGCTGGAGAAACTGATTCAGGCACTTGATGCGGAACTTGCGGATCCAGCGCTCTATGAAAAGGCGCCCGCCAAGGCAGCCGACAAGGCCAAGCAGCGGGGCGAAGCAGCCGCCAAGCTTGCTGCTGCCGAAGAGCAATGGCTGGAGCTCTCCGCTGAATATGAAGGAGCCATGGCGAGCTGAGGCACTGCCGGGGATTTCACTGGCCGCCAGCGCTCTTTCCTGGCTGCCTTCCAGAGTGGGCCTAGCTGCGGAGTCTGCGTCACGGCCGTCCTTTTAAGGGAAGGACCAGGCGCGCTCGGATGAGGTTTTGAACCTCGAAAGTCCATAAATGTCTCGAGATACCCGGCTGCGACACAAGAACCGTCGCTCCCGTCAAGGGCTGGACAATTCCCCAAAAATCGCGTCGTCTGTTGTTAAAGACCAGGCTTGCCCGCGAACCGCTTTCTGATAAAACGGCGCGCAATAAGTCATACTTTTAGCGAAACACCGAACGCGAGCTTTACAATGTCAGCCATCAACCTCGCCATCGTCGGCGTCGGCAAGATCGTCCGCGACCAGCACCTCCCCTCCATCGCCGCCAATGCCGACTTCAAGCTGGTGGCGACGGCGAGCCGCCATGGCACGGTCGACGGCGTCACCGCCTATACCTCGATCGACGATATGCTGGCGGCTGAACCGTCGATCGATGCCGTTTCACTCTGCATGCCGCCGCAGTATCGCTATGAAGCCGCTTACAAGGCGCTCGCCGCCGGTAAACACGTTTTTCTGGAAAAGCCGCCGGGCGCGACACTGAGCGAAGTGGAAGACCTGGAAGACCTCGCGAACAAGCAGGGTGCGACACTGTTTGCGAGCTGGCATTCGCGCTATGCAGCCGCCGTCGAAGCCGCCAAATCGTTCCTCGCCTCGACCGAGATGAAGAGCATGCACGTCATCTGGAAGGAAGACGTGCGCCATTGGCACCCGAACCAGGAATGGATCTGGCAGGCCGGCGGCCTCGGCGTTTTCGATCCCGGCATCAATGCACTGTCGATCGTCACGCATATCCTGCCGAAGGCGATGTTCCTCAGCGGAGGCACGCTGGAATTCCCTGAGAATCGCGACTCGCCGATCGCGGCCGATCTGCATTTCCGCAATGTCGACTACGTTCCGGTCCACGTCGAATTCGACTGGCGCCAGACCGGCAAGCAGAGCTGGGACATCATCGCCGAAACGGCGGCAGGCCAGATGGTTCTTTCGGAAGGCGGCTCGAAGCTCTCAGTTGGCGGCGAGCTGAAGTTCTCGGCCCCGGAGGCCGAATATCCGTCGCTTTATCGCCGCTTTGCCGAACTCATCAAGGCCGGCAAGTCGGATGTCGATCTGGCGCCCCTGCGCCATGTCGCCGACGCCTTCATGCTCGGCAAGCGCAAATTCGTCGAGGCGTTCCACGACTGATCGTCCCTCTACGGGCAGATGCTATTGCGCCGGCAGAATGGTACAATAGCAGCAGCGAGGCGTGAGGGGCCGTTCCATGCAGCAGGAGCAGGATGAATCGTTTGGTTTGGGCGTCCGGCATCTGACGGTCAGGCTTGCCGACGCCAATGCGAGGTGGCGGGAAGCCTATCTGCTGGAAGAACTCAGAATCCGCGAGGCGCTGGGTCCCCTGGCACTCGACATCCAGCATTTCGGCAGCACCGCCATCCCCGGCATCAAGGCAAAGCCGATCATCGACATACTGATCGGCGTCCGCCGTCTCGATGATGGACTTGACTGCGTCAAGCCGATGGAAGCGATCGGCTATGACTATGCCGGTGCAGACATCGTGGCCGACGACCATCTCTTCGGCCGCGGCATTACGGGCGAGACGCGCACGCATCTCGCCCATGTCGTGGAATATCAGGGCTTCAACTGGCGGCGGGACATCTTCTTCCGCGACAGGCTGCGAAACGATCCCGCTCTCGCGCTTGCCTATGAAGAACTGAAGATCGGCTTGGCGCAGAAATTCGCCGAAAGCCGCGCTGCCTACACCGGTGCCAAGAAGGATTTCATCGACAAGATCCTGGCGGAAGCGGGACTCGCCTGACGACCGGCGTCAGGCCTTCTTCTCCCACCGTCCCTCTGGCGTCTGCTGCCAATAGGTCAGGTTGTGCCCCTCGCCTTTCAGCTTCTTCCACTGGGCGCGCGCGCCCTCGAGCTGCTCCTGATCGTAACCGTCGAACATGAAGACGATCCGCTCATAATCCGCAGCGGGCGGCGGTTCTGCACCGTCGACGATGAAGCGGACGGTGGCGGCATTCGGATTGTCAGCCGAGACGGTCAGGAGAACGGGCTGATCCGCGGCGAAATCTCCTCCGTCGGTGCCATGCGGCAGGAAACTGTCCTCCCGATAGGTCCACAGATGCTGATCCAGCGCATCACGCCGCGCAGTCTCCTTCATCTGGACGGCGACCCGCCAGCCGCGCTCGACACTCTTGTCGAGCAGCGGTGGAAGCGCGTCTTCCAGCTTCGATTCGGTGAGGTGATAGAAGAGGATTTCCGTCATCGTGTTTCGTAGTTCGAGCGGACCAGTTCATCAAGCAGGCGTACGCCGAAACCCGAACCCCAGGACTGGTTGATCTCGTCCTGTACCGATCCCATCGCCGTGCCGGCGATATCAAGATGCGCCCAGGGCGTATCCTGTACGAAGCGCTTGAGGAAATGCGCGGCGGTGATGGAGCCGGCAAGGCGGCCGCCGGTATTCTTCATGTCGGCGAACTTGCTGTCGATCATCTTGTCATATTCCTTGCCGAGCGGCATGCGCCACAGCTTCTCGTTCGTCACGAGGCCGGCGGTCGTCAGTTGCGCCGACAGGGGATCGTCATTCGAGAAGAGACCGGCATGGCTATTGCCGAGCGCGACCATGATCGCGCCTGTCAGCGTTGCAAGATTGATCATGAACTGCGGCTTGAAGCGGTCGTTGCAGTACCAGAGCGCATCGCAGAGCACGAGGCGGCCTTCCGCATCGGTGTTGATGATCTCGATCGTCTGGCCCGACATGGAAGTGACGATATCGCCCGGACGCTGGGCGTTGCCATCGGGCATGTTTTCCACAAGACCGATAATGCCGACGGCATTGACCGGCGCCTTGCGGGCGGCGAGCGTGTGCATGAGGCCGGTGACCGCGGCCGCACCACCCATATCGCCCTTCATGTCTTCCATGTTGGCGGCCGGCTTGATCGAGATGCCGCCGGTATCGAAGACGACGCCCTTGCCGATGAAGGCGATCGGCCGATCCTTGCCCTTACTGCCCTTCCACTGCATGACCGCGAGGCGCGGCGGACGGACGGAACCCTGGGCAACGCCCAGCAGCGCCCCCATGCCGAGACGACGCATTTCGCGCTCGGTGAGAATTTCCACCTCAACGCCCAGCTTCTCCAGCTCCTTGGCCTTGGCGGCAAACTCCACCGGACCGAGCACATTCGGCGGTTCGTTGACCAGGTCGCGGGCGAGGTTCACGCCATCCGCGACCGATTCGGCATCGGCGAAGGCTTTCTTGGCGGCAGCCGCATCGGTCGTGACGATCGTCACTTTGACCGACTTCGCCTGCTTCTCTTCGTCGTCATTCTTCTTCGTCTTGTAGATATCGAAACTGTAGGCGCGCAACAGCATGCCGAGAGCGAAATCGGCCGCGGCCTTGGCGCTGACCTCTGCACCCGGCGCATCGATGAAGATCGTCACCTTCTCGGTATTCTTGATCCGCGATGCAGCGCTGCCACCGGCTTTCAGCCAGTCGTGGACGGTGAGGTCTGCAGGCTTGCCGAGGCCCAGTACGACGATACGGTCGACAGGCGCGCCTTCCGGCGCCACAACGTCGAGGGCAGTCAGCGACTTTGCCGAGAAGCGTGCAATCTTCGACGCCTTGGCGATCACTCCCGCCGGATCGGCAATATCGGCCCCAGCCGCCGTATCTGCCTCTGATGTCTTCAGAAGAATCGCGAGGCCGCCGCCGAGTTTTGCCGATTTTGAGAATGAAATTTCGAATTTTGCAGACATGTCTTCTCCGATGGGATTCATGAAATCCGTGCCAGGGGATAATTTCGCGTTTGACGGGTCTGTCAATGGCCGGCGACAGTTGTTATGTTCCGCGCGGCCGCCAGGCCAAAAGGTTTTCGTCATTTTCGTAGATGTTTGCGTTGACAGTTTTTTCGAAAAATCGATGGCGGGGTCCGGCAATCCGCCTGCCGAAAACGGCATTCGGGGTCTTTATCCTGCTTTTCTGGGTCTGGTGGCTGCTATTGGCCCTGTTCCGCGCCTTTCCCGGGATCGATATTTATTTTTCCCAGCTTTTTTTCGTGCAGGTGGCGTGTAGCGCGTCCGCCCCGGCCACCGAGATCTGCGGTTCCTTCCCCTATCGGAGCGAAGCGATCCTCGGCCTGCTGCGCACGCTGTTCTTCTATGTTCCCTATGTCGTGACCGCGGTGATGCTGTGGAAACTGGCGGAGTGTTATCAACAGCATGGCGCGACGTTCAATGCGCCGCGCGCCCGCGATCTGAAGGTGGCTCTCGGCACGCTGCTGATCGGTCCCGTTCTTCTCGTTAATGTGATCCTCAAGGAACATTGGGGTCGGCCGCGGCCGGTGCAGACCGATTTTTTCGGCGGTACGCTGCATTTCGCCGAAGCCGGTTCATTGGCCGGCAAATGCGTTTCGAACTGCTCGTTCATATCCGGAGAGGCCGCGAGCGCGGGCTGGCTGTTCTGTCTGCTGATCTTCGTTCCGAAGTCGGTGCGCTATGCGCTTGTGGCCCCTGTTGCTGCGGTTTCCATCCTGACCCCCGCGATGCGGCTCTCCTTCGGCGCACATTATCTATCCGACGTCGTGCTGGGATGGCTGTCTTCGGTCGTCATATTCGCGGCGCTGATGGCAATTGCTGAGTCGCCACGGCAACAAAAAAATTCTGAAATTTGAATGAATTTTTGACACTGACTTGTCGCAAAACCGAGACAAACAGCGTAGAGGGAATCTCCTGCTGATCATATCGACCTGCAGGCGCGTTCAAGGGCGAGCATGAAACTACTCGAGACATATATATTACGGCGTGTCGGCCAGATGTTTCTCGTGGCTCTTCTCCCGGTGCTCGCGATCATCTGGACCACCCAGGTCCTGCAGCGCATAAACCTCGTGACCGACAGCGGCCAGTCGATCGGTTCCTTCGCCACGCTTGCGACACTGATCCTGCCGTCCATCATTCCCGTCGTGCTGCCCTTCGCGCTCGTCATCGGCATTACCCAGACGCTGACGACGATGAACAACGATTCCGAACTGACCGTGATCGATGCCGCCGGCGCCCGGCGCAGCATCCTGGCGCGGCCGATCCTGCTGCTCGCGCTCCTCATCAGCGTTTTCTCGTTCTTCGTCGACAATGTCGTCGAGCCGCGTGCGAAGACGGTCGTGCGGCAGATGATCGCCGCCACCTATGCCGATCTTCTGTCATCGGTGATTGAGGAAAAGACCTTCCGCAAGATCGACGAAGGCCTCTACGTGCAGATCTCGCAGCGGCTTGCCGGCCGTACGCTCAAGGGCCTCTTCGTCGCAGACGAGCGCGACCCGAATTATGAGCTCATCTACTATGCACGCGAAGGCGCCGTGGATGATGTCGGCACGTCGCTGATCATGCATGATGGCGAAGTCCATCGCAAAACGGCCGATGGAAACGTCTCCGTCATCAAGTTCGATTCCTATTCCTTCGATCTTTCGGACATGACGGAAAATAACGGACAGGCGACGCTTCGCGCGAGCGACCGCGATCTCGGCTTCCTGCTCAATCCCGATCCGAAGGACCCCGATTATATCGCCAAGCCCGGCAGCTATGCCGCCGAACTGCATCGGCGCCTGACCGACTGGATGCTTCCCTTTGTTTTCGCGCTTTTCTCGCTTGTCATAGCCGGGGATGCGCGATCACATCGCGAAGCGCGAATGCATCCGATGATCGGCGCACTGGGACTCGCATTCGCGTTGCGTTGGGCGGCATTTTACGTTGCCAACCAGATCGACAAGAGCGCGATCTATATCCCGATCCTCTATGCGATCCCGATCGTGACGAGCCTGGTTTCGATTATTTTCCTGAACATGCACAAGCGGCTCGCCATGCCGCTTGCCGTCAGAAATCGTACCTCGACACTCTGGAAGCGCGCGCAGAAGCAGATGCTTACCGCGACAAGCCGGACCGGCGGAGGCGCTTCGCAATGATATTCGGGACATTGTCGCGGTATTTCTTCCGCCGGTACGTGGTGACCACGATGTGGTTCCTGATCGGCATGAGCGCCATCACCTTTCTGCTCGACTTCAGCGAGACGGCAAGCCGCATCTCCAATTTCCCCGGCTACACGCTGGGTGGTGCTGTGCTGCTCACCGCCGTCCGCCTGCCATTAATCCTGCAACAGACCATTCCCTTCGTGGCGCTGTTCGTCGGCATCACCGTGCTGATCGGCCTAAACCGGAAATATGAACTCGTCGTCACACGTGCGGCCGGCATTTCGGTCTGGCAATTCATGCTGCCCTTTATCGCCGGATCCCTGATTCTGGGCGTGCTGACGGTGGTGGCGCTCAATCCGCTCGCCGCCTGGGGCCAGAGGCAGGCAACACAATTCGAAACGGCATGGCGCGGCCAGGACAATGCCATGATCCGGGCGCTCCAGGTTCCCTGGCTGCGCCAGATCAGCGGCCGGGACGATGTCATCATCGGCGCCAAGACCGTGCTGGAGAACGGCACGCTGCTCATGGACGCCGTGCTTGTCCACTTCGATTCCACGGGTCAGGTCATTCTGAGGCAGGACGCCGCATCCGCCAAATTGGAAGATGGTTACTGGCAGCTTAACAACGTTGTCGAACGCAAGCCTGGGGAAATCCCGGTGCGTAAGGCTTCGGAACAGCTTCGTACCAATCTGAAGCAAGACTTCATCAAGGAGCGGCTGACAGCGCCGGAAACAATTGGTTTTTTTGACCTTTCCAACCGTATCGCTGCTGCAAAATCCTTCGGAATCTCTACGAAGGCGCTCGAGACTCAATTCAACTCGTTGCTGTCGCAGCCACTGCTCTTGGTGGCCATGACTCTCATTGCTGCAACAGTGTCCCTGAAATTTAGCCGGTTCAACCAGTCACGCTCTGTGATTCTGGGTGGAATCCTTTCAGGCTTCATGCTTTATGTCGTCACCGTGCTTGTAAAAGCATTTGGAAGCAGCGGTGTCGTGCCGCCGTTTGTGGCGACTTGGATACCAGTGATCGTA
Organism: Rhizobium sp. BK379; assembly: GCF_014193955.1. Classification (NCBI taxonomy): domain Bacteria; kingdom Pseudomonadati; phylum Pseudomonadota; class Alphaproteobacteria; order Hyphomicrobiales; family Rhizobiaceae; genus Rhizobium; species Rhizobium sp. BK379. Next base: position 205,502 of record NZ_JACIAD010000009.1, read on the forward strand.
GCGCTCGCTTTAGGCGCAACGATTCTGCTTCATCAGGAGGATGGCTAGTGGCGGTAGGCGACCGCAAGAATTTTAGTAAACAGTTGGTTGCCCTGCTCTTAGGTGCGACTCTGTGTTCCTATTTCGAAAATGCTCCACTGGCCTACGGCCAGGAGAACAATACCGGCATGCCTGCGATCGGCCAGAATATCTCGCCGGACGCGAAGCTGATGCTGTCTGCGAACGAGCTGGTCTATAATAAGGACCAGGAACTCGTCTCCGTGATCGGCGGCGTGCAGATCAACTACGGCGGCTACAAGCTGGTCGCCCAGAAGGTCGACTATAACCAGAAGACCGGCCGCATGATGGCCACCGGCAACATCGAGATGGTGACGCCGGACGGCAACCGAATCTATGCCGACCACCTCGATGTGACCGACAATTTCGCAGACGGCTTCATGAATGCGCTGCGAATCGAGACAAGCGACAATACCCGCCTCGTTGCCGAAACCGGCCAGCGCGTCGGCGGTACGCAGATGATTCTCAACAAAGGCGTCTATACGGCGTGCTTGCCCTGCGCCGAAAAGCCCGAGCGTGCCCCTTTCTGGCAGGTCAAGGCCGAACGCGTTATCCAGAACAGTGAGAAACACACGATCCGGCTTGAGCACGCGCGCTTCCAGCTGCTTGGTCGTTCGCTCGCCTATCTGCCGTGGATCGAAGTCCCCGATAATACGGTGAAGCGCAAATCGGGTTTCCTGTTCCCGTCGATGAGCGTTTCGCAGAATCTCGGCTACGGTCTTTCTGTTCCCTATTACTACGTCATCTCGCCGAGTTCGGATTTCACCGTCACGGGCACCGGGTACACCTCCCAGGGCTTGATGCTCGAGGGCGAATATCGCCGCCGCTTTGAAAATGGCACGGTGACGATGCACGTTGCCGGCATCGATCAGATGAACCCAAGCAATTTCAGCGAAGGTACAAGCGATGCCGAAGCCAAACAGCGCGGCATGGTCGCGTCGAAAGGCGATTTCAGGATCAATCCCCGCTGGAGCTTCGGCTGGGATGTTATGGTGCAGAGCGACAACAATTTCTCGCGCACCTACAAGATTGACGGGTATGATTACACGCCGCATGCCAACACCGTCTATCTGACGGGACTCGGCAAGCGGAATTACTTCGACCTGCGCGCCTTCTATTTCGACGTGCAGGATGCCGACCGCAACAACACCGCGGAAAAACAGCAGGCGATCGTCTATCCGACGCTTGATTATCACTATGTCGCGCCGAAGCCGGTTGCTGGCGGTGAACTTTCCGCCGATGTCAATCTGACCAATATTTCGCGCACTCACGACGACTTCTACAATGTCGCCGGTTTCGACCGCTTCCGTGGCCTCGAAGGTCAGACGACCCGCTTGAGCACGGAACTGCAGTGGAAGCGCACCTACGTAACACCTACCGGGCTGGTTATTACGCCATTGCTCGCTGCACGTGGCGATGCTTTCGCACTCAACATGGACAGCCCAGTCGATGCCAACGGCGTTCCCTATGCTGGCAATTATCTCAACGATAATGCAGCAACCCGCGGAATGGTGACGGCTGGGCTGGAAATGCGCTACCCGATCCTGTTCACGTCCAGTAACAGCACACATGTTCTGGAGCCGATTGCCCAGATCTACGCACGACCGGATGAACCTCTCGCCGGCCGGTTGCCGAATGAAGACGCGCAGAGCTTCGTCTTCGATGCGACCAATCTTTTTGATCGCGACAGGTTCTCCGGCTACGACCGTATCGAGGGCGGCACGCGCGCAAATGTCGGCTTCCAGTACACCGGAACTTTCGACAGCGGCTACAAGCTGCACGGCATTTTCGGACAGTCTTATCAACTCGCTGGTCAGAATTCGTTTGCGACCGACGACCTCGTGAATGTCGGCGCCGAATCCGGCCTGGAGACCGATCGTTCCGATTACGTCGGACTGGGCGGCATCGAGATGCCCTTCGGCCTCTCCGTGGCAGCATCCTACCGGCTGGACGAGAAGGATTTTTCTTTCAACCGTGGCGACCTGACAACGGTCTATCAGAACGATACCTTCTCGGGCCAAGTGACCTATACGCACGTGACAGCGCAGCCGGCGTACGGCTTTGCTCAAGACCAAGATGAGATCCAGGCGAACAGCAGGATCAAGTTCAAGGATTACTGGTCGATCTTCGGCGGCATCGCCTGGGATCTGAATAACGACGTCGTTGTAAGGCGTACGCTCGGCATCTCCTATCAGGACGAGTGCACCATCTTCACCATCGCCTATGTCGATAGGCGAGATACGACGGATCAGACAGCAAGCGACTGGACGATCGCCGCACGCCTGACGTTCCGCACGCTCGGCGATATCCGCCTGGGCACGGGTGACGCTGCGAATAACCTCTGACGACACGTGGACGGCCGGAAATCTCCGGCCGGGCCATTCTTTCGCCGTAAGCCTGTGCAGGACATTGCGACCAATCGTTATGTGAGGCATAGGGTGTCGCGGAGCAAGAGAAGCGATTTCCGGTCGTCTCAGTGTATATGGTAAGAACGCCGCGCGCTGGATCGTGCGGCGCTATCGGGAGGTCAACAGATGATTGACGCAAAGAAAACCGTAACCATGCTTATTGCAGGCGCAGCCTTCATGCTTGCTGCCTTCAGCGGCCCTGTCTTCGCCGCCAGCGAAGTCAAGGCGGTGGTAAACGGTACCGCCATTACCAGCGGCGATGTCGCAAAGCGACAGGCCTTCATGCGCCTGCAGCGCTTGAAACCCGATGCCAAGGCTGCGGAAGAACAGCTTGTCGACGAGGCGCTGAAGCGGCAGGAAATCTCTCGCGTGCGCATGTCCGTCTCGCAGGACGACGTCAACGCCTCCTTCGCTCGTTTCGCTGCCAGCAACAAGCTTTCCGTCGAGCAGATGGGGCAGATCCTCGACCGTGCCGGCGTCGGGGTCGATCACTTCAAGAACTTCATTGCCGTACAGATGAGCTGGCCGCGTATCGTCAATGCCCGCTACGGCTCCAGCGCACGTATCTCGAATTACGATCTCGTCAACCGCCTGATGCAGAACAACAAGCAGAAGCCGGTGACGACGGAATACATGCTGCAGCAGGTCATCTTCGTGGTCCCGCCAGCCAAGCGAAATGCGATTACGGCCAAGCGCAAGGGCGAGGCTGAGGCATCGCGTTCCAAATATCCGGGCTGCGATCAGGCCAAGACTTTCGCTGCGACCATGCGGGACGTTTCGGTCCGCGATCTCGGCCGCATGCTGGCTCCGGAAATTCCGGCGGAGTGGAAGGACCTCGTCGCACAGACCAAGGGCAACACGACGGCAACGCGCGTGACCGAAAAGGGCGTGGAATATCTGGCAATCTGCAGCCAGCGCCAGGTTTCGGACGACCAGGCCGCAGAAATGGTGTTCCGTCAGGAAGACCTCGACAAGGCCAAGTCGGACAAGTCTGCCGCGCCGGAAAATGAAAACAGCACCAAATATCTGGATGAACTGCGCAAGCACGCGCAGATCATCTATCGCTGATTTTCCATGGCGACACCATTTTCGCGACCGCTTGCGTTGACGCAGGGCGACCCCGCCGGCGTGGGGCCTGATGTCACCCTCATGGCCTGGCTTCGCAGACGCGAGCTCGGGTTGCCGCCATTCTTTCTGATCGGTGATTCCGATGTCCTTGCCGTGCGGGCACGACAACTCGGCCTTGATATTCCCCTGCGCAGCATCGGCAACGCCGCGGAAAGTCTTGCTCTGTTTGCGGAAGCGCTGCCGGTCCTGCCTATGCCGGCAGGCGTCGATGTTGCGGCAGGAGAGCCGCATGTCGCGACGGCGAAAGGGACGATCGCCTCGATCGAGACGGCAGTGGCACTCGTCATGCAGGGCGAGGCGCTTGCGGTCATCACCAATCCGATCGCCAAGTCGGTGCTCTACGAAGCAGGATTCAAATTTCCGGGCCATACGGAATTCCTTGCCGACCTTGCCATGCGTGCAACCGGTCAGTCGATCACGCCTGTCATGATGCTTGCGGGGCCGAAACTGCGCGCCATTCCTGTTACCATCCACATTCCGCTCAAGGATGTGCCGCAGGCGTTGACTCTCGGCCTGATCGTCGAAAGCTGCCGGATCGCAGATAAGGATCTGAAGCAGCGGTTCGGGATCACTTCTCCGCGCCTCGCCATCGCTGGACTCAATCCGCATGCGGGCGAAGGCGGCGCCATCGGCAAGGAGGATGAGACCATCATTCATCCGGCAGTGCAGATCCTGCGCGATGAGGGCATCGATGCTATCGGCCCTCTCCCCGCCGATACGATGTTCCATGACGAAGCGCGCGCACGTTATGACGTTGCCGTCTGCATGTACCACGATCAGGCGCTAATTCCCGCCAAGGCGCTCGGCTTCGACGATTCCGTCAATGTGACACTCGGCCTTCCTTTCGTACGCACCTCCCCCGACCACGGCACCGCCTTCGGGATTGCTGGCAAGGGGCTGGCGCGCGAGGCGAGCCTTGTTGCCGCGCTCAAGCTCGGCGCGCAGCTCGGCCGTACCGCGGAAAGCCATCGTTAATGGCTGCACTCGACGGTCTGCCGCCGCTTCGCGAGGTTATCCAGCGCCACGGCCTCGACGCGCGCAAGGCGCTCGGGCAGAACTTCCTGCTCGATCTCAACCTGACGCAGAAGGTCGCCCGAACGGCCGGCATGCTTGAAGATGCGACCGTCTTTGAAGTCGGGCCTGGACCTGGCGGGTTGACGCGGGCGATCCTCGCGCTTGGCGCGAAGAAGGTCATCGCGGTCGAGCGCGATGCGCGCTGCCTGCCGGCGCTGGCCGAAATCGCCGATCATTATCCCGGGCGGCTGGAGGTCATCGAAGGCGATGCGCTGAAGACCGATTTCGAGGCACTGGCGCCGGAAGGTCCCGTCAAGATCATAGCCAACCTGCCCTATAATGTCGGCACCCAGCTTCTGGTGAACTGGCTGCTGCCGAAGGCATGGCCACCCTTCTGGCAATCGCTGACACTGATGTTCCAGAAAGAAGTCGGCGAGCGGATCGTCGCCTCCGAGGACGACGATCACTATGGCCGCCTCGGCGTGCTCGCGGGATGGCGAACAAACTCCCGCATGGCATTCGATATTCCGCCACAGGCTTTCACGCCGCCGCCGAAGGTCACCTCGACAGTCGTGCACCTGACACCCAACGAGAACCCGATCCCCTGTTCCGTTACCAATCTGGAAAAGGTAACGCAGGCAGCCTTCGGCCAGCGCCGCAAGATGCTGCGCCAGAGCCTGAAGCCCATCGGCGGCGAAAGCCTGCTTGTCAAAGCCGGTATCGATCCGGCCAGGCGGGCGGAGACGCTATCAGTGGAAGAATTCTGCCGGCTGGCGAACAGCCTTTAGAGCTTGTTTTCACGCAATTCCCGACGCGAAACCGCTGCGCAGTTTTACTGGAATGGCCTTAGAGAACCGGCGTTTCCTCTAGCAACTCGCGGACGAAGTCGAACATGCCATGACGGCGGTCGCGGCGCAGGCGCTCGGCCTTGACGATTGACTGCACGGCATCGAATGCAGCGTTCAGGTCATCATTGATGATGACGTAATCGTATTCACGCCAGTGGGCGATCTCGGCACGGGAATTTGCCAGGCGCGTCTGGATGACCTCCTCGGAATCCTCGGCGCGGCGATGCAGGCGCGACTGCAGCTCGGTCATGGTCGGCGGCAGCACGAAGATCGAGACCACGTCGGCCTGCATCTTCTGCTGCAGCTGCTGAGCGCCCTGCCAGTCGATATCGAACAGCATGTCGCGGCCTTCGGACATGGCCTGTTCCACCGGCTCGCGAGGCGTGCCGTAGAAATTGCCGTGAACCTCGGCCCATTCGAGCAGAGAATCGGAATCGCGCAGTCGCTCGAATTCCCGAACGGTCTTGAAATGATAGTGGATGCCTTCCACTTCGCTGGGCCGGCGCTGACGTGTCGTGACGCTGACGGAAAGGCCGATCTGCTTGTCCGTTTCCAAAAGCGTCCGCGCGATGGTGGATTTACCGGCACCCGAGGGCGACGAGATCACCAGCATCAGACCTCGACGGGCGATCTGGATGGACGAGATTTTCGCCGGGCTCATGTCCTACTCCAAATTCTGGACCTGCTCGCGGAACTGATCGATCACCACCTTCAGCTCGATCCCGGCTGCGGTGACGGCCGATGCGTTCGACTTCGAGCATATCGTATTCGATTCTCGGTTAAATTCCTGTGCAAGGAAATCGAGCTTTCGGCCAACCGGGCCGCCTTTTGTCACGAGATCGCGGGTGGCGGCGACATGGGCCTTCAGTCGGTCGATCTCTTCGCGCAGATCCGCCTTCGTCGCGAGCAGTGCCGCTTCGGCGTGCAGGCGGTCACGGTCGAGAGCGCCGGTTCCTTCCATGAGGAGTGCCACCTGCGCGGAGAGCCTTGCCGCGATCTCCTGCGGCGAGCGCGAGGGATCGGCCTCGATCGTGCTTGTCAGCGCCTCGACCGTCGCGACGTGGCCAAGAAGCACGCGCGCCAGTGCCGCTCCCTCCTGCTCACGCATGCTCCTGAGATCGGAAAGCGCAGCCTTCAGTCCCGACATGATATCGGCATCGCGGACAGCGACCGTCTCTTCGCTGTCCTGCGTCTCACGGAAATCGACGAGGCCTCGGATGGAAAGCAGCGTATCAAGCCTCAATGGCGCCGGATCGATAAGACCTTCGAGCTTGTCGCGCATCGCGAGAACGGCAGCGAAGGCATCCTGATTGAGCACGGCTTCAAGCTGGCTTTCACCCGAGGTCAGCGCCAGCGTAGCCTGCAGATTGCCGCGGCTGAAATTCTCGCCGGCAATGCGGCGAACATCGGTTTCCAGGCGCTCCAGACCTGGCGGAAGCCGCAGTCTGACGTCGAGGCCCTTGCCGTTGACCGAGCGCAATTCCCATGCCCAGCGCCAGCGGCCAGTCGTTCCCTCGCGCCGCGCGAAACCGGTCATGGACTGCAATGCCATCAAAGGCCTCCCGATATCAGTTGATCTTCTTTTTCTTCGGCGGAACTGCGGATGTATTGTCCGCCGGCTGGTCTTCCGGTTGTCCGTCGACAGCAATTTCAGGATCGGCGCCCTTGTCTGCTTCGAGCTTGCGCCAGCGCTTGACGTTGGCATTGTGCTCTTCGAGCGTTGCCGCGAAGACGTGGCCGCCGGAGCCATCGGCGACGAAATAGAGGTCCTGTGTCTTCCAGGGATTGGCGACAGCTTCCAGCGCGTCCTTGCCTGGATTGGCAATCGGCGTCGGCGGCAGGCCCTTGATGACGTAGGTGTTGAAGGGGGTCTCTTTCTTCAGGTCCGACTGATAGATCGGCCGGTCGGAGGGTTTGCCCCCGCCACCGAAGAGACCATAGATGATGGTCGGATCGGACTGCAGCCGCATCCCCTTGCCAAGACGGTTGAGGAAGACGGAGGCCACATGCGCACGCTCATCCGGCACTCCCGTCTCCTTCTCGACGATGGAGGCGAGCGTGACGAACTCTTCCTTGCTCTTCAGGAGCAACGAAGGATCGCGCCGTTCCCAGATCTGATCGACAAGCTTCTGCTGGGCTGCAGCCATCTGGTCGATAATTTCGGAGCGCTTGGTGCCGCGCGAGAACTTGTAAGTGTCGGGCCGCAGGCTGCCTTCCGCCGGCAGGGCAGCCGGCAGGTCGCCTTCGAGGACCGCATCATCAAGCATGCGGTCGAACATCTGTCGCACCGTCAGGCCTTCCGGGAAGGAGACGGAATAGAGGATGGACTTACCGGATTTCAGGAGCTCCATGATCTCGTTCATGGACGCATGCGCCTTGATCTCGTATTCGCCGGCCTTGAGGCTCTCGCCATCAGTAAGATGCGTGGCCGTCAGATAGCGGAAGACCCGGGCATCCGAAATGATCAGGTTGCGCTCGAGGTTTGTGGCGATTTCCGCGAGGCCTGCCCCATTGCGGACGATGAAGTTGGTGTTCGTCTGCAGCGGGCCGGGGTTCTGATACGCGGTGATGGCGTAGTAGAAGCCGATGAGACCGGCAATACAGACGACCACGGCCATGGTCATTACGAAATTCAGGAAGAGGATGACCTGACTGCGAGCATTCCTGGAGCGCTTCGGGGGCTCGGGGACACGTTCCGGGCGCAGGGCTTCGCTCGGCGATTTCGGGATGATCGGTCCCTTCTGCGCCGGCTGGCCGTTGTCGCTGCTCTGGTTGGTCGTATCGCTCACCGGCAATCCTCTAAAACTTGGCCCCGCTTCGCTATTTCGCGAAGTAATGCGGCAAAAACAGGTTCTGCCGCGCTTCCTGACGCCGTTTGACGTTCGCCCGTGTCGTGAACCGTCTGTTACGCGACGTAGCGGCGCAGCACGAGCGATGCATTCGTGCCGCCGAATCCGAACGAGTTGGATAGCGCCACGTTAATTTCTCGCTCACGAGCCTTGTGCGGAACGAGGTCGATTGCGGTTTCCCGCTCAGGATTGTCGAGGTTGAGCGTCGGAGGGGCGACATTATCCCGAATTGCGAGGGTCGTGAAGATCGCCTCGATGGCGCCGGCGGCACCGAGCAGGTGGCCGGTCGCGGATTTGGTCGACGACATCGAGATCTTCGAGGCCGCATTGCCGACGAGGCGCTCAACGGCGCCTAGCTCGATCGTATCGGCCATGGTCGAAGTGCCGTGGGCGTTGATGTAGTCGACATCGGCAGGCGTCAGGCCGGCGCGCTTCAGCGCCATGGTCATGCAGCGGAACGCGCCATCGCCGTCTTCAGACGGAGCGGTGATGTGGAAGGCATCGCCGGAAAGGCCGTAACCAACCACTTCTGCATAGATCTTGGCGCCGCGTGCCAACGCATGGTCCAGCTCTTCGAGAACGACAATGCCGGCGCCCTCGCCCATGACGAAACCGTCACGATCCCTGTCATAGGGGCGCGACGCTTTCTGCGGGTCGTCATTGTGCTGCGTCGACAGCGCCTTGCAGGCAGCAAAGCCGGCAAGCGAAATGCGGCTGACCGGGGATTCCGTGCCACCGGCGACCATGACATCGGCATCGCCGAGCGCAATGAGACGGGCAGCATCGCCAATGGCGTGCGCACCGGTGGAGCAGGCGGTAACAACCGAATGGTTCGGGCCGCGCAGCTTATGGCGAATGGAGACCTGGCCCGAAACAAGGTTGATCAGCCGACCGGGAATGAAGAAAGGAGAGATGCGGCGCGGGCCTTTGTCGCGCAGCGTATAGCCGGCTTCGACAATACCCTCGATGCCGCCGATGCCGGAGCCGATCAGCACGCCGGTGGCGATCTGGTCCTCATCGGTTTCCGGATGCCAGTCGGCATCCTTGAGCGCCATGTCGGCAGCAGCCATGCCGTAGATGATGAAAGGGTCTACCTTGCGCTGTTCCTTCGGCTCCATCCAATCGTCGGCATTGAACGTACCGTCAGAACCATCGCCGACGGGAATGCGGCAAGCAATCTTGGCAGGGAGATCCTCGACTTCGAATTCGGACACGAGACGGGCGCCGTTTGCTCCCGCAAGCAGGCGGGACCAGGTAACTTCCGTTCCGCATCCCAAGGGCGATACCATGCCGGTACCAGTAATGACGACCCTTCTCATCGACTGCTTTCCCCCGTCTGTTATGTTTTATGGAGAAACATGCTCAAAAGAAAAGGGCGGACTCTTGGCCCGCCCTTTCTCGAATGCACAGTATCAGGCCTGAGCCTTTTCAATAAACTTCACGGCATCGCCAACGGTCAGGATCGAGTCAGCGGCATCATCGGGGATTTCAACGCCGAATTCTTCTTCGAAAGCCATGACCAGTTCGACCGTGTCGAGCGAGTCGGCGCCCAGATCGTCGATAAAGCTGGCGCTCTCGACGACCTTGTCGGCATCGACGCCAAGATGATCAATAACAATTTTCTTTACGCGTTCTGCGATATCGCTCATGTCGGTTTCCTCGACCTTATGTCCTGATCGGAATGTCCTTCTGACACCCCTACCCTGTTTCAGCCTGCGATGCGTTCAGACATCCTCGGCAAACTCGTTTACCCGGCTTTAGAGAAGTCCCAGGCTTGCGAAAAGCCCGCCGGTCCGTCTGCTTTTTCGGGACGACTGTTGACAGTCATGGCCCGCTTAACATGCTTTAAGTCTGCCGCAAAGCCAGAAAATCAACCGTTCGTGATTGCTCAACACGCTATTGGCTTAAATCGGCGACTGCGGCAGCTAATCGTTTCAGATCATGGCCATGCCGCCGTTCACATGCAGCGTCTGACCCGTCATATAGGCGGCCTCAGCGGACGCGAGATAGGCGACGGCCGAGGCCACTTCGGCGCCGGTTCCCATGCGCTTCATGGGGATCGCACCCATGATCGCTTCCTTCTGCTTGTCGTTCAGCTTGCCGGTCATGGCGCTTTCGATGAAGCCCGGGGCAACACAGTTGACCGTCACGTTGCGCGTGGCGATCTCCTGCGCCAGAGATTTCGTGAAGCCGATCATACCGGCCTTGGAGGCGCAGTAGTTCGCCTGTCCCGGATTGCCGGTGACGCCGACGACGGAGGTGATGTTGATGATGCGGCCATAACGGCGGCGCATCATCGGATGGGTGAGCTCGCGCGTCAGGCGGAAGGTCGCCGTCAGGTTCACTTCGAGAACAGCATCCCAGTCCTCATCGCTCATGCGAACGAAGAGACCGTCCTTGGTGATGCCGGCATTGTTGACGAGGATATCGACGCCTTCGAGATCGGCTTCCGCCTTCTGGCCGAGAGCCTTGACTTCGTCGCGATCCGAAAGGTTCGCCGGGAAGATCTTCACGCGATCGCCGAGTTCGTTTGCGAGAGCCTCGAGCTTTTCGACGCGAGTTCCGTGCAGGCCGACAATGGCGCCCTGCTTGTGAAGAAGGCGGGCGATTTCTTCGCCAATGCCGCCCGATGCGCCGGTGACGAGAGCCTTGCGGCCGGAAAGATCGAACATGGGAACGTTCCTTATATAAAGTGGGGCAATCAGGCCGTGAGTGCGGCAATGGCAGCGTCGATATCGGCTGGGCCGTTGACCGAGACGCCATTGATAGTCTTGTCTATGCGGCGCGCAAGACCAGTCAGGACCTTGCCGGCACCGAGTTCATAGAGCGTGGTGACGCCATTTGCGGCAAACCATTCCACCGTTTCGCGCCAGCGAACCTGTCCGGTGACTTGCTCGACGAGAAGGGCTGCGATCTCCTCGGCATCCGTGACAGGTGCTGCGCGAACATTTGCGATAAGGGGCACGACCGGATTGGCCTTCTTCACGCCGGCGAGCGCCTCGCGCATGGCATCTGCGGCAGGTGCCATCAGCTTCGAATGGAAGGGAGCGGAGACCGGCAACAGAATGGCTCGCTTGGCGCCCTTGTCGGTCGCCAAGCCAGCGGCCTTTTCGACGGCCGACTTCTCGCCCGATATGACGAGCTGGCCGCCGCCGTTGTCGTTGGCAATCTGACAGGAGCCGATCGCTGCAGCCTCCTCACAGACGGCCTGCACGTCGGCATGTTCGAGGCCGATGATGGCGGCCATGGCGCCGACGCCGACAGGCACGGCAGCCTGCATGGCATTGCCGCGAATGCGCAGAAGGCGGGCTGTGTCGGCTATCGAGAAGGTGCCGGCGGCACAGAGGGCGGAATATTCGCCAAGAGAATGGCCAGCGACATAGGCGACCTTGGCCTTCAGATCGAGACCCCTGGCTTCAAGAACGCGGATAACGGCCAGGGAGACGGCCATCAGCGCCGGCTGGGCGTTTGCCGTCAGTGTCAGCTTGTCCTCGGGACCGTTGAACATGGTGTCGGAAAGCTTTTCACCGAGCGCTTCATCGACCTCTTCGAAAACGGCGCGGGCTTCTGCAAAATTCTCGGCGAGATCCTTGCCCATGCCAACGGCCTGGCTGCCCTGGCCGGGAAAAGTGAAAGCAATGGTCATTTTTCAATCCCTCGATAGTGCCCGTCGGGCCATTTCGCCTCCAATTGACATTCTTTCTTTGAGAGTCAAGTGGCGGCAGATTCTCTCCAAAGCCTTTCGCCCCAGCGGAAACGCTCGGTTTTTTCTCTTGCGCTTCGGCAAATCCGTCCTAGATTTGCGCGGCTCTTCCCACGCCTTTCCCTTTTTCAGACCATGCCCAGGGTTTCCGATGAAATATAATAAATTAGGCCGCACCGATATTTCCGTTTCCGAGATTTGCCTTGGCACCATGACCTGGGGCACGCAGAACAGCGAGGCGGAAGCCCACGAGCAGATGGACTATGCTGTCCAGGAAGGCATCAATTTCTTCGATACTGCCGAGCTTTATCCGACCACGCCTGTTTCGGCCGAAACACAGGGCCGCACGGAGGAGTATATCGGCAGCTGGTTCGAAAGGACCGGCAAGCGCAAGGATATCGTTCTTGCCACCAAGGTTGCCGGTACCGGCCGCTCCTACCTGCGCAACGGCGAAGGTGCCGACGGCAAGAATATCCGCCTCGCGCTCGAGGCCAGCCTGAAGCGGCTGAAGACGGACTATGTCGATCTCTATCAGATCCACTGGCCGAACCGCGGCCATTTCCATTTCCGCCAGAGCTGGCACTACGATCCGTTCGGGCAGGATCGCGCCAAGGCCGTCGCCAACATGACCGATATTTTGCAGACGGTGGGCGAACTGGTGAAGGAGGGCAAGATCCGCGCCTTCGGCCTATCCAACGAGACGACCTGGGGCATCCAGAAATATGTGAGCCTCTCCGAGCAGATGAACCTGCCGCGCGTCGCCAGCACCCAGAATGAATACAATCTTCTCTACCGCCATTTCGATCTCGACCTTGCGGAACTCTCCCATCACGAAGATGTCGGCCTCCTTGCCTATTCGCCGCTTGCCGCCGGCATCCTGAGTGGCAAATACATCAACGGCGAGAAGCCGGCGGGCACGCGCGCCGCGATCAACGGCGACCTCGGCGGCCGCCTGCAGCCGCTGCAGGAAGCGCCGACGAAGGCCTATCTCGATATCGCGGCTCGGCATGGGCTCGATCCGTCGCAGATGGCACTCGCCTTCTGCCTGACCCGCCGCTTCATGACATCGGTCATCATCGGCGCTACCACGATGGCACAGCTGAAGACGGATATTGGATCCGTCGGCGTGAAGCTTAGCGGTGACGTGTTGGCGGAGATCGAGAAGGTTCACCGGCAGTATCCGATGCCGCTCTGAGGGGGTCGGTATCCCCGACGTTTTGAGGGCGCGAGCAATCGCGCTCTTTTCTCATTCCGGCAGGCGGTGGCCGCTTTTCATAGTTTGTTGCCCGCTTCCCTTGCCTTTCGCGCAAAAATCCGTATAAGCGCCCCTGTTCGTTAACCCGGTCTTCTGGCTGGTGGCTGAACGGAGGGCCGGTTTGCTTCTTGCGAGCCGTTCGGAACGGAAGCGTTCCAGCCTCCCGTGTCTCCGCTCTCGACCGTCTCGGAAACGCTTTTCTTGCTTGGCGCTATCGCCTCTCAGGAGCAGTCGTTGAGGCTTAGCCGCCGAATGCCGGGTTCTGATCAACGCAAGAAAGGCAAAGCTGTCATGGCTCTTTATGAACATGTATTCCTTGCCCGACAGGATATTTCCACGCAGCAGGTTGATGCCCTCGTAGAACAGTACAAGGGTGTTATCGAAGCTAACGGTGGTAAGGTCGGGCGTATCGAAAACTGGGGCCTCAAGTCCCTCACCTACCGCATCAAGAAGAACCGCAAGGCTCACTACGCCCTGATGGACATTGATGCACCGGCAGCTGCGATCCAGGAAATGGAACGCCAGATGCGCATCAGTGAAGACGTTCTTCGCTACATGACCATCGCTGTTGAAAAGCACGAAGACGGCCCGTCTGCCATGATGCAGAAGCGCGACCGCGACGACCGTGGCCCGCGTGAAGGCGGCGACCGTGGCCCGCGCCGCGAATTCGGCGATCGTCCGCCGCGCCGTGACGGCGACTTCCAGCGTGGCCCGCGTCCTGATCGCGCTCCCCGCGAAGACCGTGCATAAGGAGAAATAAGAATGTCTGAATCTTCCTCCGCTCCGGTCCGTCGTCCGTTCCATCGTCGTCGCAAGACCTGCCCGTTCTCCGGCGCAAACGCTCCGCGCATCGACTACAAGGACGTCCGTCTCCTGCAGCGCTACATTTCCGAGCGCGGCAAGATCGTTCCGTCCCGCATCACGGCCGTTTCCCAGAAGAAGCAGCGCGAACTCGCCCAGGCGATCAAGCGTGCACGCTTCCTCGGCCTGCTGCCGTACGTCGTCGCCTAATTGACTTTCGAAGCCCCGGATCTTCGGATCCGGGGCTTCCTCCCTTCCGCGATGGGCGCGGATCGGAACCTTAAAACCCATGTTGAGGTATCTCCCGGATCGATTCAGGGAAATCCTCTAACTGCTTGATGAAGCAGGACAGCGAAGTGAAAAAACTGGACCCGAAAACGCTTGCGATCGGCGCACTCGCCGGATTGACCGCCGCCTTGCTGGTGCTTGGCGCGAGCATGCAGCCGTCGTTCAGTGCTGTGCTCTATGCTGCTTCCGCACTTCCCATCCTGCTCGTCGGCCTCGGCTGGGGCAACCTCGCCGCCATTTCCGCCGTCGTCACGGCTGCCGTGCTGGGTGCGATCGCCATTTCGCCGTCCTTCGCGCTCGTCATGACGATGGTGACGCTGCTGCCGGCCGGCTGGCTGAGCCATCTTGCAAACCTTGCGCGCCCAGCGTCCGAACTCGGCGGCCCCGACCATCTGCTTGCCTGGTATCCGCTCTCCGATATCCTTCTGCATCTCTGTGGCCTGGTCACGATCGCCGTCATCGTTACCGGCATCATGATCGGTTACGGGCCTGAGATTACCGACCAGATGGTCGACATGCTGATGGCCTCGCTGCAGGAGCAGCAGCCGACTTTCGTTCCGGACCCGGTCGCGACCGCCCAGACCAAGTCGCTCGTCGTGCTCATGCTGCCCGCGCTGCAGGGCGCCATCTGGGTGGTGATGCTGTTTGCCGCCTATTACATCGCGACGCGCATCGTCACCGCCTCCGGCAAGGGCCTGCGCCCGCGCGAGGATATCCCCTCGTCGCTGCGCATGAACCGGAATTCGATCTTCATCTTCCTCGCCGGTCTTGCCGCCACCTTCATGGGCGGAATTCCGGCGATGATCGGCGCCACGGTCGTCGGAGCCTTCGGCGCCGGCTTCCTGATGTCCGGCTTCGCCGCGCTGCACTTCCGCACGCGCGGCAAGGACTGGCGCTTGCCGGCCCTCATTCTCTGCTACCTGGCATCCACCATGATGTTGCCAGCTCTTTTCATCCTCGTGCTCGGTCTTGCCGATACCCGCAAGGCGATCGCCCTGACCCCGACCAAGGATGCCGATGCCCCCAAACAAACCGATACCGAAATCTGAGAACAAGAAAGGAAAACACCATGGACGTCATTCTTCTCGAACGCATCTCCAAGCTCGGCCAGATGGGCGAAACCGTAAAGGTTCGCGACGGCTTCGCACGCAACTACCTCCTGCCGCTCGGCAAGGCACTGCGCGCCAACGCTGCCAACAAGGCCCGCTTCGAATCCGAGCGTGCAACGCTCGAAGCCCGTAACCTCGAGCGCAAGTCCGAAGCCCAGAAGGTTGCCGACGTTCTCGACGGCAAGTCCTTCATCGTCGTACGCTCTGCCGGCGAAACCGGCCAGCTCTATGGCTCCGTCGCTGCCCGCGACGTCGTCGACATTCTGGCTGCCGAAGGCTTCAACATCGCCCGCAACCAGGTTCACCTCAACACGCCGATCAAGGCGATCGGCCTGCACAAGGTCGAGCTGCAGCTCCATGCTGAAGTTGAGATCAACGTCGAGCTGAACGTTGCCCGTTCTGCTGAAGAAGCCGAGCGCCAGTCCAAGGGTGAAGAACTCACCTCTGTCGACGCCATCTACGGCGTTGACGAAGACGCACTGCGTCCGGAAGACTTCTTCGATCCGGAAGCCGATGGCCTCGACGAAGACGAAGCATAATTTCTGTCTCCAGGCAGAACGAAAAGCCCGGCTCGCGCCGGGCTTTTTTGTTGTTGGAGCTTTTCCAGCCGGCGGCTTTTTTGCTGCGTCCTCCAATCCAGGGCGCTAAAATAACAGAATGCTGGAATGACGAAGTGAGTCGCTGCGGGCACCGTGTCCCGCAAGTGACAGTCAGGATATTTCTCCTCAAGCGTTCCGCCGACTGTGGAGAAATCGAACAACGTGCACAGCGCCGCCGATTTGACGGCGAGCTGAAAGTAGTTGCCGCGCGGCACTTGATTTTATTCAGTCCGCCCTGCAAATCCGGGTTTTGGAAAAGACAGTACGGATGACGATGAACGAAGCTGCACGAAAGATTGCCGCCGTTGCTCCCGCAGAGCAGCACTATCGCGAAGCGCCGAACAACATCGAGGCCGAACAGGCGCTGCTCGGCGCCATCCTGATGAACAACGACGCCTATTACCGGGTGTCCGACTTCCTGAAGCCCACGCACCTCTATGAGCCGCTGCACCGGAAGATCTTCGAGGTCGCCGGCGACATCATCCGCATGGGCAAGATCGCCAACCCGGTGACGGTCAAGACCTTCCTGCCGGCCGACGAAAAGGTCGGCGACATCACCGTCTCGCAATATCTCGCCAGCCTCGTCACGGGTGCTGTGACGATCATCAATGCCGAAGACTATGGCCGTGCGATCTACGATCTGGCGATCCGCCGTGCGCTGATCACCATCGGCGAGGACGTCGTCAACATCGCCTATGACGCGCCGCTCGACATGCCGCCGCAGGCGCAGATCGAAGATACCGAGCGCCGCCTGTTCGAGCTTGCCGAAAATGGTCGTTATGACGGCGGCTTCCAGGCCTTCAACGATGCCGTGGCGCTCGCGATTGACATGGCGGCTGTCGCCAAGGAACGTGACGGCGGCCTTTCCGGCATTTCCACCGGCATCCACTCGCTCGATTCCAAGATGGGCGGGTTGCAGCGGTCGGACTTGATCGTGCTCGCCGGTCGTCCGGGTATGGGCAAGACCTCGCTTGCGACCAACATCGCCTATAATATCGCGGCCGCCTACGAAGGCGAAGTGCAGTCCGACGGCAGCATGAAGGCGAAGAATGGCGGCGTCGTCGGCTTCTACTCGCTCGAAATGTCGTCCGAACAGCTCGCCACCCGTATCATCTCCGAGCAGACGGAAGTCTCCTCCTCGAAGATCCGCCGCGGCGACATCAACGATGCCGATTTCGAAAAACTTGTCGCCTGCTCGATGATGATGCAGAAAGTGCCGCTGTTCATCGACCAGACCGGTGGTATCTCGATCGCCCAGCTTTCGGCGCGTGCCCGCCGTCTCAAGCGCCAGCGCGGTCTCGACGTGCTCGTCGTCGACTACGTGCAGCTGATGACCGGCTCCGGCAAGTCGAACGAGAACCGCGTTCAGGAAATCACGCAGATCACGACTGGTCTCAAGGCGCTCGGCAAGGAACTGAACGTTCCGATCATCGCGCTGTCGCAGCTCTCGCGTGCCGTCGAAAGCCGCGAAGACAAGCGCCCGCAGCTTTCCGACCTTCGTGAATCCGGCTCCATCGAGCAGGACGCCGACGTCGTGCTCTTCGTGTTCCGCGAGGAATATTACGTGAAGAACATGGAACCGCGCGATATCCACGACCCGAAATATCCGGAATGGGAAGCGCTGTTCGACAAGGTGAAGGGCACGGCCGATGTCATCATCGCCAAGCAACGTCACGGACCGACCGGCACGGTGAAGCTCGCCTTCCAGTCGGAATTCACGCGCTTCGCCGATCTCGCCGATCCGTCCTTTACCCAATACGAGGAACATTGACGCGGGTTTCGCGCGTCAATTCCTCAGGGCGCAAAACCGCCGCGCAATTTTGCTGATTTGCTTCAGAGCCCTGCAGCACGAAGAAGCGCTGCCGTTGCCACACCGACAACGACGCTTGCCAGCATTGGCAGGCGGCTCGCGGCGACTGCGGTCGCCACACAGGCCAGCGTCTCCGCCCAACCGGTCGCAAATGCGGTTGGGGCAATGACGGCCATCAGCACTGCCGGCGGAATGGCTTCGATTGCCGCTCTCCTGTTCTCGTTGATCTCGACGTAGCGGATCAATACGAGACCACTGATGCGGGTGAAGATCGTGGCGGCAGCCATGGCAAGGATGGCAAGCAGAGTGTTGGGATCGAGCGTCATGCCGCCTGCTCCCGCGCCCTGCCTCTCCAGAGGGCCATCGCCAGCCCCGCCAGCGCGCCGGCTGCGATGTACCAGACGCCTGGCACGAAATGATGGACGGCGACGGCCGCAATCCCGCTTGCCGCGAGAACGGCACCGGTTTCCCGCCCCTTCCAGAAGCCCATGACCAGCACGATGAAGACGGCCGGAAAGGCGAAGTCGAGACCGATGACGGCGGGATCGCCGAGAAAGGCGCCGAGCAGTGCACCTGCAAGCGACGAGCCGACCCAGGTCAGGTAGAAGGGCGTAACGATGCCGGCATACCAGGCGGGTGTGAGCCGTGTCGTCCCGGCGCGGAATTCCGCCATGGCCCAGAGCTCATCGGCGAGGAACAGCATGGCGATATAGCGTTTGATACCGGAGAAGCACTGCATCTTCGTGCCGATCGAGGCGCCCATCAGCACGTGGCGGATATTGACGAGCAGGGCCGCAAAGCCGACGCCGATCCAGCTCGCCGGATGCGCCCAGATATCCATCGCCACGAACTGCGAGCCGCCGGCAAAGACAAGCGCGCTCATCAGCGTCGTTTCCAGGGCCGAAAGCCCCTTGGTAGCCGAGACCGCGCCGAAGACGAGGCCGATCGGCAGTACAGCGACGATCAACGGGAAAATGGCACGCATTCCGCCCAGGAATTCGCGGACAGGATTTTTGCCGGCTGGCCCGGTCTGTTGCAACATTGGCAACCTCCACATCAAGATGGCGGAGAGCTAGCCGAGACAGTCGCGTGCTGTATTGAACGAAAGTGATCAACCGACTCGAAACTGGCCGGGGGTCACCCCGGTGCGGGATTTGAAATGGCGCGTGAAATGCGCCTGATCGGCAAAGCCGCATTGGACCGCGACATCGGCCGGCATGCGGCCTTCCCTCAGCAGGCGCCGGGCGACAAGGACACGCCGGTCGGTCAGGAAGGCGTGCGGGGTAATGTGATATTCCCTTCGGAAGGCGCGGATCAGATGGGCGCGGCTGAGGCCCGCCACCGTCGCCAGCTCCTCGAGGCCGACATCGCTGTCGAAATTCTCGATCAGGTAATCGCGAGCGCGGGCGACAGCGCTCCGCTCCTTGGTATCGACCGGCAAGACGATCGTGCTGCCATAACGCGCGAAGATCGCCGCCAGCACCGAGAACATGCTTTCATCGGATTCCAGCGCACCGGCGCCGCTTTCAAGCGTGCGGTGCGCGGTGTGGAAGGCTCTGGCAAACTGCGGATCGCGCGGCAGTGCCCTGGCAAAGGACGGCGTCGCGTTGAACGCCTTGCCGGAGACATCCTCCAGAATATCGATGAACAGTTTCGTATCCGGGTAGATCATACGGTAGCGATATCCCTCACCGCCCGGAGCGCCGTCGTGCACGACACCGGGATCGATCAGATAGAGGTCTCCTGGTCCGGTTTCTTCCCGCCTTCCGCTCAGTGTCGCGATCTGGCTGCCGCTTTCAATCGCGCCGATGCTGAATGTATCGTGGGCGTGCGGCGCGTATTCATGCGTGAGAAAACTGGCGCTCAGGCACTCCATGTCGCGAAAACGGCTATCCCGCCAGAAGCGGGCCGATTCCACCTTGGCAAGCGGCATGGCATCTGCCGCCTCTTTTTGCGATACGTTCTGCATCCGGCCAGACTAGCGCGCGCCGGACCGTCCGTCTTGAACAAAAGTGATCGCATGTGGGAAAGGCTGCTATGTGACTGCGCGTGCTTTCTCTTTGCCACAATGGTCTCTAGAGTATTGGCAGCATTTTCCTTTTCCTTTCAGTGCGGCGATTCATGACAGATTTTTCCATCCCCTTCGAAGACGAGGACCTTTTCGCCTCCGCCGGCCTGCGGCTGACCGTCGATCTGACGGCGCTGGCCGACAATTGGCGGGATATGGCGCGCCGCTCCGGAAAGGCGCGCACGGCCGCCGTCGTCAAGGCGGATGCCTATGGAATGGGGATCGAGGATGCCGGCGAAGCGCTCTATCTTGCCGGCGCGCGGGATTTCTTCGTGGCGACCGTCGATGAAGGTGTGACGCTGCGCATGTTTGCGCCTGAGGCACGCATCTTCGTGCTGGCAGGCATATGGCCAGGCACCGAGCGGCGCTTCTTCGAAAACGATCTGGTGCCGATCATCTCCTCGGAAGAGCAGCTTGCATTCTGGATGGCAGTGCTTGCAGACTACGGCGACTATCCTTGCGCCCTGCATGTCGATACCGGGTTCAACCGTCTCGGACTGACGCTGGATGAAGCGCTCGCTCTTGCCGACGATGTATCGCGGCCGGCGAGTTTTGCGCCCGTTCTCGTCATGAGCCATCTTGCCTGCGGCGACGATCATTCCTCGGCAATGAACAGGCAGCAGCTTGAATCATTCCGCAAGGTTAGCGCCGCCTATGAAGGTATCGATTCAAGTCTTGCGGCGTCCGGCGGCATCCTGCTCGGCAGCGACTATCACTTCGATCTCACCCGGCCGGGCATTGCGCTCTATGGCGGGCAGGCCGTCAACGGCATGGCGAACACGATGCGTCCGGTGGCGACCGCCGAGGCGCGCATCATCCAGGTCCGTACCGTCAAGGCCGGTGAATCCGTCAGCTACGGGCAGACGCTGCAGCTGACGCGCGACAGCCGGCTCGCCGTTGCTGCGGCGGGTTATGCCGACGGCTACATGCGCAGCCAGTCGAGCGGCGGCGTGCCGTTGCGCCAGGCAGTGCCGCAGGGCGGACAGGGCTTCATTGCCGGTCACAAGGTACCTGTCGCCGGCCGCATCACCATGGATCAGACGATCTTCGACGTGACCGACTTACCGGAAAATGCGGTTCGCGCCGGCGACTATATCGAGCTCTTCGGCAAGAACATGCTCGTGGACGACGCGGCCAAGGCTGCCGGTACGATCGGTTACGAGATGCTGACCAGCATCGGCCTGCGCCACGAGCGCAAGTACGAGATGGACGAGGAATAGTCCCTAGCGTGTTGTGAGCGCGAGGCGCACGCCGAGCGCCACGAACAGCGCACCAAGGCCGCGATCCAGCCACAGGCCGATCCTGGCATTGCGCTTGAAGAGATCGGCGAGCCGCCCACCCGCAAGGATCAGCGGCGGCTCGATGAAAAAGGCGACCACAATGATCAGGCCGCCGTGGACGGCAAGTTGCAGCCATGCCGGGCCGGCGCCCTCCACGACGAATTGGGGCAGGAAGGCGAGGAAGAAGATCGCCACTTTCGGATTGAGCAGCGAGACCAGCACGCCCTGGCGATAGATGCGCCGCCAGCCGACCGTCTCGCCCGCTGCAAGCACAAAGCCGCCCTCACCTTTCGAGCGCAGCGCCTGGATACCGAGCCAGACGAGATAGACCGCGCCCACCCATTTGACGGTGGAGAAGGCGATTGCCGAGGCGGCAAGGATCGCCGACAGGCCGAAAGCGGCAAGAAGCACGTGGATGCAGGCGCCCGTCCAGATGCCGAAGACGGCAGAGAAGCCGGCGCGCGTGCCGCTCTTCATCGTATGGCCGAGGATGAAGGCCATGTCCGGACCGGGCGAGATGTTCAGGAGGACCGCCGCAGTCAAAAAACCGATCCAGTGAGCGAGCGAATAATCGAGCATGGCCTATCCCTTGAGAGCCTGCCGATGCTGCCAGCCCGGCCGCTGATAGGAAAATCATTAGTTTTGATCGGTGCAGGAAGCCATTATCTAGGGCGAAACCGATTCGGCCGCCCAGGCGGCTCTACGTGAAAGCAGTCATTGATGGCCAAGGCCAGAACACAATTCATATGCCAGAGCTGCGGTGCGGTGCATAACCGCTGGGCCGGCAAATGCGACAATTGCGGCGAGTGGAACACCATCGTCGAGGAAGACCCGATGGGCGGCATCGGCGGCGGACCGGCCAAGACGCCGAAGAAGGGCCGGCCGGTCGCACTGACCGCCCTGTCCGGCGAGATCGAGGAAGCGCCGCGCATCCATACCGGCATTTCCGAACTCGACCGCGTCACGGGCGGCGGCTTCGTGCGCGGTTCGGCCGTACTCGTCGGCGGCGATCCCGGCATCGGCAAATCGACGCTGCTGATGCAAGGGGCGGCCGCGCTTTCCAGGCGCGGGCACAAGATCATCTACGTTTCGGGCGAAGAGGCTGTGGCGCAGGTGCGACTGCGCGCCCAGCGACTGAATGCGGCCGACACGGATGTGATGCTGGCGGCAGAGACCAATGTCGAGGATATTCTGGCAACACTTGCCGAGGGCAAACGCGCCGATCTCGTCATCATCGACTCCATCCAGACGCTCTGGAGCGAACTCGCCGAATCCGCGCCGGGTACGGTGACGCAGGTGCGCACCGGCGTGCAGTCGATGATCCGTTTTGCCAAGCAGACGGGCGCGGCCATGGTGCTCGTCGGCCATGTGACCAAGGACGGCCAGATCGCCGGCCCGCGCGTCGTCGAGCACATGGTCGATGCCGTGCTCTATTTCGAGGGCGACCGCGGCCATCACTATCGCATCCTGCGCACGGTCAAGAACCGCTTCGGACCGACGGACGAGATCGGTGTCTTCGAAATGTCGGACAAGGGTCTGCGCGAAGTCGCCAACCCCTCCGAACTCTTCCTCGGCGAGCGCAACGAGAAATCGCCGGGTGCTGCCGTCTTTGCCGGCATGGAAGGCACGCGACCTGTTCTCGTCGAAGTGCAGGCACTGGTGGCGCCGACATCGCTCGGCACGCCGCGGCGCGCGGTCGTCGGCTGGGACTCGGCTCGCCTGTCGATGATCCTTGCGGTTCTGGAGGCCCATTGCGGCGTGCGGCTCGGCCAGCATGACGTCTATCTCAACATTGCCGGCGGCTTCCGCATCTCCGAGCCTGCCGCCGATCTTGCCGTCGCATCGGCTCTTGTTTCCTCGCTGGCCGGTATTGCCCTTCCGGCCGATTGCGTCTATTTCGGCGAAGTCAGTCTGTCGGGCGCCGTCCGGCCGGTTGCGCAAACAGCCCAGCGCCTTAAAGAAGCCGAAAAGCTGGGTTTTTCGGCTGCTCTGCTGCCATCCGGCTCCGCCGAACTGCCCAAGAGCGGCGGCCGCTGGAGCGAGATCGAGAGCCTGCCGGATCTGGTCGCGCGCATAGCCGGCTCGAAAGGGGCGTTGCAGCGTGTGGAAGAAGACGTTTGATCCTTCATCACTGATAGCGGGGATGCTATAGGATCAGCCAAACAAGGCGCGACGCGGCCCGCAAGGCGGCAGTCTGGAGTGGAATTTACATGCCCATTACGATTTTCGACGGTATTGTCATCGGCGTCGTGCTTTTCTCCGCCGTGTTGGCAATGGTCCGCGGCTTCTCGCGCGAGATCCTCTCGATCGCGAGCTGGGGCGGCTCTGCAGCCGCCGCCTACTATCTCTATCCGCATCTCGTGCCTTATGCGAAGAGATATACCGACGATGACCGTATCGCCATCGTCGGCTCGGCCGCCGTCGTCTTCCTGATCGCGCTGATCATCATCTCCTTCATCACCATGAAGATCGCCGATTTCATCATCGACAGCCGCATCGGTGCACTCGACCGCACTTTGGGCTTCCTCTTCGGTGCTGCGCGCGGCATACTTCTGCTCGTCGTCGCCGTTGCCTTCTGGAACTGGCTGGTCGATGCCGATCACCGCCCCGCCTGGGTCAACAATGCCAAATCGAAGCCATTCCTGGATTCTCTCGTCGTTCGCCTGCAGGCGGTCCTGCCGGATGAATTCGCCCAGATGATCCAGAAGAGCATTACCGAGAAGCTTGGTGGCGCGCGCACGACGGAAGAAAATGCGCCGGCCAACGATCAGGCTCCGGCGGAAGACGCAGCACCCGCCCCTAACAATGGCGCACAGCAGCCATCTAATTGACGCAGTGTTCACTCGCTTGACCCGCGGCCTGGCAATTGCCATTTGAGCGGGACGTAAGACCAAAGGTCCGGCCGGGCATTTCGCTCCGCCGGGCCTCAACCGTTTCAGAGCCGGCGAGCGGGCTTTGAGGAAGTGTCGTTCAGCATGAATTTATCGGAAAGCTGCAAGATTTCCGGTATCATGCTACTGGACAAGCCGATCCATTCTTGTGAGAGCAGAGGCCCGCAGAAATGAACCAGTCCCATTCCTTCCCGATTGACGATCCGCTCGACGGAGACACGCTGCATGAGGAATGCGGCGTTTTCGGAATTCTGGGACATCCCGATGCGGCGGCGCTGACCGCGCTCGGCCTGCATGCGCTTCAGCATCGCGGGCAGGAGGCGGCCGGTATCGTCTCCTTCGACGGCAAGCGCTTCCATCAGGAACGCCATATGGGCCTCGTCGGCGACCATTATACCAATCCGATGACACTCGCCCGCCTGCCCGGCAGCATGTCGATCGGCCATACGCGCTACTCCACGACAGGCGAAGTGGCGATGCGCAACGTGCAGCCGCTCTTTGCCGAACTGGAAGAAGGCGGTATCGCCATTGCCCATAACGGCAATTTCACGAACGGCCTGACGCTGCGCCGGCAGATCATCGCGACCGGCGCCATCTGTCAGTCGACATCGGATACCGAGGTCGTTCTCCACCTCATCGCCCGCTCCCGCCACACGTCCACGGCCGATCGCTTCATCGATGCTATCCGTCAGATGGAAGGCGGCTATTCGATGCTCGCAATGACGCGCACGAAGCTGATCGCCGCGCGCGACCCCACCGGCATCCGCCCGCTCGTCATGGGCGAACTCGATGGCAAGCCGATCTTCTGCTCGGAAACCTGCGCACTCGACATTATCGGTGCCAAGTTCATCCGCGACGTGGAGAATGGCGAAGTCGTCATCTGCGAAATCCAGCCCGACGGCTCAATCAGCATCGATGCCCGCAAGCCGAGCAAGCAGCAGCCGGAACGCCTCTGCCTGTTCGAATATGTCTATTTCGCACGTCCGGATTCAGTCGTTGGCGGGCGCAACGTCTATACGACGCGCAAGAACATGGGCATGAACCTTGCCAAGGAAGCCCATGTCGATGCCGACGTCATCGTGCCGGTTCCCGATGGCGGGACGCCTGCTGCTCTCGGCTACGCACAGGCCAGCGGCATTCCCTTCGAATACGGTATCATCCGCAACCACTATGTGGGCCGCACCTTCATCGAGCCGACGCAGCAGATCCGAGCCTTCGGCGTGAAGCTGAAGCACTCCGCCAACCGGGCGATGATCGAAGGCAAGCGCGTGGTGCTGGTCGACGATTCCATCGTACGCGGCACGACTTCGCTGAAGATCGTGCAGATGATCCGCGAGGCGGGCGCCAAGGAAGTGCACATCCGCGTCGCCAGCCCGATGATCTTCTTCCCGGATTTTTACGGCATCGACACGCCCGACGCCGACAAGTTGCTCGCAAACCAGTATGCCGATGTCGAAGCCATGGCGAAATATATCGGTGCGGATTCGCTCGCCTTCCTGTCGATCAACGGCCTCTATCGCGCCGTCGGCGGCGAGGATCGCAACCCGGCCCGCCCGCAGTTCACCGACCATTATTTCACCGGTGACTATCCGACCCGGCTGCTCGACAAGAATGGCGAGTCCATGGGCAACAAGATTTCCGTGCTTGCCAGCAACGGCTGAGCCGCTTCCGCTTTGACTTTCCTATCAGGGGCGCTTATTGCGCCCCTTACCTTTTCAAGCACATCCGGGACCGAGGCAGATGAACATCAATCTCGAAGGCAAGATCGCGCTGGTCACAGGCGCATCGCGCGGCATCGGCTATTTCACCGCCCTCGAACTCGCCAAGGCCGGCGCGCATGTGATTGCCTGCGCCCGCACCGTCGGCGGCCTGGAAGAGCTTGATGATGCCATCAAGGCGGTGGGCGGCTCAGCGACCCTCGTTCCCTTCGATCTCGCCGATATGGAAGCAATCGATCGTCTCGGCGGCTCGATCTTCGAGCGCTGGGGCAAGCTCGACATTCTAGTTGCCAATGCCGGCGTGCTCGGCGTCATCTCGCCGATCGGCCATATCGAGGCGAAGGTCTTCGAGAGGGTCATGAACATCAATGTGAATGCCACCTGGCGGCTGATCCGCTCGGTCGATCCGCTGCTGACGCGCTCGGATGCCGGCCGCGCCGTCATCATGTCGTCGGGCGCCGCTCACAAGTGCCGCCCCTTCTGGAGCGCCTATTCCGCCTCCAAGGCAGCCGTCGAGGCGCTTGCCCGCACCTGGGCCGGCGAGACGCAATCGACGCCGCTGCGCATCACCAGCGTCGATCCGGGCGCCACGCGCACCGCCATGCGCGCGCAGGCAGTACCGGGCGAAGACCCGATGAGCCTGCCGCATCCGTCCGAAGTGGCGAAGGCAATACTTCCGCTGGTTGGTCCGGGTGTAACGGAGACCGGCAAGCTGTTCATCGTGCGCGAGAACAAGCTGGTCGATTACCAGCTGCCGGGATGACCTTGCCGCAAGGACCGATCGTTTCAGGCGATCCTCTCGATCCGGCAGCGTTCTAGCAGTGGGTAGCTTTCGATAAAGGGCTTAAGGTGCGATAACATCGTCTCGAAATCCCTGCCGTAAATGTAGAGCGCTGTATCCCGTGGTCCCTGCCAATTGCTGGCAACGACTCCGGCGCCGTCCAGAAGCCGTGAGAACTCGGCCACCACGTGATTGATATCGCATTCTTCATAGACAGAAGCCGGCAATTCCGCGCCGTTCACGTAAACCGCGAGGCCATGTTGCCGTCCAAAATTGATGCTCCGTCGCTGATCTGGAATCTGTAGGATCGATCCAGCCGGAGCCAACATCGATTCCAAAACTTCGGTCAAAAGCGTCAGTCTGGCATCCGTGGGATTATCGACCTCGATCTCGATGTCGCATTTCGCAATCTCACCACTTGCCGCCTGCAGCGTGCCACCTCCAACAACCCGCATACCGTGCTTTTTCTCTGCCATAAAGGCATCAAAAGCATCCTCCAGCTCGCCCCTATCCATTGGTTGAAGGCGGGCATTGAGCGTGGCGACAACAATCGCGCTCTTGGAACCCTTCCTAAACAAGCCGAACATTCATAGCCTCTGAACAAGATCTTCGGTCCGAGGCACAACTGCCTGGACGTGCCCTATGCACTCCCTCTTCTCTCAGTATTTTCGGGTCCCTGGCAATGGCATCTCAGGAAGTTCTGACCCTTGACCTTTTTCATCGCCCAAGCCATAACCTTCCGCATGAAAACGGTTACCTGCATTATTTGCCGGAAGATTATTCGCTAGCCCAAAGCTGGCCTGGCCGTTTTCGTCTCCCAAATTTCCAAGATGCGAAACGCCCCGGTCTGCCGGTGGTGGTGTTTTTCTGCATATGCATTTTAGGAGAGTGGAATGGGCGGCACGCCGGAACTGAAGCTGTACAATACGCTGACGCGGGAAAAATCGGTCTTTGCCCCGATCGATGCCGAAAACGTCCGCATGTATGTGTGCGGCCCGACGGTCTATGATTTCGCCCATATCGGCAATGCCCGGCCGGTCATCGTCTTCGACGTGCTGTTCCGCCTGCTGCGCCATGTCTATGGCGAAAGCCATGTCACCTATGCGCGCAACATCACCGATGTCGATGACAAGATCAACGCGAGGGCGCTGCGCGATTATCCGGGCCTGCCGCTCAATGCGGCGATCCGGGCGGTGACGGAGAAGACCGAGAAGCAGTTTCTCGACGATGCCTTGGCACTCGGCTCGCTCGAGCCGACTGTACAGCCGCGCGCGACCGACAATATCACCCAGATGATCGAGATCATCGAGCGGCTGATTGGGCGGGGTCATGCCTACCAGGCCTCAGGCGAAGTGCTGTTCGATACGAAGTCCATGGCCGACTACGGCCAGCTTTCGAAACGCAATCTCGACGAACAGCAGGCGGGCGCGCGCGTCGCCGTCGATGCGCACAAGAAAAACCCGGGCGACTTCGTGCTCTGGAAACTGTCTGACGAAAACGAGCCCGGCTGGGAGAGCCCCTGGGGCCGCGGCCGACCGGGCTGGCACATCGAGTGCTCGGCCATGAGCGGACGCTATCTCGGCGATGTCTTCGATATCCATGGCGGCGGGCTCGACCTGATCTTCCCGCACCATGAGAACGAGATCGCCCAGTCGCGTTGCGCCCATGGCACTAACGTGATGGCGAATGTCTGGATGCATAACGGCTTCCTGCAGGTCGAAGGCCGCAAGATGTCGAAATCCGAAGGCAATTTCGTCACCATCTACGAACTTCTGCACACAGAGACATTCGCCGGCCGGCAATGGCCGGGCGAAGTGCTGCGTCTTGCGATGCTGATGACGCATTATCGCGAGCCGATCGATTTCTCCGTCAAGCGCCTGGAGGAAGCCGAGCGGCTGCTCGCCAAATGGCCGGCCGCAGAACCCGGCAATGCCAAGCCGGACGAAACGGTGCTGAATGCGCTCGCCGACGACCTCAACACGGTCGCCGCCGTCCAGGCGCTGCATGCGCTTGCCCAATCCGGCGATCCCGCCGTCTTTGCAGCCAGTGCCGCCCTGCTCGGCGTGCTGCCGAAGAAGACGGAGATCGACGAGGCCGTGGCGGCGGAAATCGATACGCGCGTCAAGGCGCGGCTCGAGCTCTTGAAAGCGAAGAATTTCGCCGAGGCCGACAAGATCCGCGACACGCTTGTCGCCGAAGGCATCCAGCTCAAGGACGGCAAGGATCCGGCAACGGGCGAGCGGGTGACGACGTGGGAGGTGAAGAAATGAACACCTATACCGGCGGATGCCAATGTGGCGCGATCCGTTTCCGGGCGCGGGGCACGCCGCCGGATTCGTCGATCTGTCACTGCCGCATGTGCCAGAAGGCGTTCGGCGCCTACTACGCACCGCTGGTCTCCGTACGCGGAATGGAATTCGAATGGACCAGAGGCCAGCGCAAGACCTTCCGGTCCTCGAATTTCGTCAACCGCGGCTTCTGCGGCGATTGCGGCACGCCGCTGACCTATGAGGCGCCTGACGGTATGGCCGTTGCGGCCGGCGCGTTCGATGATCCGTCGTTGCTGCCGCCGACCATTCAGTGGGGGGTGGAAGGCAAGATCGGTTTCGTCGATCACCTGCACGAACTGCCGGCAGAACGAACCGAGGCAGATCTCGCTGCCGGTTCCTTCCTCCATCAGATCGTGTCCTATCAGCACCCCGACCGTGATACGCCGGTCTGGCCGCCGGAGGATCACGCGTGACGGCAAAGGCTGAACAGAGCGGTGGATGCCAATGCGGCGCGGTTCGTTACAGGGCAAATGGCCAGCTCGGCTATCCACATGTCTGCCATTGCCGCATGTGCCAGAAGGCGGCCGGCAATTATTTCCTGCCGCTTGCAGGGGTGATGCGGGTCGATTTCGAGCTGACACGTGGCGAGCCGAAATGGTTCCACTCCTCCGGCCTCGTGCGGCGCGGCTTCTGCGGCGATTGCGGTACGCCGCTTTTCTACGACATTCCCGATGCCGACTCCATCAACATCACGCTCGGCTCGCTCGATGATCCGCAAGCTGTAAAGCCGGTCATGCAATCCAATCTCGACAGCAAAATGGTCTGGTTTCATGCGCTCGATGGCTTGCCCGTCGAACCGGAACCGGAAACAACCGATCGCGAGGACGGGATTGCGGCTAGCAATCATCAGCATCCCGACCACGATACATCCCAATGGCCTTCAGGAGCTCATCCATGACCGAGACGACGAGAACAGGCGGCTGCCAGTGCGGCGCCGTACGCTTCCGCATAACAGGCAAGCTCGGACGTCCGTCCATCTGCCATTGCCGCATGTGCCAGAAGCAGTTCGGCGGCTTCTTTTCCGCTCTGGTGACAGCGCCGGAAGAGGGCATGGAGTGGTCGCGCGGCGAACCGACCTATTTCCAGTCCTCGGTCAATATCGAGCGCGGCTTCTGCAGCGATTGCGGCACGCCGATGACCTATCGTCATCCGGGCGGGCTGGAGCTTGCGATCGGCACTTTCGACGATCGCAGCGATCTCGCCCCGCAGATCCAGGTCAATTACGATGCCCGCCTGCCCTGGGTCGAGACGATCTTCGACGCGCCCGTGCACAAGGATCCGGATTTTTACGCCCGGCAGGAGGCGATCATCTCCTTCCAGCATCCCGACCACGATACCGCTGTCTGGCCCGCAAAAGGCGTGAAGATATGACTGGAGCGATGCGCACACTCTATCCGGAAATCGAACCCTATGCTTCCGGCCATCTCGATGTCGGCGACGGCCATGTGATCTATTGGGAGCGCTGCGGCAAGCCGGGCGCCAAGCCGGCGGTCTTCCTGCATGGCGGTCCGGGCGGAGGCATTTCACCCGCCCATCGCCGTCTGTTCGATCCTGATCTTTATGACGTGCTGTTGTTCGACCAGCGCGGCTGCGGCAAGTCGACCCCACATGCAAGCCTCGAGGCCAACACGACCTGGCATCTCGTTGCCGATATCGAGCGGCTGCGCGAGATGGCGGGCATCGACAAATGGCAGGTCTTCGGCGGCTCCTGGGGCTCGACACTGGCGCTCGCCTATGCCGAGAAACATCCGGATCGCGTTTCCGAACTCGTCGTGCGCGGCATCTACACGCTGACGCGGGCCGAACTCGACTGGTACTATCAGTTCGGTGTCTCCGAGATGTTCCCGGACAAGTGGGAGCGCTTTGTCGCTCCTATCCCGCATGAAGAACGCCATGAGATGATGCTCGCCTATAACCGGCGCCTCACCGGTGCGGACCGGGCGGTGGCTCTGAAGGCGGCCCAGGCCTGGAGCATCTGGGAGGGCGAGACGATCACGCTGCTGCCGGAGAAATCGACCAGCGGCAAGTTCGAGGAAGCCGAGTTCGCCTATGCCTTTGCGCGCATCGAAAACCATTTCTTCGTCCATGCCGGCTGGATGGATGAGGGCCAGCTGCTGCGCGATGCCTACAAGCTGAAGGATATCCCCGGCGTCATCGTCCACGGGCGTTACGACATGCCCTGCCCGGCCAAATATGCCTGGCTGCTGCACAAGGCATGGCCAAACGCCGAGTTCCACCTGATCGAAGGCGCCGGGCATGCCTTTTCGGAACCTGGCATTCTCGACCAGCTGATCCGGGCAACGGACCGGTTCGCAGGCAAACAATAAGGCCGCAAGCGGCGACAGGAAACACCACTATGGCACGCGAAAGAATCTACCTCTTCGACACGACGCTTCGGGACGGGCAGCAGACGCCCGGCATCGACTTTTCGGTCGAGGACAAGATTGCGATTGCAAGCATGCTGGACGATTTCGGGCTCGACTATGTCGAGGGCGGTTATCCCGGAGCAAACCCGACCGATACCGCCTTCTTCGCGGAAAAGCGTACGAGCCAGGCCTCCTTCGTCGCCTTCGGCATGACGAAGCGGCCAGGTGTTTCCGTCTCCAACGATCCGGGTATCGCCGGGCTCCTGCAGGCGCGCAGCGACGCGGTCTGTTTTGTCGCCAAGAGCTGGGATTATCACGTGCAGGTGGCGCTTGGCTGCACCAACGAGGAGAATCTCGAATCCATTGCCGAGAGCGTCAAGGCCGTCGTTGCCGCCGGCAAGGAGGCGATGGTCGACTGCGAGCATTTCTTCGACGGCTACAAGGCCAATCCGGAATATGCGCTTGCCTGCGCGAAGACCGCCTATGAGAACGGCGCGCGTTGGGTGGTGCTCTGCGACACCAATGGCGGCACGCAGCCGCCGGAAGTGCGCGCAATCGTCGAGGCGGTGATCGCCTTCGGCGTGCCGGGGCACTGTCTCGGTATCCATGCGCATAACGATACCGGCCAGGCCGTTGCCAATTCGCTTGCTGCCGTCGAGGCCGGTGTCCGCCAGATCCAGGGCACGCTGAACGGCATCGGCGAACGCTGCGGCAATGCCAATCTGGTAACGCTGATCCCGACGCTGGCGCTGAAGAGCGCTTACAATACGCGTTTCGAAACCGCGATCGACGCCGAGCGGCTGACCAACCTCACCCGCCTGTCGCATGCCTTCGACGAGCTGCTCAACCGCTCGCCGGATCATCAGATGCCCTATGTCGGCGCGTCCGCCTTCGCGACGAAGGCCGGCATCCATGCCTCGGCGCTGCTGAAGGACCCGCGCACATACGAACACGTGCCGCCGGAAAGTGTCGGCAATTTCCGCAAGGTCATGGTCTCTGATCAGGGCGGCAAGGCAAACTTCATCAATGCGCTGAGGCGGCGCGGCATCGACGTCGCCAAGGATGATCCGAAGCTCGATCTCCTGATTTCGATCGTCAAGGAGCGCGAGGCCTCCGGCTATGCCTACGAGGGCGCCGATGCGAGCTTCGAGCTTCTGGCGCGGCGCACCATGGGCACAATCCCGGATTTCTTCACGATCGAAGGCTTCCGGGTGATGATCGAACGACGCTTCGATTCCCACGGGCGCATAAAGATCGTCTCCGAAGCCGTCGTGAAAATCGCCATCGATGGCCAGACGCTGATGTCGGTGGCGGAAGCGGAAGGCCCGGTCAATGCGCTCGACCTCGCGCTGCGCAAGGATTTCGGCAAATATCAGCATGAGATCGACGATCTGGTGCTCGCCGATTTCAAGGTGCGTATCCTCAATGGCGGCACCGAGGCCATTACCCGCGTTCTGATTGAATCGACCGATTCCAGCGGTGTGCGCTGGTGGACGGTCGGCGTTTCCGAAAACATCATCGACGCCTCGTTCCAGGCATTGATGGACTCGGTCATCTACAAGCTGATGAAAAACCGGCAACTTGCCGGCAAGATAGCTGCCGAGTGAGCTGGAGCATTCCGGCAAAACTGTGCTGCGGTTTGCGCACGGAATTGCTTGAAAACAAGGAGATAGAGCGTTTCCGTCTCTCGAACGAAAACGGAAATGCTCTACAGGAGGCCCCAGTCCTCCTCCGAATACCATTCGTCCTCCTGCTTCGGCATTTTCCAGCGCAGCCGTGTGACCTTCTCCATACCGCCATGCCGGAAGGTGGATTCCAGTGCCTTATAGGTCTCGATCGTCCCTGAAGCGGCATGGCCCCAGACGAAGACGGTAGGACTGAGGTAGCGGGCGCTGTATTCCGTGGCCGTGCGCCTGATCAGGAAGAAGCCGCCGCGGGCACTGCGCGGCCGCAGATTGTCGTTGCCGTCGCGGGAGGGAGCAGAGAGCGGAAAGATCAGCCGGCCGCCGACTGAGAGATTGCCGATCCAGGGATCGGCAGGCCGGTGGGTCGCGAAATTGACGTAGATCGCATCGGCAGACGATTTCGGCCATTCCAGGCCGTTGCCGCAGACAAGCTCGACATTGCCATAGGGCGCCAGATTGACGCTCGCGCGAGCGGCGAGCTCCCTGTCGTACTCGATCGCCGTGACATGGCCGTCGCCGCCGACCAGATGCGACAGCATGGCGGTGTAGTAACCGCCGCCGGCACCGATATGGCAGGCCGTTTCCCCCGGCTGCGGCGCAAGCCAGTGGAGACCGAGCGCATGAAGCGAGGGGCTGCCATTGTTGACCTGCCGTTCTTCCTGCAGCGCGACGAGGACATCCTGATAGAGGATGACGGGATCGGTTGACGGCATGTCCTGATAGCCAATTCCATTCGCCATGCGCCACGGCGGCGGGTCCAGGAAATCTTCTCTCGGCACTGTGGCAAAGACCTGCCTCAGCCGCTCGTCGTCCGCGACCCCCATCTTTGCCAGCATCTGGGCGGCATAGGCTTGCCGACAGACCGCCAGGTCAGTTTCGTCCATGCTTGCCTCTCTTCGCGTCCACGCAGGTGCTGTTCCATTCAATGAAATGAATTGGCCTATTCACGCCGCTTAAGCTAATGCGGATCAGAAACAGAACAAAGATGGAAACACCCGATGTCTGCCGATGCAAGCGCCCCCTTGATCAAGAACGAAGACAGTCCACGCGGCTTTGCCTTCGCGCTGACGGCCTATCTTCTTTGGGGCTTTCTGCCGATCTACATGAAGGCGGTCGCGCATATTTCGCCTGCCGAAGTCATTGCCCATCGTATCGTGTGGTCGCTGCCGCTTGCCGGTATCGTGCTTCTGGTGCTCGGACGCACGCAGGATATCAAGGTCGCGCTGCGCTCTCCACGCATGCTCGCCATGGCCATGATGACTGCGGCACTGATCACCGTGAACTGGGGCACCTATGTCTGGGCGATCGGCGCCGGCCATTCGCTCGATGCGGCGATGGGCTATTTTATCAATCCGCTCTTCAGCATCTTCCTCGGCGCCGTGCTCCTGAAAGAAAAACTGCAGCCGTTGCAGATTGCTGCGATCTGCCTTGCC
This sequence comes from Rhizobium sp. BK379, assembly GCF_014193955.1. Classification (NCBI taxonomy): domain Bacteria; kingdom Pseudomonadati; phylum Pseudomonadota; class Alphaproteobacteria; order Hyphomicrobiales; family Rhizobiaceae; genus Rhizobium; species Rhizobium sp. BK379. The sequence continues at coordinate 239,923 of NZ_JACIAD010000009.1, forward strand.
GGCCTTGCGGTCGTCGTGCTCGCCTTCGACAGCGGCGGCATTCCCTGGGTGGCGCTGACGCTGGCGTTCAGCTGGGGCTTCTATGCCCTGTTTCGCAAGACGCTGCCGCTTGGGCCGAACCAGGGCTTCTTCCTGGAAGTGCTGATCCTCAGCCTGCCCGCCCTGCTCTACATCCTCTACCTGGAATTCGTCAGCGGCGAAGGGCACTTCTACCGCACCGGCTTTAGCGATACCGCCTTGCTGCTCGGCTGCGGACTGATCACCGCCGTACCCCTGATGATCTACGCAAATGGCGCCAAGCTGCTCCGGCTCTCGACCATCGGCATCATGCAGTATATCGCGCCGACGATGATCTTCCTCATCGCCGTCTTCGTCTTCCACGAAGAGATGGATACGGCGCGGATGATTGCCTTCCCGCTGATCTGGGCCGGCCTGTTCTTGTACAGCTGGTCGATGTTGACGACGACGCGCGGACGTTAGAGCCGCGCCCGTTTTCACGCAATTCCGGCCACCGAAGCCTTGCCCAACGTGCGGCTAGAATTGCTTGAGAGACTACATTTTCGAGATCACGTCGTCCTCGCCGTCACGGTCGGCGGCAAGCTCTGCCGCCTGCGCCATGATGGCCGGGATGATGCCCGAGATCTCGTCGATGACCAGCGGCTGCACGCGATGGGCGGTGTGCAGGAAGCCCTCGCCCGTCATGTGGCGCAGAAGCTCCATCATCGGATCCCAGAAGCCGTTGATGTTGGCAAAGACCATCGGCTTTTCGTGACGGCCGAGCTGCGCCCAGGTCATGATCTCGACGATCTCTTCCAGAGTGCCGATACCTCCCGGCAGCGCCACGAAAGCATCGGAGCGCTCGAACATCGTGTGTTTGCGCGCATGCATGTCAGGGGTTACAATAAGTTCGTTGAGCTGGCCCAGGGAATGGCGAGTCGCCTCCATGTCGATCAGGAACTCGGGAATGATGCCCGTCACCTGACCACCGTTGGATAGGGTCCCGCTGGCCACAGCACCCATGATGCCCTTTGTGCCGCCGCCGTAGATCAGGCGAAGGCCATATTCCGCGATCTCTTTTCCGAGCGCGCGGCCGGCAGCCATATGGGAAGGATCGCGTCCCGGCCGAGAGCCGCAGTAAACGCAAATGGATCGAATCGATACAGATTGTTCGGTCATAAGGGAAAAACAACTATTCCATTTCAATGCAGTCAAGAAAATTGACTGAAAAGCGACGTCCGGAGCTTGCGTATTTGCTTTGAATGCTTGTGCAAAGCAACGGGAATCGCTAGCAATTTCTGAATACTACGGCAATTTGCCGCCTTTGGAGACGCAATGATGAAAAACCGTGCCGGCTTGCTGGCCCTCGCAGTGCTCGTAATCGCAATCATACTGATGGTGTTTTTCGTCATGCCCCGGCTCGGCTCTGATGTGGCGAAGGTCGGCGACGCGATCAACCAGGCCGGCACCGAGGTCAACAACACGGTTAACGAAGCGTCTAAGACTTCCCGCTCCACCGCCGCTGACGCCGCAGAGGCCGCCCAGAAGATCGGCAGTCTCACCGCCGATGCCGTGCGGTCTCTTTCCGGCCTGAAGGCACTGTTTGCCGATGGCAAGGTGCCCGCCGCCGATGCGCTTGCAGGCGCCAAGACTGCGACTGTGAGCGCGCTGACCGCGATCGCAGATTTCGTGGCACCGGATGGCCTCGACACCACCACTGCGGGCCTCGTTTCCAGGGCGAAGGACGGTGCCGGCAAGGCGCGCGACATCATCCGGAATCTGCCCGAAAACGCCGCCGATGTGCTGGCTGCCCTGGCGCGGGCCGAAGCGGCGCTTACCGGTGCGCCGGAGCCAGCCGGCCAGCCGGCCGCAGCCAATAGCCAGAGTGCTCCGGCAGCGGATGCTGCTTCCAATACCGGCCCGAAAATCCCGGCTTTTGACGTGCTGCGGGTGGAGCCGGACGGTTCGACCGTCATTGCAGGCTCGGCCGAGCCGAATGGTAAGCTGGAGGTGCTCGATGGCGACAAGGTGGTCGTGACGACCGATGTCGACGGCACCGGTGATTTTGCTGCCGTTCTCGACAACCCGCTTCCGGCAGGCGACCACCAGCTGGTGCTGAAGGTAACCGGCAAGGACGGCAAGATCACGCTGTCCGAGGAAGTTGCGACCGTTTCCGTGCCGAAGGACGGCAGCGGCAGCGAGCTTCTCGCCATGGTTTCCAAGCCCGGCACGGCAAGCCGCATCATCACCGCGCCGAAGGCTGAGGTCGCCAGCGCCGCTCCGCCGGCTGTCAGCGACGCATCTGCGGGCAATCCGCCGACGGCCGACAACGCGCAGCCTGCGCCTAATGGCGCTCCGAGCAACCAGGTTGCGATGCAGACGCCGAATATGCCCGCAACATCAGGTGATGCGGCCAATACGGCACTTCCTGTTCCCGGTACTCAGCAGGGTACCGCTGCTGCCGATGTGATGATCACTGCCGTCGAGATCGAAGGCAACAAGATCTTCGTGGCCGGCACGGCGCGCGCCAATGCCAAGGTTATCGGTTACGCCGATGACGCGCTGATCGGCCAGGATACGGCGGAGCCGGATGGTCACTTCGTTATCAGCGGCGCGATGGATCTCCCGGTCGGCGATCACAAGATCCGTGTCGATGTCGTCGATGGCACGGGCAAGGTCCTCATCCGAGCGACCGTCAATTTCAACCGTCCGGCAGGCGATCAGGTCACGGTTGCCGCGCAGTCCGGCAACAATGCCAATGTCAATCAGGCGGCGGTGCCGCTCGACGAGGGCCAGCTCGGCAAGCTCAAGGGCGATGCGACGAAAGCCTTCGGCCTGCTGAAGGGCCTGTTCGCAGACGGCAAGGTGCCGGGAGTTGAGCAGCTTGCGGCAGCCCGCTCGGCCACCGAGTTCGCACTGCGCTCTCTCGTCGACTTCCATCCGGGCATCGATGCGACCGACGCCATCAAGCAGGCATCTTCCTCCGCCTCACATGTTGCGGCGAATGCGCTGACAATGCTGCAGAGCTTGCCAAAGGATGCCAAGTCGGTCGGCGCGGCACTCGACAAGCTCGGCGCGATCATCGCCGAACTGACGGCTCCCGGTGCCAATGTCGCGCCGATGCCCTCAAACGAGGTATCGGACGCCAGCCAGCCGAAGACGATCGAGCAGGCACCGCTGACGGCAAACAACAACGCGGTCATCATCCGCCGTGGCGATACGCTCTGGCAGATCTCCCGGCGCACCTACGGCCTTGGCGTGCGCTATACGACGATCTACATCGCCAATGAGGACAAGATCCTCAATCCGGACCGCATCCGTCCTGGCCAGGTCTTCGGCCTCCCGAAGGATGCGCTTCCGAATGCCGAGGAGCTGCATCGCAAACGGCTCTCGGGCGGACATCTCTAAATCAAAAAACGGCGGCCCATCGGCCGCCGTTTTCGTTAGGACCGACGCGCAACACCTCGCCTATAAAATCCCTATCAATGTTGTAATCCGCCATCCGGTGGCATATCTCGCGGAGGCGGCGACAGGCCGCGGCGACAGCGGCCCGCCGGGCTGGAGACACGCATGGCAAACGGCAAGACAGTTTCAGACTCCAACCTGTTGGGAACGCTCTACAATCTTTGGCCCTACATGTGGCCGAAAGACAGGCCGGATCTGAGGATGCGGGTCGTCTGGGCTTCGGTCTATCTGCTCATCTCGAAATTCGTACTGCTGCTGGTGCCCTATTTCTTCAAGTGGTCGACCGACGCGCTGAACGGCAGGATGGACCTTCAGGGCACGTTGCCGCCGCTGCTGATCGGCGCGACAGCCCTCGTCATCGCCTATAACCTGACGCGTCTCATCCAGCTCGGCCTCAACCAGCTCAGGGATTCGCTCTTTGCCAGCGTCGGTCAATATGCGGTGCGCCAGCTTGCCTACCGCACCTTCGTGCACATGCACGAGCTTTCCCTGCGCTTCCATCTGGAGCGCAAGACGGGCGGGCTTTCGCGCATCATCGAGCGCGGCACCAAGGGCATCGAAACGATCGTGCGTTTCACGATCCTGAATTCGATCCCGACAGTCATCGAATTCGTGCTGACGGCGGCAATCTTCTGGTGGGGCTACGGTTTCTCCTATCTCGCCGTTACCGCCTTTACCGTCTGGGCCTATATCTGGTTCACGATCCGCGCCTCCGACTGGCGTATCTCCATCCGCCGAACGATGAATGAGAGCGATACGGACGCCAATACCAAGGCGATCGACTCCCTCCTCAACTTCGAGACCGTCAAATATTTCGGCAACGAGGAGATGGAGGCCAAGCGCTTCGACAAGTCGATGGAGCGCTACGAGAAGGCTGCGACCGACGTGTGGACCTCGCTCGGCTGGCTGAACTTCGGCCAGGGCGTGATCTTCGGCATCGGCACGACGATCATGCTCGTGCTCTCGGCCTGGTCGGTCCAGCGCGGCGAGCACACGGTCGGCGATTTCGTCTTCATCAATTCCATGCTGCTGCAGCTTTCGGTGCCGCTGAACTTCATCGGCTTCGTCTACCGTGAAATCCGCCAGGGCTTGATCGATATCGAGCAGATGTTCGATCTTCTGGAAGTGAAGGCCGAGGTTCTGGACGCGCCCGGTGCGAAGGCGCTGGCCATCGGCCAGGGCGCCATCTCCTTCAAGGATGTGCATTTCTCCTATGATCCGGCCCGGCCGATCCTGAAAGGCATTTCCTTCGACGTGCCCGCCGGCAAGACGGTCGCCGTCGTCGGCCCTTCGGGCGCCGGTAAATCGACGCTGTCGCGCCTGCTCTATCGTTTCTACGATATCCAGAGCGGTTCCATCACCGTCGACGGGCAGGACATCCGCACCATCACGCAGAAGAGCCTGCGCTCGGTGATCGGCATGGTGCCGCAGGATACGGTTCTGTTCAACGACACCGTTGCCTATAACATCCGCTATGGCCGCCCTTCGGCTGATGAAGCCGAGGTGAAGCAGGCGGCCGAAATCGCACAGATCGGTCATTTCATCGAGATGCTGCCCGAAGGGTTCGAAACCAAGGTCGGTGAGCGCGGACTGAAACTTTCCGGGGGCGAGAAACAGCGCGTGGCAATTGCCCGCACCATCCTGAAGGCTCCGCCGATCCTCATCCTCGACGAGGCGACCTCGGCGCTCGACACGACGACGGAGCGGGAAATCCAGACGGCACTCGATGTCGTTTCCAAGAACCGCACGACGCTGGTCATCGCCCACCGCCTCTCCACCGTGATCGGCGCGGACGAGATCATCGTGCTGAAGAGCGGCGAGATCGCCGAGCGCGGCACGCATGCCGCCCTTCTCGAACAGAACGGCCTCTACGCGTCGATGTGGAACCGCCAGCGCGAGGCGACACAGGCCGAGGAGCATCTCAAGCAGGTTCGCGAGAGCGACGAGCTCGGCATCGTCAACCGGCTGGCGCCGGCAAGCTAGCTGCAGACAGGCGGAACTGTCTGTTTTATTGTTTAGAACCGATGCATCGAAGGCGGCCTGAGATCCGCGCCATTGCTCATCAGGTCGTTTTTCTGTAACCAGCGGATACGAAAAACGACAGGAGACCGGCATTCATGAGCTTGTTCGATACGGTTCGCAACACGATCGTACCGGTGCACAAGGAAGGGTATCCCTTCGTTGCCGCCTTTTTCGTCGCGTCGCTCGTATTGGGCTGGATCTTCAAGCCGCTCTTCTGGATCGGTCTGATCCTGACGCTCTGGTGCGCCTATTTCTTCCGTGACCCGGAGCGCGTCACGCCACAGGACGATGATCTCGTCATTTCGCCTGCCGACGGCAAGGTCTCTTCGATCCAGATGGTCACACCGCCCGCCGAGCTCAATCTCGGCAGTGAGCCGATGCTGCGGATCTCTGTCTTCATGAATGTTTTCAACTGCCATGTGAACCGCGCACCGATGCGCGGCCGCATCGTCAGCATCAATTATCGCCCCGGCACCTTCGTGAATGCCGAACTCGACAAGGCGAGCGAGGAGAACGAACGCAACGGCCTCGTCGTCGAGACCCGCCACGGCCAGATCGGTGTGGTGCAGATCGCCGGTCTCGTTGCGCGGCGCATCCTCTGCTTCTCGCATGTCAACGAACCGGTCGATGCCGGCGAACGTATCGGCCTCATTCGCTTCGGCTCGCGTCTCGACGTATTCCTGCCGGCGGGTGCCGCGCCGCGAGTCTCGCTCGGCCAAACGGCGGTTGCCGGTGAGACGGTCATTGCCGAATTCGCCTCGGCAAAAGGTCCGGTCATCAGCCGCCGCAGCTAATTTTCAGGAGAGCGCGATATGGAGCCACCCTTTCCGCCCTTCGAACCGAATGGCCCGAACGACGATTCGGCCCGCGGGCCGCGTCTACGCGAGATTCCGATCCGGCTTGTCGTTCCGAACCTCATCACCATCCTTGCCATCTGCGCCGGCCTGACGGGCATCCGGCTTGCCTTTGAAGCTCGCTATGAGCTCGCTGTCGCCATGGTGCTCCTCGCAGCCTTCCTCGACGGCATAGACGGTCGTGTGGCGCGGCTGATGAAGGCCACGTCGAAATTCGGCGCGCAGATGGATTCGCTTGCCGACATCGTCAATTTCGGCGTCGCCCCTGCCCTCGTGGTCTATGTCTATGCGCTCGACCAGGCGCGCTCGCTCGGCTGGATCGCCGCGCTCATCTACACGATCGCCGCCGGCCTCAGGCTGGCGCGCTTCAACGTGATGTCGGAACGCGAGAATCGCGCGGCCTGGCAATCGGAATATTTCGTCGGCGTGCCGGCTCCTGCCGGCGCGATGCTGGTGCTTCTGCCCGTCTATCTCGGTTTTCTCGGCCTCACCGCCGACCGGACCTTCGCGTTCCTCTCCTCGGGCTACACGGTCCTCATCGCCTTCCTGCTCATCAGCCGCCTGCCGGTCTGGTCCGGCAAATCCGAGAGCCGGATGCGGCGCGATCTCGTGCTGCCAGCCATGCTCGGTGTCGTGATCTACGTCGCGATGCTGATGAGCTTCACCTGGGAAGTCATGGTCGTCACCGTCTGTGCCTACCTTGTTTCGCTGCCCTTCGGCGCGCGAAAATGGAAGCGCAAATATGGCACGCTGACCATCGAAGAGCCCGGTATCGGCGAAGACGACATCGGTCGTCATATCTGAGCATTCACTTTATTAAGTAAGTATTAACGAACGTAGGTTTCAGTTAAGCCTCGCGAATTATGGTCCGTGGTTACATTTCCTGATAAGCCGCGCCTCTCTTTTGTCGCTATTTCAGACAAAAGAGCATGATACATAAAATTCTAGGGAAACACGTAAGGAGAGTATCGTGACCTCGAAGAAGTCGGAACAGCAGCAGGCAGCCAAGCCGGATCTCGCCACCAACTACCGCCCGCTCGGCCTCAAGGCCGTGGCCGCGGCCTCGATGATGGCAAAGCCGGCACCGGTCAAGAAGCTCGCCTAAGCGGACGCGAAGAAACGCACGGGCAGGCGGATACCAGCCGGCCCATAGCGATGCGGAGATGACGTCCGGAGCCCGCCATGCGGCGGGTTTGGCAATAGTGGGTAGCAAGAGACGCGCCACTCGCCGGAACCGGACCAACAGAGATCACCGGATTTTCCACTCAGCGGATAGCGGGTTCAGGTTTCAGAAGAAACTGAGCTGGCCGCTGTCGGGTGCCTTCTTCTGCGGAGGCTTCGGCGCCTTTTCGAGCGGTACCGGATCTTGAAGATCCGGCCCCATATTGGCGACCTTGTTGACCCTGTCGGAAACCGGGATCGCCTCGAAGAAATCTTCCTGAACCGGCCGCATCAGGTCAACGACCGCGCGCGGTTCCTGCGTCTTGCAATCCAGCCAGCGGGCAAAATCCTCCGGTTGGATGACGACGGGCATGCGGTCATGGATCGAGGAGATTGCGCCGTTGGCCCTGGTCGTCAAAATGGCGCCGGTATCGACCTCCGAACCGTCGGCCGAGGACCAGGTTTCCATGAGACCGGCAAAGGCGATGACACCACCTCTGCGTGGCCGGATCCAATAGGCCTGCGCCTTCTCGCCACTCTCCTTCGAAGGGCGATGCCATTCGTAGAAGCCGGAAGTCGGGATCAGGATGCGGCGATGGCGCATGGCGGCACGGAAGGAGGCTTTTCCGATTGCCGTTTCCGAGCGCGCGTTGATCAGCAGCGGAAATTCCTTGGGATTCTTGACCCAGCCCGGCATGAAGCCCCAGCGCACCAGAAGCGCACGGCGGTCCGGCAGGTTGCTGCCCGGCTCCTGCCCCTCACCCGAGATGACGACGAGAATCGGCTGCGTCGGCGCGATATTGTAGCGCGCCGGAAAGCCTTCCAGCTCGGCAAGGCTGAAAGCTTCGGCGATATCCTTGACCACTTCTGTCAGGGCAAAACGTCCACACATACGGGTTTCTTTCATCGTGCCCGACATCGGTCAAGGCGGTTTGCCCTCAAGCAATTGCGAATGGGACGGCGCTGCACATCTTTCGTGGAAAAGCTTCAGCTGCGCGGTGCAAAAAGGATGATCGCCGTGCCGGCAAGGCAGACCAGCGCGCCGCCGATATCCCAGCGGTTGGGAATGCGGCTTTCGACCAGCCAGAGCCACAGAAGCGAGGCGACGATATAAATGCCGCCGTAGGCAGCAAAAGTGCGCCCGGCCGCCTCGCTCGGCACGAGCGTCAGCAGCCAGGCGAACAAGGCCAGCGACACCATGCCCGGCGCCAGCCACCAGACAGGCTTTGCCAGGCGCAGCCAGGCCCAGAAAGCGAAGCAGCCGGCAATTTCAAAGAGGGCGGCAAGGGCATAGATGAGGTAGGTCAACGGCGTCTCGCAGGAATCGTGACGCCATATTCCACGCAATGTCGACGGTTGCGCAAGGTGCGCCGGCCGTGGGATAAGGCGACATCACAGCAAAGCGTGCAAAGCAATGACCTCCCAGGCCAAACCCGCCTCCTCCGCCATCCTAGAACGTGATGGCCGGTTCCTTCTTGTGCTCAGGCGAAACCCGCCTTCGGCCGATATGTATGCCTTTCCCGGTGGACGAGGCGAACCTGGCGAGACGCCCGAGGAGACGGCATTGCGCGAATTTCTCGAAGAGACGGGAATTCAGGCACGAAATCCGCGCCTGTTTTCCACTTATGACCTGAAGACGCATGCGCCCGATGGCAGCATCAACAGCCATTTCTTCCTTTCCGTCTTCCGCGTCGAGGCGGACCGCCACCTGGTGGCCGAAGCCGCTGACGATGCGGCAGCGATCGGCTGGTACAGCGTGGAGGAGATCCGGCGCATGCCGGTGCCGCAGAGCGTGCTCGAATGCGCCGAACGGCTGGCGGCCGGTGAATGAGGCACACTCGCTAGAATAGAAGTGGAAACTGCCGTATCTGCCTTGTTCCTGTCACGCTCCCTGTATCAACTATGAGCATGATTCCCGTTCGACGCGTTGTCTTGTCATCCCTTGTCTTCGGTGGCCTCGTCTGGGCCGGTTCCACAATGGCGCAAGGCGGGGCACAAGGAGGGGCGCAGGGCGGCAAAAACGCGGCTCCGCCACCAGAGGAGGTCGTGCCGCAGGTTGCGGTCGTACCCTATGACGACAAGCTGGCGCGGCTGGCCGAGGTCCTGGGGTCGGTGCATTATCTGCGCACGCTCTGCAAGGCGCCGGGTGCGGACGAGTGGCGGGCCAACATGCAGCAACTGCTTGATTCTGAAACGAATGGAGAGCCGCAGCGCAAGGAAAAACTGACCGCAGCCTTCAATCGCGGATACCGAGCATTCGCCTCGGTTTACACGGATTGCACGCAAGCGGCCATCGTGGCAGAGGAACGCTACCGTAACGAAGGTGCAACACTCGCCACAGAAATTACTTCGCGCTTTGGAAATTAACGTTTAATTAACCTGTTTTCGCATGCGCACGTGTCGTTTTGGGAAAAGGCTGTTAGTGTTGTTAACGTAGCGGTAAGACATGAGAAGTTCTGAGGAAAAGACAATGGAACCAAGCCTCAACGACATCGACGACATGATCGTCCACGAAAAGATGCAGGCGGCTCTGGAATACCAGAACGAGGCTTGGGCCGACGGCATGGCCGACGGCATCGAGCCTGAAATCATTGCCGATGCTGCAATTGCACATGCACTGCGCGAGACGATCAGATTGCATGGAGAAGGTAGCGCCGAGGCCTTGCTGGACTCGCTGCGTGACCGCATGCTGGCAGGTGAGTTTTCCACCAACAGGACCCTGCAATAAGGGCAATACAGAGAGTTTCATGCGTACCGGTAAAGATATTTCCTCGCGAATTCCGCTCGCGCCGGTCCTGCTTGCCGTCGGCATTGCCGCAGGCAGCATGCTGTCCGCCTCTTCCGCCTACGCACTTTCCGAACTTCAGAAGATCCCGGGCCAACCCGATGCGCCCGCTACGGCGCAGCAGAGCCCACAGCAGCCGGCTGCACCACAGACCGGTTCGCCCGGCATTCCCCAGCCCGATCCGCTCGTCAACACAGACAGCGGCCAGAGCGTCGACAAGACGCCGGGCGCGTCCGACGCTTCCAAGCCCGTCGAAGTGATCTACGACATCAACAAGGCACCGGAACCGGTGCGCAAGATGCGCGAGCAGATCGTCGAGGCAGCCGCATCAGGCGATCTGGAACGCCTGCGTCCGCTGATGGGGACCGGTGCCGACCAGACACAGGTAACGGTCGGCGAACCCACTGACGATCCGATCGGCACACTGAAGGATCTCTCCGGCGACCCGGATGGCGACGAAATTCTGGCCATCATGCTCGACGTCATCTCGACCGGCTTCGTACATGTCGGCCAGGGCACGCCTGAGGAGATGTATGTCTGGCCCTATTTTGCCGAGAAAGACCTGAAAACGCTGACGCCGCCGGAACGCGTAGAATTGCTGCGCATCGTCACCGCAGGCGATCTCTCTGACATGCAGGAATTCGGCGGCTATAACTTCTATCGCGTCGGCATCGCGCCGGACGGCAAATGGAAGTTCTTCACGGCCGGCGACTGAGGCCAGAGATCTGGGCGTCGATTCCGACGCACTAAGCCCATGAATCTACGCATCAGGCCTGTCGAAAATCAGTTCCGATTTTCAGGCCGATGCGTCGAGCGCTTGCACCCTCCGCTTCAAAGACTTACCTCTGGTCGATCACCAACGCGACAGGTTCCGCCATGCCAGCCGTATTCTTGAAAGACCGCTCGCTCATCGCCATCGGCGGGGCGGAAGCAGAGTCCTTCCTGCAGAATCTGATCACCACCGACATCGTTTCGCTCGGCGCGGACGAGGCGCGGCCCGGCGCATTGCTGACGCCGCAGGGCAAGATCCTGTTCGACTTCATGATCTGGCGCGACGGCGACGGCTTCATCATCGAAACGGATGCGACCCAGCGAGAAGCCCTGCTGAAGCGGCTGACCATGTATCGTCTTCGTGCGCCGGTGACACTGACGCCAGTTGCCGAAGACGGCGTGACCGTTTCCTGGGGCGAGGATGCCAACGATGGCGTTGGGGATAGCCGCTTTGCCAAGGCCAACGTCATCGTTCTGCGTCGTGCCGGTCATCATGGCAACGATGACGCGGCGCTCTACGACGCGCTGCGAATAGAGAACGGCATCGTCACGTCAGGTCCGGATTACGCTCTGCAGGACGCCTTCCCGCATGACGTACTGATGGATTTCAACGGCGGCCTCTCCTTCAAGAAGGGCTGCTATGTCGGGCAGGAAGTGGTGTCGCGCATGCACCATCGCGGTACGGCGCGGCGCCGTGTCGTGACCGTTTCGGCAGGTGCCGCACTGCCTGCCAGCGGCACCGAAATCACCGCGAATGGCAAGCCGGTCGGCACGCTCGGTTCCGTCGAGGGAGCGAGCGGACTGGCGATCGTGCGAATCGACCGCGCCGGCGAAGCCATGGCATCCGGCACGCCGCTGCTTGCCGGCGATGTCTCCGTGACACTCAGCCTGCCTTCCTGGTCCGGGCTCAGCTTTCCGACCTCCTCCGACGAGGCCAGCGCGTGACGACTGCGAAGGCTCCGCGTGCCTGGCAACGCATGCTCTCCGGCCGGCGGCTCGATCTGCTCGATCCCTCGCCGCTCGATGTCGAATTGAGCGATATCGCCCATGGACTTGCCCGTGTCGCCCGCTGGAACGGCCAGACGTCGGGCGACCATGCCTTTTCTGTTGCCCAGCACTGCCTGGTCGTCGAGTTCATCTTCCGGCATTTCAACGAGGCAACACCCGGCGATTGCCTGATGGCGCTGCTGCATGATGCACCCGAATATGTGATCGGCGATATGATCTCCCCCTTCAAGGCTGTCGTCGGCGGCGGATACAAGACCGTCGAGAAACGGCTCGAGGCGGCTGTACACCTGCGCTTCGGTCTGCCGCCGCACGCCTCCCGTGAGCTCAAGGACAAGATCAAGAAGGCCGATACGATTGCCGCCTATTTCGAGGCGACTGTTCTTGCCGGCTTCACGCCGGCCGAAGCGCAGAAATTCTTCGGCCAGCCGCGCGGCATCACGCGAGACATGCTCTTGATCGATCCCGTCCCGGCGCTCGAAGCGCAGCGGCTCTTCTGCGAGCGTTTCGCCGAGATCGAGGCGAAGCGGAGTGTCGGCGCGTGACGATGATCGTGGTTTCTCCCCTGGCGCGTATCGGCGAAATGGCCGTGCGGCACAAGGCACGCGAGATGATCAGCCTGATGGCGAAGGAACAGGCCTTTCACCGGCCGGGCGTCATCCAGGCCGACCGGCATCTGCTGCTCAACATGAACGATATTGCCTTCAAGGGCACGGGTGATCTCGTCGCGCCCGACGAAAAGCACGTGCGGGCGATCATCGATTTTGCTGCCGGCTGGCAGCAGGAAGCACCGTTGCTTGTTCATTGCTGGATGGGTGTATCGCGCTCACCAGCCGCAGCACTGATAGCGGCTCTCTCGCTCGCACCGGAGCAGGAGGATATGGCGCTTGCGCGGCGGCTGCGAACCGTCTCGCCCCAAGCGACGCCGAATGCTCGAATCGTCGAAATCGGCGATGCGCTGCTTGACCGGCGCGGCCGGCTCGTCGATGCCGTGAAGGCCATTGGCCGTGGTGCCGAGGCCGACGGCAACGCACCCTTCGTATTGCCCGTCAGGGACAATTCGAACGGTTGACGCACATCGCCCCTGCTCCATCTAGCCCTCGACGAGGCATTCGAGGAGCACCTGATGGAACAACAGGCCACCGACCTTATCATCGCAACCCGCTCGGCACTCGACCAGGCGAGCGCGCTTGCCGTACAATATTCCTTCTCCATCCTTGGGGCGATCATCCTGCTCATCGTCGGGTGGGTGGCGGCGAGCCTCATCAGCCGCTGGGCCTACGAGGGCATCTCGCGCGTGCGCGGCATCGACGAGACGCTCGCCCGTTTCTTCACCAATGTCGTGCGCTACGCGTTGCTGGTGCTGGTCTTTGTCACCGTCCTCGCGCAGTTCGGCGTGCAAACGGCATCGATTATCGCGACTCTCGGCGCTGCCGGCCTTGCCGTTGGCCTGGCACTGCAGGGCACGCTGCAGAATATCGCGGCCGGCATCATGCTGCTGGTACTTCGTCCGCTGCGCGTCGGGGAATATATTGAGACAAGCAGTGTCTCGGGAACGGTTCTTGAGATCGGTCTGTTTGCCACGGAACTCAGAACCGGAGACGGTCTCTACCGGCTTGCGCCGAATTCAACGCTCTGGAACACGCCGATCACCAATTACAGCCGCCAGCCGACGCGGCAGAACGAGGTGAAGATCAACGTTACCCATCAGGAGGATCTCGATCTCGTCATGGAGACGCTGATGACGCTTGCAACCGCCGACAAGCGCGTCCTCAAGGCGCCGGCGCCGAGCGTCTTCATCGATAGTCTCAGCGACAGCGCGGTCAGCGTGACGCTACGCTACTGGGCATCGACCGGGGACTGGTGGGACCTCAGTCGCGACATGATCAAGCGCGTCAAGCTTGCCTTTGACAAGAAGGGCGAGGTTGGCGACGCTCCGGCAGAGGTTTCGAGCGCGCCCCTTCCCGAACCGGCACCAGAGGAAACACAGGTCAGGGTTTCGGCCCGCAAGAGGACGCCGAAGGCATCCCCCCAGACGCAGCCATAACCTATTTGATCACCCCGCAGGCGATCCTGTCGCCGGCGCCGCCCGTCGGCTGGGTTCGATAATCATCGGAATCGGCATGCACCATCAGCGCGCGGCCACGCACCCCATCTTCCTTGCCGTCGAGCGTGATCATCGTGTCGAAGACCTGTGCGCGCAGTATGCCGTCCTGACCGACATACTGGTTCGGCATATCTCCGGCATGCGGCCCCTTGGCGGCCAGGAAACCGTGCTCTGCCTTGGTCGGATTGAAATGGCCCCCGGCCGATTGATGATGCGTTGCGGCATCGCAGCGGCCTGTCTCATGGATGTGGAAACCGACCCACTTGTTGGCCGGCAAGCCGGAGATTTCCGCCTCGATGAAAACGCCGCCATTGGCCGCAGCAGTCAGCGTGGCGCGGCCGGACTCCTTGCCATCAGGGCCGATAAAATTTGCCGTCGCCGTCTGTTTGTCCTGGGCAAGGCCCTGGGACGCCGCTGCAAGTAGACCGAGGCCAGCGATGATGCCTATGATTTTCATCGGGTTTCCTTCCGTTTTGGGCACAATACCCCAACGCTCACAAAGGGAAGGTGTTCCTGCCCGCCTAAAAGGCAAGAAAAAGCCGGCGCGCGGCCGGCTCAACTGCGAGCGCCATTGATCAAGGCTCAGGCGGCGATACCGAAATCGAACTCGCCATAGGTATTGCGATAGATCTGCGTCGCCTGGTCGTCGGCATCGGGGACAACCTGCTGCAGCGCATAGGGGACGCCCGAGCCGTTGTCACCATAGTCCATCATGAGCGCGACGAGGCTGCTCGGATATTTCGGCTGCGTATTGCCGGAATCATCCTCTTCGAGGAATTCCCTGATGATGCCAGGCTTCTGATCTGCCGCGCGTTCAGTGCGGCTCAAGACGCCGTCGCCATTGGCATCAAGCCGCGAGAGCGTTGCCAAATATGCATAAGAGACGTCTGAAACTGATGAAAGAGCAGTCATACAAACCTCCGTTCACCGCTTCTTCCGGTGAGAGTCTGTACGCAGTACACGGGTGGAAAATATCAAAGACTGACCTGGTGACTAAACTGATTTGCGGCTTCGGTCAATAAGCTGTTAACTCCCGATTAACCATAGTTGACAAAGTGTAACCACCCATTCCCACGGCCCTTCCCAATTACCCTTGGAAACCAGGTTTCCTCAGTATTTCAGTAGTTTGCGAGATACAAACAAATTGCCGGCTAGCGATAAAGCGTCGCCTGGTTGCAACCGATTATTAATCGGAGCGGTAGAAGATGCCGCGTGCGAGTTGCTGGAAGCGGCTACTTGCTACTTAAAAAAAGTGATTCTTGCATTCATTTTAGGAAGGTCTTTTTTATGCTCGGCGCGATCTGGCACCTTTTGCCAATCGAAGACGCCTTCGCCTTTTGCCATGCTTCCATCGCAACCGTCCCGCAAGGGGGTTTATGCGCATGAAAGCCGAGACGCTTTTCTGGCAACAGTGCACGCAGGCCGTCGATGAGGACGGATCGATCGATGCAGAGCATCTGATGGATCTCGTCATCGCGACCTATCGTGGCCATGAGAGCGACTATAGCGAAATCGAGCGCAGCGCCGAGACGCTGCTCGCCGAAAACCGCGAATTGCGGACCACGGTCGGTTTCACCAGGCAGGCACTTGCAGAACAGCGCGAGCTCTTCGAAATCGTCCTGAACAACCTGCCGCTCGGCCTCAGTGTGTTCGGTGCGGACCAGCGGCTGACCCTTTCCAACCTGCGTTTTCGCCAGCTCTTCGGCTTTGCCGATGACGATGTCATGCCCGGTACGGCGATTGCCGACCTGATGCGCAAGACACGCGGTACGGAGCAGGCCCATGCCAGGACCCGCGGCAGGAGGGAAGGTCAGGAGGCCTCTTCGAAGGCGGGGCGCATCCGCAGGCGCGAATGGCGGATGGATGACGGCCGCATCATCCAGAGCGTCGTCACCATCCTTGCCGATGGCAGTAATATCGCCATTCATGCCGACATTACCGAAGACCGCAAGGCGGCAGAACGCATCACCTACCTCGCCCATCACGATCCGCTGACCGGCCTGCCGAACCGCATTCGCTTCCGCGAGCAGATCGATGCAGCCCTTTCCGATCGCAGGCCGGACGAGCAGATCGCGCTCGTGCATCTCAATCTCGACCGGTTCAAGTCGATCAACAACACGCTTGGTGTTTCCGCCGGCGACAAGATCCTGCAACAGGTGGCAGAGCGCATCCGCGCCTCGGCAGGCTCGGAGAATATCCTTGCCCGTCTCGGCTCGGACGAATTCGCGATCCTGCAGACTGGCCGCCAACAGCCGTGGAACGTCACCGCGCTTGCCGACCAGATCCGTCGCGAGCTCAGCGAACCCTTCTTCCGCGGCGAGAAGCAGGTGGAACTCAGCGTTTCCATGGGCATTTCGATAGCCCCTGACGATGCTGTCGAGACCGACAAGCTGCTGCGCAACGCGGCGGTCGCTCTTTCCCACGCCAAGGCCGACGGACGCAGGCGCGAACGTTTCTTCACCGGCGAGATGGACGAGAAGATACAGGCCCGCCATGCGCTGGAGGCCGATTTGCGTGCCGCCGTGCAGAACGAGCAATTCGAGCTTCACTACCAGCCTCTCTACGACCTGGCGCAGCATCGCATTAGCGGCTTCGAGGCGCTGATCCGCTGGAATCATCCGGTGCGCGGCCGCGTCTCGCCGATGGAGTTCATTCCGCTTGCCGAAGAGGTCGGCCTCGTCGTCGATATCGGCCGCTGGGTTTTGCGCCAGGCCTGCAACGATGCAGCGCAATGGCCCGAGGATATCAAGATTGCCGTCAATGTCTCGGCCATCCAGTTCAGCAGCAGCGATCTGCCGAAAGATGTCGGCGAGGCGCTGGCGACGGCAGGACTTTCGCCTTCGCGCCTTGAACTGGAGATCACCGAGAGCGTGCTGATGGAAAATCGCGATGAGGTGTTGCCGGTCCTGCATGCGCTCAAGGAGCGCGGCATCCGCATTTCCATGGACGATTTTGGAACCGGCTATTCGTCGCTGAGCTACCTCTCAAGCTTCCCCTTCGACAAGATCAAGATCGACAAGTCCTTCGTGAACGACATTGTGGATCATAGGGAAGCGCATGCGATCATGCGCGCGATCATCCTGCTCGGCGATGCGCTCGGCATGCGCGTCACCGTAGAGGGCGTGGAAACGGCAGAGCAGATGGCGCTGCTCGAACGCGAGGCATGCGACGAGATCCAGGGCTATTACATAAGCCCCCCAAAACCCTTCAGCGACGTCGCCTTCATGCTTTGCATGCCGCCGAAAAAGACGGACAGCGTTACGCCGCTCGTCAAACTCCGGCGTTGATTTCGGCACGTTGCGACTCGCCGGCCAAGCCGTTATCGATGGGATACAAATCCTTTGAAAACCGGTGACGACGATGTTCAAGGCTGAAGCCTTTTCTTCCCATGAGTCCCTGGCTGCGGAGCTCATCCCGCATGCGACCGAGGGTGACGACGGATCCCACGACCTCGCTCATATCCTGCGTGTCTTCCGCAATGCCATGCGCATCCATGCCGCGGAAGGCGGCAAGGGCCACGTGCTGGCCGCTGCCGTGCTGCTGCATGATTGCGTCGCCGTCGAGAAGAATTCGCCTCTGCGCGCCCAGGCATCAGCGCTTGCTGCGGACAAAGCGTCGCGGATCTTGAGAGAGCTTGGCTGGAGCGACGACGATATCGCCGATGTCGCTCATGCGGTCACCGCGCACAGTTTCTCGGCGAACGTTCCGCCGGAAACACTGGAGGCAAAAATCCTGCAGGACGCGGACAGGCTCGATGCGATCGGCATGGTGGGCGCGGCGCGCTGCTTTTATATAGCTGGGCGGCTTGGATCTGGCCTCTACGATCCCTTCGACCCCGCGGCCGGCGACCGCCCGCTTGATGACAAGCGTTATGCGATTGACCATTTCCAGACGAAGCTGTTCAAACTGGCGGATGGTTTCCAGACCCGGACCGGCCGCGAACTGGCAGCCGCCCGCGACAGGAGCCTGCGCGACTTTCTCGCGGCATTTATGGATGAAATCTAGGAGCCTATGATGCGTGTCAGCGATCTCTTCATCTACCCGCTCAAGAGCGCCCGGGGCATTGCCCTGCCCTCCACGGAGATCGATGCTTATGGCCTGCCCGGCGATCGGCGCGCCATGGTGACGGACGCGGACGGGCAATTCATCACGCAGCGCGAGCTTCCGGCCCTCGCCCGGATCGACGTACGACCGGAGACCGGCGCCTTTCGGCTGCTGATGCAGGGCAAAGCTGATATCGCAGTACCGCCGCCGCATCCGGAGCGGCGGCTCGATGTCACGGTCTGGAAATCGGCCGTCAGCGCTGCCGTTGCCGACGACGACAGCAACGGCAAGCTTTCGGAATGGCTCGGCCGTGAGGTGAAACTCGTCTTCTTCGACAGTGCCGCCAGACGAACGGCAAATGCCGAGTGGGCAGGCGAAGGCACGCCGGTGACCTTTTCGGACGGCTACCAGATCCTGGTGACGACAACGGGATCGCTGAAGGCGCTCAACGCGGATCTCGCGGCCCACGCCGAAGGCGACGTCGGCATGGAGCGTTTCCGGCCGAATATCGTCATCGACACGGATGAGGCCTGGGCGGAGGACCGCTGGGCTGCGATAGAGATCGCCGGCATCCGCTTCGACCTCGTCAAGCCCTGCGCCCGCTGCATCATGACCACGCAGGACCAGTTGACAGGTTCGCGCGAGGTGGCGAACCCCATGCCTGCCATGGGCCGGATCCGCATGTCGGGTGACCGGCGGGTCCCCGGCCCGCTTTTCGGCTGGAACGTGACGCCACGCGGCACCGGCAGGGTTGCGATCGGCGATGAGGTGAAGATCATCGAGGCACGGCCGGAAGGCTGGACCTTCAAGGTGCGCGCCCGAGCCTAAAGCGCGCCGCGATCCCCGGGATTCGCGTGTCACGCTTCAGGTCTCTGTTTTTACGCATGTCGTCCTCGCAAAACCGCTCCACACTTTTGCGCGACATGCTTTGCAGCCTCAGACGCGGGCCAGCGCCGCGTCGATCTCCGCCATCACATCGGCCGGCAGCGGGCCCTTTTCCAGTGCGCCGGCATTTTCCTCGACCTGGGCTACGGTCCGGAAACCGGGAATGGGCAAGGTGCGCGGCGAGCGCGCCCAGAGCCAGGCGAGCGCGCCCTGCGTCAGCGTGCGTCCACCGGATGTGAGCAGGCTGCGTACGGCATCGAGCCTTGCGGCAAATTCCGGCGCGATGCGGCCGTCCTTGAAATAGACCATCCATTCGAGTGCTGCACCGCGCACGTCCTTGGCGCCGACAGCCTTGTCCGGCGTGAATTTGCCTGTCAGCAGGCCCATGGCAAGCGGCCCGCGATTGATGGAGATGAGATCGTTCTTTTCGATCACATCGATCATCCGAGGCACCGGCTCGAAGACGTTCATCGTATGCTGGATCGAAACGAAGCCGGGGCGGTGAACATGACGGGCGGCGCGATCGGGAAAATCCGTGCTCCAGCCGAAGGCATCGATCTTGCCCTCTTCCCGCAGGGCCTGCAGCGTATCGAAGACCGCGTCGGACTGATCCAGTGCAAAATCGTTGAGATGGAACTGCAGGAGATCGAGACGCTCCCGCTTCAGCCGGCGGAGCGACGTCTCGACGGACTGGCGGATGAAGGCAGGATCGGCAAAAGCGCCGGTCGCCTGCTTCGTTTCCGGATTGGTGGCAAAACCGAACTTGGTGGCGATGACGATATCGGCGCGATTGCCGATCGCCTGTCCCAGAACCTCTTCCGAATGGCCGGCGCCGTAATTCGAGGCTGTATCGAAGAAGCGAATGCCAAGGTCGATCGCGCGGTTGATCGCAGCGATGGATTCATTGTCATCCACCTCGCCCCAGCCGAGCGGCGTATCGCCCGCGAAGAACGGACCGCCGATCGCCCAGCAGCCCATGCCGAGGCGAGGAATCTCCTGCCCGTTCGAGAGCGTTATGGTGGTCGATGTATCGGGCTTGGTCAGCATGGCTTCCTCCTTGAGCGCTTAGAAGCTTTCCCTATCGAACGAGAGATAGGGGTGCGGCATACGGGGGTAAACCGCCAAAACTGAAGACTGTTTTGCAGGTATGAAAAACCGTTCAGGCAGAAAGCTCATCCGGCCGCGAAAGCGTCCGGGAAGCCGGATTCAGCGCCTTGAGTGCCGCCTGAACGAAGCCTTCACGGGCTGCCGAAGCCTCCAGACCACGCGGTTCATAGACGTGGCGATGCAGAAAGAATCCAGTCAGACGGAATGCCGCTACAAGGCTGTCGAAATCGGCCGCGTGGTTTTCCTGCACACTCAGGAAAGCCGGTAAAAGCAGCATCTTGTCGGCCCATGGCTCGCCGGCATCGCGGCTGACGGCACGGCCGGATTTCGGCGAGACATAGGCAAGATCAGTGCGATTGCCAGTTGCGGCGCATTCCGTCAGGTCGAGCCCGAAGCCGAGATCGTTCAGCACTGCAAGCTCGAAGCGCACGAAAAGCTCCCCCGCATCGGCGGGATTGTGGAGATGGTCGAGGATGACTTCGAGCGCCTCGAAGAGATGCGGATGCGGGTCGCGTTCGGGGAGCAGGCGCAGCAAAGCGCCCATGGCCTGCACGCCATAGACGGCGGTCGCCGTCTCCATCAGCCGCGCGGCGCGCAGCTTCACCGGCTCAAGGCGGAATTCACCGAGATGTTCATCCAGCCTCGCACGCCAGGTGACTTCCACCTCATTGCCGGGCTGCAGCACCGGCTGCATGGTGCGCGAACGTCCGGAGCGGACGAGACCGAGATGGCGGCCACGCTCGCGCGTCATCACCTCGGCGATGACGCTCGTCTCGCCGTGGCGCTTGACGCCAAGAATG
This sequence comes from Rhizobium sp. BK379, assembly GCF_014193955.1. Taxonomy (NCBI): domain Bacteria; kingdom Pseudomonadati; phylum Pseudomonadota; class Alphaproteobacteria; order Hyphomicrobiales; family Rhizobiaceae; genus Rhizobium; species Rhizobium sp. BK379. The sequence goes on from NZ_JACIAD010000009.1 coordinate 260,926, forward strand.
ATCGCCTGGTCCTGCCATTGCATCGGAAAACTGTCCTTCAGCCTGCCGATTCATTCTAGAGCAAGGCTAGGGCTGTGTCATTCGGCCGGTGTCGGGAAAAGCTTCTGGAGGAAATCGCGCATCGCGTTCTCGTCGAAAGGCTTGACGAGAAGGGGCACGTCCTGAAGATCGGTCGGGAAATCCTGCGTATCGGAATAGCCGCTGACAAAACCGAACGGAATATTGGCGAGCGACAGATCACGCGCGAAATCGAAACTCATCGCCTCTCCGAGATTCACGTCGAGAAGTGCGAAATCGTAATCTGCGACCTGGATCGCGTCCCTGGCCTGATCGAGGCTATTGGCAATATCGATCGTATCCGCACCAACGAGACGCAGGATATCTTCCGCCTCCATGGCGATGATCAGACTGTCTTCCAGGACCAGAACGCGGGTTCTTTCGCTCATGATCTCCATGCCTCTCGTGAAGCACAAACATCGCAGCGCTTCTGCCTTTTTGCAAACATCATTCCGTCGGTTTCTCGCCTGGACCGTTGACGATGGTTGCCCACCTCAACTGAATAGCCACATTTTTGCCTCCGGTCGATAAAAACGAAAATCGGAGGAAAGATGACACAACTCTATTTTTCCCGGCACGAATTTGCATTTAAAAAAGACATTAAGGCTGACCAATCCGGCCCGGAAAGATTCTAGCACGCGTCTTAATCTTTCAGATCCGATTGCGACGCTTCAAATCCTTGCTGACGCGTATCGTCATCGAAAAACGGCCGGACAGTTTTGCGCGACATGCCTCAGATAAAGGGACGCTTTCCTTCACGCAGACCCTCCCATCCGGCAACCCGCATCAATCCCTCTCCGTCCAGCACGTCGCAGCCGCGCTCCTGCCAGCGGATCAGGTTGCGCCCTGCAAGTTTCTTCAGCGTCTTGTTGGTGTGAACGATCGAAAGACCAAGTGTATCGGCAATATGCTGCTGCGTGATCGGGATGACGTTGCGGCCATTGAAAAGGCTGAGCTTCCTTGCGCGCTCAAACAGGAAGGCGATGAGATAGGCAGCTCTTTCAAGCGCGGTACGACGACCGATGCTGAGCAGATGCTCATCGAGAATGCGCTCCTCCTGCGCCGCGATCCAGGTAATATCGAAGGCAAGCGAAGCGTGCTTGTTATAAAGCGTCATCAGCTTGTCGCGCTCGAAGACACAGAGCGTTACCGGCGACAGGGCCTCCACGGAATGCTGCATCTCGCCCATGATCGTCCCCTGCAGGCCGATCAGATCACCCGGCACGATGTAGTTCAGGATCTGCCGGCGGCCGTCTTCCAGCATCTTGTAGCGGAAGCCCCAGCCCGAGAGCACCGTAAAGAGATGGGCACTATGGGCACCTTCGACGAGAATGGTCGCACCGGCATCGACGGCCAGTTCGCCCCTTTTGAATCTCGACACGAAGTCGAGCTCGTCCCGGCTGAATTCCCGGAAATGCGGCAGTGGCCGCAGCGGACACTGCTCGCAGGGCGTCTTGAAGGAATGGGTAGGTTTTGCCGTCGCCATCGTGCCCCTGCTGTCGAGAAAACCGGCGCTGCAGGGTGCAGCGCCGTTCGCACATCAATGCGCAGACAGGCCGATTTGTTCCCGGGAACAGGCAGAGATTTTCATGCGGAAACAAGAGGCTGGAGCGCAGCAGCCAGTTTTCTTGTCACCCTTCAGCTTTTGGTTTTTCAAATTCCTTTGTCGCAAAACCGCGACACACGTTTGCGCGACATGCGTTTGCCTCGCGCATGTCGTTGCCGCAAAACCGCGACACACGTTTGCGCGACATGCGTTTGCCTCGCGCATGTCGTTGCCGCAAAACCGCGACACACTTTTGCGCGACATGCGTTAGCGCGGGAATTCGAGACCCATCTCGCGGAAGCGTTCGGGATCGTCACCCCAGTTTTCGCGCACCTTGACGAACAGGAAGAGATGAACAGGCTGCTCAAGGATTTCAGATAGCTCGCGGCGCGAGGCTGATGAGATCGCCTTGATTGTCTCGCCGCCCTTGCCGAGCGCGATCTTCTTCTGGCTGTCACGCTCGACATAGATGACCTGCTCGATGCGCACGGAGCCATCCTTGCGCTCCTCCCATTTCTCCGTCTCGACATGCGAGGAATAGGGAAGCTCCTGATGCAGGCGCAGGAACAGCTTCTCGCGGGTGATTTCGGCGGCCAGCTGGCGCATGGGCAGATCGGAAATCTGATCTTCCGGATAGTACCACGGACCTTCCGGCAGGGTTTTCGCCAGATAATCCATCACGTCGTCGCAACCGGAACCGTTCTCTGCCGAGATCATGAAGGTCTGCTCGAACTCGACCGTCTGGTTTGCTGTGGCGGCAAGTGCGAGAAGCAACTCGCGATTGACGCGGTCAATCTTGTTGAGGACCAGGATCTTCTTCTGCGGAACATCCTTCAGGCCTTCGAGGATGGCTTCGGCATCGCCGCGCAGACCGCGCTCGCTGTCGATCAGCAGCATGATGAGATCCGCATCCTTGGCGCCGCCCCAGGCGGATGTCACCATCGCGCGATCGAGGCGACGGCGCGGCTTGAAGATGCCGGGCGTGTCCATGAAGACGATCTGTGCATTGTCATGAATGGCAATGCCGCGCACGATGGCACGCGTCGTCTGCACCTTGTGGCTGACGATTGACACTTTGGCACCGACGAGGCGGTTGACCAGCGTCGACTTGCCGGCATTGGTCGGGCCGATCAAGGCGACGAAGCCGGAATGCGTCGGATTGCTTTCAGCAGCGACTTCGGCTGCCATTTCGTTTTCTTCTGTCATTGATCCCGTCAATTTCCGGCAGAGGTCGACTGCCAAATGCCTTCACGCTCGAGCATTTTCGTAGCGGCGACCTGTTCTGCGGCGCGCTTGGAGCGCTCTACCCCGGTCTCCGGTGCAACACCAGTGACTTCAACAGTCACCTTGAAACGCGGATCATGATCCGGTCCGCTGCGTTCTTCAACCCGGTAGACGGGTGTAACGCCATATTTGGCGTGCGACCATTCCTGTAATTCGGTCTTCGCATCGCGGCGGGCGCCATCGGCGCGCACCGCCCTGCCCTCCCAATAGCGCAGGATGAAGCGTCGGGCGACCTCCAGGCCACCATCCAGATAGAGGGCTGCGATCAGGCTTTCGACGACATCGGCGCGCACGTTCATCATGCGCTTGCCGGTGAGTTTCTTCACGTCGGCGCCGGTGCGGATATAGAGGTGGAGATTGAGCTCGTCTGCAACGGCAGCGCAGGTTTCGGCGCTGACAAGCTGGTTCAGGCGCACAGAAAGCTCGCCTTCGGCCGCAGTCCCGAAGGTCCGGAACAGCAACTCGGCGATACAGAGCCCGAGAACCCTGTCGCCGAGAAATTCAAGCCGCTCGTAATTGCCCTTGTCGGTGCGCGCGCTGGCATGGGTCAGCGCGCGGTCCAGACGTTCCTTCTCGACAAATTCATGTCCGATCAGGGTTTCAAGCTTTGCGCGGTCCGCCGCTGAGAGCGTCTGCGCCTTGCTCATTCAACAACCTTGAAGAGGCGGTCCCAGCGCATGTTGGTCGGCCATTTCCAGATTTCGCGGAAGGACGTGTCGTTGCCGAGCGAGAAGAAGATGACGCTGGCACGACCGACAAGGTTTTCCGCCGGCACGTAACCGACATCGAAGCGGCTGTCGAGCGAGTTGTCACGGTTGTCGCCCATCATGAAATAATGGCCTTCCGGAACAATGAACTCGCGGGTGTTGTCGGCGCGCGAAACCGGCGACTGGTCGAGCGTGTCGTAGGTCTTGCCATCGTCAAGCGTCTCGCGGAACACCGGCACGTCCTGGCCCGGATCAAGCTTGTAGTCGGAATTGAAAGTCCCATCAGGCACCTTCGGAACAGGCTTGCCGTTGATGTAGAGAACACCGTCGGTGACCTGGATATGATCGCCCGGCAGGCCGACGACACGCTTGATGTAATCGACGTCAGGATTCGGCGGGAAACGGAAAACGACGATATCGCCGCGCTTGGGATCGGAACCGAAGATACGGCCGCTGAAAATGTCAGGCGAGAAAGGCAGCGAATATTTCGAATAGCCGTAAGCAAATTTGTTGACGAAGATATAGTCGCCGACCAGCAAGGTCGGCATCATCGAGCCAGAGGGAATGGTGAAGGGCTGAAACAGGACAGTCCTGATAACCATCGCCAGGACGAGAGCCTGGATGATGACCTTGATATTTTCCCAGAGGGCGTTCGGCTTGGCTTCGACTTTTTCGGACACGCAGTCTTATTCCTTCAAGACGCCGGCAAGGCGCATTTCTTTCTGATGTTCTCTCTAGCGGCTTCGGCCGGTGGCGGCAATAACGACGGCGCTAAAAGCGACGAGAGGTCGCTATCATACGGCATCCGGCAGCGCTTCGATGATCACAAAAGCCTGAGCCAAGGGATAATCATCGGTTATTGTCAAATGAATGGCGGCCTTGTGGCCTGCCGGCATCATGGCCTTGAGAACGTCGGCGGCGCCGCCCGTCAACTGCATCGTCGGCTTTCCGCTTGGCAGGTTGACAACACCCATGTCCTTCCAGAAGACGCCCTGCGAGAGGCCGGTGCCAAGCGCCTTGGAGCAGGCTTCCTTGGCGGCGAACCGCTTCGCATAGGATTCCGCGCGGTTGGCGCGGCGATCCGAGCGGGCGCGCTCGATCTCGGTGAAACAGCGATGCGTGAAGCGATCACCGAAGCGTTCGATCGATTTCTCCACGCGTCTGATATCAATGAGGTCGCTGCCAATTCCGATGATCATGCGAATAGGCCCTTCAGGATGACACTGCCTCGGCTCAGACTGTCGGCATCTCGACGGCGGGATTGGCGAGCCTGTGACGCGCACGCTCCATCAGCCGGACGCGGCGACGCGCCTGAAAGCCTCTCACGGTGTAGAATGTCAGGACATAAAGAGCAACCGAGGTGATTGCAGCCGGCGGAATCGCACCGATCAGCATCGGTTCCAGCACCGGCTTCCACAGTTCCGTGAAATGCAGCTTGTGGAAGAGCTCGGCCAGATTGATCGTCTGCCCGGCCAGCTGATCCTGCCGGCTGAGCAGCAGGTGACCAACTTCCCAGGTGATGCCCCAGATGAAGGGGTAGGTCAGCGGATTGCCGAAGGCCGCGCAGCCAAGCGCTGCCGCCACCATATTGCCTGACAGCAGATAGGTGATGACGAAGGCCATGACGAAATGCACGCCGATGAAGGGTGTCCACGACACGAAGACACCCGCAGCGACGCCCACTGCAACCGCATGCGGCGAGGCAGTCAGGCGCAGGACGCGCATAATGAGATATTTCGGCGGGCGCAGAAAACCCTTGCGAGGCCATACGAGCTCTCGCAGCTTTTCCTTAAATCCCGCGGGTTTGCGACGGCGAAACAACATGGCGCGTATTTAGTGCAGCGCACAGGGCCATGACAAGAGCGGCAAATGGAACCGCTTGAGAAACAGGCCGTCTATTCTTCTTTTCTTCCAAGGGGCGTGGGTCATGCATAACGCCCCCTTCCTTACTTCAAGTATATTTCAGGGATTAACGATTGCGGAAGATACCGCGATCGACCTGACGCTGACGATATTCAAGATCAATACGGTCATGCGAGCCATTGAGATATGCCATTTCACGTTCCTGAGCGGTCGGAGCGCGAAGGGCGCGGGCGAATTTCCTGATCGGTTCAAACATTGCTTTGCCTCATCTTCGTTTCATTTTCTGATGACCTGAAGATAGTCGCGGCAACGGTTAATTACCACCGCTGTAACCTGAGCACAGCCATGCTCCAATTGCATGGCTTGCCTTTTCAATATGCCAATTCGACCATTAAATGATCACAAAATATGCAAAGCGCAATTTTGCGATCGGCAAGACTTTAAGAAAATCCTACTCGTAGAGACGCCTGACCGTCGCGATGCATTCCAGGTCCTTGAGCTGAGCGAGAAGCTGGTTGAGCTGACGCAGATCCCAGACCTCCACTTCCAGCACCATTTCGGTGAAGTCGGCGGCCACACGCACCGTGTTCAGCATGCGAATATTGACATCCAGGCTTGCCACCGTCTGCGCCACCTTGGCGAGCGTGCCGGGCTCATTCAGCGCGTTGACCATGATGCGGGCCATGAAGCGGGATTTATTGGCCTCGTCGAGATCCCAGCGCACGTCAATCCAGCGGTCCGGCTGATCATCGAAACGCTGCAGCGACGGCGACTGGATGGGATAGATGGTGATGCCCTTGTTCTTTTCCATGATGCCGACAATGCGATCGCCGGGCACGGCACCCGTCGGCGAGAACTTGACGTCGACATTGCCGGAGAGACCGCGGATCGGCACGATATCGGGATCGCTCTCGGTGGAGGCGCGCTCGCCGTCGAGATCCGCCTTGCTCTTGCCGGGGATTTTGAAAATCATGCCCGAGGCGCTTCTGACGTTGAACCAGCCTTCGTCACCGGCGGGCTTGACCGTGACGCGCTCGTCCTGATGATCGGGATAGACGGCACGCAGGACGTCGAGCGAGGACATTTCGCCGCGACCGACAGCTGCGATCGCATCCTCCACATCCTTCTGGCCGAGGCGGTGCAGTGCAGGCTTCATGGCTTCGCGCGAGAAGATCTTGCCGGCACGGTCGAAGGTACGCTCCAGGATGCGGTGACCGAGACCGGCATATTGCTTGCGGATCGCCATGCGTGTCGCGCGGCGGATGGCGGCGCGCGCCTTGCCAGTGACGACGATCTCTTCCCAGGCGGCCGGCGGCACCTGCACGCCGGAACGGATGATCTCCACTTCGTCGCCATTGTTGAGGCGGGTTACAAGCGGCATGATACGGCCGTTGATCTTGGCACCGACGGTCGTATCGCCGATATTGGTATGGACGGCATAGGCGAAGTCGATCGGCGTCGCGCCGCGCGGCAGGGCAATCAGCTTGCCCTTCGGCGTGAAACAGAAGACCTGATCCTGAAACAGCTCGAGCTTGGTGTGCTCGAGGAACTCCTCCGGGCTGTCGCCTTCGGCCAGCGCCTCGATCGTGTGCCGCAACCAGGAGTAGGCATTGCTTTCGCGCGACAGGATGTCGCCATCGGCATTGGTGGCGCCGTCCTTATAGAGCGTATGGGCGGCAATGCCGAATTCGGCGATCTCATGCATGCGCTTGGTGCGGATCTGCAGCTCGATGCGCTGCATCGACGGGCCGACGATGGTGGTGTGCAGCGAGCGGTAGTCGTTCTGCTTCGGTGTCGAGATATAATCCTTGAAGCGGCCGGGCACGACGCGCCAGCGCGTATGCACGATGCCGAGCGCGCGATAGCAGGACGGGATATCCTCGACGATGATGCGAAAACCATAGACATCGGAAAGCTGCTCGAAGGAAAGCGACTTCGACTGCATCTTGCGGAAGACGGAGTAAGGCTTCTTCTGCCGGCCCTTGACATAGGCACTCGTCAAGCCGCTCGCGATCAGCAGATCGCGCAGTTCGGCCTCGATCTTCTTGACCAGACCTTCGTTGCGCTTCGACAGTTCTTCGAGGCGCTTGGTGACGGTCTCGTAGGCTTCCGGGTTCATGTGCCGGAAGGAGAGTTCCTCCAGCTCCTCGCGCATGTCCTGCATGCCCATGCGGCCGGCAAGCGGCGCATAGATTTCCATCGTCTCTTCGGAAATGCGCGCGCGCTTTTCCTGCGACATGTGGTCGAGGGTGCGCATATTGTGGAGACGATCGGCGAGCTTGACCAGCAGCACGCGCACATCATCGGAAATGGCAAGCAACAGCTTACGCAGATTCTCCGCCTGCTTGGCCTTCTTGGTGACGAGATCAAGCTTCTTGATCTTCGTCAGGCCCTCGACCAGGCGACCAATATCCTCGCCGAAGAGTTCATCGATCTCGGCGCGCGTCGCCGTCGTATCCTCGATCGTGTCATGCAGGAGGGCGACTGCAATCGTCGATTCGTCGAGATGCATGTCGGTCAGGATGGCGGCCACTTCGAGCGGGTGCGAGATGTAAGGGTCGCCGCTCGCCCGCTTCTGCTGCCCATGCTTCTGCATGGCGTAGACATAGGCTTTGTTCAGCAGAGCTTCGTTGGCATCGGGCTTGTATTTCTGAACCCGCTCCACGAGCTCGTACTGCCGCATCATTCCAAGGCCACTCCAATAAAATAAAAGGGCGCCAATCGCAGACTGGCGCACACAAGGGCAATATTATGCCTAAGCCTTACAGGCGCAAGATTGATGATTGGTAATCGTCGATCTTTTGCCGCGCGGGAAGCCCCGGCCCTTCAAAAGCCGGAGATGCGCTTAGTAGTCGTCGCTCTTTTCCGGCGGGACGAGGCCTTCGATACCGGCCAGAAGCTCTTCTTCCGACATCTGGTCGAAGGTGATCGTTTCCGGCAGATCGTCCTGCTCTTCGCTGTCGGCAGTAGCAGTAGCGCCGGCCGCGATCAGGCTTGCCGGATCGGGCTCGGGCTCGTCCACTTCCACATGCTTCTGCAGCGAGTGGATCAGGTCTTCCTTCAGATCGTCCGGCGACAGGGTCTCGTCAGCGATTTCGCGCAGAGCCACAACCGGGTTCTTGTCGTTGTCACGATCAATGGTGATCGACGCACCCTGGGAAATCAGCCGGGCGCGGTGGCTGGCGAGCAGAACCAGCTCGAAGCGGTTCTCCACCTTGTCAATGCAATCTTCTACTGTGACACGGGCCATTGCCTGTCCTTTGCGGTCGTCTTTTCAGGATTAAAACGCCCGATACAATTAAAACCGGACAAATTCAAGTTTTTCGTTAGGGTCCCCTCGCCTTTATCCGCGGCGGGTCTAAATTTCCATGCACAATGTGACATTTCCACCGAGGGTTGCTTGGAATATCGCGAATCGTGCCCTAAATCTTTCATATATGAATAATTCATAAAGTACGGAACAGCTCGACGCCACATCCACAAGCCACTGTTTTTATTGGGCTAAGTGGCTTATGGATTTCGATTACTCTCTTTGGATCGGTAAGCGATGTTTGACCCACGCGAAAAAATTGCACTATTCATTGACGGCGCCAACCTCTACGCTGCATCCAAGAGTCTCGGCTTTGACATCGACTACCGCAAGCTCTTGAAAGCATTTCAGAAACGCGGATACCTGCTGCGCGCTTACTACTATACCGCGCTTATCGAAGACCAGGAATATTCCTCGATCCGTCCACTCATCGACTGGCTTGATTATAATGGCTACAAGGTCGTAACGAAGCCCGCCAAGGAGTTTACCGACTCCATGGGGCGTCGCAAGATCAAGGGCAATATGGATATCGAGCTCGCAATCGATGCCATGGAACAGTCCGAAACGGTCGACCATCTCGTCATCTTCTCTGGCGACGGCGATTTCACCAATCTGGTCGAAGCGCTGCAACGCAAGGGACGCAAGGTTTCGGTGATTTCGACCATGTCCACTCAACCGCCGATGATCGCCGACGACCTGCGCCGCCAGGCCGATCACTTCATCGATCTTCTGTCGCTGAAAGCGGAGATCGGCCGGGATCCTTCCGAACGTCCTCCGCGTCCTGCCGAAGTGGCGCCGGCCAGCGATTTCGAAGACTAAGGCGCGTCGCGACTCCAGGATTCACTTGCCCCGCTTTAGTCTTGCGTTCTTGCGTATCGCCAACTCAAAACCGCTGCACGCTATGCGCGACATGCTTCAAGCCTTCATTCGCGAATAGCCTGACGCTGCAGGCAAATGGTCAGCCGTTGCCTTTCAACAGACGGCTCTTCTGCCTGTTCCAATCGCGCTCCTTCTCGGATTCGCGCTTGTCATGCAACTTCTTGCCCTTCGCGAGCGCCAGCTCGAGCTTGGCGCGGCCCTGATCGTTGAAATAGATCTTCATCGGGATCAGCGTCATGCCTTCGCGGTTGATGCCAGCGCGCAAACGGTTGATCTCACGCCCGGACAAGAGCAGCTTGCGGCGGCGACGCGGCTCATGGTTGAAGCGGTTCGCCTGCAGATATTCCGGCAGATAGGAATTGATCAGCCAGATCTCGCCATCCTCATCCGAAGCGTAGGATTCGGCGATATTGGCCTTGCCTTCGCGCAATGACTTGACCTCGGTGCCCATCAGCACCAAGCCCGCCTCATAGGTATCGATGATTTCGTAGTTGAAGCGGGCCTTGCGGTTTTCCGCGACGACCTTCTTCACGATACGCTGGCTGCCTTTGGGGGCCATGACGATAATTCCATCCGAGGAGCGCGAATGCCGCGCCCTCATTTCCTGTCATCTATGTAAGGGGACGGCCCGGCTTTGTGAAGACGCAGGGCCGTGCAGCCTCAGTTGAGTAAGCCAGCGTGACGCATCGCGGCGTCGATTGCCGCTTCGGTCGAAGGCTCCAGCGAGGACATCAGCGGCGAGCGGACCGTGCGGCTCATACGACCGAGCTTCGACAGGCCGTATTTCGCGCCACAGACGCCGGGCTCCATGAAGACCGCCTTGTGTAGCGGCATCAGCCGGTCCTGCAGTTCCAGAGCCTTGGCGTAATTGCCTTCGGCCGTGGCGGCCTGGAATTCCGCACAGAGGCGCGGCGCAATATTGGCCGTGACCGAGATGCAGCCCACGCCGCCATGGGCGTTGAAGCCGAGCGCCGTCGCATCTTCACCCGAAAGCTGCTGAAACTCCTTGCCGCAGGTGATGCGCTGTTCGGAGACCCGCTCGATCTTGCCGGTCGCATCCTTGACGCCGACGATATTCTTGTGGGCCTTCGCAAGCGCACCCATCGTCTCCGGCGTCATGTCGATGACCGAACGGCCGGGGATGTTGTAGATATAGATCGGCAGATCGACGGCTTCGGCGATCGCGGAATAATGGGCGATCAGGCCCTTCTGCGTCGGCTTGTTGTAATAGGGCGTGACGACCAGCACGGCATCTGCGCCGACCTTTTGCGCATGCTGCGCAAGTTCGATCGCTTCCCGCGTATTGTTCGAGCCAGCGCCGGCCATGACAGGCACGCGCTTGGCCGCAACTTCGATGCAGAGCTCCACCACCCGTTTGTGCTCGGCATGCGACAGCGTCGGCGACTCGCCGGTCGTACCGACCGGAACGAGACCTTTGCTGCCTTCCCCGATCTGCCAGGCAACGTGAGCGGCGAAGCTGTCTTCGTCGATCAGGCCGGCATCGGTGAAGGGGGTTACGAGCGCGGGGATGGACCCATTGAACATGCAAAGCTCCTCACGGCCGATATCCTTGCTTCAGCCGCATTCCATGAATAAGAGTTGCGCACCATAGAGCGGCAAAAAGGCCGCGACAAGCGCGCATAGGTCGGTTTAGGGCAAATTCCGATAGCAAATGTGAATGAATTTTACCCGATACGGTAAGGTTTCGTTAAGATGCCTCCAGCCAAATTGAGGGGCATGTTTTCGTTGCGAGTCATCCGGATGAAGAGAGCCGTTCTGATCCTGTCCGCCTTCGGCCTGATCGCTGCGGCCTGGGGCAGCGCTGCATCGCAGCTCCCCGGCGAAAGCGCCCCCGTGCCTGCCGTCAAGCCGCTTGGATTCGTGCCGGAGACGGCGTCTTTCCCCGAGGCAATCACCACCGGCTCCATTCCGCGCACTGGAGCCATCGCGCCGGTCAACAGCAATTTGAAGGCAGGCCTGGATGCGCTCTCCAACAAGGATCCGCAACAGGCACTCGCCATCCGCAACACCATGGCGGCAGGAACGCTCGATCGCCACATCCTGACCTGGGCAATCGCCACATCCGGCCTGAAGGGCGTCCCCTCCTATGAGATCGCCAGCGCTTCGGACGAGCTGAAGGGTTGGCCAGGCCTCGAGCGTCTGCGCGGCAATTCCGAGCGCGCGCTTTATGACGAAAACCCGGCTCCTGCAGCCGTTCTGAACGCCTTCGGCGATACGACGCCGGAGACGCCGCAGGGCGCAATGATCATGTCGCGTGCACTGGTGGCGACCGGCAAATCTGCGCAGGCGACGAAATATATCGGCAAGATCTGGCGCGGTCAGGTGCTCGACAAGGCAACCGAAGACAAGATCCTGGCGGAATTCGCCGGCCTGCTGACCGCAGCCGATCACAAGACGCGCATGGACTACCTTATGTATCGCGGCCGCGTGGCACAGGCCAAGCGCTTCGGCGACATGGGCCAGGCGCAGTCGCTCTACAAGGCCTGGGCTGCCGTCGGCGCCAGTGCGGGCAACGCCGGCGCGCTGCTGAACGCGGTCGATGCTAAGTGGCGCAGCGATCCGGGCTATCTCTTCGCGCGCATCGAATATCTGCGCAAGCAGGACAAGTATCTCGACGCTGCCAAGCTCCTGCAGCAGATACCGCGCGACCGCAGCGAACTGATGAACTCCGGTGAATGGTGGAACGAGCAGCGGATCATCAGCCGTGGCCTCGTCGACCAGGGACAGTTCAAGGCCGCCTATCAGATCGTTTCCGCCTCCGTCGCGACGGTGCCGACAGATATAGTCGAAGCTCAATTCCATGCCGGCTGGTATGCGCTGCGCGGACTGCAAGACCCGACGACGGCCGAGACGCATTTCCGCCAGATCCTGCAGGTTTCGAACGGCCCGCTTTCCGTTTCCCGCGCCTGGTATTGGCTCGGACGCTCCGCGGAAGCCGGCGGGCCGGGCAAGGCCAGCGAATTTTTCGCAAAGGCCGCGAATTTTCCGGGCACTTTCTACGGACAGCTGGCGGCCGAGCGGCTCGGGCGCAAAACCCTCAACGTCACCTATCCCTCGCCGACAACGGCAGACCGGCAGAACCTGCAGCAGCGCGAGGCGGTGCAGGCGATCGGGCGGCTTGAATCGGCCGGTCACGGCTGGCGTGCGGCAGCCCTCTACCTGGCACTTGCCGACCAGATTCAAAGCCCTGGTGAACTGGCAATCCTGACAGCCAAGGCCGAGCAGGCAGGCGACCATCATCTCTCACTGCAGATCGGCAAGATCGCCTATGGGCGCGGCATCGATGTCGCAGCGCTTGCCTTCCCGGTCGGCGTCATTCCGGCGAACGCGAATATATCCGGTTCGGGAAAGGCGCTTGCCTATGCAATCGCCCGCCAGGAAAGCGCCTTCAATCCGGCCGCCGTCTCCGCGGCCAATGCGCGCGGCCTGCTGCAGCTCTTGCCGGGCACGGCCCAGGCGGTCGCCAAGCGGCACAATATCACCTATTCCAAGGACAAGCTGACGGCTGATGCAGGCTATAATGCAACGCTTGGCGCGCATTACCTCGGCGAGCAGATCGATGCCTTCGGCGGCTCCTACATCCTGACATTCATCGCCTATAATGCCGGACCCAAGCGCGTGCCGGAATGGATCAGCCGCTATGGCGATCCGCGCGGCAAGCCGGTCGACGAGATCGTCGACTGGATCGAGCGCATCCCCTTCCCCGAGACGCGCAACTACGTGCAGCGGGTGATGGAGAATTATGAAGTCTACAAGGCACGCCTTGGGCAGACTCCTGATATCGAGCGCGATCTCATCGGGGGCCGCAGCGCGACTTGAGGCGCATTGGCAGACCTGCCGAAAGCAGGCTACATCTCCTTCCGACAAATGGATGGAGATGTCATGGGCGACGCCGTCACAAGCGGGTTTACGGAAAAATTCTATAGATCGACCGATGGGCTGAGGCTCTACGCTCGTAGCTACCAACTGGCTGACAAAGAGCCTGATCGGCTGCCGATCGTCTGCCTGCCGGGTCTTTCCCGCAACAGCCGGGATTTCCATGAACTCGCACTGATCCTATCGCGGGATACGGTTTCACCGCGACGTGTCGTTGCCCTGGACTATCGCGGACGCGGGCTGTCCGATCGGGATGGTAACAAGGCGAACTACAATCTCGCCGTCGAATGTGGCGATGTGATTGCCGGCTGCGCTGAACTCGGCATCGAGCGCGCCATCTTCATCGGCACGTCGCGCGGCGGACTGATTCTGCATCTGCTGGCGGAAATGAAGCCGGAACTGCTCGCCGGCGTCATTTTCAACGATATCGGCCCCGTCATCCAGCCGCCCGGACTGATGGCGATCCGGGATTATCTCAACCGTGATCGCAAAGCTCAAAGCTGGAGCGAGGCGGCAGATGTCCTCAGGGAGGATCACGCAGGTGCTTTTCCGGCACTCGGTCTCACCGACTGGGAGAGCATGGCGCATGCCATCTATCGGGAGCAGAATGGCGTACCCGTCGCCGACTACGACCCGGCCATTGCCGAGCAGCTGAAAACAATCGATTTCGACAATCCCCTGCCCGATCTCTGGCCGCAATTCGAGAACCTGGGCGCCATACCGCTGCTGCTCATCAGGGGAGAGAATTCGAGCCTGCTATCGCGGGGGACGGTGGATGAAATGGCGAAGCGGCATCCTGATATGCTGCAGATCACCGCAAAGGGCCAAGGTCATGCGCCGCTTCTGCATCTTGGCGATATTCCGCACACGATCAGGATGTTTGTCAGCAAATTCGGCTGATCCGGCTTACCTCGTTTCCCTCGGGGTTCATCTATTTCCAGGCTGCACCACAGATCGGTCTTCCGGCATGAAATGCAAAAAGCCCGGCTCAAGAGCCGGGCTTCCCTGAATGACCGAAGTCAGATCAGATTAGAATGCACGCTGCAGGCGGAAGTAGCCCGAGGTTACGTCGTCAGCACCATCCGGATCGAGGTACTGAACCGAAACCTTAGCGGAGAAGTTGTCTACGATCTGGTAGTCAACCGTCAGACCAACCTTCCAGGCATCGTTGTCGTCGTTGAATTCGTCACCGACGATGCCGTAGTGGCCGTAGTACTGTACGCCCGGGGTCAGCTTCAGCTTGTCGGTAGCCTTGAGGGCGTACTCGGCAGCAACTGCCCATTCGGACTTGTTGTAGTAGGCGTTCGGGTTGGTCGAGTAGACTGCTGCGAGGCCGAGCGTGCCCGGGCCGATTGCAACGGTACCCATAGCGCGAACAGCGCCTTCTTCGTTGTCGGTGTCGTAACCAGCAGTGACCTGGTAGGTGAAGGCACCAGCCTTGCCACCGAGGCCAACTGCTACACCCCAGTTGTTCGGGGTTTCACCGTCGTAGAACGGGCTGTCTTCCAGTTCGTCAACGCTGATACCAGCGTAGAAGTCGCCGGTTTCATACTGATAACGGATGGAGTTGTGCAGGGTGACCGGGGAGCCGATATCGTCCGTTTCGCCGGAGAGACCATCGTCCCACCAGGAGTAGAACAGACCAGCGCGGAAGCCGGCGATGTCGAGGTAAGCAGAGTCAAGCTGCGTCTTCTGAGCCGAAGCGTTGTCAGCATTGGCCTGGATAACGATTACGCCGGTGAGCGGGCCGTATTCGGTATCGCTCTTAGCCGTGAACTGAACCTGACCACGCGTACGAGCATCCCAATCCGAGTCGTTCGGAACAGAACCGCCGCCGCCAGCGCCGATCGAGCTTGCGTTCGGAGCGACGTCAACCTGGAAACGGATGTAACCGTTGATCTTCAGGCAGGTTTCCGTGCCCGGGATGTAGAAGTAGCCGGTGCCGTAAGCGTCGCAGACGCGAACGTATTCAACCGGTTCCGGCTCGGCTGCAACGATAGCGTCAGCAGCCTGAGCGCCGGAAACTACTGCCATAGCGGCAGCAGAGCCAAGAAGAAGGCTCTTGATGTTCATAATGACCTCCAATTCAAGTTTCGTTCGGAGGTAAGATCACGCCTTACAGCGTTTCCCTGCCCTACCCCCGGGTGTTTGAAGAAGTCGGGCGGTCAGGCCCTTGCTTCCGAGGGTGAAAATACAAGACGGCGGCTGTCACGCAATCACCAACTTGTGTTCAAGAGGGGTTTACGAAAGCCTTACCGGAACCCTGTTGCTGAAAGGCCACAAGTTGGGCAACGGGCCGGCCGTTTGTTTAGGCTTTATTAAGAAATCGCTTATTTTCCCGACGTTTATTGGAGTTTCATAAGGTGCGGCAGCGCCCAATCGTGCCAAAATGACACCATTTTCCCGCCAGATTCAGCTTTTTGCGATGATTGCCTGACAACCGGCGCAAAGCTCGCCAACACAAGAATCGAAACCGATTTCAGTTTTAGCCGACGAGAGGCGATCGATTCTCATGCGCGATTCGGCCGGCCGACCGTCGCGATTCTGGAACGAGGCAGACGACAGGGAGAATTCAGAACAGAGAAAATTGACACAGACACGGGGAGACGCTCGCGAAAGACCGCGACGTTCGCAACGGAGGAAACGGCGGAAGGGACGAAGGTGGACTGGATCGCCACTCGATCCAACACGGGGCTGACCGGGCGGTGAATCCGGGCCATTCGATCGATGAAGCTGTTCATCGGAGGTTCACGCCCGGAGGCCCAAGCTGAAAACTTGGAAGGATACGTCGATGAGGAAGCTATCATCAGCACTCGCAGCCGTCGTCCTGGCTGCATCTTTCGCCCCACCGCTAAACGCGGCTCCGATGTTCGTGCCGAGAGCAGAGCAAGTGCAGATCGGCAATGTCGAGCAAGTCAGATATCGAGGCCATCGGCATTGGCGCGCGGATCGCTACTGGAACCACCGGTACGCCTACCGTTCCTGCGGATATTATGACAGATGCTACAGATATCCCCGCTACGGCTACAGGTACCCGCGGTACTACGATCGGGGTTATTACGGCGGCTACCGCGACTATTACGGCTACCGTCCGCGGTCAGGCGTGAGTTTGTATTTTCATTTCTAGCCGGCGACACCTGTCGGCCATATCGCCGGGCGCGGCCTTCAACGTTGCCCTGCCCGATGAGCCAACAACAATCGTGTCTTGGTGAATGTTATGGCTGGTCTGATACCGGCTGCCATCCATCTGACTTCATCGATAGGAAGATAGATGGCGGAGAAGATGGGATTCGAACCCACGATACCATTCCTGGTATACTCCCTTAGCAGGGGAGCGCCTTCGACCACTCGGCCACCTCTCCGGTGGGAGCCCTGATATGGGTATTCCCCGGTACGATCAAGCTTTTTTTGAAGTTTTTCACACGCCCTTTGCGCAGATCGCAACCGCGACGACGACAGTTCAAAACTGAATCGACCGCAGAGGCGATCAAACCCCTATCCGCTCATGCCAGGAGTTGCTTCAGGTCGGCCGCAGGATCGGCCAGGATTGCGCGGTCAGGATTGATGCCGGATTCAAGCATCTTCTTGCCCGTCACATAGGCCTTGGCATCATTGATCGCATCAACGGCGATCAGCTTGCCCTCGCGGAAATACCAGACCGAGCTTGCTCCTTCACGGGAACCTGGACGCAGCAGCGTGTCGTCGTAGCCCATATTGAAGCCGGCGATCTGCAGCTTCACGTCATACTGGTCCGACCAGAACCAGGGCTTGGGGTCGTAGGGTTCGTTGCCGCCAGCGATGACGGCGGCCGCGGCATCGGCCTGGTCTACGGCGTTCTGCACGGATTCAAGCCGAATACGGCCGCCCTGCCAGGGCAGGCTGGCGCAATCGCCCGCCGCATAGATCGACGGGTCGGATGTGCGGGCAAATTCGTCGACAATGATTCCATTGCCGACTTCGATCCCGGCCTCCTTCGCCAGAAGGTCGTTCGGCACGACGCCGATGCCGACGATCACGAAGTCCACTTCGATGATGGCGCCGTCGGAAAGCTCGGCGCCCGTCACGCGGCCATCCCGGCCGATCAGGTGCTTCAAGCCGGTCTTTTCGCGAATCGTCACATCATGGCTCTTATGGATCGCACGCATGATATCGGCGGTTTCACTGGCAGCGACACGCTGCAGGATCCGGTCGGCCATTTCGATGACGGTCACTTCCAGGCCGAGATGGCGGGCGACGGCCGCCGCCTCGAGACCGATATAGCCGCCGCCAATGATGAGCACACGGCGGCCGGGCCGCATTTCGCCGGCAAGCAGGTCGGCGTCGCGCTTGTCGCGAGCGACGTAGACCCCTTCCAGATCGCCGCCGATCGCGGCAGGCAGGCGGCGGGGTGTGGAGCCGGTCACAAGCGCCAGGGTGCCATAATCGAGAATGGAGCCGTCCTGCAGAAGGACTTGTTTGGTCTCGCGCTTGATCTGCTCGGCCCAGGTCGAAAGGCGGATTTCGACATTATTGTCGGGATACCAATGCTCGGGACGGAACAGCAAGCGGTCGAAGGCCATCTCGCCGAGCAGATACTTCTTCGACAGAGGCGGGCGCTGGTAAGGAAGGACGTCTTCGGCGCCAATCAGCGTAATCGGACGCTCGTCCTTCAGCGCACGCAGCTTGGCTGCCAATGCGAAGCCTGCCTGCCCCGCGCCGATGATCACCAGTCTGTCCGTCACGATACCACTCCCGAATATCAGCCATTCAACCGGGACAAGGCCTATCCCCTGCCCCAAACGCCGTCAACGGAAGCGAAGGCTTGCTTCAGCCGATCTCGATCCAGCGGCGCTCATGGAAAGACTGTGCCATGGCATGAACCGACTTCTCTATCCTGAGACCGTCTTCGAATGTCACGATAGACGCCGGCTCCCCGGAAATCGCCCGGATCAGTTCCCGGCATTCGATGATCTTCAGATCGTTGAAGCCGAGACCGTGACCGGGGGCCGGGATGAAGCGATCATACGGCTGATGGGCGGGTGCCGCCAGTATCTTGCGGAAGCCCTGCTCCGAGCCGCGTCCTTCGGCCTGATAGAGCTCGAATTCGTTCATGCGCTCCTGATCATAGAGAATAGAACCCTTCGAGCCGTAGATCTGCAGCGCTATACGGCCCTTGCGCCCCCAGGCGGCACGATTTGCCATCAGCACTGCCGAGATGCCGCCGCCGAGACGCATCAGCACATTGGCCGCATCATGATTCTCGACCGCGCGGCGACCGCCGCCCGATACCGGGCGATCGGCATAGGGTTTGACCATATCCGTGGTGACAGCTTCGACATGGCCGAAGAGATACCAGAGCAGCGACAACGGATGGACGGCGAAATCGTCGAGTGCGCCGTAACCGGCAGAAAGCTCGCTCTTCCAATAGAACAGGACATCAGGATCGGCCATGAAATCCTCGTCCATTTCGACGCGGATGTGATTGACGGAGCCGATCGCGCCCTCACCTATCAGCGCCTTGATATGCCGCATGATCGGGTTCTGGATATAATTGTAGCCGAGCACTGCGACCTTGCCGGATTGTCTGGACACCTGAAGCATGCGCTCGGCATCGGCATAGGCGGGCGCCATGGGCTTTTCGCACCAGACGTGCTTGCCGGCCTCGAGGGCGGCGATCGCCATTTCGGCATGGAACTGATTGGGTGTGGTGACGGAGACGACGTCCACATCGGGATCCGCAATCAGCGCCCGCCAGTCGGCCGTCGCCTTCTCGAAGCCGAACTCCCCGGCGCGGGTGCTTGCCAGCTCGGCATTGGCTTCGGCAAGATGCACGAGACGCGGGCGCTCGACATCGCCGAAGACCGTTTTCACCGCATTCCATGCGAGTGCGTGGCACTTGCCCATATAACCGGTGCCGATCAAACCTATGCCGAGTGGCTTCATGTCAGGGTCTCCTCCTCAACTCCGCGGGAATTTTTGGAATATTTGGATCATTTTGACAAGCAGGTGCTGATCCATCTTTTCATGTCGGTCTTCTCAAAATTGTCTAAAACCCTTGATTTTCAGACTATTAAAAACAATTAGGCGCCTTCGTCGAAATCGTTTATGCTCCGAAATATGGAATATTTGTTTCATCTTCTGAGCCGTCAGCATGGATAGTGACCCCCAAAGAGCGCGCGTGCCGCGCGATTTCGAAAGCCTGCGCAGTACGATCATCGAGCGGAAGGCGAACATGCCGAAGCGGCTGGCGCAGGTGGCCGCCTTTGCGCTCGGCAATCCTGATGAAATCGCCTTCGGCACGACTGCCAGCATTGCCGCAGCATCGGAGGTCCAGCCCTCCACGCTGGTACGCCTCGCCCATCACCTCGGCTATGAGGGCTTTTCCGATCTCCAGAGCATTTTTCGCGAGCGGCTGCGTGACCGGACGCTGAGCTATGAGGAACGCCTCGTCACGCTGGAACAGTCCGGCGGGGATGACGAGGATGCGACGCTGCTGACCGGCTTCATTTCGGCCGCCAGCCAGTCGGTGAACCGGCTTGCGGCGACCGTGCAGACGGACACGTTTGCGAAGGCCGTCGATATCCTGGCGGCGGCGGAGACCATCTATCTCATCGCCAAGCGGCGCTCCTATCCGCTGACGGCACACATGACCTACGCCTTTTCCAAACTGAACATCCGCCATCAGATCGTCGCCTCGCCAAACGGCGTCGATCCGGAGATGGTGCAATTCGCTACGCCGCGCGATGCGGCGATTGCGGCGAGCTTTTCGCCCTATGCGGCCGACAGCCTCATCCAGAGCCAGGAGCTTGCCGATCGCGGCGTGCCGGTGATTGCGATCACCGATTCGGCCTTCTCGCCGCTGGCCGCCTGCGCGACGCACTGGTTCGAAATAGCCGAGGCCGATTTCGCCGGCTTCCGTTCATTGTCGGCCTCTATGGCGCTCACCATGGCGCTGCCGGTTGCCATTGCCGAGCGGCGACGCAAATTACAGCACGCAAAACCCGTGAAGACAAAAATGGAATAAACATTCCGAATTGACAAACAGACGGAACCGATGTTTCATTATTCAAAATTCGCGGACGGTCCAGGCCGCGTAAAAATCTAGCGGGAGGACATCATGGCACAATCGAATCCGGGCTCACAGCCGGAGCCGACACTCGACGTGATCACTATCGGCCGCTCGTCCGTCGACCTTTACGGTCAGCAAATCGGTTCGCGGCTGGAAGATATCGGTTCCTTTGCGAAATCTGTCGGCGGCTGCCCGGCCAATATCGCGATCGGCACGGCGCGGCTCGGGTTGAAATCGGCATTGATCACCCGCGTCGGCGACGAGCAGATGGGGCGCTTCATCATTGAGCAGTCGGCGCGCGAGGGCGTCGAGACGAAAGGCATCAAGACCGACAAGGATCGGCTGACGGCACTTGTGCTGCTAGCGGTAGAGGCCGAGGGCGTCTCGCCGATGATTTTCTATCGTTCCGATTGCGCCGATATGGCACTCGACGAAGGCGATATTGACGAGGATTTCATCAAATCCTCGCGCGCAGTGCTCGTCTCGGGCACGCATTTCTCCCGGCCGAATACGGAGGCCGCGCAACGCAAGGCGATCCGGCTTGCCAAGGCGAATGGCCGAAAGGTGATTTTCGATATCGATTACCGGCCGAACCTCTGGGGCCTTGCCGGCCATGCCGAGGGCTTCGAGCGTTATGTGAAGTCGGACCGCGTCTCCTCGAAGATGAAGGAGACACTGCCGGATTGCGACTTGATCGTCGGAACGGAAGAAGAGATCCTGATTGCATCGGGTGCGGATGACGTTCTCGGTGCATTGAAAGAAATTCGCCGCCTTTCGCCTGCGACCATCTTTCTGAAGCGCGGCGCCATGGGCTGCATCGTCTATGACGGCCCGATCAGCGATAATCTGGAAGACGGCGTTGTCGGCGATGGCTTCCCGATCGAGGTGTTCAACGTGCTTGGCGCGGGCGATGCGTTCATGTCCGGCCTGCTGCGCGGCTGGCTGAAGGATGAACCGCTGAAGACCTGCGCCACCTGGGCGAATGCCTGCGGCGCCTTTGCCGTTTCCCGCCTGCTCTGCTCGCCGGAATATCCGACCTGGGCGGAGCTCGACTTCTTCCTGAAGAACGGCAGCAAACACCGCGCGCTTCGCAAGGACGAAGCGATCAACCACATCCATTGGGCCTCGACCCGCAAGGGCGACATCCCGCTTCTGATGGCGCTCGCCATCGACCATCGTTCGCAGCTAACCGCTGTCTGCGACGAGCTCAGCATCGATTATAAGCAGATCGTCGCCTTCAAGCGCCTGGCGGTAGAAGCTGCTTCCCGCGTTGCTGACGGCCGGACCGGCTACGGCATGCTGATCGACGAGCGCTTCGGCCGTGACGCCTTCTTCGACGCGGCCAAGAAGGATTTCACCTGGATCGGCCGGCCGGTCGAGCTTCCGGGCTCCAAGCCCCTGCGTTTCGAATTCAGCCAGGATATCGGATCGCAGCTGGTAGAATGGCCGCTCGACCATTGCATCAAGTGCCTGTGTTTCTATCATCCCGACGATCCGGCGGAATTGAAGAAGGAACAGCAGGAAAAACTGCGCACGCTCTTTGAAGCCGCACGCAAGGTCGGCCGCGAGCTGCTGGTGGAGATCATCTGCAGCAAGAACGGGCCGCTGACCGACGATACGGTGTCGACGGCGCTGGAAGAACTCTACGCGCTCGGCATCAAGCCGGACTGGTGGAAGCTTGAGCCGCAGGCCTCAACCGGCGCCTGGAAAAAGATCGATGCCGTCATTGCCAAAAATGATCCATGGTGCCGCGGTATCGTGCTTTTGGGGCTAGAAGCTCCCGCCGACGAACTGGTGAAGGGTTTCGAGGCGACGCTGGCTGCACCCTCGGTCAAGGGCTTTGCGGTTGGCCGCACGATCTTTGCCGATGCGGCGCGCGGCTGGCTTTCGGGCAAGATCAACGACGAGGAAGCGATTGCCGATATGGCCGGTCGCTTTAAGCAATTGACAGAGGCCTGGCTGAAAACGCGCGGTCTCAACTAAGTAGAGTGAATTTGGGAGGCGCCCGATGGGCAAGACGGTAAGATTGACGATGGCGCAGGCCGTCGCGCATTTCCTTAAAGTGCAGATGACCATCGTCGACGGCAAAAAGGTGCCGATCTTCGGTGGCGTCTGGGCGATCTTCGGCCACGGCAATGTCGCCGGCATGGGCGAGGCACTCTATCAGGTGCGCCAGGAACTGCCGACCTATCGTGCGCATAACGAACAGGGCATGGCCCACGCGGCTATCGCCTATGCCAAGGCGAGCTTCCGCCAGCGTTTCATGGCCTGCACGACCTCGATCGGCCCCGGTGCTCTGAACATGGTGACGGCTGCCGGCGTGGCGCATGTCAACCGCATCCCGGTGCTCTTCCTGCCCGGCGATATCTTCGCCAATCGCGCGCCCGATCCGGTGCTGCAGCAGATCGAGGATTTCGGCGACGGCACGGTATCGGCCAATGATGCCTTCCGCCCGGTCTCGCGCTATTTCGACCGTATCACCCGGCCGGAACAGATCATCACGGCGCTGAAGCGCGCCATGCAGGTGCTGACCGATCCGCTCGATTGCGGCCCTGTGACGCTGTCGCTCTGCCAGGACGTTCAGGCGGAAGCCTTCGATTATCCGGAAAGCCTGTTCGAAGAGAAGGTCTGGACGGTGCGCCGTCCGCAGCCGGATGCCGATGAGCTTGCCAATGCCATTTCTCTGATCAAGGCTTCGCAGAAGCCGGTCATTGTTGCCGGCGGCGGCGTACTCTATTCGCAGGCGACCAAGGAGCTTGCGGCTTTCGCGGAGGTGCATGGCGTTCCCGTCGTCGTCACCCAGGCCGGCAAGTCGGCGATCGACGAGCGTCATGCGCTGGCGCTTGGCTCCGTCGGCGTGACCGGCACATCGGCTGCCAACGCTATTGCCGAGGAAACCGACCTGGTGATTGCCGTCGGCACGCGCTGCCAGGATTTCACGACCGGTTCCTGGGCGCTCTTCAAGAACGAAGGCCTGAAGCTGCTCAACCTTAATATCGCAGCCTATGACGCGCTGAAGCATGACAGCCATCCGCTTGTCGCCGACGCGCGCGAGGGACTGAAGGCACTTTCGTCAGGCCTTTCCGGCTGGAAAGCGCCAGCAGCGCTTGCCGAGAAGGCAACGAAGGAAAAGAACGTCTGGATGGAGGCTGCCGCCAAGGCCATGGCCACCACCAATGCCGCCTTGCCCTCCGACGCGCAGGTCATCGGTGCCGTGGTTCGTTCCATCGGCGGCGAGAAGACGACGCTGCTATGTGCGGCGGGCGGCCTGCCGGGCGAACTGCACAAGCTGTGGCCGGCCACCGTCCCCGGCAGCTACCACATGGAATACGGCTTCTCCTGCATGGGCTATGAGATTGCCGGCGGCCTCGGCGCCAAGATGGCTCATCCGGAAAAGGACGTCGTCGTCATGGTCGGCGACGGCTCCTACATGATGTTGAATTCCGAGCTTGCGACCTCGGTCATGCTCGGCCTCAAGCTGAATATCGTACTGCTCGACAATAGAGGCTATGGCTGCATCAACCGCCTGCAGATGGCAACCGGTGGCGCCAACTTCAACAACCTGTTGAAGGACTCCTATCATGAGGTCATGCCCGAGATCGATTTCCGCGCGCATGCGGAAGCGATGGGCGCGATTGCAGTGAAGGTTTCCTCCATCGCCGAACTGGAACAGGCGATCGCCGATTCGAAGAAGAACGATCGCACCTCGGTCTTCGTCATCGATACCGACCCGTTGATCACGACGGATGCCGGTGGTCACTGGTGGGATGTGGCGGTGCCGGAAGTCAGCCCGCGCGGCGAGGTCAACAAGGCCCATGAGGCCTATGTCAAGGCACGCGCCGCCCAGCGCGTCGGCTGATCCAATTGCTATCATTTTCCGGAGGAGCGGCAGCGCTCCTCCGCACTCTATTTAAGGAGACTATCGATGAAGGCCAAACTCGGCATGTCGCCCATCGCATGGTGGAACGACGACCTTCCTGAACTCAGCGACGACGTGTCCCTTGAAGAATGCCTGCGCCAGTCCCGCACTGCCGGCTTTACCGGTATGGAGCAGGGCCGCCGTTTCCCGAGCAATCCTCAGGAGATGCTGCCCATTCTGCGCGCCGCCGACGTGACGCTCTGCGGCGGTTGGTTCTCCGGCACGCTTGTCAATGAGGAGCTTGCGGCCAACAAGGACCGCATCGCGCCGATGATCGAACTTTTCAAGGCGGTCAATGCGCCTTGCATCGTCTATGGCGAAGTCGGCCGCTCGATCCAGGGCGACCGCTCCAAGCCACTCGCCACCAAGCCGCGGCTTGGCGATGACGAGATGAAGGCCTATGCGCGCCGTGTCACCGAATTCGGCGAATGGTGCGCCGAGCAGGGCATGCCGCTTTCCTATCACCACCACATGGCGGCTGTCGTCGAGACCGAGCCGGAGCTCGATGCCTTCATGAAGAATTCGGGCGCCGGCATTCCGCTGCTGCTCGATGCCGGGCATCTGGCCTTTGCCGGCGGCGACGTGCTGCGCGCGATCGACAATCACCACGCTCGCATCAACCATGTGCATGTGAAGGACATCCGCAAGGCCGTTGTCGACGGGCTGGATCGCAGCAAGCAGTCCTTCCTCGATGCAGTGGCACTTGGCGCCTTCACCGTGCCGGGTGACGGCTCGCTCGACTTCGGCGCCATCGTCAAGCGGTTCGCCGATTATGGTTATGAAGGCTGGTTCGTGGTCGAGGCCGAGCAGGATCCGCGCAAGGCGCCGCCGCAGAAGATGGCAGAGATCGGTCATGCCGAATTGATGCGTGTCATGACGGCGGCTGGTTATACGGTGGAGACCGAAGGTTTCCCGAAAGGGTAACTACAAAACTGCTGGAGCCCGGAGCCCCCTCATCCGCCCTTCGGGCACCTTCTCCCCTGGGGGAGAAGGGAAAAGAGGCGGGCGCGGCGTATCCCTTCTCCCCCTCGGGGAGAAGGTGGCGGCAGCCGCATGAGGGGGCCGCACCCACCAATTCAGGAGGAGAAACACCAATGCCAAACCTCAAGGTAAAACCGTCAGGCAAGACCGGCCGCGTCACGCATGTGACGCCCGAAAGCGCCGGCTGGACCTATGTCGGCTTCGACATGTATCTCTTAAAGCCGGGCGAGACGGCATCGGGAGAGACAGGCGAACGCGAAGTTTGCCTCGTCTGGGTGAGCGGCAAAGGCAAGGCTTCGGCCGGCACCAGGGATTTCGGTACGCTCGGCGAGCGCATGAGCCCTTTCGACGGCGCGCCGCATGCTCTCTATATTCCAATGGAATCGACATGGTCGGTGACGGCCGAGACGGATCTGGAGCTTGCCGTCTGCTCCGCCCCCGGCGGCGGCACCTATGAGGCCAAAGCCATTCCGCCCGGCACGCACCCGCCGCTGACCCGCGGCAAGGGCACGAATGTGCGCCATGTCAACAACATCATGCCGGAAGACGATAGCTCGGCGCATTCGCTGCTCGTCGTCGAGGTCATCACGCCCGGCGGTCATACCTCCTCCTATCCGCCGCACAAACATGATCAGGACAATCTTCCGCATGAGAGCATGCTGGAAGAGACCTATTACCACCGCCTCAATCCGCCCCAGGGTTTCGGCTTCCAGCGCGTCTATACGGACGACCGCTCGCTCGATGAGGCGATGGCCATCGAAGACGGCGACGTGACGCTGGTGCCGAAGGGCTATCATCCGTGCGCGGCAACGCATGGCTACGATCTCTATTATCTCAATGTCATGGCGGGGCCGAAGCGTGTCTGGAAGTTCTACAATGCGCCGGAACACGAATGGCTGCTGAAAGCCTGATCCGGCCGCAGATCGCTAAATAATCTGACAGCGGGCGAGCCGCGCAGATGGTTCAATCCTCCCATTCAAACGCAATGGATGGAGGAACACCATGCGCGGCTCTAGCCTTACAGTTTATGCCGAGACTACCCGCCGGACGGAAAGCAGACAGTCCCGGCTTCTTGCAAGTCTCGTTACGGGCTTTCGGTTGATAGGACGCAAGCTCGCCGAACGGCGCAGTCGCAGCGCCGTCATGGAGTTGTCCGACGATCAGCTCAAGGATATCGGTCTTTCTCGCGGCCAGATCGAAAGCGACGTGCATATCTCAAGCCACTACTGGCGCAACAAGGGATTGTGATAGGGTGCAGCGGCGGGCAGCACTCGCCGCGCAAAAATCCGGAAAGACCGATGTCGCAATTTTCGACCGCATTGCTCTTGAAGACGAAGACTGTCGCGATCCGCGACATTGTCTGCAATGGCGAATGCCGTCACAAGAGCGACGAGGAATGCGCCCACAAGACGAGCCTCGTCTATCCCTATCGCGGCGTCTTCATGCGTCATGTCGGGCGCACCGACACGGTGGCGGAAGCCAACCAGATGCTGTTCTTCAACGCCGGCCAAGGCTATCGCATCAGCCATCCCGTCGAGGGCGGCGATGCCTGCATCGATCTTTCAATCGACGAATCCCTTTTGGCCGAACTCGCGCCCAGGGATCAGGTGCAGGCCGGCGAGCTGTTCGGTTTCAAGCGCCAGCGCCGGCGCATCGATCCGCGGGCGCAGGCGCTTGTCGCGCTTCTTCGCCATGGGCTGCGCCGGGGTGTTGCCGAGACGCTGGAAGCGGAAACGCTGGCGCTCACTCTCGTGCGCCGTTCGCTCGGCGAACGCACCTCGCATGCAGCGGGTGCGAGTGCCGGTCGACAGAAGCTTGTCGACCGGGCAAAGCTCGTTCTCTCCTCCGATCTCGCGCGGCGCTGGACGCTTGCCGAAATCGCAACGGAAGTAGGCGTTTCGCCTGTCTATCTCACACAGGTCTTCCAGCAGGTGGAGGCAACCCCGCTCTATCGCTACCAGCTTCGGCTTCGCCTTGCCCGCGCACTCGATCTTCTCGGCGAGTATGAGGACCTGACAGCGCTCGGCCTCGATCTCGGCTTTTCCAGCCACAGCCATTTCACCGCATCCTTCCGCCAGGCCTATGGCCAGACGCCGGCGGAGTTCCAGCGTGCCACGCGACTGCGGGCCTGAAATCGCTAAAGAATTCGACAGCGATGAAGGGCCACCAGTGGTCTTATGATCCCGCCCCTGACGGGGACCCAACGGAGGATGACAGATGAAGAAGACCACATGCGCTGCCTGCGACTGCGAACTCGGAGCCGATACCATCAGCGTCAAGCTTGGCGGAAAGACCGTCGAGGTCTGCTGCGAGGAATGCGCCCAGGCGCTCGGGGAAGCGGAGGCTGCCACCGCATCCGCACCTGCAGCAGCGAAGGATTGAAACAAGGCCGCGCCCAAAAAGGCGCGGCCTTCTTCGTTTTTCCACTCTGCCCTCAAGCAGGCAGCAACCCGTACCGCCAGCCGAGCCGCCTTGCATTGCGCGAAAGGACGGCAAAGGCGAGGAGGAACATGCAAGCTTCCGCAAAGACCGGCACCATCCAGATACCCATCTCCCCAAAGGCATGCGGCAGCAGGAAAGTCAGCGGCAGGGTGAAGAGATAGGCGCGCGACAGGCCGAAGATCGCCGCACGCTTGGCATCGCCTATCGCCTGGAAATAGCCTGACAGGACGATCATCTGGCCGAACAGGAAATAGGCGCCGACCGTCCAGGGCAGGATGCGTGAGACCTCGGCGATGACGACTGGGTCGGCCACGAAGACATGGCCAAGGCGGCTTGCCAATAGTTCGACCGTTATCTCGACGCCGGCGCAGTAGACGAGAGCTGCGACCAGCGCGATCTGCAGGCTGCGGCCGACGCGCTCGGACAGGCCTGCCCCATAATTATTGCCGCAAATCGTCTGGAAGGCGATGTTGAGGCCGAGTAGCGGCAGGTAAGCCACCGTCATGACACGGGTAATGATGCCGTAGGCGCCGACAGTCGCGACATAATCGCCCTCGCCCCAGATCGACAGGTTGAAGATGACGGCTGCAGAGCAGAGCGAGATGCCGATGAAGCCGAGGCTCATCGGCGCGCCAAGTGCCAGGATCGGCCGCCAGTCCGCAAGCGGAAAGCGGGATGCCGGACGAAGTGCGCGCGCATTGCGCCAGCGATAGATCAGCACGGCAACAAGGCAGATCGCCTGCGCCAGCACCGAGCCCAGCGCCGAGCCGGCCACCCCCCATTGCAGGATCGCCATGAAGAACCAGTTGGCGACGATGTTGAGTGCCGTGGCGGCAAGCATCACCATGGTCATGAAGCCGATCCGGCCTTCGCTGCGCAGGGCATCGATATTCAGCGACAGGAAGAAGGCGACGGGTGCGGCACCGACCATGATGCCGATGAAGGCGCGGGCATTTTCGGCAACGGCGAGATCGCCTGCGGCGGCATTGTCGACGATGCGCCAGCCGACGGTCCAGTAGATCGCGTTGATGACAAGCACGACGGCGATTGCCAGCACATGGGCGACCGCAAAGGTGCGGCGGGCGGCATCGCGATTGCCGGCGCCGAGTTCACGGGCAAGGATGCTCGCCATCCCGTTCGAGACGAGCGACTGCAGGGCCACCAGCATCATCAGGCCGGGAAAGATAAGGGTGACGGCGGAAAGCGCACCGGCCCCGACGTAGGCGCCAAGGAAATAGGCGTCCACCACGGCAAAGAGGCCGTTGATGGTGGTGATCAGGATGATTGGCAGCGCCGTGCGGGCAAAGACCGAAGGCAGCGAGCCGGTCAGGAATGCATTCGTTTGCGAATTTGAAGTCATGGACGGAATCCGGGTGTTGCGGGCAACGATCAGGCTGTCAGATATCGAGAACGAGATGCGGCAGACCGTTCGAGGTCTTGCGCGGCGAGACGCCATTCTCGTCGATCTGAGCATGAACGCGCTGGCGGAAGGCCGAGAAGCTCTCGAAGGTCACGACATCGACAGGCTCATCGAAATGGATGGTGATCCTGTAGAACTCGCTGCCCGGGACAGCCGACAATGCGAGAACCTTGCCGGTGAAAGGCTGGTTCAGGTAACGCCCGCGAATATGCGCGCCGACGAAGATCGGCGACGCAGGCTTGTCATTGGGCTTGGCAGCAAGGGCGGAGAGCGTGTTCCAGTCGCGGACGCCATGTTGGCGGGCGATCAGTTCCAGGGCGGCGGCGTGGGTGATCTCGCTGCCGCGTTCGGTCATGGCCTGACGCAGGCGCTTTGCCTGGGCCTTCAGTTCATCAACCGGCGGATAGGCCATAGTCATGGTGGTACGAGTCATGGAGTCAGCCTTTCAAAAGCATGCCATTCGACTGTCAGGGGGGCTCGCATTGCCGTCAGTCAGCATGCACAGTGGCTGTGACCATGATCGCGAGGGCTTCACCATGGATCTTCATCCGCGAGCGGCCGGTGCCTCGAACCGGCTTCTCTATGCGCGACGACGGATGCCAAGTCAAGATCGGCACAGGCTTGGCGAAAAAATGGGCAGATTCTGAACAATATTGCCGACGATAAAAGCGTTATGCCGTTAGATTTTGCACAAGCTTTCAATTTTAAAGATATTGTTCAGCAGATGTGAGCAATCCTGCGTTAAAGTCAGATCGTACAACAAGCGGAGGCTGACATGGCCTTTCAGATGCACCTCGACACAGAACATCCCAAGCCCGAACAGGCTTACAGAGAATTCAACCTCGATCGGCCCGGCAATATCATCTTCGTCGGCCATCACCTCAGCACCGGCACGCAAGTGCGCTGCCTGATCCGCACCATCACGCTTGCCGGCGCGCTGCTGGAAGTCAGCCCCAACCTGGAAGTGCCGCAGAATTTCTTCCTTGAAATCCTCGGCATCCACGACGAGATCGGCGCGACCGTGGTCAAGCGCGAAGACGAGTTCGTGACCATCAGCTTCAACATGCTGCTGAACCCCGAATTCCTGCATCACGTGCTGCGGTTGAGCTTCGAAACCAGCCTCTGATTCCCAATCCGGCCGCATAAAAACGCGGGCCGTGTGACCCGCGTTTCAAAGAGCGATGGCTTGTGACGATCAGGCGGCGAGATGCCGCTCGATCTGGTCGACGGGGAGATTGGTGTAATCCTTCGCCACTTCGGCCGAGATTGCCGCCTGCGCATCGGCACTGAGATTGGGACGCAACGTGCCGAGCGCACGCGGAGGCGCTACCAGCACGATACGGCTTGCCTCCTTTTCGTGTACGAGCTCGTCGAGCTTCACGGCAACTTCCTTCAGAAAGTCGGCTTCGGCCTGGTCCTGCCAGTTGGTCTCTTCCATGGCGCTGCCGCTGAGCCCATCCGGGGCGTAGGCGCGACCCGGCTTGTCGGTGCCGAGCTCGCGCGTCGGCTGATTGGGCTGCGTAAGAGTTTCACGGACCTGGAGGTTCATCAGTTCGGCATCGCCGGCATTCTGCATTATCAGGGCTTTTGCCCCATCGCACACGACGACCCAGGATTCCCAGGGAACTTTGACATCAGTCATTTCAGTTTCCTCACTTCATTATTGAAAGCAGCACATCGCAAAGAGAAAACGCCCGGCAAATGAAAGAGTTCGGGAAAAATCCGTGCAAAAAGAATCAACGGCGATCCGCAAGGCGGGCCATGGCGTAGAACGGGCAAAGCGGGAGATGAAAGACGATGAAAACTGCGTTTATTGCCTATGCCGGCTGCCTTCTCACCCTTGCCGTTGTTGACGCCATATGGCTCGGCATCGTCGCCCGCACCTTCTATCGCGACCAGTTGGGCGAGCTGATGCTTCCCGCGCCGAACCTCGGTATCGCGGCGCTTTTCTATCTGTTCTTCACGGCCGCGATCGTCGTACTTGCGGTTTTGCCGGGGCTTTCCGGCGGCTCGATCGGCACAACGCTTCTCTATGGTGCCATCTTGGGACTGGCGGCTTACGGCACCTATGACATCACGAATTTGTCGACATTGAAGAACTGGCCGCTCGCGATGAGCCTTGTGGATATGGCCTGGGGAACCTTTCTGACGGCATTTAGCGCTGCCGGGGGCTATTGCGCGGCAAGATTGCTGGCCTGAGCGACGACAAGTTTATTCCCAAGAGGGCACAATAGATGTGCCGCTAACGCACAAATTTGAAACTCGTTAAAATTGTAGTTTCATATTTGACGAATGTGAAAAACATTCGTGTGAGCCTCTCTGTCGAACAGCCTGAAATTCGAACTGCTCCACATTTTGAACTGCCTGACGGAGAATGCGAAATGGAAATGCTCCGCGCAACGCACCTCGCCACGGTGAAGTCGGCTGTCTACGATATTCGCTGGGAGGAGTTCAACGTCAAACGACCGGCCCGTATCGTGGCCGTTCGCCCCTGCCTTACCGGGATTTCGATGCGCAGCGCCGAAATTCTCGACATTTCCCAGGGTGGCGCGACCTTTGTCGTGTCGACTACGGCCGGTCTGCCCAAACATTATTATCTGAATATTCTTGGGCTCGCGTACCGCATCGGCTGTGCCGAGGTCTACCGCCATCACGAGCGCATCGGCGTTCGCTTCATCAACCTCATGGAGCCGGAGGTTCTACGCAAGGTAGTGCGCGCAGACTTCATGATCGGCAATATGGAAGCGATCAACGCACGCCGCAACAGCCCCCGCGTCTAGGCCGCAGCGGGCGTGAAATAATCTTGCTTGCCATGGCAAAGCGAGAGCCTATTCTTGCGCGGCTTTTTCAATAATCCCGGGAAATTGCCCTCGCATGTCTGCCTTCTCGCGCTTCACGCCGCTCGCCAGCGCCCTGCCCTCCACCGTCCCTTTCGTCGGCCCAGAGGCCATCGAGCGTCAGCGCGGTCTGAAGGTCGAAGCGCGCATCGGCGCCAATGAAAACGGCTTCGGCCCGGCTCCCTCGGTTATTGCCGCCATGCGCGAGCAGGCCGGCGACATCTGGAAGTACAACGATCCGGAAAATTACGCGCTGCGCGAGGCGCTTGCCACCCATCTCGGCGTGACACCCTCCAATATCGCAATCGGCGGCGGCATCGACGAACTGCTCGGGCAGATCGTGCGGCTGGTGATCGACCCCGGCGGCACCGTCGTGACCTCCTTCGGAGCCTATCCGACCTTCAATTTCCATGTGAACGGCTTCGGCGGCCGGCTGGTCACCGTTCCTTATGCCGGCGACCGGGAAGATCTCGACGCGTTGCTCGATGCCGTCAAGCGCGAGAACGCACCGCTTGTCTATTTCGCCAACCCTGACAATCCGATGGGAAGCTGGTGGGATGCCCAAGAGATCGTCGCCTTCGCGCGCGCGCTGCCGGAAACCTGTCTGATGATCCTCGACGAAGCCTATAGCGAGACCGGCCCGGCTTCTGCCCTGCCGTCGATCGGGTCGCTCATCGATCTGCCGAACATCGTGCGCACCCGCACCTTCTCCAAGGCCTACGGTCTTGCCGGCGCCCGCGTCGGCTACGCGATCTCGACGCCCGGCACGGCGCTGGCCTTCGACAAGATCCGCAATCATTTCGGCATGAACCGGCTTGCGACGGTCGCTGCGCTCGCAGCCCTCAAGGATCAGGCCTACCTTTCGGAGGTGATCGGGAAGATCCATGCCGCGCGCGACAGGATCGCCGGTATTGCCAGGGCAAACGGCCTGCAGCCGCTGGCGTCGGCAACGAATTTCGTGGCAATCGATGCCGGCCGCGATGGCACTCATGCTCGGGCGATCGTCGACGGGCTGATGGAACATGGCGTCTTCATCCGCATGCCGGGTGTGGCACCGCTGAACCGCTGCATCCGTGTGAGTGTCGGGCCGGAAGCCGAAATGGCGCGGTTCGGAGAGGCTCTGCCGCAGGTCCTGAAGAAACTCGCCTGAGAACGGGAAACCAAAAACGGGTAAACCGCGGCCGGCGGGAGGGCGCCGGTCGCGGTTTCCTTCTCCCGGCGTCGGCCCCGTCCAAAGCGCCCCGCCAGCTCCCCTCTTTTGAGGTTGTTATTTCGAATTGTCTTGTTGGAGACGGTCCTTGGAACGCGTCGCGCCAAGCGACGACAGTCTTTAGTGGATCGTCATCCATTCGCGTGCGGCGCGGAGCGCTTCGGCAAGCTGCATCTTGCTCATCGCAGCGGCCACATCGGCACGCAGCTCGGCGGCGCGGTCGTTGCCCTTGATTGCGGCGATGTTCAGCCACTTGTGAGCGGAGACGAGATCGATCTCGCAACCACGGCCGGTCGCATACATCAGACCCATTTCGCAGAAGACATCGGCGCTGTTGCTTTCGCCACCCATGGTGGCCATTTCAGCATTGTGCATTTCAAAGCGTGCCATCGGTTTTATCCCTGTTTAGCCTGTTAAGACGTACCCTGTTTTACCTTTGGGCCTTGCCATCTTCTGCGGCTTCCGGCCTCTCCGGTCCGGCGGGTTTGCCCCGCTCGTTTGATGGGTTCACTATGCCAAACGGCTTTCAAAAAACGCCTAAAATGCATGATTAATTTGACGCAAACAAAGTGCAAATGCTTGGTAAACTTGGTTTTTTGTTAAACATCGGAATCCCTGCGAATTAAGGATTTTCCAGCGCCTTTTACGAAAAATTCAGATTTGGAAATTGAGGATTTGTTCACTATGAAATCAGCATCGACCTGGCCATCAGCAGAAAAAACCTGGTGCGGAGGCCGGATTTTTGGCCCGTCCCGCATCATATTTACCTTTACGTTCGCGTCAGTTATTTTCGCGCCATTTCATATCTCAAGGAGGAAGAGATGATCCGTACCCTCGTTCTTGCCGGCGCACTGGCACTCGCGGCAGGCCTTGCCCAGGCAGATGAACCGATCGTCGGCAACTGGAAGACCCGCGCCGGCGATACGGCAGTGATTGCGCGCTGCGGCGGGGCATACTGCATCACGCTGAAGACGGGCAAATATGCCGGCAAGAAGATCGGCAGACTGTCCGGTGCCGGCGGCAGCTATAGTGGTGAGATCACCGATCCTGCCGACGACAAGACCTATAGCGGCTCGGGCACGATCTCCGGCGGCTCGCTCAAGATGCAGGGCTGCATGATGCAGGTCTTCTGCAAAACGCAGACCTGGACCCGTCTCTGAAACTCTCGGCCTCTGAGAACCTTAGCCGGCCTCAGAAACTGAACGCAAAATGAACCACCGTCTCAGCACCCGTTCAGCCACATCATGGCAAAACAGCACCATGAAGGGCGCATATCGGGGTAAGGACGTGGACGTGTTCATTCTAGCGAGACGCTTTACAATCATAACGCTGTTTGCGGCGATCTTCGCGATCTCGTTTTCGGCAGTCGTCGTGCGCAACGGCGGTGGCGGAGGCGCACAGCAATCGCATTTCGGCGCGAACTATACGTGCCTGGCAAGCAGCGGCGGTTACTGCACCGTCATCCGTTGAGACCCGGGAAAAATCTGGGTCTCAGCCTTTGAGCGTCGTTTGCTTGTTAAAAACGACTCTCTATAATGCCTCATGAGCAAACGAATCTATCCCCTGTCCGCGTTCGACATTTCGTCGCCTCCCCCTTTCGAGCCGCAAACCTTCGATGATCCGGCAAAAGCCGTCGAGGCGCTGACGGCACTTTACGAGCGCAACACTTCCTTCCTGATCGACAGCTTCACGAGGCTTGCGCAGGGTGCACCGGTCACCTCCCGCTACCGTGCCTTCTACCCGCAGGTCAGCATCGAGACGACGAGCTTCGGCCATGTCGACTCCCGTCTCTCCTACGGCCACGTCACGGCACCCGGCGTCTATACGACGACGGTCACCCGGCCAAAGCTCTTCAAGCACTATCTGAAGGAGCAGCTTTCGCTGCTGGTGAAGAGCCATAACGTGCCTGTCGTCGTTTCCGAATCCTCGACGCCGATCCCGCTGCACTTCGCTTTCGGCGAAGGCGCGCATGTGGAAGCGTCGGCAGCGGCTTTTGTCGATATTCCGCTGCGCGATCTCTTCGATACGCCCGACCTCAACACGACGGACGACGAAATTGCCAACGGCGAGTATCTGCCGCCTCCGGGCGAGCCCTCGCCGCTGGCCCCCTTTACCGCACAGCGCATCGACTATTCGCTGGCCCGCCTGTCGCACTATACGGCAACGGGTGCCGAGCACTTCCAGAACTTCGTGCTGTTTACGAACTACCAGTTCTATATCGACGAATTCTGCTCGTGGGCACGCAAGCTGATGGCAGAAGGCGGCGATGGCTATACGGCCTTCGTGGAGCCCGGCAATATCGTCACGCTGGCAGGATCGAGCGTTCCGGAAACGGATGCCGTGCTTACCCGCCTGCCGCAGATGCCGGCCTATCACCTCAAGAAGAAGGGCCATGCCGGGATCACCATGATCAATATCGGCGTCGGTCCGTCCAACGCCAAGACGATCACCGACCACGTGGCCGTGCTGCGCCCGCACGCCTGGCTGATGCTCGGCCACTGCGCCGGCCTGCGCAACAGCCAGCGCCTCGGCGACTACGTTCTGGCGCATGCCTATATGCGCGAAGATCATGTGCTCGACGACGACCTGCCGGTCTGGGTGCCGATCCCGGCACTTGCCGAAGTGCAGGTGGCGCTCGAGGCTGCCGTTGCCGAGATCACCGGTTACGAGGGCTTCGAGCTGAAACGCATCATGCGCACCGGCACAGTCGGCACGATCGATAACAGAAACTGGGAACTGCGCGACCAGGCAGGCCCTGTGAAACGACTGTCCCAGGCTCGTGCGATCGCGCTCGACATGGAATCGGCTACGATTGCCGCCAATGGCTTCCGATTCCGCGTTCCCTATGGGACGCTGCTCTGCGTTTCCGACAAGCCGCTGCATGGCGAGCTCAAGCTGCCGGGCATGGCGACCGCTTTCTACCGTACGCAGGTGAACCAGCATCTGCAGATCGGCATACGAGCAATCCAGAAGCTTGCCGCCATGCCGCCGGAAGCCCTGCATTCGCGCAAGCTGCGCAGCTTCTTCGAAACGGCGTTTCAGTAAGTATCAGCTGCAGCCCGGCCTTGTCGGTCGGGCCGCGCACTGTTCTCAGGCGCTTGCGGCAAGCTGCAGCGCTTCGATCAGGCCGGCAAATGCCGCCAGCGCAATCCCGGTCCTGACCAGCATCTTCATCACCTCGGCATTCTCAAGCGGCGGCATCTTGCGCACGCCGCGTGTGACGATCAGATGTGCTATTCCGAATTCAAGCATGCTCATTGCTCCATCTCCTCGATGTTGTCAGATGAAGCTTTGTCGAGCGCTGCCTTGGCCTTTCGACATTCAGCCCGCTTAAAAGATATTTTTCTTCCCTGTCGAAAAGTACCTAGGCTGTTCGTCTCTAAGCATCGGCCCAAAAATCGAGATAGATTTTCGGAAAGCCCGATGCATAGATTCAAAGATTTAGAGCGTCCTTTGTGCGTCCGAATGGACGCACGGCGCTCCAAGGCCGGTGAAAGTACAGCGTGGAGGATAAGCAATGAAATATCTTTGCCAGGTCTGGTTCGACGGCACGGTGCTGTCGGCCATGTCGCCGGAAGAGAAGAACAAGCTCGGCCGGGATTCGCTCGCCTATGACCGCGACCTAGCCGACAGCGGCCACATGATCGTCGCGCAGGCGCTGCAGTCGCCGCAGTCGGCCGTCACCGTCAGGGTGCGCGGCGGTGAGATGTCGGTCACCGACGGCCCCTTCATCGAGACGAAGGAAGCACTCGGGGGCTTCATCCTGATCGAAGCCAAGGACCTCAACGACGCGATCCGTGTTGCAGCCGGCATTCCGCTGGCAAAACTCGGCGCGATCGAGGTTCGCCCCATCCACGAATTCGGCTGAGGAGGTCATGCCATGAAATATCTGGGTCAAGTCTGGTTCGATACTGAAAAGAGCAGCCAGGTCAGTCAGGAGGAATGGGCAGCAGTCACGCAGGAATGCATCATCAGCGATGATCACTGGCGCGAGAGCGGCCATATGCTGAGCGCGCTGGCGCTCTATGAGCCCGAGCAGGCCGTAACGCTCAGGGTTCGCAACGGCACCGTCGCCGCAACGGATGGTCCATTCGCCGAAATCAAGGAACATCTCGGCGGCTTCGTAGTGATCGAGGCTGGGGATATGGAGGAAGCGAAGGCGATCATTGCCACCTTCCCGATCCTCAAATATGCGTCGATCGAGATCAGGCCCGCCTATTCGATCAAGGATGGGAGATAGCGATGCGCTTCGTCTGCCTCATCTACAATCCTGCCGATATGGATGGCACGCTCAGCAAGGCCGAGGGCGACGAGCTCGTGAGGGCGCATTTCCGGTATGACGAGGAGCTTGAGCGCAAGGGCATCATGATCCATTCCGATGCATTGGAAGGTCCCGAGAGCGCCTCGGTCCTGAGAGTGCGCCACGGCGTTCTGTCTTCGACCGACGGTCCTTATGTCGAGACCAAGGAACATCTGGCCGGCATCTACATCATCGAGGCGGGCGATCTCGAAGAGGCGCGCAAGGTCGTTGCGGGCATTCCTAGCGCCCGGGTCGGGTCGATCGAATTACGTCCGGTGAGGCTTCTCACCCTGCCGCAGTGAGGGCCGGCCCTTGAAACAGGTGATTGGGGAACAGGTGATCGAAGATATCTACCGGCAGCATTCGCGCCGGGTTCTGGCGACGCTGATCCGCCTGCTCGGTGATTTCGACCGGGCGGAAGAGGCGCTGCACGACGCCTTTGCAGCAGCCGCGCGGACGTGGCCGATCGACGGCATGCCCAATAATCCGGTCGCCTGGCTGGTCTCGACCGGTCGCTTCAAGGCGATCGATCACCTCCGGCGGCGGGCCCGCTTCAACGCCTCGCTGCAGCACATCGAGGATGGCCTCTATCCTGATGGCACAGAAACGGAGATTGGCGACATGGAACCAATCGAGGACGACATGCTGCGGCTGATCTTCATCTGCTGCCATCCGGCGCTTGCCGCAGATGCACAGACCGCGATGGCGCTGCGCGAGGTCTGCGGATTGACGACGGAAGAAATTGCACACGCCTTCCTCGTGCCGGCGCCGACCGTCGCGCAGCGGATCGTGCGCGCCAAGAACCGGATCAGGACGGAAAAAATTCCCTATGAAGTGCCCGTGGGGGCCGAGCTGCCGGAAAGGCTCGACCGGGTGCTGCACGTCATCTACCTCGTTTTCAACGAGGGCTATTCGGCATCCTCGGGCAACACGATCGTCCGCGCGGATCTGACGGCCGAGGCGATCCGGCTGGCACGGTTGCTGGCGACACTGCTGCCGCATCCGGATGTCTCCGGCCTGCTGTCGCTGCTGCTCCTGCAAGAATCGCGCCGTGCTGCCCGGCAGGATGGCGACGGCGCGCTGGTGCTGCTTGCCGATCAGGATCGGTCACGATGGGACCGGACAAAGATTGCCGAGGGGCTTTCGTTGCTTTCGACCGCCATGCGCACGCCCGAAGTTGGGATCTACACGGTTCAGGCGGCGATCGCGGCGGAACATGCCAAGACCGGCAACATCGAACAGACGGACTGGCGGCGCATCGCCTCCTACTACGACCTGCTGCTTGCCGCCCATCCGTCGGCTGTTGCCGAACTCAACCGCGCGGTGGCGATCGCCATGGCTGACGGACCCGAGACAGGCCTCGCACTTGTCGATGTCATTCTCGGCAAGGGGGAGCTTTCGACCTATCACCTCGCTCACTCGGCGCGCGCGGATTTCCTGCGCCGGCTTGGACGCCGGGCCGAGGCGATCGAAGCTTACGAGACGGCGCTGACATTCTGCCGGCAGGAACCGGAACAGGTCTTTCTGCGCAAGCGCATTGCGGAGCTTAGGATCTAGCCTTGCGGCGGCCGAGCGGGAGCGAGATGGCGGTGCCGGTCAGGGCCGAAACGATGATGAGCAGATGCGCGCTGACGCTCGCCTGCGCCAGGGCATCCAGTGCTGAGCGTTCGCTCGATGCACCGAAGGCGACCGCACCGGCAGTGATGCCGGCCGGATAAGTGCCGACACCGCCCGGGGCATGTACCGGCAATACCGAGGAAAGCTCGCCACCCAGCGCGCCGCCGAAGCTTGCGGCCATCGGCAGCACACCCATCAGGCCGAGCGCCCAGGCGAGCACCAGCACCTTCACCAGCCAGTTGACGATGGTCATCGCCCAGGCGCGGCCGAAGGCCACGGCATCGAAAGGCAGTCCATTCTCTATTTCATGGAGCAGTGCCTGCGCCTTGCGCGGCAGGAGCTTTGCACCGAGACGCAGCAGCGGCCTGCGGGCAGCAAAGGCAAAGACCGGCAGGAACAGAAATATGACCCAGATGAGCCAGGCAAGCGCGGCATTGGAGGCGGCCACAGCAAAACCGAGGCCGGCGGCGGCGAGCAGCGCATGCAGGTCCAGAAGCCGCATGACCAGCAAGGCGGAGGTGCCGCGGGTCAGCGGAATACCGAATTCCGTGCGCATCAGCACCGGAAAACTCGTCTCGCCGGCGCGGAAGGGCAGCATGATGTTCAGGAGGTTGTGGATCTGCGTGACGCGGAAGAGTGCCACGAAACGGCCTGCCGTCTCCCGTGGAAAATAATCGTAGATGCGCCATGTACGCAGGAAATAGGTGCTGGTCAGGAGTATCAGTGCGCCGATAACCGGACGTGCTCCGACGGCGGCCCATTGTTCCAATATGACCGACCAGCCCCAGAACCATTCGATGAAAAGTGCATAGGCTGCGACGATTGCAACCGTCAGCAGGCTCATGCGATTGCGCAGAAACCAGGATTGCCCGCTTTCAACACTCGGGGTCTTCATGTATCAGGCTTCCTAAGTTTGGCTGCGGCGGCTGGTATTCCATTGGTCCTTCATTGCCGCGCCTTTTAGGAGAAATGAAACTTGCAGACAACGGTAGAGTCCATTCGCGGTGCGAATGATCAGATGCAACCGCTCGAATTGTCGCTGGTCGTCCCTGTTTTCAACGAGGAAGAAAGCATCGGCCCGCTCATCGAGCGCATCGTCGCGGCCATGGCCGACTATCCGCATCGCTGGGAACTGATCCTCGTCGACGACGGCAGCACGGACGCAACACTCGTCAACGCCCGTAAATTCGTCAACCGCGACGGGCTGACGCTGCGCATCGTCGAACTGCAGCGCAATTTCGGCCAGACCGCCGCCATGCAGGCTGGTATCGACACGGCCCAGGGCCGGCTGATCGCCACCATGGACGGCGACCTGCAAAACGACCCGAAGGATATCCCTTCGATGGTCTCGGAGCTGGAACGGCGCGAACTAGACCTGCTCGTCGGCTGGCGCAAGAACCGCCAGGACGGACTGCTGCTGCGGAAGATCCCCTCCTGGTGCGCGAATTACCTGATCGGCCGCATCACCGGCGTGAAGCTGCATGACTATGGCTGCAGCCTGAAGATCTACCGCGCCTCGATCATCAAGCAGGTGAAGCTGATGGGC
Organism: Rhizobium sp. BK379; assembly: GCF_014193955.1. Classification (NCBI taxonomy): domain Bacteria; kingdom Pseudomonadati; phylum Pseudomonadota; class Alphaproteobacteria; order Hyphomicrobiales; family Rhizobiaceae; genus Rhizobium; species Rhizobium sp. BK379. Next base: position 301,789 of record NZ_JACIAD010000009.1, read on the forward strand.
GAGATGCACCGCTTCATCCCAGCCTGGGTTGCCGGCGTCGTGCCAAGCTCGCGCATCGGCGAAATGGCTGTCACCCATCATGCACGCCAGCACGGCACCTCGAAATACGGCATCTCGCGCACCTTCCGCGTGATTCTCGACCTGCTGTCCGTCATGTTCTTCATGCGCTACAAGGCGCGCCCGGGACATTTCTTCGGCTCGCTCGGCCTCGGCCTCGGCGGCCTTGCCGCGCTGATCCTCCTCTATCTCGGCGTCGACAAGTTCATCATGGGCAATGATATCGGCACAAGACCGATGCTGATGGTCGGCGTCGTGCTGCTGCTGTCGTCGGTGCAGATGATCACCACCGGCATCCTGGCGGAGATGATCGCCCGAACCTATTACCGCGACGACGCCTCGCCGAATTATATCGTGCGCCAGATCTTCTCTCGAGAAAGCTGACGTGCAGAGCCTGTTCAGCCGCCGGCCACATCTGATCCTGGCGGTGCTCGGAACCTATTTTCTGCTCCACCTGATCGTGCGGCTCAGCATCCCCAATGCGCTGGAGCTGGACGAGGCGGAGCAGATGCTGCTCTCGCAGTGGTTCGCCTTCGGCTATAATTCGCAGCCGCCCTTCTACAACTGGGTGCAGTATGGCGTGACATCGCTCATCGGCGTGTCGCTGTTTTCGCTGTCACTCCTCAAATGCACCATGCTGTTCCTGTCCTACGTCTTCTATTGGCTGGCGGCGCGTCTGACGTTGAGGAACAGCAGCCTGGTGGTGATGGCAACGCTCGGCTTGCTCACCGTGCCGCAGATCGTCTTCGAGGCACAGCGGGACCTGACGCATTCGGTCGCAACGATCTTTGCCGGATCGCTGTTCCTCTACGGTTTTTTCCGCACGCTGAAGGCGCCTTCGGCGATCTCCTACACCATTGTCGGCATTGCGACCGGCATCGGCATGATATCGAAGTATAATTTCGCGCTCCTCCCGGCCGCCGCTCTGATCGCGGCCCTCATCGACACCGATTTTCGCAAGCGGATTTTAGACTGGAGGCTGGCGCTGACGATCGTCGTGTCGATCGCTATCGTTTTGCCACACGCACTCTGGTTCCTGCAGCACTTCGACGTTGCCGTCGACCGCACGCTGCACAAGATGACCGGTGACGGGGAAAGCTTTCTGGCGCAGGTATCGACCGGCGTTTTCCGCTTCATCTCCGCGATGGTCGGCATAGCCGGCGTGTCGGTCGCCATATTCCTGGCGCTCTTTGCCAAATCGTTGCCGGCCATGTGGCGCGCCTCCAGCCGCTGGACAAGAATTGCCGGTCGCATCCTGCTGATCGAAATCAGCGCCATTGCACTGATGATCCTGCTTGCCGGGGTCGACAACGTCGCCGACCGGTGGCTGACGCCACTCTTTCTTATCCTGCCGCTTTATATCTGCATGAAGGCCGACAGTGCCGAAGTCGATGCAGGCGTGCCCTTGCGGGCATCGCTTGCTGTCGGCGGTGTCATCATGGTTGCGGTGCTGGCCGTGCTTGCCATGCGAGCCTATTGGGGTCCGCTTTTCGGCAAATATCAGCGGCTGAACATTCCCTATTCCGGCTTTGCCGAGATTATCCGCAAGGATATCGGCGGCGAACCGGGGCTGATCGTCGGCTACGATCCGCATCTCGACGGCAACATGCGGCTGCTGATGCCCGACACACCGGTGCAGACCTATTTCTATCCCGACTTCAAGCCGAGGTTTCGACTGGATGCAAAACATCCCGTCGTTTTCGTCTGGCGCGATGACAAGGGCGGACCGCCGCCCGCCTGGCCGAACGACTATTTCGGGGATGTGCTGGCGCAGAACGGTTTGAAGCAACCGGAGACGCATGTCGTCACCTTGCCCTACATCTACGGCCGGCCTGGCGATACCTATCAATTCGCTTACGCGGTCGCCTATCCCTAGAGTATTTCCGTCTTTCTTCGATCGCGGAAACACTCTGTCTCCTTGTTTTCACGCAATTCCAGACGCAAAACCGCTATGCACTTTTGCCGGAATCGCTCTAAGCGCGCAGTTCCTTCCAGGCCGCATCGAGCGCCAGTTTGGCGATCCGCGCCATCTCGTCGACCTCCTCATGGCTGATGACGAGCGGTGGCGAGGCCAGCATGCGGTCGCCGGTGGCGCGCAGTACGAGGCCGTTTGCCAGCGCGTGATTGCGCACCAGCGCGCCGATCGGATCGGGCTTTTCGAAACGGCTGCGGGTCTTCTTGTCGGCGGCAAGCTGCAAGCCGCCCATCAGGCCGACACTTTGCGCCTCACCAACGAAATCATGCTCGGCAAGGGCGCCCCACTTCTTTGCGAAATAGGGACCGATGTCGTCGCGCACGCGCTCGACGAGCTTCTCCTCCTCGATGATGCGCAGGTTTTCGAGCGCTGCGGCGGCGCAGACCGGGTGGCCGGAATAGGTAAAGCCGTGATTGAAATCGCCGACGTCGTTGATCAGCACTTCGGCGATGCGATCGCTGACGAGCACACCGCCGATCGGCAGGTAACCCGAGGAAAGCCCCTTGGCAATCGGCGCGAAATCCGGCTCGACGCCGAAATATTGATGGCCGAACCATTCGCCCAGCCGCCCGAAACCACAGATGACCTCGTCGCTCACAAGCAGGATATTGCGTGCCTTGCAGATGCGGTCGATCTCCGGCCAGTAGGTCTCCGGCGGGACGATGACGCCGGCCGCGCCCTGGATCGGCTCGGCGACGAAGGCGGCGACGTTCTCCTCGCCGAGCTCATCGATCTTGGCTTCGAGCTCGCGGGCGACCTTCAGCCCGAATTCGGCGGGCGAGAGATCTTCGCCCTCCCCGTACCAGTAGGGCTGGCCAATATGGACAATGCCCGGAATGGGCAGATCGCCCTGCTCGTGCATGTATTTCATGCCGCCGAGGCTGGCGCCCGCAACCGTCGAGCCGTGATAGCCGTTGCGGCGCGCAATGACTGTCTTCTTCGAGGGCTTGCCGACGGCTGCCCAATAGACACGGGCCATGCGAAACCAGGTGTCGTTCGCCTCCGAGCCTGAACCGGTGAAGAAGATACGGTTGAAGCGCGGGCCGGCCTTGGACGTCACCTTCTCCGCGAGCAGGGTCGCCGGCGGCGAGGTCGTGCCGAAGAAGGTGTTGTAATAGGGAAGTTCGTTCATCTGACGCGCGACGGCATCGGCGATTTCCTTGCGGCCGTAGCCGATATTGACGCACCAGAGGCCGGCGAAACCATCGAGGTACTTTTTGCCGTGACTGTCGAAAATATGCACACCCTCGCCGCGCTGGATGATGCGCGTCCCATCGGCGTTCAGCTTCTTCATGTCGGAGAAGGGATGCAGATGGTGTGCGGCGTCGATCGCGGCGAGGTTTGACAGCGGGTAAGTGTCGGACATGATTAGACCTTCGGATTGAAAGGCTTTCTGTGATGGTTTACGACCTTGGCCTTCTGCGAGAGGATTTTCAAGGTCATGGCGAGCAAGGGCAAAGAGGCTGAAGCGGGTGATCCGCGTTTCGAGATCCTGATCGTCGGCATGAATGGCGATCTGCGCGGCAAGCAGCTGCCGCTATCGGCCGAAAAGAAGGTCTGGGCCGGCGACATCCGCCTGCCGACCTCCACGCAATCGCTCGATATCTGGGGCGACGACAATGACGATATTACGGGCCTGTCGCTGACGATCGGCGACCCCGACGGCAATGTCATTCCCGATAGGCGCAGCCTGACGCCAATGCCTTGGGCGCCCGAGGGATCGATGCAGGTGCTTGCCACGATGCACGAATTCGACGGCAGCCGGAGCTTCATGGATCCGCGCGGTACTCTCGCCTCCGTGCTTGAACGTTATGCCGAGCGCGGGCTGACCCCTGTGGTGGCGACCGAGCTGGAATTCTATGTTGTCGAGGAGAACTGGCGCGAGACGGGCATTCCCTCCCCGCCCGAAAGCCTTACCTATCGCGGCGATCCGAACGGCTTCCAGCTCTATGATATGAGTGCGGTCGATGCGCTCGACGGCTATCTCCAGACCCTGCGCGCCTACGCCAAGGCGATGAACCTGCCGGCGGAGGCGACGACGGCGGAGTTCGGGCCTGGCCAGTTCGAAGTGAACCTGCTGCACCGGCCCGATGCGCTGGCTGCGGCCGACGACTGCCTCTATCTGAAGCGCGTTGCCGAACAGGCCGCACGCAGGCACGGGCTGAAATCCACCTGCATGGCCAAGCCCTATTCCGAGCATGCAGGCTCGGGACTGCATGTGCATGCGAGCATCATCGACAGGGATGGCAACAATATCCTCGATGCCAAGGGCGGAGAACCAAGGCTTTTGAAATCGGTGACGGCAGGCCTGCTGCAGACCATGCAGGAGGCACAGCTGGTCTTCGCGCCCTTTGCCAATTCCTATCGCCGCTTCCAGCCGGGTTCCTTCGCGCCGACCGATCTGACCTGGGGCAGCGGGCATCGCGGCACGGCAATCCGGATTCCCGATACCGATGGACCGGCGGCGCGCATCGAGCACCGGGTGGCGGGTGCGGATGCCAATCCCTATCTTCTGCTGGCGGCAATCCTCGGCGGCATGTTGATCGGCCTCGACGGAGATCTTGATCCGGGCGAGGAAACGACGCCCGCTTACACACCACCGGACGCAAAACGGCTCACGCATGATTTTCTGACGGCGGTCAAAGCCTTCCGGCAGTCAGCCTTTATCGCCAATATCTTCGGCGATAGGTATCGAAAGTTGTATGGCGATACAAAGTACAAGGAAGCAATAGCCTACCTTCGCACCGTATCGGATTTCGATTATCGCACATATCTTGCGCGCCTCTAGTTAATAGAGCGGTCACATAACTTTCACCTGCACGCTTTTCTTAACCCTGTTGGGCATTATCGATTATCTATACTCGAAATCGGTAATATATGCCTGATATCAGCATATTCAGCAAACCGGCAACGGAGCCGGATCGGATGACAGGTTGAAAGGGTTCGGTTTGATGAACCGCATCACTCTTGAGGGAAAGCTGCTCTTTGCAACTGTCATCGTGGCATTTCTCACCCTCGTTCTGACAGCCAGTGCTCTCATTCCGACCTACGAAAGCTATCATTCGACCAATGACAATCTGCGGGCCGTGGAGCGTTTCCGCCAGGTCCTGGAAGCGGCGAGCCGCATGTCGGCGGAACGCGGACCAGCCAATGACATCATGGCGATCGAGCCGAACAGCAGCGCGCCTGCAACAGAGCGTTTGAAGGTCTTCCGGCGCATCAGCGATATCTCGCTCGAGGCGCTCGATGAGCCGCCTGAAGTCGACGTATCCTCCTCCCTTCCCGATCTCGGGGCCGCGCTTGCCGAGACACGAACGCAGCTTAGCAGGGCTCGCGAAGCCGTCGACCGCGTTGCCGCAACACCGCTTGCCGACCGCCAGCCGGACGATGTGCAGAACGCGATCGGCGAGATGATCGAGGTGATCGAAACCTTCCAGCATGTTGTCGACTGGCACATAGCCGCCTTCACCGCCCGCCGGTCGGAACTGACCGCACCATTCCTGACGGGGCGGATGATCAGTGACATGCGCGAGTATGGCGGCCGGGCTGCCTCACAGATCATGGGTCCGATTGCCACGCGCCAGCCGCTGCGCGACAGCCATATCACCGACGCAAGCCGCACCATTGGCCGGCTCCTGGAGTTGCGCAAGCTGATGCAGGGCCAGAAAATCGTCAGCGATCGCGATGCGCTGTCCCAGCAGCTCATGAAGGATATCGATACGATCTTTTTCGGATCCGGCGTCGAGCTCGTCAAGATATTGATCGAGCAGGGCAAGATCTCCGGCGATTATTCGGTTTCCGCAGTCGATCTGACGCGCGACTACGTTCCGACGCTGCAGCCGCTCGAAAGGCTGCGCACGGTATTTCTCGACGACGTGGTGAAGCGCTACCGAACCCAACACTATGCCGCGTCCTATCGCCTGGCGGTCATCGCTGTGATCACCGCCTCCGCTCTCGCGGTGCTGTTCATGCTATTCCGCTCCATCCGCCTTCACATGCTCGATCCGTTACTGACGGCCCGCCGACAGATCATCGCGCTTGCCGAGGGCGGCGCCATGACGAACCTTGGGACGGGATCAAAGGCGCCGGAAATGCGCAGCCTGTTCGACGCGCTGGAACTGCTGCGCGGCAAGCTCGACGAGCGGGCCGAGTACGAGGCTCGGCTGAAGATGCAGGCCGAAAAGGACGGGCTGACCGGCGTATGGAACCGCCGGGCGCTGGAAGGCTTCGGCAACGCGCCTTCGGAGCGCGAGGAAGATGTCTGCCTGATGCTGATCGATATCGATCACTTCAAGACGGTCAACGACACCTATGGCCACCTCACCGGCGATGCCGTGCTGATCGAAATGGCCACCCTATTGCAGGGTGCCATGCGTCCGACTGACGTCGTCGCACGTTATGGCGGCGAGGAATTCGCCGTTCTCGTTTCGACACCGGATCTTGCGAATACCATCGATTTTGCAGAGGAACTTCGCAGCCGCATTCAGGCACATGTGATCCGTGACGGGGAAACGGGCATCGATCTTTCCATTACCGTCAGCATCGGCGTCGCCTCCGGTCTATGCGGTGCAAGCGGCTGGCGCCAGCTCATCGCATCGGCCGACGAGGCGCTTTACTGCGCCAAGAGGAAGGGACGCAATCGCACCTGTGTGTTCGGCGACGAGGCGAACCGGGATATCGTCGAAAGCGCCCTCATTCCTTTCAGGGCCAGGCGCGCCGCTTCTTTCTGAGCATCAGGCCGCCGGCTCGCGCCGGTCACCCTCTCCTTCCTGGGCAGCCAATCCCTGCCTGACCAGTACCTTCAGTTCGCCCGGATGAAGCTTCACCGTGATATCGCGCGCCAGCGGCAGAAGTTCGCCGTCCATGACGCAATTCGCCTTGGCGCGCAGCTTCGGGAAATGCAGATACACCTCGGCCGGATGCATGACCATGACAGCGTCGTTTTCGCGGAACTTGCCCCGCAGCATGTCGATCGCCAATCGTGCGACGCCGAGCGGTCTCAGCGGCTTTGCCGTATAGAAGCCGAGTTCGCCGCTGCGCAGATTGTCTGCATAGAGCAGCGCGTTTTCACCGAAGGGATTGTTGGAGACCGATATCGCCGAGACGCGCCGGGTCTCCTTCATGCCCGCCGCCTCGAACGCGACCTCGAATTCCGGCGGGTTGAAGACGACGCCGAAGGCAGCACGGGTGCTGGCGCGCATCTTTCCGAGGCGGGAGCGGTAGCTGTAGGAATTGCGGTATCGCACCATGCGTGCGTGCAGTCCGGCGGAGAACTGGTGAATGAAGGGTCTGCCGTTGGCGCTGGCGATATCGACATTGTCGAGCTCGCCGAAAGCCAGCACATCGAGCGCCTGCCAGATATCGAGCGGCACTTTCAGCGAGCGGGCAAAGAGATTCATGGTACCGGCCGGCACGACGCCAAGCGCCACCCCGTTCTTCCAGGCGATGGAAGCGGCTGCCGAGATCGTGCCGTCGCCACCACCGGCGACGATGCCGTCTATATCGTCGCGCCGTGCGGCGCGCTCCATGGCGGGAACGATCTCGCCGCCGGAAAAGACGATCGCTTCGAAATCATGCCCGGCATCGCGGAAGACCTCCTCCGCGCGCTTCTCATAAGCCTGCATGTCTGTCGTTCTGAAGGTACCGCCGTCGCGATTGAAAAAACCGACGAGCTTCATGAGGTGCCTATTCCCTGTCCTCGCTGTGATGCCTGCCCTCAAGAAATGGTCGATACACCTGTGATTTCAAGCCGGACGATTTTTCCGGACACTTTGCTGAAGCGCAAATATTGCAATGGACGTATGCAGATAGCAGGACGCTGCACTGCAAAAAAAGCACTCGACGCCTTCGGCTTGCCATTTGATAGATAGAAGGCTGGAGATCCCATCTCCGCCTCCCGCCATTTCTGAATGACCGGCCCTGCGTGTCCCGCCAGCGGCCGTTATCCAAGCACAGATCCTCCGAGGACCGCCCGTGAGCCAGGTTGCCGTCAACGATTCCATCAATGATTCCATCGATGACGATTCTACCGATTCCGGGCCAGAGGCAGCTCTTCCCTCGGCCATGACCGTCGCGCTCGTGCAACTGGCGCTCGCCGCCGGCGGCTTCGGCATCGGTACGGGTGAGTTCGCCATCATGGGTCTGCTGCCCAATGTGGCGGACACGTTTTCGGTCACGACCCCACAGGCTGGTTATGTCATCAGCGCCTATGCGCTCGGCGTCGTCATCGGCGCACCCGTCATCGCCGTGCTTGCCGCCAAGATGGCGCGGCGCACGCTGCTGCTCTGCCTGATGCTGCTCTTTGCCGTCGGCAATATCCTGAGCGCCATCGCGCCAACCTTCGAAAGCTTTGCGGTGCTGCGCTTCATTACCGGCCTGCCGCATGGCGCCTATTTCGGCGTGGCAGCCCTCGTTGCCGCCTCCATGGTGCCGGCGCATCGCCGCGCGCGAGCCGTCGGCCGCGTCATGCTCGGCCTCACGGTCGCGACCCTGCTCGGCACGCCGCTCACGACTTTTTTCGGCCAGGCGCTCGACTGGCAGGTGGCCTTCCTCACCGTCGGCATCATCGGTCTCGTGACTGTTGCGCTCATCTGGTTCTACGTGCCGCATGACAAGGTTGCTGAAGGGGCAAGCGCATTGCGTGAACTCGGCGCCTTCCGCCGTCCGCAGATCCTGCTGACGCTCGGCATTGCCGCAGTCGGCTACGGTGGCATGTTCGCGATGTTCAGCTACATCGCCTCGACGACGACGCAGGTGGCAATGCTGCCGGAAACGGCCGTTGCGCTGATGCTCGTGCTCTTCGGCGTCGGCATGAATGCCGGCAATGTCATCGGTTCATGGCTTGCAGACAAATCGCTGCTCGGCACGATCGGCGGCTCGCTGGTCTACAATATCGTCGTCCTGACGATGTTCTCGCTGACCGCCTCCAACCCCTACATGCTCGGGCTCTGCGTCTTCCTCGTCGGCTGCGGCTTTGCAGCAGGCCCGGCGCTGCAGACGCGCCTGATGGATGTCGCAGCCGATGCGCAGACGCTGGCCGCCGCCTCCAATCACTCGGCCTTCAACATCGCCAACGCGCTCGGCGCATGGCTCGGCGGCCTCGTCATTGCCTGGGGCTACGGTTTTGAGGCGACCGGCTATGTCGGCGCCGTCCTGTCCTTCCTCGGCCTCTTCGTCTTTGCCGCGTCGCTACGCCTGGAGCTCCGCAGCCGAACTGCCTAAGGCCTTTGCGATACGCAGCTCTCGTCCCTCGGGGCTGCAGAAGACGAATTCATCGCCCCAGGCGGCAAGCGCCCGGATAACCGGCTTCAGCGTGGAGCCGAGCGGTGTCAGCGCATATTCGACACGCGGCGGCACGACCGGGTAAACAGTTCGTGAGATCACGCCGGATTCCTCCAGCTCGCGCAGCTGCTTCGTCAGCATGCGCTGGGTGATGGCAGGCAGATGGCGTCTCAGCTCGTTGAAGCGCAAAGTCCTGTCCATCAGGTGGAAAAGGATCACTCCCTTCCACTTTCCGTCGAGATAACTCAGCGTCGCCTCGACCGGGCAACCGGGGAAATTCGTGACCAATTTGGCGCGCGGCAGCGACATTTACAGTATCCTTTTTGGTACTACGTACAGAATTTGTGCATTCTTGCGTTGTCGGAACATAGGTCGCATCTAGCTCTCGTGCAATGAACACAGGAGTTTCCCAAGATGCGCGCCGTCGCCTACAAGACCCCACAACCAATCGCCGCCGAAACCTCGCTGATCGACGTCGAGCTGCCGACCCCGGAAGCCAGGGGCCACGACCTGCTCGTCGAGATCAGGGCCGTTTCCGTCAACCCTGTCGATGTGAAAGTCCGTGCCAGCATGGCGCCGCCTGCCGATGAACTGAAGGTGCTCGGCTATGATGCGGCCGGCATCGTCAAGGCTGTCGGTTCGGATGTCACGCTATTCAAGCCGGGCGACGAGGTCTTCTATTCGGGCGTCATCAATCGCCCCGGTTCCAATGCCGAATTCCAGCTCGTTGACGAGCGCATTGTCGGGCGCAAACCCAAGAGCCTCGATTTTGCCGCTGCGGCCGCCCTGCCGCTCACCTCGATCACCGCCTATGAAGCACTGTTCGACCGTCTGCGTGTCACCGATCCGGTGCCGGGCGCCGCTCCTGCCGTGCTCATTATCGGTGGCGCCGGCGGCGTCGGCTCGATTGCCGTGCAGATCGCCCGCATGTTGACCGGCCTCACAGTGATCGCCACCGCCTCCCGACCGGAAACCCAGGAATGGGTCAAGGCACATGGGGCACATCATGTGATCGACCATTCCAAGCCGATCGCACTGCAAGTCGCAGCACTCGGTATCGGCGCGCCGGGCTTCATCTTCTCGACGACGAATACCGACAAGCATGTTGCCGATATTGTCGAGGCGCTCGCACCGCAGGGCCGCTTCGCGTTGATCGACGATCCCAAGACCTTCGATATCGTTCCCTTCAAGCGCAAGGCCGCGTCGGTTCACTGGGAACTGATGTTCACCCGTCCGCTCTTCGGCACGCCTGACATGATCGAGCAGCACAAGATCCTCAACAAGGTTTCCGAGCTCGTCGATGCCGGCAAAATCCGCACGACGCTGTCGGAAACCGTGGGTGCGATCAATGCCGCGAACCTGAAAAAGGCGCATGCCATGGTCGAGAGCGGCAAGATGAAGGGCAAGGTCGTTCTCGCCGGATTCTGAGGTTTTCAGGACCGAAAATCCGCCTTTTTCGACGCCCGAAATATTGCGTAAAGGATGCTGACCTATAATGCCGCGCCGAGGGTGCGGCATTCTGGCGTTAAGCATCTAGGCAGCTTGACTTTTTCCGCATTCGAGACCACCTAGTGTGACACGTGGATGACGCATGTCTTGCACGGATATCAACGGAGCCATCATCACGATGCCAAGCGACAGTAGCAGTCGATTGCCTTTGCCGTACGCGGCCGTCGTGCGCTGACCTGGACGCTCCAGGCTCGCCCGTTCGGACGCTACGGCGGATCGACGGAAAGGCGAGCCAATGAATATCAATCGCTTCCCCCTGCGGGCCGGCTATGCTGCCCGTGCCTTCATGAATAACAGCCGTGTCGCGACCATTGCCGAGCGCGTGGAGTCGTTGAACGGACTTGCCCCGGCTGAAGCCGGCCGCATCCTCTCTCGGATGCCGCAGGACTATGCCGTCAACATTCTCGACCGTCCGGAACTGCGCAACGCACCGGCCATTCTGGCGCTGATGGACAGCGCAGATTCGGCCCGGCTGCTGCATGGCATGTCGAACGACCGCGTCGCCGACGTTCTGTTGGAACTCGATGTCGATGATCGCGTACGCCTATTCTCCAGCCTGGAAGAACCCGTCCGCATCGCCATCCAGCATCTGATGGGCTATCCGCCGCGCACGGCCGGCAGCATCATGACGACGGAATTTGTCAGCGTGCCCGACGACTGGACCATCGCCCAGACACTGGACCATGTGCGGCAGGTCGAACGCTCCCGCGAAACCGTCTATGCCATCTATGTGCTGGATCACAATTCCGGCGCGCTCATGCATGTCGTCACACTGCGCCGCCTCATCACCGGCGAGCCTGACGCCTCGATCCTGTCCGTCGCGCAGAAAGGTACGCCGGTTTCGGCCAATGCGCTGATGAAGCAGGAAGACGTCGCACGGCTGATCCGCAAGCACGACCTCCTGGCCATGCCCATCGTCGACGACCACGGCATGGTGCTCGGCATCGTCACGGTCGATGACGTCATCGACACGATGATATCAGACACGACCGAGGCCGCCCAGAAATTCGGCGGTATGGAAGCGCTCGGCAAGCCCTACATGAAGATCAGCTTCGGCGGCATGATCCGCAAGCGTGCGGGCTGGCTCTGTGCCCTCTTTCTCGGCGAAATGCTGACGGCAAGCGCCATGCAGCATTTCGAAGGCGAGCTGGAAAAGGCCGTCGTTCTGACGCTCTTCATTCCGCTGATCATGAGCTCCGGCGGTAACTCCGGTTCGCAGGCAACCTCGCTCATCATCCGGGCGCTGGCTGTCGGCGAGTTGAAGCTGACCGACTGGTGGCGGGTGCTGCTGCGTGAACTGCCGACGGGCGTCGTGCTCGGCGCCATTCTCGGGCTGGTCGGCATGCTGCGCGTGATCTTCTGGCAGACGGCCGGGCTCTATGATTACGGCCCGCACTGGCAGCTGGTCGGCCTGACGGTCTTTGCCGCATTGGTCGGTATCGTCACCTTCGGCTCCATGTCGGGTTCGATGCTGCCCTTCCTGCTGCAGAAACTGCGGCTCGATCCGGCAACGGCATCGGCTCCCTTCGTTGCCACGCTGGTCGATGTGACCGGGCTCGTCATCTACTTCTCGGTGGCGCTGCTGATCCTCAGCGGAACGCTGCTTTAGCGCCCAACGAACGGCAGGCAGAGTGGTGTCCCATCAACCGGATGGGATATCACCACGGCATCGATGCCGAAGACGCTGCGGATCAGCTCCGGCTTCAGCAAGTCGACGGGGCTGCCTGCAGCATGGATGCCGCCATCGGCGACCGCGATGATGTGGTCGGCATATTGAGCGGCGTGATTGAGATCGTGGACGACCATGACGATGGTGCGTCCACTCTTCTCGTTCAATTCCTTCAACAGTTCCAGAACTTCCAGCTGATGGGCAATGTCGAGATAGGTCGTCGGCTCGTCGAGCAGCAGGATCGGCGTTTCCTGCGCCAGCGCCATGGCAATCCAGGCACGCTGGCGCTGGCCGCCGGATAAGCGGTCGAGCGGGCGTTCGGCAAGATCCGCCAGCCCGGTGGCAGCGAGCGACGCCTCGACGATCTGCTCGTCGTGACGGCTCGTGCGCGACAGCATGCCTTTGTGCGGATGACGGCCGAAGCGGCAGAGCTGGCGCACCGTCAGGCCATCGGGCGAGACGGGGCTTTGCGGCAGGAGCGCCAGGGTCTGGGCGATCGCCTTGCCAGGCATGGAAGCAATCGCCTTGCCGTCCAGCGTCACGGTGCCGCCGAGCGGCTGGATGATACGGCCGAGAGCACGCAGCAGCGTCGATTTGCCGGAGCCGTTGGCGCCGATCAGGGCAGTGATCCTGCCGTCGGGGATCGTGACATCGACATGATCGAGCACTTTGATTGCAGCATAGCCGAGCGTCAGATCCTCGGCGGAGAGGCGTGAATGGCCGGCGTCAGTCTTGCCTGCATCAGTCATGGCGACCCGCCTCCTTGATCAGCAGGAAAATGAGATAGGGGCCGCCGATCACGGCGGCGACGATGCCGGCCGGGATCTCATTCGGCAGGGCCACGAGCCGGCCGATCAGATCGGCAGCGGAAAGCGTCAGGGCACCGATCAGGGCGCTTGCCGGAACCATATGCCGGGCACGTGGACCGACGAGCAGGCGCGCGGCATGAGGCGACAGCAGGCCGAGGAAGCCCATGCTGCCGACGGCGGCGACGCTGCCGGCGCAGAGCAGCACCGAGACGACGATGAGGCCGCCGCGCAAGAGGCCAGGCGAAATGCCGAGGCTGGTCAACGTATCGTCGCCAAAACCGCCGGCATCGAGCCTGATAGTGGCGATCAGCACGAAAGGCAGGCAGGCGATGAGCCAGAGTGAGAGAGCGACCACATCGGTCATCGTCGAGCCATAGACGCTGCCGGCAAGCCAGACCATCGACTGGTCGGCGCGCGTCGGGAAGAGCACCATGACATATTGCATCAGCGCCTGGGCCAACATGCCGAGGGCGACGCCCACAAGCGCCAAGGCCGCGATGCCGCCGCCGAAGCTGCGGCCGATGGCAAGCAGCACCAGCGCGCCCGCAACCGCACCGGCGACGACACCAGCGGGAATGGCCCAGACGGCCCAAGCCGGCGGCGCGAAGAGACCGGCAAGGAAGGCGCCGAGGCCGGCCCATTTGGTAATGCCGACGACATCGGGCGAGGCCAGCGGGTTTCGCAGCGCGCCTTGCAGAAAGGCGCCGGCAATGCCGAGCGAGGCGCCGGCGAGGATGGACACGATGACGCGCGGGGCGCGGTACTGCATGACGATGAAGGCGCTCTTGCCGCCGGCAATGCCGTCCAGCACTTGGCCGACCGAGAGCGTGACGGCGCCGATCGTCATGCCGAGCACGGCAATGACGAGGATGAGGACCGCGATGGCAAGGCAGACGCTTGCGGCACGCAGGCTCTTCGATGGCAGGGCCGCACTCGTCATTTTGCCCTCTGCCGCCAGAGGATGGCGACGAAAGCCGGTGCTCCGATCAGAGCCGTCACGATGCCGACAGGGGTTTCGGCCGGAAAGGCGGCGACGCGGCCCAAGAGATCGGCGGCAGTCAGCAGCAAGGGGCCGGTGATAGCGCTCAGCACGATCACTGTCAGCTGGTCGTTGCCGGCGAGACGCCGCACGATATGCGGCACCAGCAAGCCGATGAAGCCGATCGGTCCGCTGACGGCGACGGCCGACCCGGCAAGGACGACGATGAGCGTGGCTGCAAGGCCACCGACACGCCGGGCATTCTGGCCAAGCGAAATACCGGTGGTCTCATCAAGCGCCAGCACGCCGAAATGACGACCGGCGATCAAAGCGATTCCGCCGCCGAGAAGCGTGAAAGGCAATATGATCCAGACCTTGCTCCATTGCGCGCCATTGATGGAACCGGCGAGCCAGTAGACGATATCCTGGCCGGCATTGTTGGCAATCAGGATCGCCTGCACGAGGGCGGCAAGCACGAGCTGGATGGAGATGCCGGCAAGCGCCAGCTTCATCTCGTTCATCGCGCCCGATCCCGACAGCGCCCACATGGCGAGACCTACGGCAGCCGCACCGATGAAAGCCGGCCAGACGGTGCCTGCGGCGCCCAGGCCCGGCATGGCGATCAGTGAAATCACGATGACCAGCGAGGCCCCGGCATTGATGCCGAAGGTCTGCGGCGAAGCGAGCGAATTGCGGGTCAGCGTCTGGATCAGCACGCCGGCAACGGCGAGGTTGGCGCCGACCAGCGTGGCGAGCATTGCCCGCGGCAGCCGCACGTCCCAGACCAGGGCGCTGTCAGGCGAGCCATCGGGCACAAAAAGCAGATGAAGCGCGCGGGCGACCGGTAGCGCGGAAACGCCGAAGGAAATGCCGGCCAGGACAGTCGCAGCGAGCGCCGGCAACAGGCAGAATGCCAGCAGTGCGGCGCTGCCGGTTTCATGCCGCGTGGCTGCGCCGCCTCTTGTCGTCATCGACGCTTATCCCGCCTGATAGACCTTGGCGAGGATTTCGCGGGCGATCATCTCTGCCGTCGTCAATCCGCGGAAACGGGAAAACTGGTTGCGGTCGACCTGAAAGACCATGCCGGCCTTCACCGCCGCAATATTGTTGAAGGCGGCATTGCTTTTCCACTGGTCGAACACGGTGGCGCCGGTATCGGTCGCAACCAGGAATACGTCCGGATTGACGGCGACCAGGCGCTCGATCCCTGCCCCGCTTTCCACGGCATCGCTGGAATCGATCGCCGGCGTCAGGCCCATGGCCTTGAAGACGGAACCGGTGAAGGAGGAGGAGCTATGCAGGCTCATCGAATCCGGATTGGCGACGGCGAGCAGGAAGCGGCGCTTTTCGCCGGCCGGGATCTTTGCGACCAGTCCGGCGATGACGGCTTCATGGGCGGCGAGCGCTTGTTCACCCTTCGCCTTTTCGCCCAAGGCATCGGCGATAGTGACGACCGAAGATTTGATGGTCTCGTAGTTGCCCTCCCAGCTGTTCAGCACGATGGTCGGCGCAATGGCACTCGATTGCTCGTAGATGGCCGAATGGCGGAGTTCATCGGCAATGATGAGATCGGGCGTCAGCGCAGCGACGAGCTCGAGATTGGGCTCCAGCCGCGTACCGACCGAGCTGTAGTCGATCTTCTTGCCGAGCAGCTGTTCGATACGCTTCGGCTGGTTGTCGTCGGTAATGCCAACCGGCACGACGTCGACGGCATTCAGCGCCTGCACGAAGGAGAATTCAAGGGCGACGACACGCTGCGGCTTGCCGGAAATTTCGGTGGTGCCGAGCTCGTGCTTGATGGTTCGCTTGTCGTTGTCGGCAAGGACAGTGCCCGGTACGGCAGCTGCCACGCCAGCCGAGAGCAACAGGCCGAACTGGCGGCGCGACAGCGGAATATCAAAAACGCTCACGGCAAAATCCTTCATGCTGAAATGATGGGCCCGCCCTCTCGCCGGCCGAGACACCGGCTACAGAAGTGAAGCGCTTTTATCAAGTAAAGTTTACAATTGCAGTCATATTAATGGAGATGGTGCGTCAGTTGCGCTCCGGCAGCTTCAGCGGTCCATGTGTCTTGATGCTGCGGATCGCGAAATTCGACCTGATATCGGTGACGTTCGGCAGGGTCAGCAGCGTCTCCGTCAGCAACCGCTCATAGGCCGAAAGGTCTTCGACGACGACCTCCGCCAGGAAATCGGCCGTCCCCGAAATCAGGAAGCAGGAGACGATCTCGGGAATGGCGAGCAAGGCCGCCTGCTGCGCTTCGGAATTCTCCCGGCTGTGATGGGCAACCTTGAATTCCACGAAGACGGTGAGACCAAGGCCAACCTCCTTGCGGTCGATATCGGCGGTATAGCGGCGGATGACGCCGAGCTTTTCGAGATTGCGGATGCGGCGCAAACAGGGTGACGGCGAAAGATTCACCTTCTCGGCGATCTCGACATTGGTGGCGCGAGCATCCTCCTGCAGGCATTTCAGGATGGCAATATCGAATTTATCGAGATTTGGCATAATTGCGAAACCCATCAGTATAAATTGGCAGATCATTGCGCATATCACGTTTTCTGAGCCATAGATAGCAAGGACATGCCTCGGCCCTTCGCGCTAATGTTCTTTCAACCGGACGAGATCCGGATGCAGGAAAGGACGAGACGATGAGCACGATCGCATTTTCAAACGAGAAGTCGCCTTCGCAAGGACTGGGTTATGCCGCCGGCACCGTGACGGTGCTGATCTGGTCGACATGGTTTCTGGCGACGCGCCACAGCGCCGCAACGCCGCTCGGTTCGATCGATATCGGCCTCATCCGCTTCGGCATTCCGGCCCTCGTTCTCTCACCGATCTGGCTGCGCATCGGGCTCATGCCAAAAGGCCTGCCGCTGCATCTGCTGGCGATCATGGTCGCCGGCTGCGGTGCGATCTTCTTCCTGGTGACAACGCTTGCCATTCATTCCACACCGGCGGCCTCGTCGGGCATCCTGCTCGGCGGTTCCATGCCGCTTGCCACCGCACTGATCGGGATCCTGCTTTTTCGCGAACGACCGGATGCGACGCGCATTGCCGGGCTGGCGGCGATCGTCGCTGGAGTGCTGATCCTGCTCGTGCGCAGCCATGCCGATGCCTCCCTGCCCTGGACGAGTTTCGTGCTGCTGCCGGCTGGCGCCGTTCTCTGGGCAAGCTATACGCATGCCTTCCGCCGCTCGGGTCTTTCAGCCATCCAGGCGAGCGCGCTGATTGCCATCTGGTCCTTCCTGATCATGGCCGTCCTCGCGCTGGTGTTCGGTATTTCGCTGCCGCGGGCCCCTCTTCCGGAAATCGGCCTGCAGGTGCTGAGCCAGGGCATTCTGTCGGGCCTCGTCGCCATGGTCGCCTATGGCACGGCAGTGCGCACCCTCGGCGGAACGCAGGCTGCCGCCTTTACGGCACTGACGCCGGTGCTGGCCACGCTCGGCGGCGGCTTCCTGCTCGGCGAGCAGATGGGCCTTGCCGAAATCAGCGCCGCCGTGATCACCGGCATCGGGGTGGCGCTCTCGACCGGCATTGCCGCCAAGCGCCGCTGAACATTCGCCCAAAACAAAAGCCGCCGACAGCGATCCGCTGCGGCGGCTTTCTGCATATCTATAGTTCGGGCCAAGCCTCAGGCCATGGCCTGGATGACAACGACCCTGGCGCCGACTTCGACGCGATTGTAAAGATCGATGACGTCGTGGTTCATCATGCGGATGCAGCCGCTCGACATGGCAAGACCGATCGATTGCGGCTGGTTGGTGCCGTGGATGCGGAAATGCGTGTCACCACCGCCGCGATAGAGATACATGGCGCGCGCACCGAGCGGATTGTTCGGGCCGCCCGGCATGCCGCCGGCGAGCTTGCGGTAACGCTCCTCACGGCGCTGCATGTTCTGCGTCGGCGTCCAGCTCGGCCATTCCGCCTTGCGGCCGACATAGGCGTTGCCGGCAAGGGCCAGACCCTCTCGACCGACACCGACGCCATAACGCATCGCCCTGCCGTCGCCGAGGATATAATAGGCGCGCCGCGCCGGTGTATCGACGACGACGGTTCCCGGCGCATAGCTGCCCTCATAGGCGACTTCGGTGCGGCGAAGCTCCGGTTTGATCTGATCGATCGGCACCTGCCTCAGCGGAAATTTCTCATCGGGAAGTGCGGCATAATTCGTCTGGCTGTTCAGAGTGGTCGAAGAGCAACCGGCGACAAAGAGGGGAAGAGCGATCAGGAAGCCCCGGCGCGAGATCGTCATGAACATGTCCTTAGTGCGTCAAGAAGATGTCGCAAGCTAAGGATATTATGGTTAATGAAATGCTAAATAGGCCCGGCGCAAAGTGATAACGAATGTGTTATCAGGTATAGGGCGCGCGTTACTCGGCTGAGGCGTCAATACTATT
This sequence comes from Rhizobium sp. BK379, assembly GCF_014193955.1. Lineage (NCBI taxonomy): Bacteria > Pseudomonadati > Pseudomonadota > Alphaproteobacteria > Hyphomicrobiales > Rhizobiaceae > Rhizobium > Rhizobium sp. BK379. The sequence continues at coordinate 320,468 of NZ_JACIAD010000009.1, forward strand.
CACCAGCGATATTGATCAGCGGCACGCTTTTTCCAGGAGCACTTCGGCGCCGCATTTACGGCGCCGAACAACCGACCGGCATCACATGTTTGGATAGACCGGCCCCTCGCCCCCCTGCGGCGGCACCCAGTTGATGTTCTGGTTGGGATCCTTGATATCGCAGGTCTTGCAGTGCACGCAGTTCTGGGCGTTGATGACGAAAGTCTCTTCGCCGTCCTTCTCCACCCATTCGTAGACGCCGGCCGGACAGTAGCGTGTCGACGGACCGCCGTAGATGCCGAATTCGGACGATTTCTGCAGCGCCATGTCCTTGACCTGAAGATGGACCGGCTGATCTTCCTCGTGATTGGTGTTCGACAGGAAGACGGAGGAGAGACGGTCGAAGGTGAGCACACCGTCGGGCTTCGGATAGTCGATCTTCTTGTGCTGTGAGGCCGGTTCCAGCGACGCTGCATCGGTCTTGCCGTGACCGAGCGTGCCGAAGAAGGAAAAGCCGAAGAGCTGGTTGGTCCACATGTCGAGACCACCGAGTGCGACGCCGAGGGCCGTGCCGAACTTCGACCAGAGCGGCTTGACGTTGCGCACGCGCTTCAGGTCCTTGCCGATATCGCTCTTGCGCCAGTCGTTTTCGATCTCGACCACTTCGTCATTGGCGCGGCCGGCGGCAATCGCCGCGGCGATGCGGTCGGCGGCCATCATGCCCGAGAGCACGGCATTGTGGCTGCCCTTGATGCGCGGCACGTTGACGAAGCCTGCCGAACAGCCGATCAGAGCACCGCCCGGGAAGGAGAGCTTCGGCACCGATTGGTATCCGCCTTCGGTGATGGCGCGCGCGCCATAGGAGAGGCGCTTGCCGCCCTCGAAAGTGCCGCGGATCGCCGGATGGGTCTTGAAGCGCTGGAATTCCTCGAAGGGGTAGAGCCAGGGGTTCTTGTAGTTGAGATGGATGACGAAGCCGACGGCGACGAGATTGTCTTCGAGGTGATAGAGGAAGGAGCCGCCACCGGTCGACATGCCGAGCGGCCAGCCGAAGGAATGCTGCACGAGGCCGCGGCGATGGTTCTCCGGCTTGACCTCCCAGAGTTCCTTGATGCCGATGCCGAATTTCTGGGGCTCGCGATCCTTCTGCAGGTCGAACTTGGCGATCAGCTGCTTGGCGAGCGAACCGCGCACACCTTCGCCGATCAGCACATATTTGCCCATGAGCGCCATGCCGCGCGCGTAGCTCGGGCCGGGCTCGCCATTCTTCTCGATGCCCATGTCGCCGGTCGCGACGCCGATGACGGCGCCCTCGTCATTGTAGAGCACCTCGGTGGCGGCAAAGCCCGGATAGATCTCGACGCCGAGTTCTTCCGCCTTCGTCGCCAGCCACCGACAGACAAGCCCAAGCGATACGATGTAATTGCCGTGATTGCTCATCAGCGGCGGCATCATGATGTTCGGCAGGCGGATGGAGCCGGCCGGGCCGAGCAGCAGGAAGTGGTCGTCCTTGACTTCGGTCTTGAAAGGATGGTCGCTTTCGCTGCGCCAGCCGGGCAACAGGCGGTCGATGCCGACAGGGTCGACGACGGCGCCGGAGAGGATATGGGCGCCGACTTCAGCGCCCTTCTCCAGCACGACGACCGAGAGTTCCGGATCGATCTGCTTCAAGCGAATGGCGGCCGAAAGGCCGGCCGGACCGGCGCCGACGATCACCACGTCGAATTCCATGCTTTCGCGTTCCGGCAGCTCGGTCATTTCGGTCATCCATTCGTCTCCACTCGGCCGTCTCGCGACCGTTCATCCCCATTGTGGGGTATTCTCTTGTCAAAACCGGAAAACATTGTCGAGCCGGGAAGCGACAGCCAATCCTCCAATTCGCACAATGACGTTCATCCGCACAGAAGATTATATAACGCTTACGTTAACGTCAATTATTGGAGTACCCGTAAAGCGCTCTTCGTCCTTTTCTTTCACGGGACTTGCGCCCTATAGATGGGCCACCGGAAATGGAGGAAATCATGGATCTCGGCATCAAGGGCAAACGCGCACTCGTACTCGCCTCCTCACGCGGTCTCGGGCTCGGCATCGCCAAGGCGCTGGCGCAGGAAGGGGCAAATGTTCTTCTCTGCGGGCGCAGCGGCGAGCAGCTGGAAGCCAATTGCAAGGCGATCAACGGGCAGCGCAATGGCAAGGCCGACTGGATCTGGGCCGACCTTGCGGATGACAATTTCGTCCAGACCGTTACGGGTGCCGTGCAGGAGAAATTCGGCGGGCTCGATATCCTCGTCAACAATACCGGCGGCCCGACGCCCGGCACGACCGAGGACATGACGCCGGAGAAGCTCGAAACCTATTTCCTCTCCATGGTCGCGCGCGTCATCACGCTCACCAATGCGCTGCTGCCCGGCATGAAGGCGCAGGGCTGGGGCCGCATCCTGACGGTTGCCTCGTCAGGAGTGATCGAGCCGATCGCCAACCTCGCCCTGTCGAACACGCTGCGCCCGGCCCTTGCCGGCTGGAGCAAGACGCTGGCATCGGAAGTCGCCGGCCATGGCATCACCACGAACATGCTTCTGCCCGGCAGCATCCTCACAGCAAGGCTCGACGATCTCGACGGAGCTGCGGCCAAACGGACCGGCAAGAGCGTCGAGCAGATTCGCGTGGAGAAGGAGGCGCGTATTCCGGTCGGGCGCTACGGCAAGGTCGAAGAATTTGCCGCAACGGCGGCCTTCCTGTGCAGCCAGCCGGCGAGCTACATCACCGGTTCGCTGATCCGCTGTGACGGAGGTGCTGCGCGCTCCCTCTGACCCCCCTCATCCGGCACGGTCCGCAGCGGCCCATGCCGCTACGCTGTCGATCTTCGCGCCGACATAGGTGGGATCGCCTGCAAGTTCGGCCAGCTCGGACAGGCGGTGGAAACCGGTGAGAATGGCGATGCGCCGGCGGTCCAGCCGGCGGCCCGTCAGCGTCTCGTAGCCCGAGACGATGCGTGATGTCAGATCGGGCGAGATGAAGTTCGAATAGATGAATTCCTGATGCAGCGGGCCTAACCCTGAATCGGCGAAATCATAGAGGCCGTTCAACCTGCCCTCGGCATGGTCGAAGGCCATATTCCAGCCATGACCATCGAAGAAGCCGTAAGTGACCCCGCAAGGATCCGGCGGCAAAGCCTGGAAATCCCAGATGACTTTCTCCGCGTAGCTGGCCAGTTCGGTCGACAACAACGGCAGCGCCATTTCCCGCACCTTATCAGGCGACTGCCAGGGCAGGATCGGGCCGGCGCCGAGCGCGCGCATGCGGTCGTCATCGAGATCATGCAGTTCGGCATAGAAGCGGGCGAGATCGTCGCCGAGGCGCTGGCGGGCCGCATCCGGCAGAAGCTCGTAATCGTCGGTGATGAGGTGTTCGCCCTGGATCTTGGCATGGCTGGAGAAAATCGGAGGGCCGTCATGAATGCGCATATCGGGAACCGCCATCGACAGCGACGGCCTGATGATGCCGAGAAGAGCGGCTTCCCTGATCAGCGCCCTCTCGGCGGCCGGATTGCGCGGAAACTTGAAGATCAGACGGTCATCGACATCGATGGCAGTCGAATCCCAGCCCTTCGTCGCGAGCTTGAAAACGGAGCCCGTCAGCTCCGGAAAGATGTTGGTGATAAGCTCGCGAAAATCACCGGCGTTCAACTCGGCCATGACAGTCTGCCTCCGCATTTCCCAGGTTCCATCCCGCGCAAAAACCTGCAATGCGGACCAAATAGTGTTTCGCCGGTACAGCCTGCGCTGGCAGCTCGCCAAGGCGGAGAACGCTGCCTAAACGACTATATATTAGTATAGTTTGAATATTACGGAATGTTCATTACGAAAATTTAAGCCGTTATAACTGCTTAGTGATCATTGCCGGGGTGATTATGTCTTTTTTGCGCCGCAATATAGGCGGCTCAATCACCGTAGAAAATCACGCAATCTGCCCAACAAAACCGGTTTCGCTTATGAAGAAATTTTGGATCACCGTCAGCATTGTAGCCGTGGCCGCTGTTGGCTTCTGGCAGTTCGGGAACAAGATCCCCTACGCTTCTGATATTCCTTATCTGTCACAGTTCATCAAGAAGCCCGACGGGAGCCAGAACGGCAATCATCAGCAGGCTCAGGCCGACCAGGCTCAGAGCGGCGGCGGACAGCAGGGTGGTCAACAACAGGGTGGCGGACGCCGGCGCGGCGCAAACGGTCCCACAATGGTCAAGACCGTAGCAGCCGTGAAGGCCGCTTTGCCCACCGACGTCACGGCAACCGGCTGGGCAGATGCCGACGACAATACGACGATTGCCGCCCAGGAACAGGGCCTCATCGTCAGCATCGAGGCCAATGACGGCGCCACGGTCAAGGAGGGCGACCTGATCGCCAAACTGGACGACCGGACGGCCAAGGCTGCTGTCGACAAGGACAATGCGATGATCGTGCGTGATGCAGCAACGCTCGCAGAATCCGAGACGGCGCTGACAAGGGCGCAGGACCTCTTCAACCAGAAGGCCGGCACGCAACAGAGCCTCGACCAGGCGAGAGCCGCTCGCGATACCGCTGCCGCAACCGTCGAAGCCGACAAGGCCACGCTCGCTTCGGACCAGGTTATCCTCGAGCATACCGATATTCGCGCGCCTTTCGATGGCAGGCTCGGCGATATCGCTCCCAGCAAGGGTGCCTTCGTCAATGCCGGTGCGGCCATCGTCACCATCGCCAAATACGATCCAATCTATGTGAAGTTCCACCTGCAGGAACGTTACCTGCGTGAACTGAAGAAAGCGCTGGCCGTCGGTCCGGTCGAAGTCAGCACGGCGCCCAATTCCACCAAGGGAAGGGTGCGCAAGGGTGAGATCAGCTTCTACGACAACACGGTAGACACGGCATCGGGCACGATCCTTGCCAAGGCGAAGTTCGAAAACGCCTCGGGTGCGCTATGGCCCGGCCAGTCGATCAATATCATCGTGCATTTCAACAATGACGAGCAGCAGGTGGTCGTGCCGACGGTTGCCGTCAGCCCCGGCCCCGACGGCTTCTTTGCCTTCGTGGCCAAGGACGGCAAATCGCATCTGACGCCAGTGACCGTCGCCCGTGCCAATGGCGGCTTCACGGCCATCGCATCCGGCCTTTCGGAGGGCGACCACGTGGTCGTCGAAGGCCAGGGCCAGCTCAACGACCAGCAGGCGGTCAGCGAGCAATTCGACGACAAGACCCTGAACGTCGCTTCCGCCGACGCGCCTCGGCAACAGCAGCAGGCCGAAACGATCGCGGTGGGGGCTGAGCAATGATCCCGAATTTCTGTATTCAGCGGCCGGTCGCAACGACCCTGCTTGCGATTGGCGTCATTCTGGCGGGTCTTGCGGGCTACCAGCGCGTGCCGGTCGCGGCTCTGCCGCAGGTCGACTTTCCGACCATCAACGTCTCGGCGCAGCTGAGCGGCGCCTCGCCGCAGACGATGGCGACTTCGGTCGCGACCCCTCTGATCAAGCAGTTCGAGACGATCCCCGGCATCAGCGAGATCAGCGCGTCGAGTTCGCTCGGCAGCACCAGTATCGTGCTGCAATTCGACCTGAACCGCGATATCGATGCGGCCGCCGCCGACGTGCAGGCGGCCATTTCGCATGCAACGCGGCAGCTGCCCGACAACATGACGACGCCGCCGAGCTACCGCAAGACGAACCCGGCCGATGCGCCGATCATGCTGCTTTCGGTGCAAAGCAATACCATGCCGCGCAGCAAGCTCGACGAGATCGCCGAAGACATCATCTCGCCATCGCTGTCGACGCTTCCGGGCGTCGCCCAGGTCAGCGTCTTCGGCGCGCAGACCTATGCCGTGCGCGTCGAGGTCGACCCCAACAAGCTGCTCACCCGTGGGATCGGCATCGACACCGTCAACAAGGCGCTTGCGGCTGCCAACAGCCAACAGCCCGTGGGCACGCTGCAGAACAATTCGCAGGCCATGACGATCACGGCCAATACGCAGCGTACCAATGCCGAGCAGTTCCGCTCGCTCGTCATCGCCAATCCGAACGGCGCACCGATCCATCTCGGCGATATCGCCGATGTCCAGGACAGCGTCGAGAACCAGTATACGGGCAGCTGGTATGACGGCCAGCGCGGCATTATCCTGGCCATCCAGCGCCAGCCGGATGCCAACACCGTCGACGTCGTCGATGCGATCAACGCCAAGCTGCCGCAGCTTCACGCCGAAATCCCGCCCTCGGTCAACACGGTCATCATGAACGATGCCGCAAAGCCGATCCGCGATGCCATTGTCGACGTGAAGTTCACGCTACTTCTGACGATCGGCCTCGTCGTTCTCGTCATCTATCTCTTCACGGGCCATGCGACGGCAACGATCATTCCGGGCCTTGCCGTTCCGCTGTCGCTGATCTCGACCTTCGGCATGATGTATGTGCTCGGCTACAGTATCGACAACATCTCGCTGCTCGGGCTGACGCTCGCGGTGGGTCTCGTCGTCGACGACGCGATCGTCATGCTGGAAAACATCCTGCGCCATGTCGAGGAAGGCATGCCGGTGCGCGAGGCGGCGATCAAGGGTGCCGGCGAAGTCAGCTACACCATCATCTCCATGTCGGTGTCGCTGATCGCGGTCTTCATCCCGATCCTGTTGATGGGCGGTGTTGTGGGCCGCGTGTTCAACGAATTCGGCATGGTTGTTGCGATCGCCATCATCGCTTCGGCGATCGTCTCGCTGACGGTCACGCCGATGCTCGGTTCGCGCCTTTCCAACAACCACAGCCGTCCGCCACTGCTCATCCGCATCTTCGATGCCGGTTTCGAGCGGACGCTGCGCGGTTACGACAATGCGGTCGGCTGGTGCCTTCGCCACCGCCCCTTCATCCTCGGGGTCTTCCTCGCTTCCGTCGCGCTGACCGTCTATTTCTTCATGACGCTGCCGACGAGCTTCTTCCCGCAGGAAGATATCGGGCGACTGACGATCAGCACGCAAGCCCGGCAGGATATTTCCTATTCGGCGATGGAGGCCCTGCAGCAACAGGCCGCGGCCGTCGTCAAGGCGAACCCGGCGGTCAATCACGTCATGTCGACCGTCGGCGGCAACCCCAACAAGCCGCAGAACAACGGCTCGATGTTCGTCGAACTGAAGGACAAGGATCAGCGTGAACCGCTTGAGCAGACGCTGCGCGAACTGCGAACGGCGATCAACAAGATCCCCGGCCTGCAGGCCTTCGTGACGCCCAACCAGAGCCTGCGCTTCGGCGGGCGCCAGACCGCCAGCCAATATCAGCTGGTCATCCAGGCGCTTAACGCCGACCAGACCAATCTGTGGGCCGGCAAGATCCAGCAGGCCATGCGCGGCGACCGCCTGTTCACGGACGTGACCTCGGATGCGCAGAACAATGCCCTGCAGGCCAATATCGTCATCGACACCGAGCGGGCCGCCGCCTACGGGATCGACAATGACACGCTGCGCACGACGCTGCAGGAATCCTTCAGCGGATTTGCGGCGGCGGAAATCCAGTCGACCGGCGACAGCTACGACGTCATCGTCGAATACGACACGAGCAAGCCATGGGACGACCAGAAGCTTTCTGAAATCCGCGTCGCCTCCTCCAATGGCAGCCTGGTGCCGCTGTCGAATTTCGCGCATGTCGAGCGCACACTCGGGCCGGTCACCATCAACCAGACCGGCCAGCTCGTCTCGACCACCGTTTCCTTCAACCTGCCGGAGGGCGTATCGCTCAGCGACGCGACGGCCCGGATCGACCAGATCAAGAAGGATCTCAACATGCCGGCCGACGTCTTCACGTCCTATGGCGGCACGGCAGAGATCTTCCAGCAATCGCAGGGCAATACGCCTTATCTGATCCTGGCAGCGGTGCTGACCATCTATGTCGTGCTCGGCGTGCTCTATGAAAGCTTCATCCACCCGCTGACCATCCTGTCGGGCCTGCCGGCGGCGGCCTTCGGCGCGCTGCTGGCGCTGAAGATCATGGGCTTCGATCTTTCGATCATTGCCCTGATCGGCCTGCTTATGCTGATCGGCATCGTCAAGAAGAACGCGATCATGATGATCGACGTGGCTGTCGAAACCATGCGCACGACGGGCGAGAAGGCGACGGCGGCGATCCACGAGGCCTGCGTGCGACGCTTCCGCCCGATCATGATGACGACCTTCTGCGCCCTGCTCGGCGCCCTGCCGATCGCGCTCGGCACCGGTGCGAGCTCGGAATTGCGCCAGCCGCTCGGTATCGCCGTCGTCGGCGGTCTCATCGTTTCGCAGATGCTGACGCTGTTCATCACCCCGGTCATCTTCGTCGAGATGGATCGCTTCGGGAATTTCCTCAACCGCTTGCTCAGCCGAGGGAAGACGGAAGAGCACGTCGCAGAGGAACCACAGGCGATGGCCGCCGAATAGAGAGACAGAAAGGGCGCCTTCCGGCGCCCTCTTCCTTTCAGCGGTCTTCGACCAATCCGGCGAAATCCGCAACCAGCGTATCGCGCGTCTCGAAGCTGATCGGATTGTCGGCGTAGCGATGATTGGCGATGTAGAGCCTCGCGAAAATCAGCCGCCTGTCGCCCTTTGTCGCCCAGCCGACGAACCAGCCGAGCGGCCGTTCATGATTGGTCTTGCCGGCCGCGTTGCGCAACCAGCCGGCGCCGGTCTTGCCCTGGATATCCCAACCGTCAGCCGCTTCAAAATGCGGGACGATCGCCTCCGTCATCTGCCGCGCGCGCTGCGATATCGGCAGGCGGCCGGTTCGAAACCGGCGGAGGAACTGCACCTGGTCCTCGGCGGAGATCCTGAGCGATGACATCAGCCAGGATTCGGTCAGCCCATCCGTATTGCCAGGACCGCCCGAGACATCCTCATTGCCGTAGCCGAAGCGCCTGACGTAATCGGCAAAGGCACGTTTGCCGAGCTTGCGGGTCAGCGCCTGTGAGTACCAGACGATGGAATCCCGCTCCCAGATGGTCGGGTCGGTATCCTTCTGCTCGCGCTGCGGTCGCTTGAGCTTCGGATCATATGTCCAGAGCGGATTGTGCTCATCGACCAGAATGCCGGAATCATAGCCCATCATGGCCAAAGGCAATTTGAAGGTCGACTGCGGATAGAAGCCCTGATCACAATTGCCCTGACGGTAAATCGTCTCGCCGGTCTTCTCATCGATGATGACGGTGCAGCGGATGGGATCGGCGGCATATGCCGGCGCCGGCTTCATGGAAATCACTGCAATACTTATGGAAAATGCCAGAAGAACAAGTCTTTCGAAAGCCACTTTCTCTCTCCATATGGTTCGACCTGGGCTTTCTAGGCTGGCTTGCGAGGCCCAATCAAACGACGATATTTCCGGTCAGGTATAAATCAGATTAGGCCATTGCCATGGTTCGACCATATTTGCCGCTGAATTCGCTGCGCGCCTTCGAGGCAGCGGCGCGCCATCTTTCCTTCACCCGGGCGGCGATCGAACTCTGCGTTACGCAGGCGGCCGTCAGTCATCAGGTGAAACTCCTGGAGCAACGGCTCGGCGTCAGCCTGTTTCGCCGCCTACCGCGCGGGCTGATGATCACGGAGGAAGGGCTTGCGCTGCTTCCTGCCCTGCAGGATTCCTTCGACCGCATGGCCGACATGCTGGAGCGTTTCGAAGGCGGTCATATGCGTGAAGTGCTGAAGCTCGGCGCGGTCGGCACGCTTGCCGTCGGCTGGCTCCTGCCGCGGCTTGCCGATTTCCGCGAGCAATATCCCTTTATCGATCTCAGGCTTTCGACCAACAACAACCGCGTCGATATTGCTGCCGAAGGGCTCGACTATACGATCAAGTTCGGCAACGGCGCCTGGCACGACATAGAGGCCGAAGCCCTGTTCGAAGCGCCACTCTCGGTGCTCTGCATTCCCTCGATCGCCCGCCAGCTCTCCTCCCCCGAAGACGTCGCCCATCAGACGCTGCTGCGCTCCTACCGCGCCGACGAATGGCCGAGCTGGTTCGAGACGGCAGGCGTCACCTCCCCGCCGATCCGCGGCATGGTCTTCGATTCCTCCGTCCTCATGATCGAGGCGGCGCTGCAGGGTGCGGGCGTGGCGCTCGCACCGCCCTTGATGTTCTCCCGCCAGCTAGCTGCCGGCGAGCTGGAACAGCCCTTTCCGGTCTGGATCTCCAAGGGCAGCTACTGGCTGACGCGGCTCAAATCCCGCTCTGTTACGCCCGCCATGGAGATGTTTCGCAAGTGGATCGGCAAGATGGCAGAAGGGACACGCGTGCAACTCGGAAACTAAGCGGCATGGGTTGCTTTCCGCCTGCTCCTATGCGATCACGCGCCTCTCACAAGATATCAGGGGCGCACGACAAGGCGCCCTTTCGCATTTCGGGGCATCCGCCCCGGCTCACAGATTTTCGACATATTTGACAGGGAGCACGGCCATGGCACGGGCGCTCGGGCTTGACTTCGGCACGACCAATACTGTTCTGGCGCTGGCAGACGGCGGCGCAGACACGCATTCCATATCACTGACCAGCAGCGCCGGCACGGCCGACAGCATGCGCACTGCGCTGTCCTTCATGAAGGACGCGCAGCTTGGCGCTTCGGCTCTGAAGGTGGAGGCCGGACATGCGGCAATCCAGCAGTTCATCGACAATCCCGGCGATTGCCGTTTCCTGCAGTCGATCAAGACCTTTGCGGCAAGCGCGCTTTTCCAGGGCACGATCATTTTCGGCAAGCGGCAGAGCTTCGAAGACCTGATGGAAATCTTCATCCGGCGTCTGCGTCACTATGCCGGCGAGAACTGGCCGGGCGACGTGAACCGCATCATAGCCGGCCGCCCCGTGCATTTTGCCGGCGCCAATCCGGACCCGGTGCTGGCGGTGCAGCGATACAACGAGGCGCTGACGCGCTTCGGCTTTCCGGAAATCCATTATGTCTACGAACCGGTCGCGGCCGCTTTCTACTTCGCGCAGAACCTGAAAGCCGATGCGACCGTGCTCGTCGCCGACTTTGGCGGCGGTACGACGGACTATTCGCTGATCCGCTTCGAGACCAGAGCCGGCAAACTGACGGCAACGCCGATCGGGCATTCCGGTGTCGGTGTCGCCGGCGACCATTTCGATGCGCGCATGATCGACAACATCGTTGCGCCGCAGATCGGCAAAGGCAGCCATTTCAAGAGTTTCGACAAGATCCTCGAGGTACCGTCAAACTACTATGCGAGCTTCAGCCGGTGGAACCAGCTGTCGATCTTCAAGAGTTCGAGGGAATTCGAAGACCTCAAGAAGCTGGTGCGCACAGCGCTGGAGCCCGAGAAGCTGGAAATCTTCGTCGACCTTATCGATCACGACGAGGGCTATCCGCTCTATCAGGCCGTCTCGGCAACGAAAATGGCGCTTTCCGCCGCCGAAGAGGCGCCCTTCGATTTTGCCCCGCTCGGCCGCGGCGGTCACCGCACGATCAAGCGCAGCGATTTCGAAAGCTGGATCGTCGATGATCTCGCCCGCATCGAGGGGGCGCTGGACGAGGTGCTGGAAAAGACCAACACCGATGCATCCGGCATCGACAAGGTGTTCCTGACGGGCGGCACATCCTTCGTACCGGCCGTGCGGCGCATCTTCACCGAGCGCTTCGACAGCGACAAGATCGAAACCGGCGGCGAGTTGCTTTCGATCGCACACGGTCTGGCGCTGATCGGCGAACGCGACGATATCAACCAGTGGACTGTGCAATAGTGGCCGAAAGGGCGCGGGCAAGGATGCCCGCCCTTTCATTGCCGTTTTCGCTCCGCTAAAGTCTGCTCATGATCTCCGCAAACGACCTGAGTCCGGCCGAACTTGCAGCACTTCTGCATTTCCATGCGGAGGCGGGCGTGGACTGGCTGCTGGAAGAAGAGCCGGTCGACCGTTTCGCCGAGTTCGAGGCGATGAAGGCCGCGCGCCGTTCGGCGGCACCGGCCGCGCAACCGCAGCCGGACAGACAGGCGCCACCGGAGAGACAGGCGTCCCCCCGCCCTGCGCCGCAGCAGACGGCAGCGTCAATTCCGTCCTCGCGGCCACAGCCGGCAATTCCTGACGGTGAAGCCGTGCAGCAGGCGCGGTTTGCAGCCGAGAGCGCCCGCTCGCTTGCCGAACTGAAAACAGCGCTCGAAGCCTTCAATGGCTGCAATCTGAAAAACAGCGCCCGCTCGACCATTTTTGCGAGCGGCGATCCGGCCAGCGGCATCATGGTGATCGGTCCGGCGCCGGGCGCCGATGACGAGCGCGAGGGAGCGGCCTTTGCCGGCAGGCAAGGCCAATTGCTGGACCGCATGCTGGCTTCGATCGGGCTCGAGCGGTCAGCCATTCTCCTGACGCAGATCATTCCCTGGCGTCCGCCGGGCAACCGCATGCCGTCTGCGGCCGAGACGGAGATCTGCCGTCCCTTCATCGAGCGGCAGATCGCGCTTGCCGAACCGCGTGCCATTCTGCTGCTCGGCAACTACACGGCGCGCTTCTTCTTCGGCGAAAATGACACGATCCACGGGCTTCGCGGCCGCTGGAAGGAGATCGCCGTCGCAGATCAGGTCATTCCGGCCATAGCCAGCCTGCATCCCCAGGACCTGCTGACCGCGCCCGTCAACAAGCGGCTTGCCTGGAGCGACCTGCTGGCCTTCCGGGCTCGACTTAAAGAACTGTCTCTGCTTACAAATTAGCCAAGTTTGAAAATATTGTGAACATTCCCATGCAATATACGCATGGCTGCATCCTGCAAGGGTGCATTGAAGAATCGATGCTGCACTGCAATATAGAGGGCGTGTCTTGGGAGGAATGAACAGGAACCAAGGCCATGAGCAAAAATTTTCGTCCTATACATTGCGGGTTTGAAACCCTGCGCCAAGCAAGCGATCAGGTTCGCAGCACCCAGGGCTACAGCCGTTTCGGCTTTGCCACGAACGAACAGATGATCGCCCGCGGTACCGGAATCAGCAGCCGCACCTCGCGTCCGGCAATGATCTTCGCGGATTTCCAGGAATATTGAAAATTCCGGAATGATGATCCGGCAGGCGGTTCGCCTGCCTTTTCGTATTTCCGAAAGTAGCGACCAATGTCCACAATTCTGATTTCACTGCTGCGCAATATCGCCTCTTTCGAGCATATCCGTGCTGCCGTCTGCGCTGCGCACGAATATCGCCGCGAGCTTTGCGACACGCCGTCAGAGGCCAGGACCCCGGCTTCCGCCATCGCGCTCTGAGAGCACGGTTTGCTGGAATTGCTTCAGCAGTTTTCGGCTTCGAACCTCGCCTTTGCCCATTCGAAGGCTTCGTCCACATAGGCGAACTTGATCGCCTGCCAGCCGACATATTCCCTCAGAAAATCGCGCGACAGCCACAGTTGCGACTTCTTCGGCTCGTCGTACCAGCCGAGACAACCGCGCTGGGCGCCCTTGGCGAGCAACCGCTGGAGATGCGTGCGCGACATCATGAAATCACCGGCGAGCGGGCGGGTTTCCACCCTGCCGATCGCGAGCCGTTCCGGATCGCCTCCCTCGAGATCGAGCCGGGACATGAAATGATCGATGACCATACCGCCGGCTTCCGTCCAGAGGAACAGCGCCACCTGTTCAGGCGGTTCGCGCCATCTGCTATCCTCGAGGCAGTTATAGGCGATACGCGGCTGGATCTGGCGGAAAAGCACGGGATTTTCATGCAGAAACGCCGCCCGGTTTCCACCATCGATGAGATCAAGCGCGCCGAGGTTGGAGTGCAACCAGCCGAACATCGCCTGATGGCTGACTTCGGCGGGCTCGAAATGGCGCGGACGGCGGCGTTCGTCACCCGGCGTATGGGCGATGAAGCGGTAGGTGAAGAGTTCTTCGATGAAGGCAAGCACGGTATTGCGGCTGGCGATCTTGTGCGCGGTGATCTTGCCGGTCAGCCGGACGGCGGTGAAACCCGAGGTCACATCCCGCGGGTCATATTCCAAATGCAGTGCATAGGCCGTCTGCGTCAGGAGCCAGCGTTGATGCGAGGCCAGCAGGCGCGCCAGCCGCGGCCCCGCATCAAACATGCCGCGCATTTGCCCGGCCAGAAAGCGAATGCTCACTACGAAAGAGGGGTTCTGCGCCAGTTCTTCCGCTGTGAACGCCATAATGCTTTTCCTCAACCCTCGCTCGCAAGCCAGCGTTCGGAGCAGCGATACCGAAACTCCCCCGGCATCTATGGCCTATCGATTATGCACGGCTTTGAATAAATGAAAGTAATTCACTTTCATAACCATATTTCTGACAAAAGCGATATCCCAAGATTTCACCACCCCCTTCTCTTTTGAGGGAGTGGCGGAATAGATTTTCAATTATTGCGATAGAAAATTCCACCTGTGATACAGGCGCAGCCACTCAGGATTGCGGTGCGCCAGCTTTTCGCGCTTCGCGACTCTCGAGGCCAAGCTGGTGCTCGCGGTAGATGATGAAGACGCCGGCGGCGATAACGATGAGGGTGCCGAAGAGCATCGTACTGCTCGGAACGTCACCGAAGACATAATAAGCGACAATGCCGCCGAGCAGGATCGAGCTGTATTCGAACGGAGCGATGGTGGAGACATCGGCGTGCCGGTAGCTCTCGGTCAGGAGGATCTGTGCCACACCGCCGCAGAAACCGGCAGCGATCAGGAAGAGCGCCGAGGTCCAGTCGAGCAAAAGCCAGCCGAAGGGGACAGTAACCAGGGAAAAGACCGAAGCGGTGATCGAGAAGTAGAGCACGATCGTCGCCGTCTTCTCTTCCTCGACAAGGCGACGTACCTGGATCATAGCCATGCCGCCGAGAACCGCCGACAGCAGCACGCAGAGTGCGCCGACGGCCTGTTCAGCCGCCATGCCGCCTTCCCTGAACAGCGTGAGCTTCGGCCAGGAGATGATGGCGACACCGACGATGCCGAAACAGACCGCGCTCCAGCGGTATACGCGCACCGTCTCGCCCAGGAAAACCGCTGCGAAGATGACGGCGATTAGCGGCATGGCATAACCAAGCGCGATCGCCTCCGGCAGCGGCAGGTGCAGCAGCCCGTAAAAGCCGAAGCCCATCGAGATGATGCCGAGCGTCCCGCGCTTCAGATGACCGATCGGATTGGCAGTATAGAAGGCAGAGCGCAACTGATGCCGGTAGCCGAGATACGCCATGATCGGAAACAGCGCGAAGAAGGAACGACAGAAAGTCACCTGGCCTGGCGGGATATCCGAGCCTGCCAGCTTGATGAATGTCTGCATGGCCAGGAAGACCACGACCGACGAGACTTTCAGCGCAATGCCTCTCATCGGGTTTCTGAGAACCGATTCCATGATCCTGGCTCTTATGCGGGCATGCCGAGCGGGGAGACGCGTTCGACTCGAACGCAGCGGATGATTTTTTCATCGTAACCGAAGAAATGCGCCGGCGGGGAAAAATCTGCGCGTACCAAACGCCGTGCGTGCATTCGCACGCTCTAACTTTTGGAATTTACGCATCGGGCTTTTCGAAAATCGATTCTGATTTTCGGGCAGATGCTGCAGCGAGCAAGTATTTACCTGCTTTTGATCTGCCGCTTTTCTGTGCAAATTCGTCTTTTGATGAAAAAACTTCTCGTTTTACGCTTATTCGCCCGAAAATGTTCGCATCGGGACCCTTTGCGTTAACCTGTTGCAAACCATGCCCCCGCATCGTTCGCAGTTAATTAATCATACAAAAGAATCGCATTCGTACGCAGCCAGTCGCGTCAGCTTATTTTCAGGATCTTTTTGATGAAGCCGCTCAGCGCAGAGATCATATCCCAGTCACAGAATGCAACGCCCCGCTCGATGCGTGTCGTCACCGACGGCATCAGCACGGATCTGGAGCGTTTCAGCACCGACAACACCAGCATCGTCAAACAGATCAAGCTGCTTGCCATCAACGCACTGATCGAGGCGGCGCGCGCCGGTGAAACCGGCAAGGGCTTTGCGGTGGTTGCCAATGAAGTGCAGCGGCTGGCACAGATCGCCACCGAGATCACCAGCAAGTTCGAAAGCAATGTGCTGGGACGCATCGGTCTCAGCCGCGCGATGGCGGATTCGCTCGTGACCGAAATGGAAGGCGTGCGGCTGACCGATCTCGCGCAGACGCTGGTCCAGCTCATCGTGCGCAATCTCTTCGAGCGCACTGCCGACGTGCGCTGGTGGGCGACGGATACGGCGCTGTGGCAGGCGTTGCAGGAGCCGGACAAGGACCGTATCGCCTTCGCGGGCGAACGGCTCGGCGTCATCAACCGCTTCTATACCGTCTATCTCGACCTCGTCATGACCGATCTCTCCGGCCGGGTGATCGCGTCAGCCAATCCGACCTTCCAGCGCAAGATATCAGGCTCATCGCTTGCCGGTGATCCTTGGTTCCGGGCAGCGGCCAGCTGCGCGTCCGGCGACAGCTATATCGTCGATGAAGTCAAGCCGAGCGTTCTGCACGACCAGCGGCATGCGCTGGTCTACGCGACCGGCATCCGCGAAGGCGGCAAGCTCGACGGCAAGCTGATCGGCACGCTCGGCGTTTATTTCGACTGGCAGAACCAGGGCCAGGCGATCGTCGAGAAGGAGGCGAACCTGCCGCCGCAGCTTGCGGAAAAGACCACCGTCATGCTGCTCGACGGCGCAAGCCGGGTGATCGCCTGCACCAATCAGGCTCTGCTCTTCACCCATTTCGCTCTCGCCAACCCCACCGGCCAGGCAAAGGGCAGCTATTACGACAACAATGGCTCGATCGTCGCTTTCGCGCGCACGCTCGGCTACGAGGATTATGACGGGCTTGGCTGGTACGGCGTCGTCGTGCAGCAGACGGAAAGCGATGTTGCGATCAAGAACGCCCTCAATCTCAAATAGCAGCTTTCTCCTTTCTGCTGCATGCACGATAATTCGACCATAATAAATTGGCTGTGAACTTGGCGCTCACGGCCAATTTGCTTTAACTTTAGTTCAGACTTTAATGTAATCATGGCGGCCAAATTTCAGCAGAGTGCGCCCGCCTCTGTATTCGGCCATTGTCTAATAAAGGTCTTCAGGCAACATGCGAACAGATACCGGCCAGGTCATCAATCTGGCAGATTACCGCCCAACAGATTTCGTGCTGGAACGCGTCGACCTGACCTTTGAACTGGATCCGACGGAAACAAAGGTAGAAGCCCGGCTGATCTTCCATCGCCGCGAAGGTGCCGATCTCTCCGCTCCCCTTGTCCTCGACGGCGACGAACTCAATCTTTCCAGCCTTCTCTTCGATCAGAACGAGCTGGCGCCGGAACGCTACACGGTAACGCCCGAAAGCCTCACGATCCGCGACCTGCCGGAAACGGCGCCGTTCGAAGTCACCGTTACCACGCTCATCAACCCCGAAGCCAATACGCAGCTGATGGGCCTTTACCGCACCAGCGGCATCTATTGCACGCAATGCGAGGCCGAGGGCTTCCGCCGCATCACCTATTTCCCCGACAGGCCGGATGTGCTGGCGCCCTATACGGTCAACATCATCGCCGACAAGGACGCCAATCCGCTGCTGCTGTCGAACGGCAATTTCCTCGGCGGCGCAGGCTACGGTCCGGGCAAGCATTTCGCCGCCTGGTTCGATCCTCATCCGAAGCCGAGCTATCTCTTCGCGCTGGTCGCCGGTGATCTCGGCGTCGTCGAAGACACGTTCACCACAATGTCCGGTCGCGAGGTCGTGCTGAAGATCTATGTCGAACATGGCAAAGAGCCGCGCGCAGCCTATGCCATGGACGCGCTGAAGCGCTCGATGAAATGGGACGAGGAAGTCTTCGGGCGCGAATACGATCTCGACATCTTCATGATCGTTGCCGTCTCCGACTTCAACATGGGGGCCATGGAGAACAAGGGCCTCAACATCTTCAACGACAAATACGTGCTCGCCGACCCTGAAACGGCGACGGATGCCGACTACGCCAATATCGAGGCGATCATCGCGCATGAATATTTTCACAACTGGACGGGCAACCGCATCACCTGCCGCGACTGGTTCCAGCTCTGCCTCAAGGAAGGCCTGACCGTCTATCGCGACCACGAATTCTCGTCGGACCAGCGTTCGCGTCCGGTCAAGCGCATCGCCGAGGTGCGCCACCTGAAATCCGAGCAGTTTCCGGAAGATGGCGGCCCGCTCGCCCATCCGGTGCGCCCGACCAAATATCGCGAGATCAACAACTTTTATACGACGACGGTCTACGAGAAGGGCAGCGAAGTCACGCGCATGATCGCGACCCTGCTCGGCCGTGAGACCTTCAAGAAGGGCATGGACCTCTATTTCGATCGCCATGACGGCCAGGCCGTCACGATCGAGGATTTCGTCAAATGCTTCGAGGATGCCAGCGGCCGCGACCTCGCGCAGTTCTCGCTCTGGTACCATCAGGCCGGGACCCCGCTGGTGACCGCATCCGGCACCTATGATGCAGGCGCCAAGACGTTCAGCCTGTCGCTGGAGCAGATGATCCCCGCGACACCCGCCCAGCCGACCAAGGAGCCGATGCATATTCCGCTGAGCCTCGCGCTGTTTGCCGAGGACGGCTCCAAGATTGAGCCATCCTCCGTCGAGGGCGCCGAATATGCCGGCGAGGTACTGCACTTGACGGCGCGGACGCAAACCGCCGTCTTCCACGGTATCGGTTCGCGGCCGGTGGTTTCGATCAACCGCAGTTTCTCTGCGCCGATCAATCTGCATTTCGACCAGAGCCCGGCCGATCTGGCGCTGCTCGCCCGCTATGAAACGGATCATTTTGCACGCTGGCAGGCGCTGACGGATCTGGCGCTGCCGAACCTCCTGAAGGCGGCCCGCGATGCCCGCGAGGGTTCTGCCATCGTTTGCGAACAGACCTTCATCGATACGCTGGTCGCAGCAGCCGCCGATGAAAGCCTCGAGCCCGCCTTCCGCGCCCAGGCGCTCGCCTTGCCGAGCGAATCCGATATTGCCCGCGAACTCGGCAGCAATATCGATCCCGACGCCGTGCATGCAGGTCGCCAGGCGATCATGAAACAGATCGCCGAAGCCGGCAAAGCCACCTTCGCGGCCCTCTACGACGCAATGACCACGCCCGGCGAATTCAGCCCGGATGCCAAGAGTGCCGGCCGCCGTGCGTTGCGCAACGCCGCCCTCACCTACCTTTCTTAT
This sequence comes from Rhizobium sp. BK379, assembly GCF_014193955.1. Lineage (NCBI taxonomy): Bacteria > Pseudomonadati > Pseudomonadota > Alphaproteobacteria > Hyphomicrobiales > Rhizobiaceae > Rhizobium > Rhizobium sp. BK379. The sequence continues at coordinate 339,575 of NZ_JACIAD010000009.1, forward strand.
GCCGAGGGTACTCCTGTTCGCGCCAAGGCTGCCTTTGACGGCGCCAACAACATGACCGATCTCAGCCATGCGCTGACGATCCTCGCTCATCGCTTCCCCGACAGCGCGGAGGCAAAGGCGGCGCTCGAAGCCTTCCGCAGCCGTTTCCAGGAAAACGCGCTCGTCGTCGACAAGTGGTTTGCGATCCAGGCCGGCATTCCCGGACAGGGCGCGGTCGATCGCGTCAAGGCGCTGATGGAAAACCCGCTCTTCAAGCGGACCAACCCGAACCGCATGCGCTCGCTGGTCGGCACGTTCGCCTTCGGCAACCCGACCGGCTTCGGCCGTGCTGATGGCGAAGGCTACCGTTTCCTCGCCAGCCAGATCCTCGACATCGACCAGCGCAACCCGCAGCTTGCCGCACGATTGCTGACTTCAATGCGCTCCTGGCGCTCGCTGGAATCGGCCCGTGCAGATCACGCACGCTCGGCATTGCTCGAGATCGAAGGAGCGGCGAACCTTTCGACCGATGTCCGCGATATCGTCGAGCGCACCCTCAAGGGGTGATTTGCCACAAATGATTTGCCGCCTAGCTGTCCTGTGTTCTCCGGACAGCTAGGCCGGCCATCAGCGAATCCCTCCGAAATACCAGCAATCGCAAATGGTTAATAAATTTTTACCAGCAGCTCTGGACAAGGCGAATCACGCATGATTCTCTGTGTGTAGTTCGAGCGAGCGGCGCGCGAATCACACGAGGGATTAGGTTCAGAGATGATGGACGTGCGGCGGGCAACCGCGGCCGAAGGACGGCTGCGTGTCGATTTTGGCGGGCTCAAAGCCTGGCGCGACAGCCTGTCCGGAAATGCTGCGAAAGCTCCTGAACCATTGCTGCGCCACCTGCCGAAGGCAGAGCTTCTCCTGAAGCGCACGATCCCCGTTCTGATCGTCGCCTTCCTTGCCGTCGTGGCGGCCTCTCATTTCTTCGGCATGGTCAGCGAATATAGCCGCATGGAAGCCTCCGCGCGCCATGCGACGGCGCTTTCGGCTGCAACCGCGGCCGCCGTCTTTGCCGATGCGACCGATCTCTTCGACGGCGGCAACGCCGCAGAGGCGCAGGCGCGCCTTGTGAAATTCCTGCCGCAGGACCGGCTGGAAAACGGCGCCTTCGTGCTGTTGGTGGAGGCGAGCGGCAAGGTGTTTGCGGCAACGGCAGCGGGTGCCGCCTATGTCGGCGCCGATGTCTCGGCCCTGTTCCCCGAGATCTCCGCGATCCGCCGCTTCGGCGACCGCACCGACGTCATCGAAACGAGCATCGGCGGCGAGCTGCATTATGCCGAGATCTCCCTGATGGGCACGGCGGGCGGCTATATCGTTTCCGCCACCTCGCTCAACGAGATAAACCGTCTCTGGCGCGAAGAGCTGACGCTCAACGTCACGCTGTTTGCCGGCATTTCCTCCATCCTGCTCGTCATCCTCTATGCCTATTACATGCAGGTGAAACGGGCGCGCGATGCCGACGACATCTTCCTGGAATCCAATCTCCGGGTGGAGACGGCGCTGTCGCGCGGCCGCTGCGGCCTCTGGGATTTCGATTTCCACAATCGCGAATTCTTCTGGTCGCGCTCGATGTACGACATGCTCGGACTTGCCGGTTCGGACAAGACGATGAGCTTTGCCGATGCAGCCCGCCTCATGCATCCCGAGGATAACGGATTGCATGAGATCGCCCGCGCCATCGCCAAGGGCGATTCCGGCCAGGTCGACCAGATTTTCCGCATGCGCCACGCGAGCGGCCACTATGTCTGGATGCGCGCCCGCGCCCAAGTGATCCGCAGCCATTCCGGCCGCGTGCACATGATTGGCATCGCCATGGACGTAACCGAGCAGCATCGCCTGGCCCAGCGCTATGCCGAGGCCGATCAGCGTCTGGCCGATGCCATCGAGTGCACTTCGGAAGCCTTCGTTCTGTGGGACAAGAACGACCGGCTCGTCATGTGCAACGCGCATTTCCAGCAGGCTTACGGTCTTCCCGACAGCGTGCTCGTGCCCGGTACCGAGCGTACGGTCGTACATGCCGCCGCGGCACGCCCGGTGATCGAGCGGCGTATCGCCGATGCCGACGGCTCCGGCTATTCGCGCACGACGGAAGTGCAGCTTGCCGACGAGCGCTGGCTGCAGATCAACGAGCGCCGCACCCGAGACGGCGGGCGCGTATCCGTCGGCACCGACATCACGCCCCTGAAGCGTCACCAGGAGCGCCTGCGCGATTCCGAGCGCCGGCTGATGGCGACGATCAACGATCTCTCTGCCTCGCGCCAGACGCTGGAAACGCAGAAGGCCGAGCTTTCGACCGCCAACTCCAACTATCTCGTGGAGAAAGAGCGTGCGGAGGCGGCCAACAAGGCGAAGTCGGAATTCCTCGCCAACATGTCACATGAGCTGCGCACCCCGCTCAACGCCATTCTTGGCTTCTCGGAAATCCTGCAGAACCAGATGTTCGGGCCGCTCGGCTCGGCCAAGTACAATGAATATGCCCGCGACATCCATGACAGCGGCAAGCATCTGCTCAACGTCATCAACGACATTCTCGACATGTCGAAGATCGAGGCAGGCCATATGCTACTGTCGCGCGAGCGGATCGATCTCGTGCCGCTGATCGAGGAAAGCCTGCGCTTCACCGCCATTCCGGCAGCCGAGAAGAACATCGTCATCCAGCAGCGAATCTCCTCGGGCATGACGCTGATGGCCGATCGCCGCGCCATGAAGCAGGTGCTGCTCAACCTGCTCTCCAATGCCGTCAAGTTCACCAACGAGGGCGGGCGCATCGCCGTGCGCACCCGCCGCGTCGCCGATGGCGTCATGGTCACCATCGCCGATACCGGCATCGGCATCCCGCGCGCAGCACTGATCAAGATCGGCCAGCCCTTCGAGCAGGTGCAGAGCCAGTATGCCAAGAGCAAGGGTGGCTCTGGGCTCGGCCTTGCCATTTCCCGGTCGTTGACCCACCTTCACGGCGGCAGCATGAAGATCCGCTCCCGCGAGTCCATCGGCACGGTGATCGCGCTACGTATTCCCGATGGTGTTTAGGGACGGGGCCTGTGGCTGAGCGAGGACATGGGTGACGACTTCGAGTGCGTTCCGGCCGCTATTGGCCCGAAGCGGCCACACGAAAGAAATGCGTAGAGTGGCTCGGTCTTATCCTCCCGACATGACAGAGCTCCTCTCGAAACCTTCGCGAGGGAATGCCGTTGCCGCATCGTGGCAGCAGGGCACTATGAATATATCCGATGGTGCCATGCGTCTGCCACAGACTGCGGTCCGGGCCATTATCTATTTTATCAAGCCAGCGGCAATAAGGGCGTACGCAAGAGAGGCTGCTGATTTGCAGGCGAAAGCCGTCCATTCAGGCCTTCGCTTGTAGCCGACGATATCGCTGAGGCCCCGTATCGCAAGCACCCGTGTCGAGCCGCCGCCGTCATGACGGGCGGCCACGTAGATTCCGCCTAGCTCCATTTCAACCGCGCTTGCATGACGCGCAGATTGCCCCCATTGCCGAGCAAGTTCAGTGTCCTTCACGAGCGTGTTGGCTGTCATAACGGGTGAAACGACGTAACGGGGAGGACGATGGGCTGCGCGCCCGGCAAAATTCGCCTCAATGGAATTGTGAACGCTCGATTTCCATTTCTCATCACCATAGTAACGGTCGTCGGGTTCTTCGGGTATGGTCTCAACCGGCCTTTCCATTCCTAAAGACTGTGCCGAATTCCATGTCTTGAATAGATGTTCCTTGGCCGGGAGATATGCCAGGAGTTTCTCGACCTCGATATGTGCAGGCCCTCCCTGCTGTTGATGCTCGAGCTTCCCGCCCTCCAACGCCGCGCTCACGGAAAAGTCATGGACACGGCTCGAAAGCACCACGTCGCCAAGTGAATATTCGGCGTTTGGAATCCCTCCGGCTATCCCAACCAAAAGAATCCATTGCGGAGCAAGTTCCCTAATCATGTCGTTGGCGGCCGCTTGCGCCGCGACCTGTCCTTGTTCGAAAGACTTGGTAATGGCGACACCGATTTCAGCCCCGTCGCGGACTGGAATGCGTGCGTGTTCGTAAAATCGGTTGCGTCCTTCGGCACTGCGCCGCTCCGGAAAGTGTTCCAAAACGGCGCTAAACTCATCAGGTCGAATGGCGATAATTCCGATCTGCGTGGCTTTTTTGAGTGTTTTGGCCGGGAGGGTTTGAGTAGATGTCGCGTGCTGAGCTTTCATGATTGAAACCATCTCCCTCACAGACTTCTTCGTTTCAGGATTCAATGCTTCGTTCAGTTCCTGTGTGTGCTGCTGACAGATCCGGCCCGAAGATAGTGACTTTTCCAAGTCGTGCTTGTTGCCTTTGAAGTCGAACAAGCAGTCAAGGGTCTCGACGTGGGCCTTTATGGATGGGCTAACAAAGCTGAGGGCGTAGCGGATAAAATAATAACACAGGAAAGAGCGATGAAAATCTGCATAGAGATGCCAATCTCGCAGCGTGATCGCCGCGAACCCGCCCGCCGCTCTGCGTGATCCAAACAGGTTTTTATATCTGTGAGATCGGAGTTTCTGCGCAACGACGGCAATGAGGTAAGGGCGTGGGCCCCTGGCAGCTTTGCGGTAAGCTTCCAATTGCTCCCATAGCTCCGTCGTAACGTATTCTTCCCTCACGAAATTATAACCGAATGAGCGGAGGCGCTCGGGTGGCAAAGCAAACTCAAAGTCGGATTGGACCGCATTCAGGATGTTGATGGCTTCCAAGATCTCGGCATCGAGGTCATCGCCAAAACTGAGGATCTCGATATGATACAACATTTCGGCCGCGCTACGGCTGGACAATGAGGTGCGGGTCGTCCTCGTCGATATCAACACCGGTCTCAGCATCCGTAACGCTGATGCCATACTTGTAGTCGCCAGGATCTTCCGCAACGAACGGGCCTATCACCCCGGAGTGATCCGTGTTTCCGGTAGATGTCGGAATACCGGTGGTGGTTTGAAGATCCAGTTCGCGAAACGGACCAAAATAAACTGTCCAGAGAACTAGGCGGGTAGTAGAGTTCGGCCATGAAAGCCACCAGGTTACTTTCTCGCCGAGTTTAACTTTTGCGGGATCTGGGTCGATCGACCATTGGCGATTTTGGTATCTGACAAAGATATCCATGATAACCCCTGCGCTTGTATTGCCGTTCTACTATCTTACCGTGCACGATGCGGAGTCAAGTTGGTATTATCTTGGGCAGGTCTGCTTTTACTTTATCTTCTTCCAGAAGCCGCCAATCTGATTTCGGTCACTTGCGGTCATTCATTGAAGCCGAGTTAATGTCCGCTACGGGCGCATAGCAGACCATGGCAAACTCAAGCTCCATCTTATGTGAAATCGCCTGCTGGAATCGCTAAGCCCTCACCATCGCCAAGAATATCTTCCTCACCGCCTTCGAAAGCCGCTTCATTTCTCCCTCCAGCGTCTTGATGTCAGGGCAATCGCCAGCACGGCAGACGAGCTCGATCAGACCGGCAGGCGCCTCTTTCGGATCGAAGTGAGCATCGATGCAGAGGCGGATGAGCTGCGAAAGCTCGGTATAGAGCGTGAAAGCCTCAAGGCAGGCGTCGAGGTCGGCTGAGGCCATCAGCTTGTCACCAAGTGCCTTCAGGGCTGCCCCCGTGGTGAGGCCGTTCACGCTGATATCGACGCCCTTTGCCGGGGCGATCAGCGCCAGATACTGGGCGATGAATTCGACATCGACGACGCCGCCCGGAATGAGCTTGAGGTCCCAGGCGTTATCAGGCGCCTTTTCTTTTTCGATCAGTTCGCGCATCTCGGCGACATCATGGGAAACCTTGGCGATATCGCGCTTTTTCGACAGGACGTCTGAGATGATGCTTTCGGCCTCGCCGATCAGGCTTTCATCGCCGCAGATCAGCCGTGCGCGCGACAGCGCCATATGCTCCCAGGTCCAGGCCTCCTCGCGCTGGTATTTGCCGAAAGCATTGATGCGGGTTGCGACCGGTCCCTTGTTGCCGGAGGGGCGAAGCCGCATGTCGACTTCATAAAGCACGCCTTCTGCCGTGGGGGCCGAGAGGGCAGCAATCAGGCGCTGGGTGATGCGGGTGAAGTATCGCGTCGCATCGAGTGGTTTTGCACCGTCGGATTCGCCAGCGGCATCGTCGTAGTCGTAGAGCAGGATGAGGTCGATATCGGAGCCTCCCGTCAGTTCGAAGCTGCCGAGCTTACCCATGCCGGCAATCGCAATCCTTCCGCCGGGATAATCGCCATGCGTCACGCGTATCTCGCTCATGACGGCGTCGAGGGCGGCTTCAATGATGAGATCGGCGAGATGGGTGAAGGCGCGCGCGGCCATGTCGCCGTTGATTGCGCCGGTCAGCAGGCGGATACCGATCAGGAAGCTCTGTTCCGACGCGAAGATGCGCAGACGGTCAAGCACCTCCTCATAATGCCGGGCCTGTACCAGCGAGGCCTTCAACCGCTCGCCGAGATAGTCACGCGTCGGCAGCTCGGCCATCAGGCCGGGATCGAGCATGCCGTCGAAGACATGCGGGCGGGCGGCGATGACTTCCGCAAGCTTCGGCGCCGAGGACATGATGTTGACGATGAGGGAGAGCAGCGCCGGATTGCTGCCGAGCAGCGAAAAGAGCTGGATGCCCGACGGCAAGCCGGAAATGAAGCTGTCGAAGCGCAGCAGCGCCTCGTCCGCACGCTTGCTCTCGCCGAAGACGCGCAGAAGTTCGGGCGTCAGCTCCGTCAGCCGCTCGCGCGCCTCGACCGATTGCGTCGCGCGGTAGCGGCCGTAATGCCAGGTGCGGATGATGCGGGAGATATCCGAGGGACGCTCGAAGCCGAGTTTCCTCAGCGTCTCCAGCGTGTCGGGATCGTCGCCCTGGCCGGTGAAGACGAGATTGCCGGTGCCCACCGAGAGTTTGGTTTCCTGTTCGAAGAGGTCGGCATAACGCCGCTCGACCGTCTTCAACACCTCCACCAGCCGCTCGGAGAAACTGGGCGTATCGGTAAAGCCCATCATGAAGGCGATGCGTTTCAGTTCTGCGTCCGTCTCCGGCAGGAGATGGGTCTGCTCATCGCGCACCATCTGGATGCGGTGCTCGACATCGCGCAGGAACCAGTAGGCCTCGATCAGCTCGTCGCGGGTTTCCGCGTCGATCCATTTTGCCCTGGTGAGTTCGGCCAGCGTCTCCTCGGTCACGCGGGAACGCAGTGCCGGCATGCGCCCGCCGGCGATCAGCTGCTGGGTCTGCACGAAGAATTCGATTTCGCGGATACCGCCGCGGCCGAGCTTGACGTTGTGGCCTTTCACGGCGATTGCGCCATGGCCCTTATGGGCGTGGATCTGCCGCTTGATGGAGTGGATATCCGATATCGCCGCATAGTCGAGATATTTGCGAAAGACGAAGGGAACGAGACCGCGCAGGAACTGTTCGCCGGCAGCCAGATCGCCGGCCACCGCACGGGCCTTGATGAAGGCGGCCCGCTCCCAATTCTGCCCCCTGCCCTCGTAGTAGATCATGGCGGCATCGACGGGGATTGCGAGCGGCGTGGAGCCGGGATCCGGCCGCAGTCTGAGATCGGTGCGGAAAACATAACCATCCGCGGTGCGTTCCTGCAGGATACGCACCAGCCGCCGCATCATGCGCGGAAAGATCTCGATCGCGTCATCGGGGTCGGGCACGATGCCGGCCTCTTCGTCGAAGAAGACGACGAGGTCGATATCGGAGGAATAGTTGAGTTCGGAAGCGCCGAGCTTGCCCATGCCGAGAACGATCACGCCGGAACCTTCGCTCGGAGCCGCAACATTCCTCAGCTTCAGCTTGCCGCTTTCATGCGTTGAGAGCAGCAGGTGATCGATGGCGGCGGTGACTGACGCTTCGGCCAGTTCGCTGAGCCAGGCGGTTGTCGCCCGGCCGTCGAAGATGCGGGCGAGATCGGCAAGGGCTACGAGGAAGGCCACCCTGCGCTTGACGATGCGCAGCCTGCTCATCACCTGGCCTTCGCCAGGCGTACTTCCTTCGCCGTCCGGTTTCCAGCAATCGCGCGCTTCTGCAATCAAAGCCTCGATCTGTGGCTCCAGCGGATCGCTGATGGCAGAGGCAAGGATTGCCGGATCGAGATTGGCGATTTCGCGCAGGTAGGGAGAGAGCGTCAGGACGGCGGCGATAAAGTCGCGCAGCGCCCCCTCGGCCTTCAGCATCTCAGACACGACAGGCTCGCTCTTGCCGATATCCTGCAGGTCGGCAAGAGCCGATTTCAGTTCCGTCTGGTTTAACGGCCGCAAAAGGCCTTCGGTGACATCCTTGAGGCCGTGCTTCGATTTCGTCAGCATTCGCTCTCCCTGCATCGCTGCAATGCGACTTAAACTAGGGTGTCGAAGCTAGGGCCTCAAGGCGAAAGCGCCAATATGAAAATGATAAGAAAATCAGGCAGGCCTTGCGGGGAAAACCATGCTGACGGTGAGGCCGGGACGTTCCGCATTGCCGGGCTCGGTATCGGAAAGCTCCAGTGTGCCGCCATGCAGCTCCATGATTGCTTCGACCAGCGAGAGGCCAAGTCCGGTGCCGGGTTTCGAGCGGCTTTCGTCCAGGCGCACAAAGCGCTTCAGCACGTCCTCGCGCCGATCGGGCGGGACACCCGGCCCGTGGTCGGCAACGGAGAGGCAGATGCCATCAGGACGGCGGCGGAGCTTCACCGAGACGGAGCCCGCGCATTCGGTATCGGCGGAATATTTGATCGCATTGTCGAGCAGATTGAAGATCGCCTGGCCGATCAGTTCGCGATTGCCCTGGATCTCAATACCGGGCTCGATCTCGGAGTTCAGTGCCATGCCCGCCTCGTCGGCCACCGGCTCATAGAGTTCGGCGCTGTCGGCGACGATGGCTGAGAGCTCGATCGGCGACATTTCGGCGGCAACGGAACCGGCTTCTACGCGCGAGATCATCAGCAGCGCGTTGAAGGTGCGGATGAGCTGGTCGGATTCGGAGATGATGCCTTCCAACGCGCTGCGGCGGACTTCGCCATCCTCGATATCGAGCGCATCGGCGGCCTTGTTGCGCAGGCGCGTCAGCGGCGTCTTCAGGTCATGGGCGATATTGTCGGAGACTTGCCGCAAGCCCTCGTTCAGTTTCTCGATGCGTTCCAGCATGTTGTTCAGCGAGACGGAAAGGCGGTCGAACTCGTCGCCGGAACCGCCGACCGGCAGGCGCTGCGAGAGATCGCCGGCCATGATCTTCTTGCCGGCATCCGACATGCGGTCGATGCGCTTCAAGGCATTCCGGCCGATGCCGAACCAGATGATGATGGCGCCGAGGCCCATGATGGCGAGCGCGATCATCAGCGCCTGACGCACCAGCACGCGGAAACGTTCCGGCTCGCCAAGGTCGCGGCCGATCAGCACCCGAAGGCCGTTGTCGAGGACGAAGATGTTGGCAATCGCCGTATGCCCGACCACTCCGCTATCGGTGTAACGCTGATAGGAGAAGGGCACCGACGTCCAGCCCTGTTCCTCGAACACACCCGGCTGCACAGAGGCGACATTGCCGGCAAGGATATCGCCCGAGGGACCGGCGATCAGATAGAGATTGGCGCCCGGCTGACGAGCGCGTCGTTCCATCGTGCGCAGGAGCAGGTTCATGCCCCCGGCATCATAGGCGCGCTGTACCTGTGTCACTTCCTGGGCGACCGCGTCGCGGATCTGACCGGACAGCAGCCGCTCGGACATCGCCGTCACGTAGAAGACGAGCGTTGCGGCGCAGATTGCAAAGAGCAGAATGTATAGGGCCGAAAGGCGGACTGCAGTGGACTTGAAGAGAACCCAGAAACGGCTCATCCCTCATCCTTGATCATGTACCCCGCACCTCGGATCGTCTTCAGCAGCGGCTGGCTGAAGTCCTTCTCGATCTTTGAGCGCAGGCGCGAGACATGCACGTCGATGACATTGGTCTGCGGATCGAAATGGTAATCCCAGACATTTTCGAGCAGCATGGTGCGGGTCACCACCTGGCCGGCATTCTTCATGAGATATTCCAGCAGGCGGAATTCGCGCGGCTGCAGCGGGATTTCCTTGCCGCCGCGGCGGACTTCATGGGAGAGGCGGTCGAGCTCGAGATCGCCGACGCGATAGACGACATCCTGATCCGGCGTGCCCTTGCGGCGGCCGAGCACTTCGACGCGGGCCAGCAACTCACTGAAGGCATAGGGCTTCGGCAGGTAGTCGTCGCCGCCGGCGCGCAGACCGGTCACGCGGTCGTCCACCTGGCCAAGCGCAGAGAGGATGAGAACCGGCGTGTGGATGCCCTTGCGGCGCAGCTCGCTGATGACGGAGAGACCATCGCGGCGCGGCAGCATGCGGTCGATGACGATGACGTCGTAGGTATTTTCCGACCCCATGAAGAGACCGCTTTCGCCGTCGCTAGCATGGTCGGCAACGATCCCCGCCTCGCGAAAGGCTTTGGTGAGATAGACCGCCGCTTCCAGATCGTCTTCGATAATGAGAATCTTCATGCGGCCGACATTACCCGCCGGTTGCTTTTCGGCAAGGCTCAAAGCGTCTTCGTGTTGTGGGGAGGTCATTGCGGGCGTCCTTCATAATTGAAGAATTTGGCATAATCGAAGAATTAGGCGGCCGTGAAGAATTCGCGGGCTCGTGAAACGGAGCCGCGCAGCATTTGCTCCTGCGCGGCTCCAGCTTTCCGGGGCTGGAAGATCAGCCCTGACCGTTGATCGGAAGGGCGACGAAACGGCTGCCGTCCTTCGACTGGATCTGGAACAGCGCGCGGGTGCGGCCGTCCTTCTTGGCCTGGTTGATGACGCGGACGACATCGTCGGCGCTGGAGACCTCCTGGTTGTTGACCGAGGTGATCGTTTCGCCTTCCTTGATGCCCTTGTCGGCAGCATCCGAATTCGGATCGATGCCGGTGATGGCGAGGCCCTTGCCGTCATCCGACGGGCCGACCGTCAGGCCGAGATCGGCAAGCGCCTTCTCGGAAGCCGGCGGCTGGGCCTGCTCCTGCTGGTCGTTGTCGTCACCAGCGGAAGCCTGCTGATCGGCCGGCAGCGTGCCGAGCTCGACGGTTACGGACTGGGCCTTGCCGGAACGCCATACCGAAAGCTCGACCTTACTGCCCGGCGTCATCGCACCGATGCGGCGGCTGAGATCGCGGGCATCCTTGACCGGCTCACCATTGACGGCGGTGACGACGTCACCGGTCTTCATGCCGGCCTTCTGGCCGGGCGTGCCCTCCTGAGCGGAGACGACAAGAGCGCCGTTTGCTTCGGAGAGGCCGAGGGAGTCGGCAATGTCCTTGGTGACCGGCTGGATCTGCACGCCGAGGTAACCGCGCGAAACCGTGCCGTCCTTCATCAGGTCGGCGACGACATCCTTGGCGGTAGAAGCCGGGATCGCGAAGGCGATGCCGACGCTGCCGCCCGACGGCGAGAAGATCGCGGTGTTGATGCCGACGACCTGGCCATTGAGGTTGAAGGTCGGGCCACCCGAGTTACCGCGGTTCACGGCCGCATCGACCTGCAGGTAATCGTCATAGGGGCCGGAGCCGATATCGCGGCCGCGGGCCGAAACGATGCCGGCCGTGACCGTGCCGCCGAGACCGAAGGGATTACCGACGGCGACGACCCAGTCACCGACACGGACCTTGTTGTCATCGGCCCAGTTCACGTAGGTGAATTTGCGGCCCTTGCCATCGACCTTCAGCACGGCGAGGTCGGTGCGCGGGTCCTTGCCGATCAGCTTGGCATCGAGCTCGGTGCCATCGTTCATGACAGCGACGAAGGCGGTGCCATCAGAAACGACATGGTTGTTGGTGACGATATAGCCGTCTTCGCTAATGAAGAAGCCGGAGCCTTGAGCGACCGGACGCAGACGGCCCGGGCCGCCCGGCTGGCCGAAGCGGCGCTGCTGGTTCTGGCCCTGGTGGCCCTGCTCGCCGAACTGGCGGAAGAACGGCTTCAGGGCGTCGGGCAGATCGTCAAAGCCGCGGCCGTTGAAATCGAAAGAGAAACCATCACCATCGTCGGAGGCCGGCTTGACGCGGCTTTCGACGCGAACGGAAACTACGGCCGGGGAAACGGCGTCAACGACATTGGCGAAGCTCGGAACCGAGGGAGACTGGACATTGACAGCCTCGGCATAGGAACGGGAAATCTCGACAGGGATACCGGTTGCAAGAACGGCGGCTGCCAGACCTGCAACGGTGGATGCCTGAAGCACCGTTTTAAGGGACGGACGTCCGCGGAAATTTTTCAGCATAAGAGCTCCTTCTCTTTTTTCAGACCCTCTTTCCGGCGATGCCGGATCAGTGATGGACCGAGATATAGGACGCCGCACCTTACTACGAACTGTCCAGCCCATGAAAAATTCGTAATGTACCAACATTCTTTTGGTTGCATGTCGGACAAGGTCAACTCGCTGCGCCCTATTTAACCGATCGGTTGACAATCAAGGTTGGACCCTATATTTAACCATAGAGTTACATACGAGGGCCCATCATGCAAACCGACACTCTGAGCGCCACTTTCGCGGCCCTTGCGGACCCCACGCGGCGGGCCATCATCGCACGGCTGGCCGAAGGTGAGGCTTCGGTCAACGAACTCGCTGCTCCCTTCGACATGAGCCTTCCGGCTGTCTCCAAACATCTAAAGGTGCTGGAAAAGGCTGGGCTTATCAGCCGGGGCAAGGAGGCCCAATGGCGACCGGCCAGGCTCGAACCGCAAATGATGAAAAGCATCGCCGACTGGCTGGAGCAATACCGGCGCTTCTGGGAATCGAGTTTCGACCGGTTGGATGGCTACCTGCAAAATATCCAGAAGGCGGACGACAGCGGCCCCCGCAACTGATCGCCGACCCACATTTTCAATCATCACAAGGGGAATACCATGGCCGATCAGCTGTCGCGCCCCACATTGCATATGCAGCGGATATTCAATGCACCCCGCGCCCTCTTATGGGCCGCCTGGACCCGGCCGGAAATGGTCGTCGCCTGGCTTGGTCCGGTGGAGTGGCCGGCGGTCAGCGTCGTACAGGATCTACGTGTGGGAGGCTCCTATCGGGCTTGCCTGAAAAACGCCGAGGATGGCCGGCTGCTGTGGCAGAGCGGCGTCTACAGGGAAATCGAGGAACCCTCGCGCCTGTCCTTCACCTTCCAATGGGAGGATTCGCACGAGGACGGCGAGCCGGTCGTAACCCTGGTGACCGTGATCTTCGAGGAACTGGCCGATGGTCGCACGCGCATGGATTTCACCCATGCGGAGCTGAAATCCCAAGAGAGCCTTGCCGGACACAGACATGGCTGGGAAAGCACCTTCGGCAGGCTCGAAAGCTGGATTGAAAATCAGGGAAATCAAAGGGAGTGATGACCATGAAACTCGTGACGAATCTCGTTTTCAGAGGCGAATGCCGTCAGGCCTTCGAATTCTATGCCAAAGTGCTCGGCGGCAAGCTGAACGGCATGTTCACATTCGCAGAAGCGCCCGGCGACATGCCGATCGATCCGTCCTTCAAGGACAAGATCATGCATGCCTGGCTCGATGTCGGCGACCAGTCGCTGATGGGCTGTGACGCCCCTCCCGGATATCAAGAGGACATGGGCGGCTTCAGCGCCACCTATCACAGCCAGGATGCGGCGGAAACGAAGCGCGTCTTCAACGCACTCTCTGAAGGCGGCAAGATAACCATGCCCTTCAACGCGACCTTCTGGTCGCCGGGCTTCGGGATGTTCACCGATCGCTTCGGCACGCCCTGGATGGTCAATACAATCCCGACGGACCGGCAATGAGCGAGAAGGCCATGATCTGGACCGGGCGCGTGCTGACCGGGCTTTTTGCACTCTTCATGCTCGGCGCATCGATCGCACCCAAGCTTCTCGGCCTGCCGGTCGCGGAGGAAACGATGACGGCGCTCGGCTGGCCTGATGGCTATGTACTCATGATCGGCCTGATCGAGCTTACCTGCCTCGTGCTCTACCTCATCCCGCATACCAGCGTGTTCGGTGCGGTGCTGATGATGGGGCTGCTCGGCGGCGCGATGGCCACGCAGATCCGGGCCGGAAGCCCGCTCTTCAGCCATATATTGTTCAGCATCTATCTCGGGCTGTTCATGTGGGGCGGGTTGTGGCTGCGTGATCCCGTGGTCAGGGCGCTATTTCCATACCGGAAAGCGTGAGGATCGCCATTCCGCTGCCGCTGCGGCGGGATGGTTCGCTATTTTTCAAGCAATTCGGCAAGCCTTGCCTGCTCTTCTGCCGTCAGCTTGCTGCCAGTTGGCTTTCCAGCCCGCTTGCGGGCAAAGACGATGAGCGAAATCCCGCCGGCAAGGATCAGCAGCACCGGCGCGCCCCAGAGCAACAGCGTGCGCAGACTGAAGCGCGGCTTCAGCAGGACGAATTCGCCATAGCGCGAGACGATGTAGTTCAGCACCTGCTCGTCGCTGTCGCCATCGGTAATGCGCTCGCGCACCAGTAGACGGAGATCCTTTGCGAGATCGGCATTGGAATCGTCGATCGACTGGTTCTGGCAGACCATGCAGCGCAGTTCGGCCGACAATGTTCGCGCCCGGGCTTCTAGGGCCGGATCGGAGAGCATCTCGTCCGGGTTGACGGCAAAGGCCGGTGCGGCCGCCAGGATCAAGGTCAGGACGAGGAGAAAACGCCTGATCATTCCGCCGGCTCCATGGCAGGTGCCACTGGTTTTGCTGGCTTTGCCTTCCTGCTCGGAGCCCCGACGCGCAGGCGCCGGTCGGTCAGCGAGACGAAGCCGCCGAAGGCCATGATGAGCGCCCCGCCCCAGATGCAGAGGATGAACGGCTTCCACCAGATGCGCACGACGATGCCGCCGTCCTTCGTCGCGTCACCCAGCGAGACATAGAGCTGGCTGAGGCCGAACGTGAGAATACCGGCCTCCGTCGTCGGCATCTGCCGGGCAGTGTAGAGCCGCTTGGCCGACCAGACATCGGCCACCTCGGCGCCACCACGACGGATCGAGAAATGGCCGCGATCCTCGGTGTAGTTCGGGCCGGTTGCCGGCCGCATGCCGTCAAAGAGAATGCTGTAGCCGCCGGCCTCCGTCGACTGGCCCTGCTTCATCTCGACCACATGTTCGGTCTGGAAGGTGGTCACGGCGACGATGCCGAGCACGGTGACGCCAAGACCGGCATGGGCAAGCGCGGCGCCGAAGGCCGAGCGCGGCAGGCCGGTCAGACGGCGCCAGGCGATATCAGCCTTCACCTTGCCGATGCCGGCGCGATACCAGAGGTCGGCCGCCGCACCAAGGATCAGGAACAGGCCGGCGGCAAGGCCGAGCACGGCCATGACCGGGCCGCCATGTTCGATATAGAAGAAGACGAGGGCTGCGACGAAAGCGAGACCGGCCACGACATAGAGCCGCTGCAGGGCGCCGAGCAGATCGCCGCGTTTCCAGGCAAGCAGCGGGCCGAAGGGCACGATGATCAAAAGCGGCGCCATCAGCAGGCCGAAGGTCAGGTTGAAGAAGGGCGGGCCGACGGAGATCTTGTCGCCGGTCAGCGTTTCCAGCACCAGCGGATAGAGCGTACCCGTCAGAACCGTGCCGCAGGCAACCGTCAGGATCAGGTTGTTGACGACGAGCGCGCCCTCGCGCGAGATCGGCGCAAACAGACCGCCGGCCGACAGAAGCGGCGCGCGGAAGGCAAAAAGCGATAGCGCCCCGCCGATGAAGATCAGGAGGATGCAGAGGATGAAGACGCCGCGGCTCGGGTCGCTGGCGAAAGCATGGACCGAGGTCAGGACGCCGGAGCGCACCAGGAAAGTGCCCATCAGCGACAGCGAGAAGGTGAGGATGGCAAGCAGCACCGTCCAGATCTTCAGCGCTTCCCGCTTTTCCATGACGAGGGCCGAGTGCAGAAGTGCGGTGCCGGCAAGCCAGGGCATGAAGGAGGCGTTCTCCACCGGATCCCAGAACCACCAGCCGCCCCAGCCGAGTTCGTAATAGGCCCAGTAGGAGCCCATGGCGATGCCGAGCGTCAGGAAGGTCCAGGC
>NZ_JACIAD010000010.1:0-341550 GCF_014193955.1 Rhizobium sp. BK379
TTTACCCTGATCGGCACCACCGACCGCGACTACACCGCCGATCCGAAGGATGTGAAGATCTCCGAGGAGGAGACCGTCTATCTCTGCAATGCGGCCTCTGAATATTTCAAGGAGCCGGTCAAGCCGGAGGATATCGTCTGGACCTATTCGGCGGTGCGCCCGCTCTTCGACGACGGCGCCTCGAAGGCACAGGAAGCCACGCGTGACTACGTGCTGAAGGTCGAGGGCAAGGCGGGTGAGGCGCCGCTTCTCAATGTCTTCGGCGGCAAGCTCACCACCTACCGGCGTCTGTCGGAACATGCGCTGGAGAAGATCGGCGAGGCGATCGGCGTCAAGGGCAGGCCGTGGACGGCGGGCAGCCATCTGCCGGGCGGGGATTTTCCGGTGCAGGGCTATGAGGGCGAGGTCGTCAAGCTCAAGAGCCGCTATCCGTTCCTGGCCGATGCCCATGCCCGACGTCTCATTCGCCGCTACGGCACGAAGGCTGCAACGCTTCTCGGCAATGCCGCAAAGATCGACGATCTCGGCCGGCTGTTCGGATCCGACCTCTACGAGGCCGAGGTCCGCTACCTCATCGACAATGAATGGGCCGTCACCGCCCACGATGTGCTCTGGCGGAGAACCAAGGCCGGCCTGCACATGACACCACAACAGATAGATATTTTGGAGGAGTACATCGCCGCTCTGCCCGCGAAACTCGCAGGCTAAGCCGGCATGTGGTCCCCGTCTTGAGGAGGCACGGGAACCGGAATGCTCGAATTGCGCCATGCCGCAAAGATGGTCGGCGGTGAATACCATATTCACCCGACGGACCTGACATTTGAACGGGGATCGCTGAACGTCCTGCTCGGACCGACGCTCGCCGGCAAGACATCATTGATGCGGCTGATGGCCGGTCTCGATCGGCCGACCAGCGGTTCCGTGCATTTTGACGGCGCCGACGTCACCGGCATGCCGGTGCAGAAGCGCAATGTCGCGATGGTCTACCAGCAGTTCATCAATTATCCCGCACTCAGCGTCTATGAAAACATCGCCTCGCCGATGCGCATTGCCGGGCACGATTCCAAGACGATCGATATCGAGGTGCGCAAGGCCGCAGAGCTTCTGAAGCTGACGCCCTATCTCGACCGCACGCCGCTCAATCTTTCCGGCGGCCAGCAGCAGCGTACCGCCCTTGCCCGCGCGCTCGTCAAGAACGCCAGCCTCGTGTTGCTCGACGAGCCACTCGCCAATCTGGACTATAAGCTGCGCGAGGAACTGCGCGAGGAACTGCCGCGTATCTTCGCGCAATCCGGCGCCATCTTCGTCTATGCGACGACCGAACCTTCCGAAGCCCTTTTGCTCGGCGGCAATACGGTGACGCTGAGCGAAGGCCGCGTGACGCAGTTCGGCAAGACGATCGAGGTCTATCGCCGCCCGGTCGATCTCGTCACCGCCAAGACCTTCGCCGACCCGCCGCTGAACTTCATCGAGGTGGAGAAGAACGGCAGCATCTTCCGCCATGGAGCTGGCGCTGAGATCGTCGTGCCGGCGCATCTTGCCGCCACGCCGGATGGCGCCGTCACGATCGCCTTCCACCCGCATCATCTGTCACTGCAAGCCCAGACTCCGGCTTCGCCGCGACTGACGGCGCGCACGCAGATTTCCGAAATCACCGGCTCGGAAAGCTTCGTGCATGTCGATTTCAACGGTGTGCGCTGGGTGATGCTGGCGCACGGCATTCACGACATCGATCCCGATACCGAGATCGCCGTCTTCCTCGACACCCGCCATCTCATGGCCTTTGGGCCTGATGGGCGGGCAATCGCAACCGGCAGCCAGGCGGCATAGGAGGTTTCAATGGCACGCATCACGCTCGACCATATCCGCCACGCCTATGGCCCCGATCCGAAGTCGGACAAGGATTATGCGCTGAAGGAAGTCGATCACGAATGGACCGATGGCGGCGCCTACGCGCTGCTCGGTCCCTCCGGCTGCGGCAAGACCACGCTGCTCAATATCATTTCCGGCCTGTTGCAGCCCTCGCACGGGCGCATCCTTTTCGATGGCCGCGATGTCACCAATCTTTCGACACAGGCGCGCAATATTGCGCAGGTCTTCCAGTTCCCGGTTATCTACGACACGATGACCGTCTACGACAATCTGGCCTTTCCGCTGCGCAACAGGGGCGTTGCCGAACCCGAGGTCGACCGGCGCGTCCGCGAAATCCTCGAGATGATCGATCTGACCGACTGGGCAAAACGCAAGGCGCAGCGCCTGACGGCCGATCAGAAGCAGAAGATCTCGCTCGGCCGCGGCCTCGTGCGCAATGACGTCAACGCCATCCTGTTCGACGAACCGCTGACCGTCATCGATCCGCATATGAAATGGGTGCTGCGTTCGCAGCTGAAGCGCCTGCACAAGCAGTTCGGCTTCACCATGGTCTATGTCACGCATGACCAGACGGAAGCGCTGACCTTCGCCGAAAAGGTTGTGGTCATGTATGAAGGCGAGATCGTCCAGATCGGCACGCCGGCCGAACTCTTCGAGCGGCCAAGCCACACATTCGTCGGCTATTTCATCGGCTCGCCCGGCATGAACGTCATGCCCGCAAAGGTCGCCGGTTCCAGCGTCAGTGTCGGCGGAGAGACCATCAATCTCGATTATGCGCCCGACACGTCGCGGGCCGCCAAGGTCGAGCTCGGCATCCGTCCCGAATTCATCCGGCTTGGCCGTGACGGCATGCCGGTATCGATCTCCAAGGTCGAGGATATCGGACGCCAGAAGATCGTACGCGCCCGTTTTGCCGGCCAGCCGCTGGCGATCGTCCTATCGGAGGACGCCGAGATCCCGGAAGATGCGCGGGTCAGTTTCGACCCCGCAGCGATCAGCATCTACGCCGATTCCTGGCGTGTCGGCAGGGAGGCCTGAGTCATGGAAAAGACCTGGAACAACAAGGCCTGGTTTCTGGTTCTGCCTGTCCTGGTGCTCGTCGCCTTCTCGGCGGCCATCCCGCTGATGACGGTCGTCAACTATTCGGTGCAGGATACGTTTGGCAATAACGAATTCTTCTGGGCCGGCACGGACTGGTTCGTGCAGACCCTGGAGTCGGATCGCTTCTGGGCAGCCCTGCAGCGCAACCTGCTCTTCTCGATCATCATCCTGGCGCTCGAAATTCCGCTCGGCATCTTCATCGCGCTCAACATGCCGAAGAAGGGTATCGGCGTGCCGGTCTGCCTCGTCCTGATGGCGCTGCCGCTGCTGATCCCGTGGAACGTCGTCGGCACGATCTGGCAGGTCTTCGGTCGCGTCGATATCGGCCTGCTCGGCCATACGCTGGAAGCGATCGGCCTCGACTACAACTATGTCCGCGATCCGCTCGATGCCTGGATCACCATCATCGTCATGGATGTCTGGCACTGGACGAGCCTCGTCGTGCTGCTCTGCTATGCCGGCCTCGTGTCTATCCCCGACGCCTATTACCAGGCTGCCAAGATCGACGGCGCCTCGCGCTGGTCCGTCTTCCGCTACATCCAGCTGCCGAAGATGAAGCGGGTGCTTCTGATCGCCGTGCTGCTGCGCTTCATGGACAGCTTCATGATCTACACCGAGCCTTTCGTCGTTACCGGCGGCGGGCCGGGCAATTCGACGACCTTCCTGTCGATCGATCTCGTCAAGATGGCCGTCGGTCAGTTCGACCTCGGACCCGCGGCGGCCATGTCGATCGTCTACTTCCTGATCATCCTGCTGCTGTCGTGGATCTTCTACACGGTCATGACCAGCAGCGACGCAAACGCTTGAGAAAGGAGAGATCCATGGTTTCAAAGATGAAATACAAGCCCGCCGGAAACCTCTCCTGGGTGGTCACGACGATCTACATTCTCTTCCTGCTGCTGCCGATCTACTGGCTGGTCAACATGAGCTTCAAGGAGAATGCCGAAATCACCGGCACCTTCTCGCTCTGGCCGCAGAACCCGACAATCAGGAATTACGCGGTCATCTTCACCGATCCGTCCTGGTATAACGGCTATATCAACTCGATCATCTACGTGGCGATGAATACGGTCATCTCCGTGCTCGCCGCACTTCCCGCCGCTTACGCCTTCTCGCGCTATCGCTTTTTAGGCGACAAGCACCTGTTCTTCTGGCTCTTGACCAACCGTATGGCGCCGCCGGCCGTCTTCGCGCTGCCGTTCTTCCAGCTCTATTCGGCCTTTGGCCTGATCGACACGCATATTGCCGTGGCACTCGCCCATTGCCTCTTCAACGTGCCGCTGGCGGTCTGGATCCTCGAAGGGTTCATGTCCGGCGTGCCGAAGGAGATCGACGAGACGGCCTATATCGACGGCTATTCCTTCCCGCGTTTCTTCGTGAAGATCTTCATGCCGCTGATTGCAAGCGGCGTCGGTGTCGCCGCCTTCTTCTGCTTCATGTTCTCATGGGTCGAACTCCTGCTTGCGCGCACGCTGACGACGACGGCGGCGAAGCCGATCTCGGCGATCATGACCCGCACGGTCTCGGCGGCCGGCATGGACTGGGGTGTGCTCGCGGCAGCCGGCGTGCTGACCATCATTCCCGGCGCGCTCGTCATCTATTTCGTTCGCAACTACATCGCCAAGGGCTTTGCCCTGGGCCGCGTCTGAGGAGATCAGGATATGACCCTTTCGTGGATGGCCTGGACGCTGCCGACGGCGCTCTTCTTTCTCACGATCCTGACCCTGCTCATCGCCATGAGCGTCTGGGAATATTTTTCGCCGGGCGGCTCGCCGCGCGTTGGCTTGCTTCGGTTCGAGACGACGCGCGGCGACCGGCTCTTCATCTCGCTGCTCGGCGCAGCATTCATTCATCTCGCATGGTTGGGTCTTATCGGACCCAGCCTGTGGTGGGCTCTTGGCATCTCCGTGATCTACGCCATCGGCGTGTTCCGTTACGTGTGATTCCAAGCTGATACGGATGGCCGGGGGTACTGGCCGCCTGAGACGTAAGGACTGCAATCGCTAAACCTGGGAGGATATTATGCGACGGCATCTACTAGTGACGACAGCAGGCATTTTGCTGGCCATGGCGGGCTCCGCCTATGCCGGCATGGATGAGGCGAAAACCTTCCTCGACAAGGAGGTCGGCGATCTCTCGACGCTTACGCGCGCGGACCAGGAAAAGGAAATGCAATGGTTCGTCGATGCGGGCAAGCCTTTCGCCGGCATGGACATCAAGGTCGTGTCCGAAACGCTGACAACGCATGAATACGAATCCAAGGTGCTGGCGCCCGCCTTCACCGCGATTACCGGTATCAAGGTCACCCATGACCTGATCGGCGAAGGCGACGTGGTCGAAAAGCTGCAGACGCAGATGCAGTCGGGCGAAAACATCTACGACGCCTATGTCAACGATAGCGACCTGATCGGTACCCATTGGCGCTACCAGCAGGCCCGTTCGCTGACGGACTGGATGGCCAATGAAGGCAAGGATGTCACCAATCCCGGCCTCGATCTCGACGACTTCATCGGCACCAAGTTCACGACCGCGCCGGACAAGAAGCTCTACCAGCTTCCCGACCAGCAGTTCGCAAACCTCTACTGGTTCCGCTACGACTGGTTCAACGACGAAAAGAACAAGGCCGATTTCAAGGCGAAATACGGCTACGACCTCGGTGTGCCCGTCAACTGGTCGGCCTATGAGGACATTGCCGAATTCTTCACCGGCCGCGATGTGAACGGCAAGAAGGTCTTCGGCCATATGGACTACGGCAAGAAGGACCCGTCGCTCGGCTGGCGCTTCACCGATGCCTGGCTGTCCATGGCCGGCAACGGCGACAAGGGCCTGCCGAACGGTCTTCCGGTCGACGAATGGGGCATCAAGGTCGACGAGAATTCGCGTCCGGTCGGCTCCTGCGTCGCACGCGGTGGTGACACAAACGGCCCGGCTTCCGTCTATTCGATCCAGAAATATCTCGACTGGATCAAGGGCTATGCACCGCCGGAAGCAGGTGGCATGACCTTCTCCGAATCCGGCCCGGTTCCGGCGCAGGGTGCGGTTGCCCAGCAGATCTTCTGGTACACGGCCTTTACCGCTGACATGGTCAAGCCCGGCCTGCCGGTCATGAACGAAGACGGTACCCCGAAGTGGCGCATGGCCCCCAGCCCGCATGGCGTCTACTGGAAGGACGGCATGAAGCTCGGCTATCAGGACGTCGGTTCCTGGACGCTGATGAAGTCGACGCCTGACGACCGCGCCAAGGCCGCATGGCTCTATGCGCAGTTCGTCACCTCGAAGACTGTGGACGTGAAGAAGAGCCATGTCGGCCTCACCTTCATCCGCGAATCCACAATCCGCGACAAGAGCTTCACGGAGCGCGCTCCCAAGC
This sequence comes from Rhizobium sp. BK379, assembly GCF_014193955.1. NCBI lineage: Bacteria > Pseudomonadati > Pseudomonadota > Alphaproteobacteria > Hyphomicrobiales > Rhizobiaceae > Rhizobium > Rhizobium sp. BK379. The sequence goes on from NZ_JACIAD010000010.1 coordinate 6,344, forward strand.
TCGGCGGCCTGATCGAGTTCTACCGCTCGCCAGCCCGCGTCCAGTGGTCTCCGACCGGTACCAACGTTCCTGACTATCCGAAGCTCGCGCAGCTGTGGTGGCAGGCAATCGGTGATGCCGCTTCCGGTGCAAAGACCGCGCAGGAGGCCATGGACTCGCTGTGCGCCGAACAGGAAAAGGTGCTGCAGCGCCTCGAACGCGCCAAGGTGCAGGGCGATATCGGCCCGAAGCTCGCCGAGGAGCATGATCTCGCTTACTGGAACGCAGATGCGGTGAAGAAGGGCAACCTCGCCCCGCAGCTGAAGATCGAGAACGAGAAAGAAAAGCCCATCACCGTCAACTACGACGAGCTCGTCAAGAGCTGGGCCGACGCCAAGAAATAAGCGTCATCGGCCGGGTGCGATAGCACCCGGCCATTCCCGATTTTCCAAAACAATAATGGGGACAGAGCTGCCGTTCCGGCGGAACGATAGCTGTTGCGCAGGAAGTAAAGTCATGAGCGGCCATATCCTTGCCATCGATCAGGGCACGACATCGTCGCGGGCCATAATTTTCGATCCTCAGATGCGGATCGCATCCTCGGCGCAGACTGAGATCACCCAGCATTTCCCGCAGACCGGCTGGGTGGAGCATGATGCGAGTGAGATCTGGGACACGGTACTGTCGACCGCGCGCGACGCTCTCACAAAGAGCGGTGTGGCGCCGGGCGCAATCGCTGCCATCGGCATCACCAATCAGCGGGAAACGACCGTCGTCTGGGAAAAAGACACCGGCCGGCCGCTGCACAGGGCGATCGTCTGGCAGGACAGGCGCACGGCGGAAATGTGCGACCGGCTGAAGGTCGATGGCTACGAAAAGCTCTTCACCGCGAAGACCGGCCTGCTCCTCGATCCCTATTTCTCCGGAACGAAACTGCGCTGGCTGCTTGACAATGTCGAGGGGCTGCGTGCCCGAGCCGAGACCGGCGAGGTCTGTTTCGGCACGATCGACAGCTGGCTCATCTACAAGCTGACCGGGGGGCGGGCGCATGTCACCGATGCGACCAACGCCTCGCGAACCCTGCTCTACAACATCGCCGAGAACTGCTGGGATGACGAGCTTCTCAAGATCCTGCGCATCCCGCGGGCGCTGCTGCCCGAGGTCAAGGACAGCGCCGACGATTTCGGCACGGTCGATCCCGGCATTTTCGGCGCCGCGATCCCGATCCTCGGTGTCGCCGGCGACCAGCAGGCGGCGACAATCGGCAATGCCTGTTTCGAACCGGGCATGGTGAAATCGACCTACGGCACTGGTTGTTTTGCACTTCTGAATACGGGTGACGACCGCGTGCATTCGAAGAACCGGCTGCTCACCACCATCGCCTACCGTCTGAACGGCAAGAGCACTTATGCGCTGGAAGGGTCGATCTTCATTGCCGGTGCTGCCGTGCAGTGGCTGCGTGATGGTCTCGGTATTATCGGAAATGCGTCGGAGACCGGCGCGCTGGCCGACAGAGCCGATCCGCAGCAAAGGGTTTATGTCGTGCCCGCTTTCACCGGGCTCGGCGCCCCCTATTGGGATCCGGAGGCCCGCGGCGCGATTTTCGGCCTGACACGCAACAGCGGCCCGGCGGAACTGGCGCGCGCCGTCCTGGAATCGGTCGCCTACCAGACGCTCGACCTGCTTGTGGCGATGCGAAGCGACTGGGGCGACCACCCTATTGAGACGGTACTGCGCGTCGATGGCGGCATGTCGGCATCCGAATGGACCATGCAGCATCTCGCCAATATTCTCTCAAGTCCCGTCGATCGGGCAGCGACCCTTGAAACGACGGCGCTCGGCGCAGCCTGGCTTGCTGGATCGAAGGCCGGTGTCTGGCCGGATCGACAGGAATTTGCGCGCGCCTGGGCGAGCGACCGCAGCTTTGAGCCTGATATGGCTGACATAGACAGGCAGGCGAGAATTGTCGGCTGGCGCAATGCGATTGCGCGAACACTCAGTACGGTGGCCTGACTGGGGCGGACCGCCACCGTAAACAAGGAGCCGGGTGGTGTCAGGCCGCCCGGCTCGTCGCTCCATCCATGACCGCCCTAGGCGTCAAGCCGGTTCTGCGTCTGCCGGTCGAAGAAATGCACTTTCGGGGTCGCAAAAGACAGTCTCACCCGCTGTTCAGGCGTCAGGTTCACCCGTTCGCGCAGGACCCAGGTCAGTTCCTTGCCCTCGACCTCGACGGCGACATGGGTTTCCGACCCGGTCGGCTCGATCACCTTCACGATCGCTTCGACACCCTCCTCGCCGCCGAGCGAAATATCTTCGGGGCGGATGCCGAGTGTCAGTGGCCTGCCGGCGGAATTCTCCGGCGCCTTCGAGAGTCTGACGCGCGCGCCGCCGGGAAGAGCGAGGCTCGGGCTGCCGCCAGTCTCGAGCGTGCCTTCGAGGAAGTTCATCGCCGGCGAGCCGAGGAAACCGGCGACGAAGATATTGCGCGGTCGGTCGTAGAGTTCGAGCGGGCTGCCGATCTGCTCCACCTTGCCGCCCTGCAGCACGACGATCTTGTCGGCCATTGTCATGGCTTCGATCTGGTCATGCGTGACATAGACGATCGTCGTCTTGAGGCGCTGGTGCAGGGCCTTGATTTCGGCCCGCATCTTGACGCGCAGCTTGGCGTCGAGGTTCGACAACGGCTCGTCGAAGAGGAAGACTTTCGGATCGCGAACGATGGCGCGACCCATGGCGACACGCTGGCGCTGGCCGCCGGAAAGCTGTGCCGGCTTGCGCTCCAACAACGGCTGCAGGCCGAGGATGGCGGCAGCTTCGGAGACTTTCCTGTCGATCTCCGGCCGCTTGGCGCCGGCGAGCTCCAGCGCAAAGCCCATATTCTGGGCGACCGTCATCTGCGGATAGAGCGCGTAGTTCTGAAAGACCATGGCGATGTCACGGTCCTTCGGCTGCAGATTGTTGACGACGCGCCCATCGATGCTGATCTTGCCGGCGCTGATATCCTCAAGACCGGCAATCATGCGCAGGAGCGTTGACTTGCCACAGCCGGACGGGCCGACGAGGATGACGAACTCGCCATCGGCGATATCGACATCGATGCCATGGATGATGTCGACCGCGCCGAAGGATTTCTTGACGTTCTGGATGTTCAAGCCGGACATGGGCTCCTCCTTAAATCCCTAGCGCTTTCTGCGCACACGCAGCGCCTGATGCGGCTTGCGCGGAAGCTTGACGCCGAAAGCCGCATCCGGCTTGCCCCCACGCACGATCGCGCCGTGGCGAGTGGGGTGCGGGACGGGTGCGGCAACCTTCTCGGCCGGCGTGATCGTCATCTCCCAGGTGTCGATGATATCGACCTCGTAATTGTCGTCGTCGAGCGGTAGGCCTGATGACCAGATGACGGGCTGGTGCTCGCCGAGATAGATCAGCCGGAAATCGCCGTCGCCATCCCTTGCGCCAGAGACGCGTGACCAGGGCCATTCTCCGAGGACGCCGAGCGGTTCCAGCCCGTGCCTGACGTCGGCCTCGAGCAGATCGCGCAGGAAGCCGATGCGCTTCCAGGCCTCGCCGCGCAGTTCGCCGCCCTTCGCCCACCAGATCAGATCCTCGGGATGGGAATAAGTCTCGCCGTGGCCGGCATAACCGCCGCGCGCCATGGTTATCCAGTAGCGATGCACCAGCTCCTGGGCGGAGAGATTGCCCCAGGACTGCACGATGTCGCCTTCATATTCTGGCTCGTCGTTGACGACCGGCTTGCCATAGGCGTTGCGCCATTCCTGCGTGCGCTTGACGTCCGGATTCTGGATGCAGGTATGGGTGACCCACGGTTTGCGATGATCGAAATTTGCCGTCACGTCGCCATTATGGATCGAGCGCAGGTGCTGGTAGGGGTCGTTTTCCTCAAGGATGTGGAAATAGCGGTCCCATTGTTCCATCGGCTTGGTGTCGATCAGGAAGTCATATTCGTTGGCGAGCGACCACCAGACGTTCCGATAAGCAGAAAGCCGCGCCGCCAGATAGGCGACATAGCGGAAATCCTGCTCGGCCGACATGTCGGCATAACCCCAGCGGTCATAGGGATGGAAGATGATGATGTCGGCCTCGATGCCGAGCGCGCAAAGGGCGGCCACCTGCCGGTCGAAATGCTGGAAGAGGGCCGGGTTCGGCCGGTCGAAATCCTCCTTGCCGTCAGCATCCTTCTCGAAGCAGGCGTGCAGCGGCTCGTTGGTATTATAGGGATAGTCCTTCGGGAAGACGCCCATGCGGATCTTGTTGAAGCGGGTCTTCTTCAGCGTCTCCAATGTCTGTTGCTGCATCTCCAGGGGCTGATGCGTCCAGGCATAGCAGGTCGTGCCGAAGGAGAAGAAGGGCGAACCGTCGGCATAGCCGAAATGGAATTTGTTGCGCACGCGCACCGGGCCGTGATTGCCGGCGGAAGGTGCGGTTGCCGTAAACTGCCCCGTCTTGCCGTCCAGGGCGGCGGTCTTCGAGCGCGTCCTGAAGGACCATTCGCCTTCGACATCGGGCATGAAGCGGATGCGGTAGGTGCCGTTGCCGTCGTAAAAGCCAGGCACACGGACCTCGCGGCTCTTATGCGTGAACACGGCATCGAATGCCACGTCGAGATAGGGATTGCCTTCGGATGGGCCGGCGAAGGCCGCTTCGAACACACCCCATTTTTCGACTGCTGCATCGGACATATGTCTCTCCTCGTAGAACAGATTTCGGTATCAGCCCTTCACGGCCCCGGAGGTCAGTCCGGACACGAAGTAGCGCTGGAACATGAGATAGACGATCGTCGCCGGAAGCACGGTCATCACGATCGCGGCGTTGAGTTGGCCGTAATTGCTGGAAAACTGGCCCTGGAACGACATCAGGCCGAGCGGCAGGGTCCACATGTGCTGGTCCTGAAGGAGGACGAGCGCCATGGCGAATTCGTTCCAGGTGGAGACGAAGTCGAGGATCAGCAAGGCGGCAAGAACTGGCAGGCAGACCGGCAGGAAGATGCGCCGGAAGATGGTGAAATGTGTCGCCCCGTCGATGAGGGCAGCCTCCGACAGTTCCTTCGGAATGCCCTTGAAGAAGCCGTGCAGGATGAAGACCTGATAAGGGACGCCGAAGGCGATGTAGGGCAGGATGACGCCGGGATAGGTGTCGATCAGTCCGAAGGAATTCACCAGCGTGAAGAGCGGCGCCAGCATCACCTGGAACGGGATCATCGTGCCGAAGACGACGAGCAGAAGCAGCGCCTTGCTGATCCTGAGCTTGATCTTGGCAAGTGCGTAGGCGGCCATTGCCGACAGCGCCAGGCCGAGCGGCACCTTGATGACGGTGATGATCACGCTGTTGAAGAAGGAGCTGGCAAAATTGCCGCGGCTCCAGGCATCAGCATAGTTCTGGAAGGCGAGTTCCGTCGGCGGCATGAAGGCGCCGGTGCTGGTGACCGCAGCCGGTGTCTTCAGCGAGGTAAAGACGATGAAGACGAAGGGTGCCACCCAGATCAGCGCGACAAGGATGAGGGCGATCCACAAGCCGATGAGGATGGGATCCCGCTTCAGGCGAAGCGGCTTGGTATCGATGTCGATATCATCGGCTTGCGCTCCAAGAACTGTCACGATTCGACCTCCTCATGCTTTTGCGTCCAGCGCAGATACGGGATGACGATCGCCATGGTGATCAGGAGCAGCACCACCGAGATCGCCGCACCGCGGCCGAAATCGAAGATCTGCATGGCCTGGGTAAAGGCCCAGAGTGCCAGCATCTGAGTGGATTGAGCCGGGCCGCCACCGGTCAGGCCATAGACGATGTCGAAGGCCTTCAGCGACGAGATGATCGACAGAACCAGAACGATGGTGATGGTGGGGCGCAGTGCCGGCAGGGTGACATGCTTGAAGACCGCCCATCGGCCGGCGCCATCGATGCGGGCAGCTTCCACCAACGTCTGCGAGACGTTCTGAAGGCCTGCCAGGAACAGCACCATCGAGAAGCCGACGGTCTGCCAGAGGTAGGCGATGAAGACGGAATAGAGCGCGATATCCTTGTTGCCGAGCCAGTCCTTGATCCAGGTCTGCATGCCCCAGGACGTCAGCATCTGGCTGAACAGGCCGAAGAAGGGATCGTACATCCATTTCCACATCGTGGCGACGGCGATCGGCGCGATGATGACGGGCAGGTAGAAGATGGCGCGCAGGCTGTTGCGGCCAAAAATCTTCTGGTTGAGGCTGAGCGCGAGCAGCAGCCCGACCAGCGGCGGGAAGACCAGGCTCATCAGCGTCCAGATCACGGTATTCTTGAAGGCGACCCAGAAGACCGGGTCGCGCGTGAAGATCGCCGTGTAGTTTGCAAGGCCGACGAAGGGGCGCTGCGGGTCTAGCCCGTTCCATTTCTGGAAGCTGATGACGACCACGTTGAGCATCGGGTAGAGCGCGAAGATCGCGTAGATGGCCAAAGCCGGGACGAGCAGGATGAAGGCCTGCACGCGCGGATCATGCGTTGTTTGGCGCAAGGACATTCTCACCTCCGGGGCAGGATATCCACCCTGCCGGTCTTGCGGATGCGGCGCCAGCCGACCGACAAGGTGTCGGCCAGCCGGCGTCTCGGGAGGGGTCAGGTTCTGCCGGCGATGAAGGCCTGCATCTGCTTGGCGGCGTCGGCCGGTTCGATGCTGCCGGAGGCGACATCGTTGATGACGCGGAAATATTCCGTCGTCACATCAAGCGGGAAGGCCTGGTCGCCGTTCATGTAGATCTTGTCGTAGGTCTTGAAGATATCCAGCCACTCGGCTTCCAGAGGCTTCTGGTTGGTGTACTGGACGTTCTTGTTGACCGAGATCGAGCTGATCTGCCCGACGAGATCCTGCTGCACCTTCGTCGACAGGAAATAGTCGACGAATTTCGCAGCCATATCCGGGTTCTTGGTCTTGGTGCTGATGTAGTTGTATTCGGCGAAACCGTAGAGGCGGTTCGTATTGGTCGGGAAGGGGAAGATCCCGTAATCGTCGAGATTGGCGCCGCTGCCCGAGAGCTGGCCGACCAGCCAGTCGCCTTCCAGCATCATCGCTGCGCGGCCGGCGGTAAACAGGCTGTAGGACTGTTTGTTGTCGATGCCCATGAAGGGCTGCAGCGTATAGTCCTTCGTCCACTTGGCGAATTCGGCGAAACTGTCGGTAGCGCAGGGCTCCTTCGACCAGTCGAGCTTCATCAGCTTCAGCTGGTCGTGCTTTTCAGCGCCGCACTTGGTTTCGAGGATCACATCCATCAGCCGCATGACGTGCCAGTTGACCGTCCCGCCGAAGGTGAAGGCCGGGATGCCGGCTGCTTTCAGCTTGTCGGCTGCGGCCAGAAGCTCTTCATAGGTCTTCGGCTCCTCGGTGATGCCGGCTTGCTGGAAGAGTTTCTTGTTATAATAGACGGCCTCACCCTTGAAGGTAAAAGGCGTGCCGTGCTTGCCGCCCGGATAAAGGTCGGCAAAGGCCGCTGCCGAGGGAAGCAGCTCGTCGTTCCACTTGTATTCGGTGTAGTACTTGTCGAGCGGCAGCGACAGCCCAGCCTTCACATATTCACCGCCGAGGCCAAGGCCTGCCCAGCTGAAATAGATGTCCGGGCCGCGGTTGGAGCCGGCGGCAACGCGCAGCGCCGTCTTGTGCTCGTCGACAGCGCGCTGGACGATCTCGATATGGGTTCCGGGGTTTGCCGCTTCGAAGTCGCTGGCAACCTTCTTCAGGGCCACGTTGGCGGCATTGTTGTCGAAGTTCAGCGTCCAGAGCGTGATGTCTTCAGCCTTGACGGGGGTGACTGCAACGGCCGCAACAGCGATGGCAGCCATGCATGAAGACTTCAATTTTGCAGAAAGCGTCAGCATTACGTCCTCCTCTTGTAAGCTGGGGCCTTTCTTGCCGGATGCTCATTGACATGTCAACTGGTATGATGAGCTAACCATGAGAATAGGCGTCTTGTGATCGAGGCCAGTTTCATTGAGGCCCTGAGGGGGAAGGCGGCAGCGGCCGGAGGATCCGTTTGTCGGAATGGTTATCTCGGGTTGGAAAAAAGTGGCGCCTTCCAGCTTCGGTGTCCAGATTCGTGCGTGCACGGTAGCGCGTTCGAAACGGCTGTCCGCGACACGATCGAAAGCGATCTGGCGTTGAGCCATGCGCTGCTGCCGCTGTTGCAAGCCAGGCAAATGCTTCTGAAGTATGACCCGCGTGAACGATCAGGCCGATGATGCGCCAGGCAGGCCGGAGCTTGACGAGGCAATGCTCAAATCCTTAGACCTCGACTGCAAAAAGATAGCCGCGTCATTTTCCGCTCAGCGGAAGATGTCTCTTTCAAGATGCGATCGTGGTCGCACTTTGTGGAGCCTGGGCAGCGACACGAAGAAGCCCCTCCTACCGTTCGAGTGAGATCGTCTGTGGCTGGGCAGAAACAGGGGCTGCGAGAAATTGATCAAGCAGGGCGATAACTTCGTCGGGCGCTTGCAGTGGCGGTACATGCGCACAGCCCTTGAGTATGGATAATCTAGCATCACTAAGCCGTCCGACCAGATCATTGGCCATCTCTGATGGTGTTGCCTGATCTTCATCTCCGACAATGACCAGTGTCGGGCAGCGCACCGCCGAAACGCCGGCCGACAGATCAAGCGAAGCGAGTATGTCGCAGGCCTCGCAAAAAACACCCACATTCGTGCGGAGAAACGCCTGTCGACGATCCTGCATTAGATCGGGATGGCTCTCTTGAAATTCGGCGGCAAACAATCTGTTCATCGCGGTTTCGGCAACCGCAGCAAGCCCGGCCGCGGACGCGACCGTCGCCATTTTTCGAAACGCCTCCCTGCCCTCGTCCGAAAATCTTGTCCCACAGCCTATCAGAACGAGACGGGATACTAGCGTTGGATGCCTGATCGCAGTCTGGAGCGCGACAAACGCGCCGAAACCATTTCCGAGCAGGGCAGCTTCCTCATTCGCCGCAAATCCTTCGATCAGGTTTGCGATACGATCGGCGGTTTCGTCAAAACCTTCCACGCTCGCGGGAGATCCGCCAAAACCTGGAAGATCGGGGACGATCACTCGATAGTGCGCAGTGAGCGCGGGCATTATTCTATCGAAACTTTCACGGTCGGACAGCAACGAATGAAGCAGGATCAGCGGCTGTCCGCGACCGGCCACGTAAAGGTTCATTTTCTTGTCCATCACAAATCCCTAACTGCGCAGGGTTTGATATTTCATAAATCCCATTTTTGTGTATTGCAAGTCGTTATTTTTCAGGCGTATGACTCATATCGTGAAATATCACCAAATACGGAAATGCTAGAAGCGAGATACGAACTTGCTGCTCAGAGAAAATATCTACGACGCGCTTCGCACCGAAATCTTGACCTGCCGCTTGATGCCCGGCGAGGAAATCCGCGAACAGGATCTCGCTGCCCGTTATGAGGTCAGCCGACAGCCAATCCGCGAAGCGTTACTGCGGTTGCAGCAGGATCGCCTGGTGACCGTGCAGCCGCGCCAAGGCTATCAGGTCAATCCGATTTCGATGAAAGACGTCCGGGATCTCTTCCAGTTTCGCCTTGCGCTGGAGCCCGCATGTGTCGCCGCTGCGATCGAGAGCGCCGACGATCAGACACTGTCGGCCCTTGATCGTTTTCGATCCATCGGACCCGAAGAGGAATTTATCGACTACAACAGGGCCTTTCATGATGCGCTCGCGGCCGCCTCCGGCAATAGCCGGATGGAGGCCGCCATCCGGGATGTTCTTGATCAGGCCGACCGCCTCGTTCGCCTTTCCGTCAGCGCCATCAAGGGACGAGACCCGCAAAAGCTCGTCGATGAACACGGCGATATCATCGATGCCGTGCAGCGGCATGATGCCCGCGTGGCGCGTAAACTCATCCGTGCCCACGTGATTGATGGCCAGAAGCGTGTCCTATCCGCCCTTGGGCGGAGCGCTGTCAGGTCTTGATTGGAGAAAAGTCATGAACCAAACGACCCGTAATCCTGCCGTGGAGACCCACGGTAATTTCGTAGATGGCAAGGAAATCGACGCTGGCAACGGCGCGTTCATCGATGTCCGCAACCCGGCGACCGGAATGGTGATCGCGCGCATTCCGAACTCGACGCCTAGCGATATCGATTGCGCGATGAAGAGTGCGCGTGCGGCTTTCGAAGGCCGCGAATGGGGTGGAATGGATATTCGCGCGCGGGCCCGCCTCGTCAACAGACTGGCGGATGCTTTTGAGGCCAACCTTGAAACTCTGTACCGCCTGGAGACGCTGAACAACGGCAGGCCGCTCAATGAGACGCGGGCGCAACTGTCCCGGCTTCCGGATTTCTTCCGCTACTTTGCTGGACTTGCAATTGCCCGCCGCGACGATGTCATTCCGGTCGAAGGGTCCTATCTCAACTACACGCTGCGCACGCCGATCGGCGTCGTCGCCAACTGCACGCCGTTCAACCATCCGCTGATGATCATGTGCAAGTCCCTTGCCGCGGTTTTGGCATCTGGATGCACGACCGTCGTGAAGCCGTCGGAATATACGCCGCTAACCACCTTGAAACTTGCGGAGATCTTCGTTGAAGCCGGACTGCCGAAAGGCGTGTTCAATGTCGTCCTTGGCTACGGCCCCGAAGCTGGCCGATTCCTGGCAGAGCACCCCGACATCAACAAACTCGTGCTGACCGGCGGCACGGAAGCCGGCCGGATAGCAGGCAGCGCCGCCGGGAAAGTGTTCGCGCATCAGACGCTGGAGCTCGGCGGCAAGACCCCCGTCATGGTCTTTGACGACTTCGACGTCGATCAGGCAGTGAACTATGCCGCGTTTGGCGCCTTCATCGGGGCGGGCCAGACATGCGTGTGCGGCAGCCGGCATCTCGTCCAGGAATCGATCTACGACGCCTTTGTCGAAAAACTTGCCGCAAAGGCGCGTTCCCTCCGGATCGGAAACCCGTTCGATCCGGAGACCCAGCTTGGCCCCGTTATTTCGGCCAAGCAACGCGAGCGTGTCCTGAGGTATTCCCAGCTCGGCCGGGAGGCCGGAGCCCGTGCGGTCGCGGGCGGCGACATCGCAAACGTACCGGGATTTGAAGGCGGCTATTTCGTCCAGCCGACCGTGTTTGCCGACGTCAAGGCGGATATGCGCGTCTTTCAGGAAGAGGTATTCGGGCCATTCACCAGCGTTACGCCCTTCAAGGATGAAGCGGAGGCGCTGCGCCTCGCCAATGATTCGCCGTTCGGTCTCGGAGCTGCAATCCGCACCCGCGATGTTGCCCGCGCGCACCGCGTCGCGGCTGGCGTCAAGGCCGGAATTGTCTGGGTCAACGACCACCACCGCCTGGATCCGGCCTCTCCCTGGGGAGGTGTCGGTGAAAGCGGCATCGGTCGTGAGTTCGGACTGGAAAGCTTCAACGATCATTTCAGCGTCAAGAGCGTCATGGTGGCAACCGCAGACAAGCCCTTCGACTGGTACAGCGCCACCGCAACGCAAACCCGTCTGAACTGACGGACAGCGCGAGGCGGCAGCGGAGGAATTCTCCGCCTCGCGATCACAATTGATCTCAGGAGGAGATAACGTCGACCATCGTCAATGCAGGTGGGCGCCTCGATCAGCTGCCCACCCCGAGCTGTTTCCGATAGAAGTGCGCCTGCCCGCTACCGGGATATGCCAGAACCTGGGGCGAGGGGCCAGCTCGCAACGCCTTCGTCGTCTCGCTTTTCCAGTCGCATGGAATATCCACGGCACCCATACTGAAGCCCAACGGTCTGCGCGATGTGCCTGAAAATCCTAAACGGCAAGTTTGATCGACGCCGTACTAAAAGGCGCCAGTGCCATGCTCGTGCCTTGCGAGGCTGACCCGAAAGCACTGATATCGATGCTTTGCTCTTCCGCGGTCAGGTTGACGACGTGCAGCGTCGCAGCCGGCGGCTGCCGGGAGACGAAAGCCAGGAGTTCCGACGGGCGCGAAGAAATGCAGCTGCTCCATGGCGAGCCGGCAAGGCTCGACAGTAGCTTGACGACTTTGAAGAGCGGCCGATTGCCGCCTTCGTCCGTTGGCTCTGCCTTGCCGGCAATAAGGCCGAAAGGACCAGTGAGTGCCGCGAGCGTCAGGCATTCGATATTGGCATCAAGTATCCGGATGGCATAACCGAGCGCAAACGCCTCCGCGAAGCGGCCATTATGACGCGGATCGCGGTTTGCCATCGGAATGCGTCTGCCGGAGGGATTGTCCATTGTGCGGCTGCCATAGGGGTTCTGCCGCATCGGAATGGTCGAGGGGCCGATCCAGTAGGGTTTGTCGCCATAGATGGCGCGCACCGAACCGGTGATGAAGGGCAGCGCCTCCAGCGTCTGCATGACACTGAGATCATCGGCGGCATGGACAATGGGATTTGTGCAGTGGCTGACGAAATCGAGGCGGTCTGCCGGCACCCGTTTGCGGTTGAGTTCGGTGAAGTAGCTCAGCATGCCGCCGCCGATGCGAATGCCGGCAAAGGCTTCGTGGGCCGCAGCATAAACCTCCTCGAGTGGCGGGCATTCGGGCCATTTGCTGCCCGGAGGCGTCGACTGCCGATCAACCGAAGGCGAGATCAGAATGGCGTCCGGGCGGAAGCCTGCATCCTGCATTTGCCGTGCGATCTCTGCCGTCTCGATGGCTGGCGCCTGCTTGCAGGGCAGGGCGATTTCCAGCGTCGATCTGCCGCCATTGATAGCGGCGACGGCAGCGAAATCCACTAGAGCCGGCATCCCGTGGCCGGCATTTGGGTCGAAGTGGAACAGCAGTTCCTGCGGAGCGATCTCGGAGAGCAGATTGCGGGCTTCAAGCGTCGCTTTCGCTTCATCGGGGGTGACGAGCAGGCCGATCGCCGGCATGGTGCCGCTTCGCTCGCCCGGTTCGAGCCGGATGTCAGCAGCCGTCGAGCCGAGGGCTGTCGCTTGCCCGCTTCTGGTATCGCGGATGGAAAGGACGATCCTCTGCCGCACCGGTTCGTGCGCGGCGATCTGATAGGGCCAGGGCAGCGCCAGCGGGCGCACATAGGTCTTGTAGGAAGCGTCGGACCAGTTGCGCTGGTCCTCCATCTCGAACGTATCGCCTTCCATCCGGCATTCAGCCGAAATACCCGGCAACACCTGATGGGTAATTGCCCGCATATCCTTGAAAGGTTGCCAGGGCTCGATCTGATCGGGAAAGCGCGTCTCGTTCACGTTGCCGTCGACATGCTCGACCTTGGCCGGGCTTCCGGCAATGCCGACGATCGGGTGCAGGATGCAGAAGCCGCAGCGATTGGTCTCGAAACCGGTTGGCGAAAGGGCTCCCGCCTCGAAGGTCAGCTCCCGCTCGGTGGCTGCAATATGCACCGAAATGGCAAGCCTTGTGTCTTCCGGTCCCTTGCAATGGGCGACATAACGGACGGAAAAGCTATCCTTGCCCTGCTCGACCCAGAGATTGTCGATTGTCGGACTATAGGTCCCCCAGTCGCGGTCACGCACCAGATAGGAGACGGCACGCAATACTTCTACGCCGTCATAGCGGATCGTCCGCAGATTGCCCTTGGCAAGATCGACCGAGAGGCGCCCGGCAGTCAGGCGGACCGGATGCTCTTCGGCCTCATGCGTGCCGTAGAGGGCAAAGGCGTCCGTCATCATTTCAGCATGGCCCCCACGTCGATTGTCTTTCCCGATGCGGCACTATCATAGGCCGCTTCGACAAGGGCGAATGTCTTGAGATTGTCGGCACCCGAGGTTGCCGGCTCGCCGCCGTTCTTCAGCCGGTCGACCCAGTGCTTCTGGATGGCGTAGACGCTTTCCTGAATATTGTGCCAGGGTCGCGATGCCCAGGAGAGAAGCTGCGGCGACGCATCGGAAACGACCGTACCGGCAGCATTCGTGACTTCGAGCCGGTAGCCGGATGAAAGGCGGATCGTGCCATCGGTGCCGTCGAGCTCGATCAGCGTTTCCGGGAAAGGCTCGGCGGCAAGCTTCGTCGCGTAGCTGACGTCGACGATAGAGGTCGCCCCACTTTCGTGGTCGAGCAGGATCGTTGCCACATCCTCGCCCTTGATCCTGGGATTGACGCGTTTTGCGCGCGCCGTCAGCGTCTTCACGTCGCCAAGGATGAAGCGGGCGATATCGAGCGTGTGGATGCCGAGATCCTCGATGATGAAACGTTCGCCTTCGGCGAGGTAAGGCTGTCCGGAAAAGACGTCATACCCTGAGCGGAAGGAGAAACGGCCCCAGAAGGGCGTGCCGATCGCCTTGTGGTCGAGCAGCCGGCGGACGGCCTGGATCGGCGTTTGCCAGCGGAAATTCTCATGCACCATCAGCGGGATGCCGGCAATTCGGCAAGCCTCGACCATCGCCTTGGCGTCGACAAGCGTCTTGGCGAAGGGCTTCTGGCAGATGGCGGGGATCTTGTGGCTCGCCGCCATCTCCACCAGCGCCCGGTGGCTTTGGACCGTGGTGGCGATGTCGACGAAATCGAAGCCGCCATCGGCAAACATGGCCGCGGCATCCGTGTAGCGCCTGTTGATGCCGAACTGTTCGCCGACAATTTTCAGGCGCTCGGGATCGCGGTCGCAGATCGCCACGATCGAGGCGCCGTCGACATCCTTCCACGCGTGCATCTGGTTGATCGCAAAGAAGCCGCAACCGATCAAAGCACCTTTCAAGTCAGCCATTTCAACCTGCCTTTGCCATCTGCATGAGGGTCACGCGCTGCTGCAGCCGACGCTGCGCCTGATCGACGACGACGGCGATGATGATCACCAGACCCTTGATGACCATCTGCCAGAAGGAGGAAACCCCCATCATGACCAGACCGTCGGAGAGAATGCCGATCACGAAGGCGCCGATGATCGTGCCGCCAATCGTGCCGCGTCCGCCCGACATCGAGGTGCCGCCAAGAACGGCCGCGGCAATCGCGTTGAGTTCGAAGCTCTCGCCTGTGGCTGGATGTGCGGCCATCAGCTCCGAGGAGATGACGATGCCGACGATCGCGGCGCAAAGACCGGAGAACATATAGACGAAGATTTTCACCAGATCGACGCGGATACCCGACATGCGCGCGGCGCGCTCGTTGCCACCGACAGCGAAGATATGTCGCCCGATCGGCGTCGAGCGCGCCACGTAGGCCGCAAGAAGCGCCAGCACGATCAGGATCCAGATCGAGACCGGAAGGCCGAGAATGCGGCCGGCACCGAAGAAATCGAAACCGGTCGTCGCATATTCCGGTCGGCCGACGAGGTTCGGGAAGGTCTGGCCGTCGGAGGAAAGCAGCGCCAGGCCTCGGGCGACATAGAGCGTGCCGAGTGTGGCGATGAAGGGCGCGACGTTGAGCTTGGTAATCAGCAAGCCATTGATCAGGCCGATGAAGAGACCGATGGCCAGCGTGATCAGCACGATCTCGGCGAGGTTGAAATAGACCGTATAGCCGATCGGCAGTTCGATGCCATACAGGATCAGGCCGCCGGCGACCATACCGCAGAGGCCGACGATCGAGCCGACCGAGAGGTCGATGCCACCGGTGATGATGACGAAGGTCATGCCCATCGCCAGGAAAGCATTCAGCGCCACATGCTTCGACATCAGGATCATGTTTGCGGTCGAGGTGAAGTTCGGCGCGAAGATCGAGAAGAAGATGATGACGGCAAAGAGCGCGATGAAGGTTCGAAGCTTCATCAGCGTCAGCAGGAAGGAGCCGTTCGCGCCCTTCGGCGCGGAATTGGATGCGGTAGCCGCCGTCATGACGCGAGTTTCCCTTGATGTTCGTGCCCCTTGGCGGAGGCCGCGATAATGGCTTCTTCTGTTGCCTGCGCGCGGTCGAAGACGGCGATGAGATGGCCGTTGCTGAGCACTGCGATGCGATCGGAGAGCGCCATGACCTCTTCGAGGTCGGAGGTTGAAAACAGGATGGCGAGACCGTTGGCAGCAAGCCGACGCATCGTGCGGAAGACATCCGCCTTGGCGCCGACATCGATGCCGCGGCTCGGTTCGTCCATCAAAAGGACCTTCGGATTGGTCATCAGCGCCTTGCCGATGACCACCTTCTGCTGGTTGCCGCCGGACATGGAGGTCACCTCGAAGTCCGGATTCGGTGCTTTGATGGAGAGATCGCGGATTGCCTCCGCGATGGCGTTCTTCTCCGCCTTGGCATTGATATGGAAGAGACGGGTGAACCGGCCGAGGCTCGCTAGCGTCAGGTTGGAAGCGATGGAGAGAACCTGCACCAGGCCCTCACGCTGCCGGTCCTCGGGAATGAGCGCGAGACCGCGGCGGATGCGTCGCGTCGTGTCCCGAGCGCGCACTTCCTTGCCGTCGATGAAGATCTTGCCGGTCGAATGCGCATGGCGACCGATGACGCATTCGAAGAATTCGCTTCGCCCGGCGCCCATCAGGCCATAAATACCGAGGATCTCGCCAGCTTTGACGGTCAATGAAACATCGTCGACCGCAAGCCCGCCGGTCGGACGGGGCAGGCTGATGTTCTCGGCCCGAAACATTTCCTTGCCAACTGCATGTTCGACGGATTTGGCGAAATCCTTGGCGTCCGAACCGATCATCGAGCGTACGATCCAGCGCGTGTCTATATCCCTAACCATCGCCTGGCCGGTAATCTGCCCGTCGCGCAGCACGGTGATGTAATCGCCGATCCGCATCAGCTCTTCGAGGCGATGCGAAATATAGACGATCGCCACCCCTTGCGCCTTCAGTTCGCCGATCACCTTGAAGAGGATCTCGACTTCCGCTGCCGACAGCGCCGATGTCGGCTCGTCCATGATCAGGATGCGGGCATTCAGCGACATTGCCTTGGCGATCTCGACAAGCTGCTGCTGGCCGATCGGCAGGTCCTCGACCATGGTCTCGGCATCGATCCCGGCATCGAGTCGCGCAAGGAATTCATTCGCTTTGCGGACCTGTTCCCTGTGGTCAATGCCGAGCACGCCGCGGGTCAGTTCGCGTGTTGCAAAGATATTTTCGGCAACCGACATGTTGGCGAAGAGATTGAGCTCCTGGAAGATCATGCCGATGCCGTGCGCCTGCGCATCCGCGGGGCTCGCGAAGGAAACGGTTTCCCCATCAAGGATGATATTCCCGAGCGTCGGCCGTTCGACGCCGGCGATAATCTTCATCAGTGTCGATTTGCCGGCGCCGTTTTCACCGACCAGCACGTTGACGGCACCGCGGCGCAGTTCGAGATTGGCGCGCTTGACGGCGACGATGCCGGAATAGACCTTCGACACATCGTCGAGGCGCAGGATGATATCGTCCTTGGGAGCCTCGGCCATCGTCATGGTGCCACCGTCAGCGCCGAAGGGGTCACGAGTGGGAGGTCGCTGCCTGATGGCAACGGGAAAGCGCCTGTTACGGTCACCGTCTTGCCGACCAGCCCGTCGCGCGGAACCGCCGACAGGAAAGCGCTGTTGGCCTTCTCATTGAAGGACTTGCCGAACTGCGCCCATTCGATCTGGTTCTTGAATTCGTTGAAATTGACGAAATCCAGCGTGTCTCGCAGCGCCGTGCCACGAATGGCCGGCCCGATCTGCACTTTTGCGTCGGCCTTGCCGTCGCCATCGGCATCGACATCAAGCGTCGCCGCCCGTGACGCCGTATCGGCGGCAATGACCTTGCCGCTGAACTTGACGGCATAGGTCCAGGGAGAGCTCGCCTGTTTGTGCGGATTGCCATATTTTTCGCCCGCCTGATCGGGGCTCGAAGCGGCGAGTGCCACGACGTCCTTGAGCCCGCCGGCACGCTTTTCGTAGTAGGGGACGACCTCAGGCTGCCAAATGGCCTCGACCTTGGCATTCGGATCGAATGCGCTCTTGGCCGTCGCTGCGGCTTTTTCTTCCGCAGTCGGTGTCTTGATGATCTTGCATCCGGGCAAAGCTGCCACGACGATCGCGGCAATCAGGACGCCCCTGATCCTCAACATGCTGTCAACCTCGAAATCAATGGAAATAAGTTGCAGGGAGCGTGGTCGCCCACGCTCCCTGCAACAGTCGGTCCGCCTTACTTTGCGATGGCAAAGGTCTCGAGCTTGCCGGCGTTGTCGGCATTGATGAGAACGCAGTCCATGAGCTGCTTTTCTTCCTTCGGTGCCGTCTTGTTCTTGATATAGGCGTCGGCCTGTTCGACAGCCATCTGGGCCTGTGCGTAGGCCGGTTGCAGCACGGTCGCCTTGATGCCGCCCGACTTGATGGAGTCGCGGACATCGTTGGAACCGTCGAAGCCGACGACGATCACGTCCTTGCGGCCGGCAGCCTGGAGGGCGGCGATTGCGCCCATGGCCATTGTATCGTTGCCGGAGATCACGCCCTTGATATCGGGATTGGCCTGCAGGATGGTTTCCATCTTGGCATAGGCTTCCGTCTGGCTCCAGTTGGCCGACTGCTTGGCGACGGACTTCAGGTCCGGATAGTCGTCGATGACGTCAT
This sequence comes from Rhizobium sp. BK379, assembly GCF_014193955.1. Lineage (NCBI taxonomy): Bacteria > Pseudomonadati > Pseudomonadota > Alphaproteobacteria > Hyphomicrobiales > Rhizobiaceae > Rhizobium > Rhizobium sp. BK379. The sequence goes on from NZ_JACIAD010000010.1 coordinate 24,742, forward strand.
GATAGCCCTGCGAGCGGATGCCGGCATTGGTATCGGACTCCTTGCCGACGAGCTCGACATAATTGCCCTTCTCGCCCATCAGCTTGACGAATTCCTGCGCGCCGAGCTGGGCACCCTGGTAGTTGTTCGACACGATCTGGGCGACGGCAACGCCAGTCGCATTGATTTCGCGGTCGATCAGGAAGGAGGGGATGCCGGCATCCTTGGCCTTCTTGACGGCGGCAACCGAAGCGTCTGCGCCGGCATTATCGAGGATGATCGCCTTGGCGCCGCGGCCGATCGCGGTATCGATCATTTCCGACTGCTTGTTGGCATCGTCGTCATGGGTCATGACGAGGGCTTCATAGCCGAGTTCCTTGGCCTTGGCTTCGGCGCCGACGGCCTCCGCCTTGAAGAATGGATTGTCGTGGGCCGGCGTGATGATGGCGATCAGGTCAGCCGAAAATGCCGGCATGGCAACGCCGAGCGACAGGGCGCCGGCGAAGGCTGCAAGGGTCAGTCTACACGTAAGGTTCATGGTTTTCCTCCCAGGTTTGACGCATGGCCGAACCAACCCCGGTTCGGCTGAATCCATGCGAAATGAAAACCGGCCCGTCTTCAAAGTCCCCCCCGGGCCGGCAAGGCGGCAAGGCTAAGCCCTGCCGCAGCAGTGTCAGGTGATGCGCCGGATGCTGTCGGCGATCTCCTGAGGTTCGAAGACCTTCTTCCAGTCGTCGCGCATGAGGGCTGGGATGCCGAACTCGATCGCCTTGTTGCAGGCATCCGAGAACACACCGTCGACTTCCTTGAAGATGACGGCGCCGAGCACGTTCATGTGGCCGAGCAGGAAGTCGCGAGCGGCTTCCGCCGGAACGCCGCGTGCGATGCATTCGTCCATCGCCTGGCGCATGATGACGAGCAGCGAGGCGCAGACGGTTTCCGAAAGCCCGGGTTCCAGCATCGCCATCTGATCGACAGTGACGCGGTGCGAGCGCATGACCGGCGCCCATATTACCTTGGCAATCTCTTCGCCGAGGCTATAGGCGCTTTCCGGCCCCTGCATCAGCGCCGAGACGATGTGCTGCTTGGCAAAGAGGCCGCCGAAATGATCCTTTTTCGCCTGCATATCCGTCTCATCGTTGAAGATCGGCGGATGGCAGGGGTGGGTGACGAAATAGGTGAGATCGTCACGCTTGGGCAGGTGACCGGCGAACGGAGCGGCGGCGTCGAGGGCGACGACCATCGTGCCGGGCTTCAGCCTGTCGACGATACCGGCGGCAACCTTGCCGATCGCTGTATCCGGCACGGCCAGGATCACGACCTCTGCGCCGTCGAGCGCTGCATCGGCGGGCGTGCAGTCGATGCCGAGATCGTTCTTCAGGCGCGCCTTGCCGACATCGCTGACCTCGACATGGCGCACATCAAAACGGGAACCTTTGAGATTCTTGGCTAGCCGGTATCCCATTTTTCCGCCGGCGCCAAAGAGGGCAATTGCAGTCATTTTTCCTCACCTTCGTATGTGGGATTGGTATCGTAACTGGTATGATGAGTCAATCACCATTCCATCGGCATTCGAGGGGCCGATCACACCTGATCGATAATCAGGATGTTCGTCCGTCCCGGATCTGCGCGAAGTAACCATCGGACCCGACCTGCCCGCCTTTCAGGGCAATCTGCAGTCCGTCCGTCGGCCCATGGCCGCCATGGGCGGTGCAGAGCGGCGAACCAGGGGTCTGCGGCAGCGGCAGCAGGGTCGTCAGCGCATCGACGCGCAATTCCTTCAGTGCGTGGCTCGACGTGTCGCCACCGGCGATGACCGCCCGCGAAAGCCCTTCGGTTTCGACAAGACGGCGCAGGATGGTTCCGAGCGCGCGACCGAGCCGATGACGGGCGCCTGGCAGCTGATCGATATCGGCGCCGCGATCGGCCGAAGGGCCAAGTGCAGTGTGCAGTATGACACTACGGCCGGCTTTCAGAGCAGCGAGACCCGCGGCGACCGCGACGTCCAGTACCGCCTCGGCATTCGCGCCGACCAGTGCCAGAGGATCGAGTGGAATGTCATGGAAACCGTCGGATATTGCCGTGCGAATCTGTCGCTCCGTCGTCGGCGAAACGCTGCCGGAAACGACGGCGAGCCGATCCACCTTGCCCGGCGACGGGAACTCTACACTCTGTCCGATCAGGCCTTTTTCGCGCCACGCGTTGAGAAGTGCATATTCGATGCCGGAGGAACCGGCGACGAAGCCGCCCTTGGCAGCCGCGATGCGCTGCAACTGTCGTCCGGCGGAAGACTGGCTGTCGCCAGAGTCGACGTCGAGAAGCAGGATGCCCGAGCCCTTGTTCGTCAGCTGGTCGATCCTGGCATCGGCATCGGATGATGCAAGCATTGTCAGGTCGGCGAGCGAAACGGCAAGCTCGGTCTGCTTGCCGAGATGCAAGGCAAGATCCGCCTCATGCATCGGTGTAACCGGATGGCGGCTCATGACCGGATGCCGGTCGATGCGGAAGACACGTCCCTGATAGGCAGCAAAGAGGTTGCCGAAGGCGGTATAGCGCTTGAGCTGCGGCGCGCCGACGATGACGGGCACGAGCTCTTGCTCGAATATGTCTTTGCCGATCTCGATCGCCTTGCCGATATTGCCGACCTCAGGCGCGGAATCGAAAGTCGAGCAGACTTTGTAGTGGCAGATGCTCGCCTGCAGCCCCTTCAGCCATTGGAAGGCCGGTGCAAGATGTTCCTGCATCCAGGCCGGGCTCTCACTGCGGCTCGTTCCGGCAATGCCGATGGCCCGGCAATCCTGGAAGCGATCGAGCAGCGCCTGATCGGGAATGCCGAGGAAGAGCACGGTGGGAATACCGTTGCTGGCGAGCGCTTCCATCACATCGGTGGAGCCGGTGAAGTCGTCGCCGTAGTAACTGACGAGCAGGTCGCGCATCGTTACGCAGCCTTCCCGTCGCCGAACTTGGCGATCGATGCCGCAAGTTCCGGATGATCTTTGGCATAGTCGTCGAGCGGAATATCGGCGACGGCCGCCTGCCAGGCCTGTTGGACCGCGCGCACGCCGGCGGCCGGCCCCTGCGGATGGCTGACGATGCCGCCGCCGCAGAGATAGAGCAGATCGGTGGTGCGGCCGGTGCGCTGATAGGTCTCCGGCGCCTGGCCGCCCCACTGGCCGGAGCCGGCGACAGGAAGCGGGCAGTCGGAGGGGCTAAAGAGCGGCGTGCTGATCGCCTTGAAGGAGGCAACGAAGCTTTCGTCCGGCTCCCAATATTTCACGCGAATGCCGTTGATCTGGAACTGGTCGACGCCAAGCAGCCGCCAGAGCTGCTGATAGACCTTGAAGTCGAGGCCGATGCCGGGATGGCGCGTCAGCACGTCCCAGCCATTGCGATGTGCATGCAGCACGAGGCCGGAGCGCTTGCGCAGGAAGCTCATGCCGCCGAAGCCGATGGAGTTGATATTGACGACGGCGCAGTTGCCGCCTGCCTCAAGCACGAGATCATGGTTGCGCATCATCTCGTCGGGATCGGCATGGGAGATGCCGAACGCATACATGACCTTCCTTCCGGTCTTCTGCTCGTGATCGAGAATGCGAGGCATGATGGCCGCCACGCGCTCTTTCAGCGGCGAATAGGCGGGGCTCATCAGCTTCTCGTCGTCCTTGATGAAGTCGACGCCGGATTCGATCAGTTCGCCGACGAGCTCAGCCGTCTCATATGGACGCAGACCGAGCGCCGGTTTGACGATCGTGCCTATGATCGGCCGTCCCTCGACGCCGGTCAGGCGCCGGCTGCCGGGAATGCCGAATTGCGGGCCGGGATGGGCATCCCTGAAAGCCTCGGGAAGTTTCATGTCGATGACGCGCAGGCCCGTCATGCCCTTGATCGAGAAGGTTCCGCCGATCGCGATCGTCATCAGCGCCGAAAGGTCGGTGCCGATCGCATCGAGCGGGAAAGCGATATCGGCATCGGCGCGATTAAGCCGCACTCCGTCAGGCGCTTCCGGCCAGGACGGGTGACTTGCATCTTCCAGCGGCCGGATGGCGAGCACCCGGGCGGCGACACGCGACTTCAATTCCTCAGTCTCGCCCGGAACCGGAACGAAGGTTCCGGTCGATTGATCGGAAGCGATCTTGTTCGCCATCGCTTCAACGCTGCCGGGCGTCTCGATGCGGTAGGTCAGGACTATCATCATGAAATTGCCGGTTGCTCCTCTCGCCACATCAAGAAGCCATGGCGTCAACTTGTAATCTGGTATAATGAGTATTCCATTTTCTGCAACGGAAATTTTCAACAGGTGTGAATTTCGCGTGGCGCGCTTTGTCGTCGGTCGGTGGAAATGCTAAAGGGAGAGAAGATTTGAGCCAGCGAGACGCCATGACCTCAGCCATCGAGCCAATAGTCCGTCGAAAACTGTCCGATGAGGTTTTTGACCGGCTGGAACGGCTGATCACGTCAGGAGAGTTGCAACCGGGCGACGAGATGCCCTCCGAGCGCGTTCTGATGGAACGCTTCGGCGTCGGTCGTCCGGCGATCCGCGAGGCGATGCAGTCTCTCGCCAACAAGGGTCTCGTCAGCATCTCGCACGGGGAGCGTGCGAAGGTCCTGAAACTGACCGCCCAGTCGATCTTCCGGCAGGTCGATCTGACGGCGAAGATCATGCTGGCGCAATCGGCCGATTCGCTGGAGCACCTGAAGAGCGCCCGTATCTTCTTCGAACGCGGCATGGCGCGTGAAGCGGCGCAACGCGCCAAACGCGCTGACGTCGAGGCGCTTCGCGAGATCATCGACCATCAGCGCGCATCGCTCGGCCATGCCGAGGAATTCATCTCCGCCGACATGCGCTTTCATACGCGCATCGCCCAGATTTCCGGCAATCCGATCTATGTGGCCGTCAGCGAAGCCATGCTGGCATGGCTGAAGGAATATCACACGGAAATGCTGATCTGGACCGGCAAGGAAAAATATACGCTCGCCGAACATGAAGAGATCCTGGAGCAGCTTGCCGCCAACGATGCCGACGGCGCCGAAGCCGCGGTGCTCAAGCATCTGGAGCGCTCTCGCTCGCTTTACATGAAGTAGACAGTCGCTTGCGGCGAACGGCGCGCCAATGCCGTTCGCGCGCAAACAGAATGTCAGTGGTGGCAGCAGTCCTGAGCCGTTTCAGCTGACGGCGGAACGTAGGCGGCAAATTCCTGTTCGAGAGCCTTGATGACGCCGGTGCGCCAGCGATCGGCAAAGCGTTCGGAATAGGGATCGGGGAAGATATCCTCCTCGCCTCTTTCGAAGCCGTCGAATATTCCTGACGCCACCAGGCCGGGCGGCGACTTCGGCACCTCGAATCCGCGCGTCATGTCGGTATCAACAGGTCCGGTGAAACAGCTGTGCACCGCCACGCCACGCGCCGACAGGAGCGCTCGGAAGGCTTGCATCAGGTTATGTGCCGCCGCTTTCGAAATCGAATAGGCCGGTGTGGACGCGACCGGCACGAGCGCCGACAGGGAGAGGTTGTTGATGATGGCGCCTTTCGATCGCACCAGTGCCGGCAGAAACGCCTGGGTCACCCTTAGCGGCCCGAAGAAATTGACTGCCAGATGGCGATTGATGATGTCCGTATCGCCGAGATCGTCAGGTATGAAGATGCCGGCATTGTTGATGAGGATATCGAGGTTCTCGACAGCGGCGGCCGCTTTCTGGACGTCCCACTCGTCGGTAATATCGAGGTTCACGAAGACCACGCGGTCATCCTCATGGTGCTGCTCGCCGCGCGATCCTGCATAGATGCGTTTTGCGCCGCGCCGCAGCGCTTCGTCCATGAGAGCCCGGCCGATGCCGCGATTGGCGCCTGATATCAGGACCGTTTTGTTTTCGATGTTCAAGGCTTGCTCCTGTAAATGGTCGTGCCATCAGGAGGGGTTTCCGGATGGTCATCGTGGAGCCTAGGCCGAGGTATGGACACGCGGGAGTAACAAGTCTGGCGGGATTTCAGCCCCTAAGCGGATCGCCGGACCGCCGCGCAAGCGACGGTCGCACGGGCGGCAGGAGAGCGAACCAAAGCAGTCGATCAGTTTTCGATCTGCTGCTCCGAGACGACGCTGACGATGACTTCGTCGTGCCCATTCGGATACAGGGGCAAATCGAGCGTGATCGCTTGCTTGCGCTCGGAAGACGAGGCCTCGAAGAATTTCCTGATGCGCCCCTGACCATTCTTCGTGCCGGACGCCTTGGCGCGCGTCTCATCGACGAGGCGACGCTCAAATGCCGCAGCGTCGACTTCCGCATAGGCCATGGTGCAGCTTTCCACCTTGCTGTCGCCTACAGACGCCCGCGCGACGACGAGGGCCTCGAATGACCCATCTCCTTCCGTGGTCAGATTCCAGCCTTCCAGCGCGACCGGATTTTCCACCGGCGTGAGGCTGGTGGTCATGTCCGTTGCGAGAGCTGGCCAGTCCCGGTCCTTCGCAGCGGCGACGGTGCGCTGGAAATCCGGCCCCCGCCCGAGGCAACGTTCGCTGAATTGACCATACGGATCCGGCTGGTCGGCCGCCGCAACGCCGGCAAGGCCGGTGAGAAGGATCGCCGTCGAAAGGCAGTCTGTTATCCTGCGCTTGCTTGCCATATGTCAGCCCAATGCCTCCCCGGATGTTTCGCGCTGGCGCGATCCACCTTACCATTGCAATGAAAAGGGAGAAATAATGGCCGCCGTGCCCCCGGAACTTGCCATGGGTGCATGTCGATCGCGGCGAGAAGGACCGATCGCGGCGTTAACCATCCACGGCCTTGCCCCTGGCAAAGATCGTCAACTCGCAATATTCATGCCCGGAGGGGATCACCATGAAGAAACTTATTTCGATCGCGGTCAGCATGCTTTTTGTCGGCGCGCCCGTGCTTGCGCAGTCGAGCGTGACCGCCACGCATACGAACCGCCCCATTGAGCACTACCGCGCCTATATCGGGGAGGCTGATCTCTTCAATTCGAAAGGAACGCGGCTCACGCAACCTTGGCAGATCATCCGCCAGGATCGAGCGAATTTCCATCAATACGGTATCCGCGACAATGATGACCAGTCGGACTCCTTCTTTGCCGATCCCGCCAATCGTCAATCCCTTGAAGTCATGCTCCGCAACGGGACCATGACCGGGGAAGCTGCTGCAATGATCGTTCACGGCAATGTCTGGATTGACGTCGATATCTATGGCAGCCAGGGGACCGGACGCTGGATCGATGTGACGGTTTCCGACTGACGGTCCACCCGGCCAGCCGACTCAGGTGCGAGGCCACGGGCGGCGAGCACTACAAGGCGCATTGAGCAGCGCCTTGTTTCGTCGTTAGCCGGCCTTAGCCCGCAAGGCGGCATTCTCAGCTTCCAGTTCTGCGAGGCGCTGGCGGAGCGGCTCGACGGCGACAGCAATTTCCGCCTCGGTATAACGCGGCGTTATATGCTGCGGGCAGTTCCAGTCGAAAGCTTCGAGGCGCAGGCGGAAGAGGCGTTCCGGCTTTGCCCGATAGCCAGGCGTGGCCAGCAGGTCCGTCAGCTTGGGATCGGCGTCGAACGAGAGCTTTTCGGCATGCGCATAGATCTTCAGCCTTGCGCGACGGGCATAGTCCATCAGAAACAGGCAGACCTTGTCATTGGCAGCAATATTGCCGGTGCTGATGTACTGGCGATTGCCGCGATAATCCGCAAAGCCAAGCGTGCGGTCATCGACCACTTTCAGAAAACCCTGCGGGCCGCCCCGATGCTGCACATAGGGCCAGTCCGTTTCGGAAACGGTGGCCATGTAGAAGCTGTCGCGAGAGGCGATAAAGGCTCTTTCGTTTTCCGTGAAGCGGTCGAAGCTCCGGTCCGTCGGCAGATTGGTCCAGAAGTCCTGGAGTCCCATTTCTGCCTGGGCGGCGCGCACGCTGGGTGTCGAGGCTATGTCGAGAAATCCGTAGGACATGATCCATCTCCTCAAGGTTGGACGGAGCGGAGCTTCACCCCGCTCCTCATCCGTCAGGCCGCATTGGCGGCCGGCACAGCCGGGAAGTCGATATCGGTCTTTGCAACTTCGTTCAGATAATTGGTGAAGGTGTTCTCCGCGACCAGAGCGACGATTTCGACGATCTGCGCATCTGAAAAGCCGGCAGCACGCACGGCGGCTATGTCACTGTCAGTGATATGACCGCGAGCCTCGGCGATCTTGGCCGCAAAGCTGACGGCAGCACTCGCCCTGGCATCGGCGGACGTACCTTTGCGGTTCAGCGCGATTTCGTCTGGGCTGATTTTTGCAAGGTTAAGGCCGAGATAGGTATGGGCGGAAAGGCAATAGTCGCAGCCGTTCACTTGTGCGACGGCGAGCGCAATGCGTTCACGGGTCTTGACGTCGAGCGTCTTCGACAACGCCCCCTGAAAGCCGGTGAAAGCCGTCAGCGCTGCCGGGCTGTTGGCAACCAGGCGAAAAATGTTCGGAACGAAACCGAGTGCCTTCTGGATGCCGTCAAGTATCGGCCTCGCCGCATCAGGGGCGTCGTCTTTAGCGGGAATAGAAATGCGGGACATGGAAGATCTCCTTCGGAACAGGGCAAACCGTGATTGGCTTGTTGATACGAATGTGTCGATTTCCATCCACAAAGAGAATATGCTTTAAATGAAAGTGATTTTACCAGAAATTGGAAGAATGCTGTGGATCGGTTCGAAGCCATGTCGATCCTGCTGGAGGTGGTGGACAGGGGAAGCCTGTCGGCGGCCAGCCGTTCGCTGAAAATTCCGCTGCCGACGCTGAGCCGCAAGATTACCGAGCTCGAGGCTCTGCTTTCAACGAAACTGCTCACCCGAACTACTCGCAAGATCGCCCTCACAGATGCAGGGGCTACCTATCTGGAAGCCGCAAAACGCATTCTTGAACAGGTCGAGGAAGCCGAACGCCAGGCATCGGGAGAGTTTGCGATGCCGAAGGGCGAGTTGGTGATCACGGCGCCGGTGCAGTTCGGCCGCCTTCACGTCCTGCCTGTCGTGACCGATTTTCTGGCCGCCTTTCCGGCGATCAACGTGCGTCTGATGTTGGCCGACCGGAATATCGATCTCGTCGAAGAGCATGTCGACATGGCAGTGCGGATCGGCAATCTGCCCGATAGCGCCATGGTCGCAACACGCGTCGGCTCGGTTCGCCGGGTGGTTTGCGGCAGTCCTGGTCTGTTTGCCAGTCGTGGCGTGCCGAAGGAGCCGGCCGATCTCCTGGATCTGCCCTGCATTGGCGTTGAAGTGCTAACCCCGTTTGCAGGCTGGCAGTTTCGGAAGTCCGGCATCGGCAAACCGATCGAGGTGGCGGTCACGCCGCGGCTTTCCGTCACCACGACGGAAGCGGCTGCGGAGGCGGCGATCCGCGGTGCCGGCGTCACCCGGCTGCTCTATTATCAGGTGGCACAAGACGTTTCCGCAGGCACACTGAGGCTGGTGCTCGAGGATTTCGAACCCGAACCGGCGCCCATCCACCTCATTCATCTTGCGCGTGGGCAGATGCCGCTGAAGATGCGTCATTTCCTTGATTTCGCCGCACCTCGGCTGCGGGCGAGCACCGCGGCCCTTCAATCCTCGTCGCAGCAGCGAAACGCCGCATCACATTCTTCGTGACGCCGCATTGGGGACGCTCCATACCGGTGAAATTTGCATTCGTCAAAATATCGTTTGAATCCTAACTATGTTGATGCTATTAAAGTGCCATGCAATCGCTCACCTCCCTGCAGCGCGTGTTCACCGCGAACCTTTTGTCGACCGGCCGCAACTGGCGCCGGGCGGTGGATCTTGCGCTGACTTCCCACGGCATTTCGGAAGCCTGCGCGGCGCCGCTGTTGTGGATCGGACGTCTCGGCGGCGGCGTGCGTCAGATTGTGCTGGCCAATCATGTCGGTATCGAAGGGCCGTCGCTGGTGAGGCTGCTCGACCAGCTGGAGGCGCTCGAGCTCGTGGTGCGCAAGGACGACCCGATCGACAGGCGGGCAAAAGGTCTCTGGCTGACGGAGGAGGGCCAGAGCCTCGCAACCCGCATGGAAGCCATTCTCGACGACCTGCGCGGCAGGATCCTCGCAAATGTCAGTGAAGCCGATCTCGAAGCGGCGGTGCGCGTCCTCGCTGCCTTCGAAGAGATCAGCCCGTCGCAGGTTGCGGCCGTAACCCAGAAGTTCGAGGAGACACCGTGACCCTTCCCTCCTGGCGGGACTGGCTCTTCTCGGCCAAGGCCTTTCTCGCTTCCATGCTTGCCCTTTTCGTCGCCCTGTCCCTCGATCTGCCACGGCCCTACTGGGCGATGGCGGCCGTCTATGTCGTTGCCAATCCGCTTGCAGGTGCGACCAGCTCCAAGGGCCTTTATCGCGCGCTCGGCACCCTGCTTGGTGCCAGCGCAGCGGTCTTCTTCGTGCCGCTCTTCGTCAACGCGCCGGAGCTCTTGAGCATTGTTATCGCGCTCTGGACCGGCACGCTGCTCTTCATTTCGATGCTGGACCGATCCTCGCGCAGCTATGTCTTCATGCTGGCAGGCTATTCCCTGCCGCTGATCGCCCTGCCGTCGGTCGGTTCGCCCGACACCATCTTCGATACGGCGCTCGCCCGCTCGGAAGAGATCATCATCGGCATCGTCTGCGCGAGCCTCGTCAGCGCCGTCGTCTTCCCGACCAGCGTGCGCAGCGTGCTCGGCCAGCGCATCGCCACCTGGCTCGACGATGCCGGAAGCTGGGCGAACGATATTCTGCGCGGTGAGGGCGCCACACCGGCTACACCCCTGAAGCGGCAGAAACTGGCGGCTGACGTCACCGGCCTCGATCTCATCATCAGCCAGCTCGGCTATGATGCCGGCAGCCGCGATATCGTACGCCATTCGCGCGAATTGCGTGGTCGTCTCCTGATGCTTCTGCCGCTCTTCTCCTCGCTTGCCGACCGGCTACATGCCCTGCGGGCCGAAGGCGAGACGCTCCCAAAAGACCTGATCTGCCTCTTGAACGAGGTTGCCGACTGGCTCGGCCGCGGCGCGAAATCGCAGGCTGACGATACGGCCGAAAAACTGGTGCGGCAGATCGAAAGCCTGCGCGAGACCGATCCGGACCGCCGCTGGAGCGACCTGCTTTTGTCGAGCGCGCTGGCGCGTCTGAAGGAGATCGTCGATCTCTGGCAGGATTGCCTGACGCTGCGCGACGAAATCGTCAGCGGCACACATTCCGGTCCCTGGCGGCCAGCCTTTCGCCATCGCCAGATCGTCGGCCGTATCAGGCATTTCGATTATGCGCTGCTTGCCTTCCAGGCAGGCGCCGTTGTTGCCGGCATTCTCGTCGCCTGCATGTTCTGGATCTATAGCGGCTGGCAGAACGGCGCCGGTTTCGTCACCATGGCGGCCGTTGCCTGCTCTTTCTTCGCCTCGCTCGATCGGCCGGCCCCCTTCATCACCTCGATGTTCATCTGGTGCGGCGTCAGCCTCGTCATCTCCTTCGTCTACATTTTCGGCATCCTGCCGATGGTCAACAGCTACGAGCTGCTGGTTCTGGTCTTCGCTCCGCCCTTCCTGCTGCTCGGCCTGATGATCCCGAAGCCGCAGTTCAATATGCTCGCCATGCTGCTCACGGTGAACAGCGCCTCCTTCATTGCGCTGCAGGATCGCTATGCCTCGGATTTCACCACCTTCACCAATGAGGCCATCGCGGCCCTCGCCGGCATCGGCTTTGCCCTGGTCTGGACTCTGATTGCCCGCCCCTTCGGCGCGGAGCTTGCCGCCTGGCGCCTGGTGCGGGCGGGCTGGAGCGATCTTGCCGAGACGGCTGCCGGCGAGCGCCGCGCCGATCACGAGAAACTCTCCGGCCGCATTCTCGATCGCCTCGGCCAGCTCGTTCCGCGCCTTGCTGTCGTCGAGGATCGCGAGCTGAAGAAAGTGGATGGCTTTGCCGAAGTGCGCATCGGCTTCAACGTGCTAGTGCTGCAGAACGAGCGCAAGAAACTGCGTGGCGCCAGCGCGGCTTCGCTCGGCGCTGTTCTCTCCGGCATTGCCGATTTCTACCACGGCCGTATCGAGGCCGGCCGGGCGGTCGTTCCGCAGGATGGCCTGCGCCAGTCGATCGACGACAGCCTGAAGATCATCGCGCTCGAAGACGACATGCGCGGCGCCGAGAGTATCGACGCACTTGTCGGTGTCAGGCGCGCACTTTTCCCTGACGCAGCTCCGCCAGAAAGCTGGCAGGCGGCCGAGGTTGCGCCGCAACTTCTACCGCTTGCCGCTGAGTAATTGTCATGCCCGCAGAATTTGATGTTTACGGCGTCTATGTGCCACGCCTCCTTGTTCTCATGGTGCTGAGCCTTCTCTTGATCATCGTCGTCAGACGGATGCTTGCCTGGCTCGGTGCCTATTCCCTCGTCTGGCATCGCGGTCTCTTCGACCTTGCCCTTTACGTGCTCGTCCTCGGAGCCGTCTCCTCCATCACACGCTGGTACTTTGCATGAACGCCCTGAAATTCACTGGCCGCCTTATCGTCACCCTTGCCGTTGTCATCGCGGCCGTCTTCGTTGGCCGCGGTCTCTGGGGCCACTACATGGACGAACCCTGGACGCGCGATGCGCGCCTGCGCGCCGATGTCGTCGGGATCGCGCCTGATGTTTCCGGCCTTGTCAGCGACGTGCTCGTTACCGACAACCAGATGGTGAGGAAAGGCGATGTCCTTTTCCGCATTGATCGCGAACGGTTCGCGATCGCTCTCACCCAGTCTGAGGCAGCGCTTGAAAGCAGCAAGGCCGCCCTCGACCAGGCGCATCGCGAGCGCGAGCGTCAGGGCCGCCTCGGCGACGCCGCCTCTCTGCAGCAGAAGGAACAGGCGCAGACGGCGGAAGAACAGGCAGAGGCCGCCTTCCGACAGGCGAAAGCCAACCGTGATCTCGCGGCGCTCAATCTCGACCGCTCCGAGATCAAGGCAACGGTCAACGGCACGGTTTCCAATCTCAGCCTGCGACCGGGCGACTATGTCAGCGCCGGCACTGCCAAGATCGCGCTGATCGATACGGATTCGCTGCGCGTCGAGGGCTATTTCGAGGAAACCAAGCTGCCGCGCATCCACCCCGGCGATAAGGTTTCCATCCACCTGATGGGGCATTCGCAGAGCCTTGACGGCCATGTCGAAAGTATTGCGACCGGCATCGAGGATCGCGAACGCACTTCCGGCACCGGTCTGCTTGCCAATATCAACCCGACCTTCAGCTGGGTGCGTCTTGCCCAGCGCGTGCCGGTGCGCATCAGCATCGACAACGTTCCTGACGATGTCAGGCTGATTGCCGGCCTGACGGCGACTGTCGAGGTGGATAAGAGCTGATCGTAAGCCGCCACGCTCTCGCCTAGCCTTCGAATCTGGACAATAGTCGAGGCTGCATCAGATCGAAATGACACCACGGAGTTCCGTCAGAATGGTAAAATCCGCTTTCAGGCATGCGCTTGTCGCGGTTGTGCTGATGTTATCCGCGATTTCCGCGATGGGGCACAACCAGGCCGTCGCCACCTGGAGCGATTTCATCAGGGGCAGGCACGATCTGACCGCCCTCAATGAGCAGAAGCGGAAGAAAATTCTTAGTGAACTCGGCGCGGCGATTATCGCCGATCCCGCCGGCGTGAGTGATGAGATCGAGAGGAGCAGCGGCGCGCCGGCTCTTTGCCAATATGTCCGTCTCATGTTCGCGAGCGATAGGGCCGCCGAGGTGGTTGATCAGCTTGATGCTGTGCTCCATTGGGGCAAACGGGATAAATCCATCCAGGAGAGGCTTGGCGCCCCGACCTTCGACGACGGCAGCGCCTGGTTTCCGAGGGCCAAGAGAGCCGGCTATTTCACAGGCTGTGTGGCTGGAACGCTGGACAGGAGGAGGAAGGGCGGCCCAAACCTTGCGGGTCGGCTGGCCTTGCTTTTGAAAGCAAGGGATCAGACCGCCATCACCCTGCAGATCGCCGAGCGCCTGAAGATTGGGCCACTCCCCAAGGGCGATACCTACGGCAAATGGATACTGGATGGCCTGGCGAAGAAGGAACTCTTGTCGGATGATGCGCTTGACTGGTTCGAGCTCGGCTTCGACAGATCCTATTGAGCGGTGTCGGAGCTTCAACGCATGCGCAAGTCTGGACTTCAATCCAGGTGAAACACCTCCGGCATCATTGCCCACCATTCGCTTTCCTTGCGCGTAGCAAGCGGCTTCTGGCAGGGCATGCAGGCCGCCCACCATTCCTGGTTTTTCGGGTCGGCGGCCATCTTCGCCATGTCGGCATCGAAATCGTGACCGACATATTCCCAATAGCCGAAAAGCAGGTTTTCCGGCTCCTTGAGGTAGATTGAATAGTTGGTGATGTTGCAAGCCGAGAGCAGCGCCAGGATCTCCGGCCAGACGGCGGCATGCAGCGTCTTGTAGTCTGCGACCTTGTCGGGCTCCAGGCCGATCACCATGCCCATGCGCTGCATATTCTATTGCCCTTGTGTGATTTCCGTGGTGAACTCGGCGACGCTGCGGGCCTTCACGGCATCCCAATCCCATTCGATGCCGATGCCGGGTTCGGAAGGGGCGACGGCGCGACCGTTTCGGATCTCCATGCCCTTGGCCGTCAGGTCGTCCAGCTGCGGGATATATTCGACATATTTGCCGTTCTGGATGGCGCAGACCAGGCTGACATGCAACTCCATCAGGAAATGCGGGCAGACGGGGATATCGAAGGCTTCGGCCGCATGTGCCACCTTCAGCCAGGGCGTGATGCCGCCGATGCGGGCGACGTCGACCTGCACGATCGAGCAGGCGCCCTTCTGCATATACTCGCGGAAATGCCGGATCGAATAGAGGGATTCACCGACGGCGATCGGCGTCGGGGTCGAGCGTGACAGCCGGATATGGCCGTCGAGATCGTCGGCCGGCAGCGGCTCTTCGATCCACGCGAGATCGAGTTCTTTCAGCCGCGCCGCGCGGCGGATCACTTCATCGACTGTAAAGCCCTGATTGCAGTCAGTCATGATCTCGAAACCGTCACCGAGCGCCGCACGCATCGCAGACAGCCGGTCGTAGTCCTCGGCGCCGTGCGGCTTGCCGATCTTCACCTTCGAACCGGAAAAGCCCTTGGCCTTCGCCTGCAGGGCGTCTTCGACAAGCGCTTCCTTCTCGATATGCAGCCAGCCGCCTTCGGTCGTATAGAGCGGGGAGCTCTCCTTCGCGCCGCCGGCCAGTTTCCAGAGCGGCAGACCCTGCTTCTTTGCCCTGAGATCCCAGAGCGCGGTATCGACGGCGGCGAGTGCCAGCGCTGTTATCGCACCGATCGTCGTGGCATGTGTGGCAAATTCCAGCCTGTGCCAGATCGCCTCGATGCAATCGGCATCCTCGCCGATCAGGAGCGGGGCCAGATGGTCCGACAGAAGCCGCATGACGGAGGAACCGCCTGTCCCGATCGTATAGGAATAACCGGTGCCGGAAGCCCCGTCGGAATCGGTGATGGTGACGATTGGTGTTTCCTGGCTGACGAAGCTCTGGATCGCATCGGTGCGCTTCACCTTCGGCGGCAGGTCCACCATGCGCAGTTCGATCTTTTCAATGCGGGCCATGGTTCCTCCTAGCTTGCCGTACGGGCCTGAGCGGGTTCGGCAGCGTGGATCGCCGACATGATGGCGCGGCTGGCCGTTTCATACTTGTGGTCGTTTTCATGTTCGTGGACGATCCTGAAATCGTGCATGACGAGAATGCGGTCGGCGAGCGCCACCATTTCCGGCATATCGCTGGAGATCAGCAGGATCGCCATGCCCTTGTCGGCAAGGCCGTTGATCAGCTCATGGATATAGGCCTTGGCCTTGATGTCGATGCCGACGGTCGGCTCGTCGATGAAGAGGATATCGACATCGGCGGCGAGCCATTTGGCGAGCGAGACCTTCTGCTGGTTACCGCCCGAGAGGTTGCCGACGAGCTGTTCCAGGCTGGGTGTTCGGATTTCCAGCTGCCGGGCGAGCGGCGTAGCAGTCTTGCGCTCCTTGCCAGCGCCGATCAGCCCAAGGGTCGAGGCAATCCTGCCCCAGACGGTCATGGCGATATTCGAACGGATCGGATGGGCGAGAATGACGCCCTCGTGCTTCCTATCCTCGCTGACATAGCCCATGCGGAAGCGCTTGATCGCCTCCTCAACCGAGCGGATGCGGACGGGTTTGCCATCGATCACCACCGTTCCCGATGTCAGCTTGTCCTTGCCGATGACGGCACGGACAAGCTCGGTCCGGCCCGCACCGACAAGGCCGTAGAGGCCGAGGATTTCGCCGCGATGAACCGAGAAATTGACATTGTCATGGCCGACGGCGGTGGCGACATCACGCAGCTCGAGTTTCGCCACCCCTTCCTGCGGCTTGCGTGAGCGCGCGATGACCGGGCGTTCAGCGCGGCCGATCATCGCCTCGATCAGCGTCTGCCGGGTCATGCCGGTCATCGGCGCACCGCGTAGCGTGGTTTCGCCGTCGCGCAGGACCGTGACCCGATCGCAAAGGCTCAAGACTTCCTCCAGCTTGTGGCTGACGAAGAGGATCGCCGTTCCCTGATCGCGCAGCTGTCGCACGAGGCGAAAGAGGATTTCAGTCTCGGCATCGGTAATCGATGCGGTCGGCTCGTCGAGCAGAAGTACCTTGGCCTGATGGCTGAGCGCCTTGGCGATCTCCACCATCTGCATCTGGGCGACGCTGAGGCGTCGCACCTCCGTTGCCGGATCGACGTCGAGGCCGACCTTGCGCAGATGCATGCGCGCCTCTTCATTGGCTCGCCGGAAATCGACGAGGCCGTTGCGAACCGGCAAGCTCTCCAGAAGAATGTTTTCCGCCACCGAGAAGCGCGGAATGAGGTTGCGTTCCTGGTGCACCGCGGAAATGCCGAGCGCGATCGCGTCGCGCGGCGAGGCAAGCGACAGCGGCGTACCATCGAAAGTGACTGTCCCGCTGTCTGGCCGGTGGACGCCGGTGATGATCTTGATCAGCGTCGATTTGCCGGCGCCGTTTTCGCCCATCAGCGCGTGTATCTCGCCGCCATTGAGGGTCAGCGATGCATTGTTGAGCGCCCGCACGCCCGGGAACGATTTGCCGATCCGGTCCAGAATGAGTGCCATCTCAATCCTCCCCGACCCGGATCGCCCGGTAGCGATTGATCCAGACGGCGGCAAGGATCAGTGCACCGAGCAGGAAGGTGACCCAGTAGGGATCGACGGCGAGCAACACCATGGCATTCTGGATGAGCCCGACCAGAAGCACGGCAATGAACGTGCCGAGAATGGAGATGGAGCCGCCGGCAAGGCTGGCGCCGCCGATGATCGGTGCCGCAAAGGAAATGACCACCCAGTCCGCGCCGATCGTCGGCTGGGCAGAGCCGAGCTGGGCGACGGCCAGCGCACCGGCGGTCGCGGCCAGCAGGCCCGACACGACATGGGCCATGACGGTGGCGCGGGCAACGGAAATGCCCGAAAGTTCCGCCGCATGGGCATTGCCGCCGACCGCCAGCATGTAGCGGCCCTCGACCGTGCGGGCAAAGAAGATGACGAGCAGCACCGTCACTACCAGCGGCACGATGAGCAGGAGCGGAAAGGGTCCGAAACGGCCATTGCCGAAGGCGACGAAGGCAGGCGACAGATTGTAGAAGGGGATGGCCTTGGTGATCCCGAGATTGATGCCGGCAAAGGCCGATCCCGTCGCAAGTGTCACGATGAAGCCGTTAATGCCGGTCCTCACCGTCAGCCAGCCATTGATAAAGCCGGCAAGGCCGCCGAAGACGATGCCGATGCCGATGGCGACGATCGCCGGCAGGCCCCAGACATCCATCAGCCCGCCGGTAACAACGGCGACGAGCCCGCCGAGCGCGCCGACCGAAAGGTTCATCTGGCCGACGCCCAGCATCACCATCTGGCTGAAGGCGACGAGCAGCGAAACGCAGATGCTGCGCAGCATGACGAACCAGTTGAATTCGGTCATGAAGGCAGGCGAGGCGAAGGAAAGTGCAATACCGCCGGCAATGACGCCGACAAGGATACCGGACCATTGCGTGCGCGCTGCGAAGGAAAGCAACGTTTTCATGCGCGCCTCGTCTGTTCGCGGATGGCGAGTTTGGCGCGGTAGCGCTCGAAGAGGATGGCCGAGAGCAGGAAGACGCCAAGGAAGAGCTGCAGCCAGAAATTCCCGACCTGCAACACAAGCAGGCCGCTGCGGATGGTCGCAACCAGCAGCGCTCCGAGGATCGTGCCGATCACTGATACCATGCCGCCGGCAAGTGAGGTGCCGCCGATGACGGGGGCGAGGAAGGAGGGCAGCAGCCAGTCGTCACCGGCAACGGCGGGCATGGCGGCCGAAAGCCTTGATGTCAGCATCAATGCGGCGGCACCGGCAAGCACGCCCGAGAGGACATGCACGAAGATCGTGATCCGCCCGACCGGAATACCGGACATTTCCGCCGCGCGCGCATTGGCGCCGACGGCGAGGATCTGCCGGCCGAGAACCGTATGTTTGAAGAGAATGTAGAGCAGGGCACCGATCAGGAGGGCAACGATTGCGAGCGACGGAACCGGGCCGACGCCGCTACGCCCGAAGGCGCCGAAGGTTGCTGGCAGGCCGTTTAGTGGCACGCCCTTGGTGAAGATCAGCATGCCGCCGGAAAACAGGCTGGCGCTCGCAAGCGTCACGATGAAGCTGTTGACGCCGGTCTTGACGATCGCCAACCCATTCAACGCGCCGAGCAAACCGCCGAAGGCGAGCGTGAGCAAGATCGCGACAGGAATAGGCAGGCCGGCCGCCTGCATGAGATAGCCGGCAATCATGACGCAGCAGACGCCGATCGCACCGACGGAAAGGTTCATGCCGCCGGTCGCCAGCACCACCATCTGGGCGAAACCGACGACGACGTCGATCGCGACCGAGCGGCCCATGGAATTCAGGTTGAAACGCGACAGGAAGCCAGGCGCCAGGCTGGTGAAAACGAACCACAGGATCAGAAGGATGATCAGCAGGCCCAGCTGCGCGGGTCCTCTGGTCAGCAGTCCCAGCAGGCTGTGTCTGCCTGCATCGGG
This sequence comes from Rhizobium sp. BK379, assembly GCF_014193955.1. Classification (NCBI taxonomy): domain Bacteria; kingdom Pseudomonadati; phylum Pseudomonadota; class Alphaproteobacteria; order Hyphomicrobiales; family Rhizobiaceae; genus Rhizobium; species Rhizobium sp. BK379. The sequence continues at coordinate 43,768 of NZ_JACIAD010000010.1, forward strand.
GACGGGACTATCATTGTCGATGGGTGCCATGCGCTCGGTCGACCGGTCTCGTGGAATAGGAATGGTCAGGCGCGGGGTGGATTGAACCCCGCGCCGCTCCTGTTACTTGCAGGAAAGGTAAGTGTCCTTGAAGCTTGCCTGCAGCTTCTTCGTCAGCGCCTTCAGATCGTCCTTGTAGCTGTCGACGTTCTTGGCAGAGATCAGCAGCGTCCCGGAATCGACGAAATGCGCTGTCTGCGGCGTGGCGATCCACGGGGCATCGGCCTTGACGCTGCAGCCGCCGGCCATCTGGTCCAGCGCATAGGCGCCGATATAGGCCTGACCATAGGGGTTCTGCGCCATGGTGCCGGCGACGAAGCCATCGCGGATTCCATCGAGGATGATCTTGTCGTCATCGATGCCGACGAGTTTGATCTTCTTGTCCCCGAGGTTCTTGAGCGCGGTCGCAGCCACGACCGAGGAAATGTAGCCTGTGGCGATCAGGCCGTTGATCTTGTCTTTCTGCGCGGCAAGCAGGGCATTGATCTTCTGGTCGCCCTGTTCCTGGCTGTCGGTATCGCCGACGGTCTGCAGCAGGGTCACGGCGCCATTCGTTTCGCCGACGGCCTTTTCGACCGCCTTGACACGCAGCGTCGTGTTCGGATCAACGAGCAGGCCAGCAAGATGGACGATCGTGCCCTTGCCGCCCATCGCCTCGATCAGTGCCTTGGTCCCAAGGTAGGCCGATTGCGAAACGTCGGTTGCCAGGCAAAGGCCGACATCGGTTGGATCCTGCGCGCAGCCGCCGAGCGCGACCGAGGGAATGCTGTTGCTCTTCATTTCCGACAATATGGCGTTGACGCCGACCGCGTCACCCGGAAACACGCCGAAGCCGTTTGTGCCTTGCGCCGCGAGGCTCTCCAGAAGCTCGGTCTGGGCCTCCAGCTTCCATTCGCTCGGCACTTTGTATTCGACCGCGGCAATGCCGAAATCCTTGGCGGCATCGGCGGCGGCCTGTTCCCAGGGCGCAAAATAAGGGTGCGGACCGCCGGGAACCAGGGCGATCTTGTTGTCCGAGGCGAAAGCGCCGAGCGGCGCAAGTGCCACAGAGCATGCAAGGCCTGCAGCAATGAAACTGCGAATTGTCATGACATCCTCCCGTTTGGGCAAGCCAGTCCTCTTCCAGCATTGCCATACCCAATCGCTAACATGATCGAATATCGCATGCAATATTCGATCATTGACTTTTTTGTCATCTTCCGGTTCCATCTCGGCAGGCAATCGGCGGGAGGAGTTGATGAAGCCGCAAGAAAACCAGGCCCCGGTCGATCGATCGAGACTTCTGCCGGAATATCGAACCCTACTGGAGGAGATCGACGCATTGGGCGGGCCGGCTCTGGAAACGCTTTCGCCCCAGGAAGCGCGTGCCGATTCCGAGGTTCGGCTGGCTCTTCTTTGGGGGGCAAAGGACGAGGTTGCGGGTATCGAGAGCCTCGAAATCCCAAACGGTGAAATGAAGCTGAAGGCAAGGCTCTACCGCAGGTCCGACACCAGGCGGACCATCCTCTTCTTCCATGGCGGCGGCTGGATGGTCGGCAGTATCGAAACCCATGACGGGCCGGTGCGAACGCTGTGCAATGCGGCGCGGGCCAACGTGCTTTCGATCGAATATCGCAAGGCGCCGGAGGCGCCGTTTCCGGCGGCATTGGAGGATGCCGAAGTGGCACTGCTGTGGCTTCGAGCAAAAGGAGAGGCACTCGGGCTTGATGCAGAGAGCCTGATCCTTGCAGGCGACAGCGCCGGCGCCAGCATCTGCGCATCCCTGGCAATCCGGGCGCGGGATCTCGAAATCCCGCTTGCCGGCCAGGTTCTGGTCTATCCAGCGACCGACCTCGCAGGCACGACGGCGAGCCGGGCTGAATTTTCGAACGGTTTTTCGCTGCAGCAGTCGACGATGATCTGGTTTGCGGAAAACTACCTGTCAGGAGGCACGCAGCCTTCCGACCCACGTGTTTCGCCGCAGCTTGCCGCCGACCTCTCGCACCTGGCGCCGACCCTGCTGATTACCGCCGACCATGATCCGCTACGGGACGAAGGTCGTGCTTATGCACAGCGTTTGATTGCCGCCGGAAATGACGTCTGTTACGAGGAGTGGCAGGGAACCATCCACGGTTTCTTCATCATGGATCGCGCAGGCAAGACCGCCCGCAAACTGATCGGGCACATCGGGGAATGGGCAGAGAGCCTCTGGAAGAGACATGACGATGCCGAGCGAGGTGGAGACTGAAGCCGCCGCTGCGGTTCGGTCGGAGCCTATCTACCTGACGATCTATCAGGTTCTTCGAGACCATCTGGAACGGCGCGTTCTGACGCCGGGCCTCGTTCTCGGCCAGGCGAATGTCGCGCGCGCCTTCAATGTCAGTCGTATTCCGGCCGGTATTGCACTGGGGCGACTCCTGGGGGACGGCCTTATCCACACCTTCGAAGGTCGCGGCTACATCGTACCGGGCGGCGAGCCACAGCGCGGCGACCTTTTTGCTGCGGGCCTCGACCTGCCTCGTTCACTGACGGTGCCGGTGGTCAATCGCCGTGAACAGATCTACCCGGAAGTCGAGCATGCCGTCGCCGTCTGCCTTGCCTATGGTCGCTTCCTGTTGAACGAGACCGCACTTGCCCAGCACTATGACGTCAGCCGCACCATCGCCCATGAGGTGCTGACACAGCTTGAGCGCAGCGGCGTCATCGAGCAGGACAGCAATAACCGGTGGTATGCCGGACCGCTCAGCGCCAAGGTTTTCCGCCACCATTACGACATGCGCCGTCTGCTGGAACCGGAAGCTTTGCGCCAGGCTTATCCCTTGCTCGCGAAGAAGGACCTGAAGGAACGCAGGCAGAGGCTTGTTACCCTCGGTCCCTATCCACAGGCGCCGGAAAAGCTGGAGCAGGCGGAAGCAGATCTGCATCTGGACTCGCTTGCGCCTTGCCCCAACACGGTACTTCTTTCCGCCGTGCGCCGAAGCCAGCGTGTTCTGATCGCCACCCACTCGACCTTCGCCAAGCTCCGCACCGAAGAAGAAATTTCGATGATGATTTCGGAGCATACACGTGTCTATGACGCGTTGCTCGCCAACGATATCGAGAAGGCGTGTTCAGCACTTTCCGATCATCTTCGCCGGGCGCTCGATCCCAACCTGAAGATCCTCCAGCACCTGCCCGCCATGCCTTCCGGCCTGACGCCGCCTTACCTGATCCAGGTCAAGGGAGAGCGCTGATCGTTTGCGCCATCATGGGCTCGGGGTGATCGGCGCGTAAGCTGCGCCATCGACCGTTGCCGGGCGCCCGGCAAGGCTCAATTCGGCAATACGCGGCGCCGAGCTGGCAATGATCTTGCCGCGACGAATGACGGTCAGCCGGTTCGCCTTCAGCCTGAGCGCTTCCACCGGATCGCGCGCCTGCAGGATGACGAGGTCGGCATTCCCACCCTTTTCCAGGCCGTAGCCTTCGAGGCCCATGGTTTTTGCCGAATTGACGGTCAACGCATCGAAGATCTTTTTCTTGTCCTCGATGCCGGCCATTTGTGCCACATGGATCGCCATATGGCCGACCTCCAGCATGTCGCCGGAGCCCATGGAATACCAGGGGTCCATCACACAGTCATGGCCGAAGGAGACATTGAGACCGGCTTCCATCAGTTCGCGCACCCGTGTCATGCCGCGCCGCCTCGGGTAGGTGTCGTGGCGTCCCTGCAGCATGATGTTGATCAGCGGATTGGGGATGACGTTGATCTGAGCCTCCGCCATCAGCGGAATGAGCTTGGACACGTAATAATTGTCCATCGAATGCATGGATGTCAGGTGCGAGCCGGCGACCCGGCCCTGCAGGCCGAAGCGCACCGTCTCGGCGGCAAGCGTCTCGATATGGCGCGACATCGGATCGTCGGTCTCGTCGCAATGCATGTCGACGGGCAGGCCACGATCGGCGGCGATGCGGCAGAGTGCTGCGACCGAGGCTGCGCCATCGGCCATGGTGCGCTCGAAATGCGGAATGCCACCAACGATATCGAGACCCATGTCGAGCGCGCGGTCCAGGGCGTCGACGCCGCCGGGCGAGCGATAGTAGCCATCCTGCGGGAAGGCGACGAGCTGCAGGTCGAGATACGGAGCGACCTTCTCGCGCACCTCGATCAGCGCCTCGGCGGTCACCAGCCTGGGATCGCTGGTATCGACATGGCTGCGGATGGCGAGAAGCCCCTGCGAGACAGCAAGATCGCAATAGCGAAGCGCCCGCTCCACCAGGGCTTCGCGGGTGAGGATCGGCCGCAGTTCCCCCCAGAGCGCGATGCCTTCGAGAAGCGTGCCGGAGCGGTTCATGCGCGGCAGGCCGAGCGAGAGCGTCGCGTCCATGTGGAAATGCGGATCGACGAAGGGTGGGCTGACGAGCCGGTCCGTCGCATCGATTTCCTCGCCGGCACTGGCCTCGATCCTCGCCGCCACCTCGACGATTTTCCCCTTCTCTATGGCGATGTCGATGCCGTTGCGGCCGTCGGGAAGATTTGCGTTTCTGATGATCAGGTCAAACATGGCGGCACCGGTCTGTTGTGGTTCTGAAGGATGGGATCACCGCTCGCCGCGGCGATAGGGCTGCATCAGCGCCTGCGGCACGCGGGCGCGTCGCGCCATCACGGCAAGCGCTGCGATCGACAGGAGATAGGGCGTCATCAGGAAAAGCTGATAGGGCACGACCCCGCCGAACACCGTCTGCAGCCGCAGCTGGAAGGCATCGAAGAAGGCAAAGAGCAGCGCGCCGAGCAGGGCCCGGCCGGGCCGCCACGAGGCGAAGACGACGAGCGCGATGGAAATCCAGCCGCGCCCCTGGACCATGGTCGGGAAGAAGCTGTTGAAGGCAGAGAGCGTCAGAAAGGCGCCGCCGACCGCCATCAAGGCGCTTCCGGCAATGATTGCACCATAACGGATCCGGATCGGATCTATGCCCTGCGCCTCGGCGGCATGCGGGTTTTCGCCGGTCATGCGGATCGTCAGGCCGAGCGGCGTTCGGAAGATCAGATAGCCCATCGCGAGTGCCAGGAAGATCGCCAGATAGGTCGGCGCCGTCTGTGCAAAAAGGGCCGAGCCAAGGAAGGGCAGGCCGGAGAGGACGGGAATATCGATCGGCTGGAAGGGCACGATCGTCGGCGGTGTGCCGGCAAGCGGCACGACCAGGCGGAAAATGAAATAACTGAGGCTGGAGGCAAAGAGCGTGATGCCGAGGCCCGTGACGTGCTGCGAGAGGCCGAGCGTGACGGTCAGAAGCGCGTGCAGCAGACCGAAGATCGCGCCGGCAAGGGCTGCGACCAGAAGGCCGGTCCAGAGATCGGCGCCATGAAAGACCGCGAGCCAGCCGATCATCGCCCCGAAGGTCATGATGCCTTCGATGCCGAGATTGAGCACGCCCGCTCGCTCGCAGAGCAGCGCGCCGAGCGTGCCGAAGATCAGCGGTGTCGCGATGCGCAGCACGGCCGCCCAGAGGCCTGCAGAGGAGACAATGTCGATCAGAGCCATCATCTGCGGATCCTGTATTGGGTGAAGAACAGGGCGATCAGCATGGTGAGCAGAGAGACGGCAACGGTCACGTCGGCAATATAGGTCGGTATGCCGAGCGCCCGGCTCATGCCGTCGGCGCCGACGAACATCGTGGCCGTGAAGAGGGCCGCCGCAATCACGCCGATCGGGTGCAGGTTGGCAAGCATGGCGACGATGATGCCGGAATAACCGAAGCCGGGCGAGAGATCGGTCGTTACATAACCCTTGACGCCCATCACCTCGATCGCACCGGCGAGACCCGCCAGACCGCCGGAAAGGCATGCGACTTTCACCAGCGTCATGCCAAGCGGAACGCCGGCAAAGACGGCGCCGGCAGGATTGAGGCCGGCGGCGCGCGAACGCAGACCGAAGACAGTGCGCGACTGGAGAAAATATACGGCAAATGCAATGACGATGGCGATGATGAAGCCGACATGCAGCCGCGAACGCGCCACCAGCTTCGGCAGCAGCGCATGATCGCTGACCGGCATGGATTGCGGCCAGCCGAAGGCGAGCGGATCCTTCAGGACGCCATCGATCAGCATGGAAACGAAGAGAAGGGCGACGAAATTCAACAGCAGGCTGGTGACCACCTCATCGACCGAAAAGCGTAGCCGCAGCCAGAGCGGCACAAGGATCAGCACCATGCCGGCAACGGCGCCCGCAACCAGCAAAGCAGGGATGAGAAGTGCCGCCGGCAGGCCTGCCAGGAGCTTGGAGCCGAGTGCCGCAACCGTGATGGCGCCAAGATAGAACTGGCCTTCGGCGCCGATATTCCAGAGCCGGGCGCGGAAGGCGACAGCTGCGGCAAGGCCGGTCAGCATCAGGGGCGTCGCTCGCGTCAGCGTCTCGGTCGCCGAAAGCCGCGTGCCGAAGGCGCCGGTCAGAATGCGCCAATAGGCTTCGAAGACAGGGGCGCCTGCGAGCGCAATCAGAATGCCGGCAATGGCGAGTGCGGCGATGACGGCACCGACAGGCGCTGCCACGACCAGGTAGAGCGGACGGTGGTCGCGACGTTCAAGACGCATGCTGGGCCTCGGACATCCATTCACCTGACATCATCAGGCCGAGTTTTCGGGGATCGGCACTTTGTGCGTCGATGGGGGGCGACAGACGCCCCTTGACGATCGCCTGGATGCGATCGGCAAGGCCGATCACCTCGTCCAGATCCTCCGATATCAGAAGCACGGCCGTGCCCTCCTTGCGTGCCTGCAATATCCGGGCATGGACGGCGGCGACCGCGCCCTCGTCGAGCCCGCGCGTCGGCTGTGCGGCAATCAGGATCTTCGGCCTGTCATGCAGGTTGCGTCCGAGGATCAGCTTCTGCATGTTGCCGCCAGAAAGAAGCCGCGTGCGTGTCGACGGTCCGCCGCCGCGAATATCGAACTCCGCGATGATCTCCTGGGCGAAGGCCATGCCGGCCTTGCGGTCGACCAGCCCATGGCGAGAGAAGCGCGGCGAGGCGATGCGCTCCAGCACGGCATTTTCCCAGACCACGAGTTCGCCGATCGCCCCTTCCTTATTGCGGTCCTCCGGAATGCGGCCGATGCCGGCATCGATGAGACTTTCGACACTGACGTCGGTGACCGGCTGCCCGAAGAGCATGATATCGCCGCGGCTCCAGCCCACCAGTCCGCTGACGAGATGGCTGAGTGTCGCCTGGCCATTCCCGGAGACGCCGATAATGCCGAGTGTCTCGCCGGCATGAAGCTGAAAGCTGATATCTCTCAGCCGCTCCTGGCCGCCGTCAGTGACGCTGACACCGACAGCCTCGAAAACGACCGCGCCTGGCGTGGACGCTTCGCGCACCGGGCGCGTCACCCGGCGGCCAACCATGAGTTCGGCGAGCTCCGCCTTGCTGGTCTCGCCGGTCCGCCGCTCGGCGACGACCTTTCCGCCGCGCAGCACGACGACGCGGTCGGCTGCACTGATCACCTCGTCAAGCTTGTGTGAAATGAAGATCAGCGACAGGCCCTGCCGGGCCATTTCCCGAAGCGTCTGGAAAAGGCGCTCCGCCTCGATATTGGTCAGCACCGCCGTCGGCTCGTCGAGGATGAGAATTCGGGCATCGTTATAGAGCGCCTTGAGGATTTCGACGCGCTGCTGCTCGCCGACCGAGAGGTCGCCAAGCCGGGCATCGGGGTTGACGCCGAGGCCGAAGCGGGCGGCAATGGCGAGAAGCCTGGCGCGGCCGGCCGTTCTCTCCGATTTGAAGGACCAGAGTTTTTCCGTCCCCGTCATGACGTTTTCGAGAACGGTCAGGTTGGGCGCCAGGGAGAAATGCTGGTGCACCATGCCGATGCCGGCGCGGATCGCCGCACGCGGCCGGCCGGCCGGCAATTCACTGCCTTCGATATGGATCGTTCCTGCATCCGGCACATAATGGCCGAAGAGGATGCTCATGAGCGTCGTCTTGCCGGCGCCGTTTTCGCCGAGCAGGGCGAGTACTTCGCCCTTGGCGAGGCTCAGCGAAATATCGTCATTGGCCTGGATCGCACCGAAACGCTTGCTGATACTGTCGAGCTGGAGCACGGGAGCTGATGTCATGAGGCAAGTCCCGCAATGGCATGGGGGTGGATCCAAGGTTGCTCTGCTTCCAGCCGTGAGGCAAGGGCAAGCAGCAGTGGTTCCCGGCCCATCGGAGCAAGCAATTGCACAGGCAGCGGCATTCCGTCCGCATCGCTTCCAAAAGGCAGTGTCAGCGCCGGAAAGCCGGAAATATTGGCAAGACAGGCAAGTGGCGCAAAGCGCGCCATGCGGTTCAGATGCAGGTCGGTATCCTGATGATCGGTCGGGAAGGAGCCGATCGGCAGAGGGGCTGTCGTAAGCATCGGCGTCAGTAGGCAATCGATATCGTCGAACAGGTGCCAGAGGTCATGGCTGACATGCGGCATGGTGCTGAGGCTCTGCCAGAGCGCAGTCGGCGCAAGTCTGGCCCCGCGCACCGCAAAGGCTGCCGTCAGAGGTTCGGCCTTCGAGAGGTCAAGATGGAAGCTATCAACGAGCCATGCCAGATTGATTGCGATGATGTCGGCGAAAATGACGGCACTCGCGATGACACTTGCTTCAAGCCGCTGCCAGTCCACGATGACGATCTCATGTCCGTCCCCCTCGAGGCTGCCGGCCGCGGCCTCTACGGCTTGCTGCCGTGCAGCCTCGGTCGGAAAGTCGCTGCCGGTATCCGTTAGCAGGCCGATGCGCAGGCGGGATTTTTCGCTCCTGTCGAGCGCCGGCTCCGGGTAAGGTCCGGCGGGTTTTCCAAGAAGCGCGTCGAAGATAGCACCGGCATCGCGGACCGAGCGGCAGACTGCCAGCTCGCTGGCGATACCGCCGAGATGATTGCCGAAGCCCGGACCGCCTGGAATGGCGCCGCGGCTGGGCTTCAGGCCGATTAGACCACAACAGGCGGCGGGCACGCGAATGGAACCACCGGCATCCGTTGCGTGGGCAATCGCCACGATCCCGGCAGCAACCGCAGCGGCAGCGCCACCGGAAGAGCCACCCGCCGTACGGGACGGATCGAGCGGATTGCGACAGACGGGTCCGCGCATGGGTTCGCTTGCGAGGGAGAGGCCGACTTCCGGGCTGGTGGTGAGACCGAAGAGGCTGAAACCGGCCTGCCGAAAACGATCTGCCAGATCGGAATCGGCAGACGGATCGAGCATACCGTCGAAGAGATGCGAGCCGGCACGAACCGGAAGACCCTTGAACGGGCCGCCGAGATCCTTGGCAAGCGTTGGCACGCCGGCAAACGGCCGGACGGAGAATATGGCGGGATTGTCCCGATATTCGCGATCAAGCGCGGCGGCATTCGCGAGACCCAGATCTTCATCGAGATGACAGATTGCGCCCAGCGCATCCTTCGCCCTGGCGGCGGAAATCGCAGCCTTCATCGCTTCGGTGCAATCAAATGCACCGGTCCCGATCCGGGCGGCGAGCGCAATCGCGTCGCCGCCCGGTATAGAGCCCTTGCTTTTCTCAATCCCGTTCATGCAGCTGCCGGCTTACTTCGGCTCCTCGGGCATGATCGGAACCTCAAAGGCGCCGGACTTGATGGCGGCGCGCTTGGCCTCCATCGCCGCTTCGGCGTCGGCCGGTGCGACACCCTTGACGTAGACGATATCGCTGCCGCCTTCCTTCATCAGGCCAAAGCGGGTGTAGTTGTTGCCGGTCGGCTTGCCAGCCTTCACATCGGCGATCGCGGCATTGAGGATCGGGCGGAAGCCCCAGATGGCATTGGCAAAGACGGTGTCGGGGTAACGCGGCGTATAGTCGATCAGCGAACCGACCGACTTGATGCCGCGCTCCTTGGCAGCGTCTGCCGTGCCAATGCGCTCGCCGAACAGGATGTCGGCGCCGGCATCGATCTGGGCAAGGCCGGCCTCGCGCGCCTTCGGCGGATCGAAGAAGGTGCCGATGAAGGCGACGAGGTGCTTGGCATCCGGGCGGACTTCCTTCACGCCGGCAGCAAAGGCATTCATCAGCATGTTGACTTCCGGGATCGGCAGCGCGCCGACCGAGCCGACAATGCCCGACTTCGTCATCTTGCCCGCGAGCATGCCGGCAAGATAGGCGCCGTCATGGTTCCAGGTGCCGAAGACGCCGAAATTGTCGCCCGACGGCTCGCCGCTGGAGCCCAGCATGAAAGCGGTCTTCGGATAGTCGGCGGCAACTTGGCGGGCTTCGCGCTCGACGGCATAGGCCTCGCCGACGATGAGGGCGTTGCCCTGCTCGGCATATTCGCGCATGGCACGCGGATAGTCGGTGCCCGAAACGCCTTCGGAGAAGACGTATTCGATCACGCCTTCCGAAGCGGCGTCCTGAAGGGCCTTGTGCAGGCAGGAGTTCCAGGCATTTTCTACAGGCGAGGCGTGAATGCCTGCAACCTTCAGTTTTTCCTGCGCCCAGAGCTTGGGTGCAAAGGCGGTTGCACCGAGTGCCATGCCGGAGGCAAGCACCGTGCGGCGAGACATAATGATCTGATTTTTCATGAGTTCCCCTCTTTTTTACCAGATGGATAAAACTCTATGGATCGCCCAAAATTGTGTCAAGTAATGCTGCTGCGCAAAAACTAGACAATAGCTGTGAGCGACTGCACTCTGAGGCCACGGAGAGGGAGAGGGGCCGCTCCTATTGGTGCTGCATGACGCTCAAACCGCCATCGATCGTCAGGCAGGTGGCGTTCATGAAGGTGCACTCATCCGAGATCATGAAAACCGCCGCCATGGCGATTTCCTTCGGCGTGGCGATGCGACCGCCCGGATGCAGTTTCATAGTCTCAGCCTTTGCCTTTTCGGGATCGGCAAAGCCGTTCCAGTAATCGATGACCTTCTGGGTCGAGACGTAGCCGGGCGCGATCGCGTTCACACGCACGTTTTGAGGCGCATATTCGATGCCGAGGGACTTGGTCATGCCGAGAAGCGCATGTTTGGCGAGAGGGTAGGGGAAGGTGTGGGGAATGATGGTGAAGGCGTGGGTCGAGGCGATATTGAGGATCACGCCACCACCTTCTGCGATCATCTGCGGCAGCACTGAGCGGCAGCAGTGCCAGGCACCCTTGAGATTGATGTCGAAGCATCGCTGCCACTCTTCGTCTGTCGTCTGCAATGGTTCGGCAAAGACATTGACGCCGGCATTGTTGACGAGGGCATTGATGCTGCCGATCTCGCTTGCCGCTTTTACAACGGCCGCCTTGATCGCATCGCCATCAGTGATATCGGCTGCCTGGTAACCGAGCACGGCCCCCTTTGCAGCAAGGGCGGCAGCGGTTTCCTCGAGCAGCTTTTCATCGCGGTCGACGAGGAAGAGTCGGGCATCCTCTGCTGCGAATGCCTCGGCGATCGCCTGTCCAATCCCCTGGGCGGCACCCGTGATGAAGACCCGTTTTCCGGAAAGGCGGTTTGGCATCGTCTGTTTCCTCCTTGTGCGCGTGATAATCAGCCGATTTCCTGTGGCTGCAGACGGATCGAGCCCGCGAGGCTTTCGCCTGGCCGCAGGACGGTGAGGTCGCCGAGACCAGGAAGATTGTGCCCGTTGGCGAGATGCGACATCGGCTCGAAGCAGAAATAGTCCCTGCGAAATCCCGGGTCGAAACGCTCGTCCGACAGGAAGAGAACGGCGTGGCGGAAGATCGGGTCGGCCGTCAGTTCGAGTACTGTTTTCGTCTCGGGCCAGGTGATGCGTGCCGTACCGTTCCAGCCCCCGAATCCATTGTTGATCCAGCGCTGCGGCAGCACGGCTGCCCGCGAGAAATCGAGATCCGCGGGAATTTCGGCGGGCTCGCCCGGCAGCCAGCCCTCCGCTTCGGTCCAGAAGCGATCGGCCTTTGCCAGAAGCGTCGTGCGCTCGGTCAGGGGAAAGAAGGGATGCCAGCCAAGCCCGAAAGGCAAGGCTTCGTCACCGGTATTTTCCACCCGCATGGTGAGTTCCAGCCCGTCTGCCGTCAGTGCGAAGCTCTGCTCTGCCTGGTAGCTATAGGGCGTGCCGTCGGCTCGATGACGAAAAGCGATCCGCGCGTTGCTGCCATCCCTGGAAAGAAGGTCCCATTCCGCCAGCCAGCCATCGCCATGCAGGTAATGCGGATCCCAGTCCCTGTTCGGCCGCAGGCTGTAGTCCCGCCCCTTGAAGGTGAAGCGGTTGCCTCTCACGCGATTGCCAAAGGGCACGAGCGGATAGCAGGCAGAGGAAAGTGCATCGGCACTATCGGCCGCCGGCCGCAGAAGCGGGATTGTCAGGCCGTCCCGCAGCCAGGAATAATGAAGGAGCAGGCCGCCTGTCGTGGAAATGCGGGCCGAAAGCGCGCCGCCCTGCAAATCGATGATGGCCATGAAGCGACGTCTTCTCCGCGAGATCGAGGCTGATCCGGACTGTGGCGGCACCCTATTATCGGTCACTCGAATGTCAATATATATAGGATTTATTTTCGGGCTCAGAGATGGTCAAGAGCCTGTTTCCCGCCAATTTATCGATCAACGGCGCCGCGTCGGAGACTTCAACTGCCTTTTCACCCGCGAAATCGCAGAAATAATCATACACAAATATTGACTGGTATGATGTTTGTTCCTATTCAGTAGTCGCTGCCGAGTGAGCGGCAGATCGAGATTTAGGGAGAGAGATTATGCGCTTCTTCAAAGCAGCCGTCCTCGCTGGCGCCTTTGCCGTTCTGGCCGCCGGCTCCGTATTGGCGGAGGATGTCAAGATCGGGTTCATCGTAAAGCAGCCGGAAGAGCCCTGGTTCCAGGACGAATGGAAGTTCGCTGACCAGGCCGCCAAGGAAAAGGGTTTCACCGTCGTCAAGATCGGCGCCGAAGATGGCGAGAAGGTCCAGTCGGCGATCGACAACCTCGGTGCGCAGGGCGCCCAGGGCTTCATTATCTGCACGCCTGACGTCAAGCTCGGCCCCGGCATCGTTGCCAAGGCTGCCGCCAACCAGCTCAAGCTGATGACCGTCGACGACCGTCTGGTCGGCGCCGACGGCAAGCCGCTGGAAGACGTGCCGCACATGGGCATTTCCGCTACCAAGATCGGCGAAGGCGTGGGCCAGGCGATCGTCGATGAAATGAAGAAGCGCGGCTGGGACATGAAGAATGTCGGCGCGATCCGCGTTTCCTACGATCAGCTGCCGACCGCCGTCGACCGCGTCGAAGGCGCGATCTCGGTTCTGAAGGCTGCCGGCTTCCCGGCCGAAAACATCTACGACGCGCCGCAGGCAAAGACGGATACGGAAGCAGCGCTCAATGCCGCGACTACCGTTCTCAACAAGCATGCCGACGTGAAGTACTGGATCGCCTTCGGTCTCAACGATGAAGCCGTTCTCGGCGCCGTGCGCGCATCGGAATCGGTCGGCATTCCCGCCGACAACATGATCGGCGTCGGCATCGGCGGTGCGGAATCGGCGATCAACGAGTTCAAGAAGCCGTCCGCAACCGGCTTCTTCGGCACGGTCATCATCTCGCCGAAGCGTCACGGCTATGAAACCGCACTCAACATGTATGACTGGATCGCCAACGGCAAGGAGCCGGAAAAGGTCACGCTGACCTCGGGTTCCCTCGCTCTGCGTGGCGACTACGAAAAGGTTCGCAAGGACCTCGGCATCGAATAATCATCCTCCGACGATGATTTCATCCCGGCGGCGCTATCCGCCGCCGGGCCTATTCTCGACGGAGCGATGATGGCCTTCCTCGAATTCAATTCCATTTCCAAGGGCTATCCGGGCGTCCAGGCTCTGTCCAACGTCTCCTTCGGTGTCGAAAAGGGCGCCGTGCACGGGCTGATGGGCGAAAACGGTGCCGGAAAATCCACTCTGATCCGCGTGCTCTCCGGCGACCAGTCGGCTGATGAAGGCAGCATTCTCATCGATGGCGTCGAGCAGAAATACAGCTCCGTCCGCGATGCCTTCCATGCCGGCGTCATCGTCATCCATCAGGAGCTGCAGCTCGTTCCAGAACTGACGGTTGCCGAAAACCTCTGGCTCGGCCGTTTTCCCGGCAAGGCTGGTGTCATCAACGGCAAGACACTGATCGAGACGGTGCGCGCCAGGCTCGACGAGATCGGCATCGATGTCGACCCTTCCGCAAAAGTGTCGTCTCTTTCGATCGGCGCCCGCCAGATGGTCGAGATTGCCAAGGCCGTGATGCTCGATGCGCGGGTGATCGCGCTCGACGAGCCGACCTCGTCGCTCTCCTCGCGCGAAAGCGAAATTCTCTTCACGTTGATCGGCAAGCTCAAGGCCAAGGGCACGGTCATCCTTTACGTCTCCCATCGCCTGGACGAGATCTTCCGTCTCTGCGACAGCCTGACGGTGTTGCGCGACGGCAAGCTCGCCGCCCATCATCCCAAGGTCGCCGAGACGACGCGCGAGCAGATCATTGCCGAAATGGTCGGGCGCGAGATCAGCAACATCTGGGGCTGGCGCGCGCGGCCGCTTGGCGAAGTGCGCCTCGAGGTCAAGGCCCTCTCGGGCTCCAAGCTTCGCACACCCATCAGCTTCTCCGTCCGCAAGGGCGAAATTCTCGGCTTCTTCGGCCTGATCGGTGCGGGTCGAAGCGAGATGGCGCGGCTACTCTATGGTGCCGACCATCGCCATCAAGGCAGCGTCACAATCGACGGCGTGGCCGTTTCCGCCAACAACCCGAAGGCGGCGATCAGCGCTGGCATGGTGCTCTGCCCCGAGGATCGCAAATTCGACGGCATCATTCAGGGCCGGTCGATCGAGGAAAATATCGCGATCTCCTCGCGTCGCCATTTCTCGCCCTTCGGTGTCTTGAACCCGAAGAAGGAGGCCTCGGTCGCCGAGCAGTTCATTGCCAAGCTTCGGGTGCGCACACCCTCGCGCAAGCAGGACATCATCAATCTCTCCGGCGGCAACCAGCAGAAGGTCATCCTCGGCCGCTGGCTCTCCGAACAGGGCGTCAAGGTGCTCGTTATCGACGAGCCTACGCGCGGCATCGATGTCGGCGCAAAGTCGGAAATCTACGAAATCCTCTACGAACTCGCCGCCGGCGGCATGGCGATCGTCGTCATCTCCAGCGAGTTGCCCGAGGTCATGGGCATTTCCGATCGCATCATGGTCATGTGCCAGGGCCGCGTTGCCGCCAATGTGGCGCGCGCCGATTTCGACGAACGCAGCATTCTGACCGCGGCGCTGCCCGACAAGAATGCCGCCGGCACAATCTAATTTCAGGAAGAGCAGTCATGAACGCGTTGAAAAAAATATTTCTCGGCGAACAGGGTCTGGTGGTGATCTTCGCGATCGCCTTCGTAATCGTCTCGCTGACCGTGCCGAGCTTCCTGACCGAACGCAATATGCTGGGCCTCCTGCAGTCCGTGGTGACGATCGGCATCGTCGCCTGCACCATGATGTTCTGCCTTGCCTCGCGCGACTTCGACCTCTCGGTCGGCTCCACTGTTGCCTTTTCCGGCATGATCGCCGTGATGGTGTCGAACTCGACCGGCTCCATTCCGCTTGGCCTGCTGGCAGCCCTGATCTGCGGCAGCATCGTCGGCGTCGTCAATGGCGTGGTCATTGCCCGCTTCCGCATCAACGCGCTGATCACCACGCTCGCCACCATGCAGATCGTCCGCGGCCTCGCGCTGATCGCGTCCGACGGGCGCGCCGTCGGCATCAACGATCCGGCCTTCTACCAGCTGGCGCTGTCGCGTTTCCTGACGGTGCCGACGCCGATCTGGATCATGATCCTGCTCTTCATCGTCTTCGGCTTCGTGCTGAACCGCACCGTCTTCGGCAAGAACACGCTGGCGATTGGCGGCAATCCGGAAGCTTCGCGCCTTGCCGGCGTCAATGTCGTCAATATGCGTATCTGGATCTTCGCGCTGCAGGGTCTCGTCTGCGCCATCGCCGGCATCCTGCTCGCATCGCGCATCACCTCCGGCCAGCCGAATGCGGCCACCGGGCTTGAGCTTTCCGTCATCTCGGCCTGCGTGCTCGGCGGCGTGTCGCTTGCCGGCGGACGGGCGGCGATGACCGGCGTGATCGTCGGCGTGCTGATCATGGGCATTGCCGAAAACGTCATGAACCTGCTCAACATTCAGGCCTTCTATCAATATGTGGTACGCGGTCTTATTCTGCTGATCGCTGTCCTGCTCGACAATATGCGCTCGTCGGCTGCCGGGCGCGGCAGCCGTGCGTGATGATCGGATTTCTTGGGAGAAGCCTGCTGAGCCTGAGGTTGTCCATTGATGAGAAAGCATGACGCTGCTCATGGTGACAACAAGACCAGCGGTATGGGGGACGTTATGAGCACGCGATCGGGACTTCTGCGAACGGGAAGTGCGGTGGCCAAACCCGAACAGGGACGCCGCACGGTGCGCGAGGAGCTTTTGAAGAAGCTCATCGGCCAGATCGTGTCGGGCGATATTGCCGAAGGATCGTTGTTGCCGAATGAAGCCGAGCTCTCCGAGGTCTATGGTGTCAGCCGCACCAGCCTGCGCGAGGCCATGCAATATCTCTCGGCGCTCGGCATGGTGCGCTCGCGCACCCGTGCCGGCACCAGCGTGCTGCCGCGCGAGAACTGGAACTATCTCGATCCGCTGGTCCTCGATGCGACACTCGAATTCAGCGATGACCGCGGTTTCTACGATTCCCTGCTCGACGCTCGCCAGTTGCTGGAGCCCGCGGCTGCCGCACAGGCGGCTGCGAACGCCACAGCCAAGCAGCTCGCCCAGATCGCCGCAGCCTTCGAGGACATGGTGGCGGCCAACGCCCGCGATAATGAGGCCTGGAGCCAGGCCGACCTCGAATTTCATACCGCCATCATCAATGCGAGCGGCAACTGGGTCTTCCGCCAGTTCGCCACCGCCATCCGCGCCGCTCTGCTTGCAAGCTTCCGCCTGACGAACCGGGCAAGCCAGAGCCACGACTACGCCATCGCCCGGCACCAGGACGTGCTCGATGCGATCCGCATGCGCCGGCCAGATGCGGCGCGCTTTGCGATGGAGCAATTGATCGGCACGGCCCGCATGGAGTTGAGCGACGCTCTTCGCGTCAGCAAGCCGGGCAAGCAGGAGTAGGTGCTGACACCTCAGTCCGGCAAAGGAACATTCAAAATTCCGTCTGCCGACAGAAAGTATATAGTGTTTGAAGTCGCCTGACGGATTCGCTAGTAGACGGGTATAAACTCGGCTGCTTGAAAGGAAAACCGAAGCGTGGACGAGATCGAAAAACTGCAAACGCACCGGCGCGGCTCCGGCGTATCGACGGTTTACGAGACGCTTCGAAACGAGATCATCGAGTTGAAGCTGCCGCCGGGCAGCCCGATCGACGAACAGCAGTTGTCCGATCGGTTTGCGCTATCGCGAACGCCGATCCGCGAGGCACTCGTACGGCTTGCCGCCGAAGGTCTGATCACGACGCTCACCAACCGCGCGACGATTGTCTCGAACATCGATTTTCTCGGCTTGCCGGAATTTTTCGATGCGCTGACGCTGATGTATCGCGTGACGACGCGGCTTGCAGCCGCCAACCACTCCGAAGGTGATATCGCCGTCATCCGCGTTCAACAGAAGGCCTTCGAGATTGCGGTCACTGACCGCGATGTCCTCGGCATGATTTCGACCAATCGCGACTTCCATATCGCGATCGCGCAGGCCGGCCGCAACCGCTATTACGTCGAACTCTTCACCCGGCTGCTGGACGAAGGACGTCGCATTCTCAGGCTCTACTATTCTTCCTTCAACGATGTCCTGCCGCGCCAGTATGTCGGCGAGCACGAGGAGATGATCCAGGCGATCATCAAGCGCGACCTGACGCTCGCCGATAGTCTCGCATCTGCCCATGCCGACCAGATCGTCCGGCAGATTCGCTCCTACATTACCGCCGATTCCCGTCACAACGCCGGCCTGGCGCTCTAGCCGCTCCTTTCCGATTATTTCCCCGCCGCCGGAACCGACCCAGGTCATGGTTATGAAAATTCTTGCTTGTATTTTTCTTGTCGACAAGAAGTCGGCAAACTGTTAAATCCGTTCTCAACCCCGCCGTTGGGGAGTTTCCAGAGAACGAGAGATTGACGATGACTGGTTCCGTATTCCAAGGCTGCATCCCGGCGCTGATGACGCCCTGCAAGGATGACCGTACTCCTGACTTCGGCGCGCTCGCCCGCAAGGGCAAGGAATTGATCGACCTCGGCATGTCTGCCGTCGTCTATTGCGGCTCGATGGGCGACTGGCCGCTGCTGACGGACGAACAACGCCAGGAGGGCGTCAAGCGCCTCGTCGAGGCGGGCGTTCCCGTCATTGTCGGCACCGGTGCCGTCAATACCAAGTCTGCCGCAGCCCATGCCGCCCATGCCGCGGCGGTCGGTGCCAAGGGACTGATGGTCATTCCGCGCGTCCTGTCGCGTGGCTCGTCCGTTTCGGCCCAGCGGGATCATTTTTCGGCGATCCTTGAGGCTGCGAAGGGCCTTCCGGCAGTCATCTACAATAGCCCCTATTACGGCTTTGCAACGCGCGCCGATCTGTTTTTCGATCTGCGCTCGCGCTTCTCGAACCTCGTCGGTTTCAAGGAGTTCGGCGGCAAAAGCGACATGACATATGCGGCCGAAAACATCACGTCGGGCGATGATGCGCTGACGCTGATGGTCGGTGTCGATACCGGCGTCTATCATGGTTTCGTCAATTGCGGCGCAGGCGGCGCCATCACCGGCATCGGCAACGCGCTGCCGAAGGAAGTCCTGCACCTCGTTTCGCTTTGCGAGAAGGCCGCCAAGGGTGACGCAGTGGCTCGCAGCGCCGCCCGCGAGCTCGAAGAGGCGCTGACGGTTCTGTCGACCTATGACGAAGGTCCGGATCTCGTGCTGCACTACAAGTATCTGATGGTGCTGAATGGCGAGAAGGAATACACGCTGCACTTCAACGAGACCGACAAGCTGAGCAACTCGCAGCGCCGTCATCTCGAAAACCAGTATCGCCTGTTCAAGAGCTGGTACGCCGCACGTTATCCGAACGCCGCCTGAGCCTGCCGGGAGTGCCGGAGGCCTCGCAGCTTCCTGCGAGGCCAAAACGGGCGTCGCCCCATCAGGTGGGCGTCGCACCGCCGGCAAATGAATTGACCTTGGTCAGGCCGCTTGATGCCGGTCAGTTTGCCACATCGCTGGCGGCCAGGGAGTGGACCAGCATCGTCAGATTGCGTCGGATCTTCACATCGGAGATCCGTCCGATTTCTTCCACGAGATGGGCTGCCTCGTCCTCGACGCCAGCACCCGCCTCCGTTTCGACGCCGTTGACGAACCAGCCGGCATCCACCTTCATGAAGTCGCATAGCCGCAACATGACCGCGACAGACAGTCGGTTTGTACCGTTCTCGTATTTCTGGATCTGCTGAAACGCGACGCCGATATGCGCGGCGAGTTCGCTCTGCGTGACGCCGCGAGCGGCGCGCACCGAGCGTAATCTTTGGCCGATCGCCAAATTCAGTTCCTGATCTTTCATACCTGTCCTTGAGAATACTTCCGTCGACTGCAGGTTTTTCGGGCTCTCTTTACATGATCGGCTTTTGAGGTCCACCTCCATCTGTCAAAAGCGTCAGTTGTTCTTTGAGTTGCCGTTGTTCTGTTTCGGAAAGCCGCGCAATCTCATTTTCGACGAAGCTCGCAATGGCCCGCGGGTCGTCGCCAAACCGGCGTGCCCCTTCCGCACAAAGCGCGATAATGGTTGCCATCGGACTGGCAGGGTCCGTCATATTTGAAATCCCCCCTGAAATCTTCGTCCTTCGCGCAGCACGCGTTCTGCGGTTGAAGTGGGTTGTACAGACAAAGAGGCGGACCGATGGTGAACAAATATCCTAATCTTCGATGCCAAGTCGCAACGACCCCGGATCACGTTCGGGATGCGATGATCTTGAGAAGCATCTGCTTTGTCCATGAGCACGGTATCTCGCCCTCCTTCATCTTCGATGGCAACGATCATCAGGCCACGCATTTCGTCTTTTATGATGGCGAAGAGCCGGTTGGTTCGCTTCGCATCCGCTGGTTCGCTGATTTTGCCAAGTATGAACGAACCTGCTTCCGCGAGAAGTACCGACACCCTTTTACGGTTAAGCGTTGCATTCAGATGACCTTCGATCATGTGGCGCGCAAGGGCTATACGAAGGTTCTGACCCAGGCGGAGCAGCGTCTTGCGCGGTTATGGACCATCCTCTTCGACCTGGAGATCGTCGACAGCCCGCCGGTGGAAATCGCCGGCCATCCGGAGCCCTATCTGACCGTTGTCGGCACGATCCCTGCATCATCTGATCCGATTACCATGGAAAGCAGCAGCGCCCTGCTGTTGCGCGTCGAAGGTCAATGGGACGCCCCAAGTTCGTTTGAGACAGCATGACAATGGCAGGTTTTGGCAATGCGGGCGACAGGTCCGCAACGGCTGCGCTACAGGAAGAAATCCTGACGCGCACGAAACTCCACACCGAAATGGTGCGTCGTCTCGTCAATGATCCGACCGTACAGCCGATTGAGCTGGCCGGCTTCCTCGAGGACGTCGCGAATGCCTATCTTTCGATTTCGGAAGAGCTCAGCCAAATTGTGAAGGCGGCGGAGGGGCGATAGTTTCGAGCATCTTGCGCAGGCTTTCTTCCTGCTCATGCTGCCCGGACGGGAAGGTCAGGCCGGTACTGAACGACGGATTGCTCCTGAAGATATCGACAATCCAGTCATAGACAGCGGCCACCGGCCTCGATTGCCGTCTATTGGCAACCGAGATCAGATAGATGGGCAGGGCGACATGCACGCCGAGATCAAGCGGCACGAGTTCAGGATCTGCAAGCACGTAATTGCCGAGCAACCCCACGCCGGCGCCGTTACGGACAAGAGCAAAATAGGCGAGCGAGTTTTCGCAATTGTGAGTCTGGTGGCCGGCTTCGACAAGGCGGCGCCAGCCATCCCAGATCTCGCGTTCGGAAGCATAATAGTTGCACTGCACGTAGACATGCTGGGAAACGAACTGGCGCTGCGGAACCCCGGATTTCTTCAGATAATCACGGCTGGCAATCGGAACGAGATGAAGAGTGCCAATCTCGACGCAATCGACATCCGCCCGCGAAATCGGCGAGAGCGAGATCATCAGATCGGCCTGGTTCTTCTCGAAGTTGACGAGCGACACCTGCTCCCGGATGTCAAGGTTGAGCCGGGGATAGTTGTCGTTCAGACGGGGCACGGCGGGACCGACGATGGCGACGGCGAGGCCGGATGTTACGCTGACGGCAACCCGTCCGGTAACAGCGTCCATCTCGTCCTTCAGATCGTTGGAAAGGGCAAACAGCTGGAAATCAAGCTCTGCAACCTGGATGGCGAGTTTGCGCCCGGTTTCCGTCAGCGTGACGCCGGAAAAGGTCGAGATGACGAGCTGCGAACCAATCTGGTCCTGCAAGCGCTTCACGTCGCGACTGACCGTCGGCGCACTCGTGCCGAGCAGCTCAGCTGCCTGGGCAAAGGAAGGGCTTTTGGCGACGGCGAGAAAGGTTCTGAGCTCGCGCCAGATTGGCTGCGAAAGCAGACCCCTGATTTCGAGTGGCGATTTATCCAGATCGGCACGTTCGCTGCCGAATGGAAGAGGAGGGAAGGGTTTGTTCACGACCGTCTCGCGTATTAGTGGAGGCGCAACAATATACTTAATCTGGGATTACGGGCAATTGTTGAAGAATCGCAGCTTATCGGTGCGCCGGTCGCCGTTTAGTGGTCGCGATCGCTAATTCTAGTCGCAACTTTCGGGACGCTACTTATAGGGTGTGTAGATATACTTCGGAGATCGGGAAATGCTATCGTTTATCTATCCACAATCGCATAAAGCATTTCGTTTACGCAACTCATAGGGTGTGTTAGCGTTTTCGTAGCGGGCAAGATCCGATTCAACATTCCGTTTCGAGATCGATGCAGGCGGACCTGCTCGATCGCGAAACTTTCGCCAGGCTCGGAGGCAAATCAAGGCGATGGCCGATGGAATTTCTGATATGAATGACAGCAATGGTCCGGTGGGATTTCTGCGACTTTTCCGTCTCATTTCTGCGGCGAGAAAGAGCGCCTCATCGTTGGAGCTCATGGATCTCGTGCGGCTGATGGACATGGCGCTCATGCAGACGGCACTCGACTGGGAAGGGCTTGATGCCGAGAACCTGGATGAGCGCGCATTCGTCAACCTCATCCGCGAGAAGCGGGAAATTGCCGACAGGCCGCGTATACACGCTGTCCCGAACTGACGTGATCATCACCAGCTTCCGAGGGTCGCAGGAGCTTGTGTTCAGATCTTTGCAAAGGAAAAGGCGTTGATGGGGAGGTCGGTCTGCCCATCAATGGCAAGGCCCGCGAGGATTTCGCCGATGACGCTTGTGAACTTGAAGCCGTGGCCGGAGCAGGGCGAGGCAACGACAACGTTCTTTTCGCCGGGCATGTGGTCGAGAAGAAAATCCTCGCTCGGCAGCATCGTATAACGGCAGGTCGTTGCCTTCACGCGAAGGCCGGCTGCGCCCGGAACACGCTTTCTGATAAATCCGTCAAGCAGGGCCCTGTCGGCGTCATTGACGGGCGGGTTCGGCTGGTCGGGATCGATAGGTTCGCGGAAATGTGCGTGTTTGCCGATCTTCACGCCGTCAACCCCGATGGCCGGGAAACCGAAATAGGAGCCCTCCGCACCTTCATCCCGCAGGAAGCAGGGCATCCTCTGCGGCTGAGTGGCAAAACCATCCTGCGGCTGATACCAGGCGACCACCTGACGGATCGGTACGGCTGCCCGCCTGAGCTGCGGCACGAGTTCGGCAATCCACGAGCCGGTCGCCACCACGATCTTTCTTGCCCGATACTGTCCGGTCTCGGAGATGATTGTCACGCCGGCGTCATCGGGCTCGATTGCCGTGATCTTCTCACCGAAGTGCAGAACCGCGCCACCCTCTGCGGCGAGCTTCAGATAGCCCATGACTGCGGCTTCGGGGCGAAGATGGCCGCCCTGCGGATCAAGCAGGCCGATCTCGTGGTCATCGAGCTGGAAGGCTGGAAAGCGCCGCGCCATTTCCGCCTTGTCCAGCGCCTCATGGGCAAGCCCGTGCAGCTCGCAGGAGGCACGCGTACCGCCGACGACCTTGCCGTCGGGGGCGCCGATCTGCAGCACGCCCGTGATCGTCAGGATATCGGTGCGCAGCCGCGCTTCCAGCGATCGCCAGTTCTGATAGGCGCGTTTGAGCAGCGGCACATAGGAAGGATCTTCGAAATAACCGAGCCGGATAAGGCGGCTGTCACCATGCGACGAACTCAACGCATGGGCGGGGAAATACGCGTCAAAACCAATCGCCTTGACACCGCGATCCGCAAGAAAGGCGAGCGCAGCACTCCCCATGGCGCCGAGGCCGATAACGGCGACGTCGAAGCTGGCGTTCATGAAGTCTCCTCAGGGAATTGCCGGTGCAGCGGCCTCGCGCAGAAACCCGCGCAGGGCCTCGATGTCACGCGAAAGAGGCCGATCATCAGCATAGGCAGGGACGATGGCGCGCACCGCTTTATAGATTGCATCCGTTCCCGCTGCCCTCGATGCGGTGCCGACAAGGAATTCGTGCGCCTGTGCAGCCGCCATCAATTCGATCGCCAGAATGTATTCGGCATTGTCGATCAGTGCGAGAAGCTTATTGGCGGCGGCCGTCGGATGCGCCAGGAAATCCTCCTGGAGGCCCGATGTGACGCCGCCATCAGTGGAAGCCGGTGCGGCGAGCCGCCGGTTCTCGTTGGCAAGGGCTGCTGCCGTATATTGCGCGATCATGAAGCCGGAATTGCTGCCGGCATCGCTTGCGAGGAAGGGCGGCAGGCCGCTCACCAACGGATTGACGAGGCGGTCCATGCGCCGCTCGCTCATCATGGAAATCTGTGCGAATGCCGTAGCAAGCCCATCGGCAGCCAGTGCGAGGGCAGGGGCTACGGCATGTGCCTCGGAGGATACGATCGGCTTTTCGGGCGTGCCCGATATGGCGGGATTGTCGGTGACGGAGGCAAGTTCCTCATCGACAACGAGGGCCGAGGCATCAAAGACATCGCGCGCAGCGCCATGGGCATGCGGGATCGAACGCAGGCTGAGGGCGTCCTGCGTTCGTTTGCCTGTCGCAGCTGATATCAGCCCGCTGCCGGCAAGTCGGGCGCGCAGCGAAGCGCCGACACCGGCGATGCCCCTGGAGGGGCGCAGGGCGAGAACAGTTGCATCGAAGGCCGCCACCTGGCAGCCGGCCGCTTCAAGCGTCAGTGCTGCGATCGCATCGGCCCAGTCGAGCAGCCGCTCGGCACGTGCGAGCGCAACGCTTGCGAGACCGGTCGCACAGGCCGTGCCGTTGACGAGGCTCAGGCCCTCCTTGGCGCCGAGCACCAACGGCTCGAGGCCGATGGCGGCAAGCGCATCGCGGCCGCTCATAGGGCTTCCCTTGATGCGGGCGCTGCCTTCGCCGATCAGCACCAGCGCGTTGTGGGCATTATGGGTGAGGTAGCCCGCCGAACCCTTGGAGGGAACGTCGGGAATGCAGCCTTTTTCGAGAAAAGCGGCGAGATGGCGGACGATTTCGGGGCGCACGCCGGAATGCCCGTGGGCAAAATTGGCAATCTGTGCGGCGATGATGGCGCGCACCTCGCGCGGCGCCAGCAATTCTCCGACGCCAACAGCATGGCTGAGAATGATATTGCGTGACAGCCGGCTCTGTGAGGCCCGGTCAACCACGGTGTCCGAAAGCGCGCCAACACCGGTATTGATGCCATAGGCCCTGACGCCGCTCTCGACGATGCGCTCGACGATGCGGCTCGCATGCGCGACACGATCCCAGGCCGCTTGCGATAGGGCAAGCGTCTCCCCCTCGGCCACGCGTGCGATGTCGCGCCAGCCGGCGGCTTTATCGATGGTGATGATCATTGGCCGTTTCCGAAATGGCCGATGAACTGGCGGAAGGCCGGTGATGCGCCGCCGCCGAACATTTCGTCCGGCGTGCCGCTGCTTTCGACCAGCCCTTCGCGCATGAAGACCACGCGGTTCGACACATTGCGGGCAAAGCTCATTTCGTGGGTGACGACGAGCATGGTCATGCCCTCTTCAGCAAGCGCGCGCATGACGCGCAGGACTTCACCCACCAGTTCCGGATCGAGCGCCGATGTCGGTTCGTCGAAAAGCATCACCTTCGGCTTCATGGCGAGCGAGCGGGCAATTGCTGCACGCTGCTGCTGGCCGCCGGAAAGATGTGCAGGGTAGGCATGGCGCTTGTCGGCAATTCCGACCTTTTCGAGCAGCGCTTCGGCTTCGGCAATGCATTCGGCCCGCGGCCGCTTCAAGACATGGACCGGCCCTTCGATGACATTCTGCAGGATGGTCATGTGGGACCACAGATTGAAGGACTGGAAGACCATACCGAGTTCGGAGCGGATGTGATCGACCTGCTTCTGGCTCGCCGGCTTCGTCTTGCCGTTCTTGTGGATCATCTCGATATGTTCGCCGTCGACCCAGATCTCACCATCGGATGCGATCTCCAGCAGGTTGATGCAGCGCAGGAAGGTGGATTTGCCGGAGCCGGAGGCGCCGAGCAACGAAATCACGTCACCGTCCTGAGCGTCGAGCGATATGCCGCGCAGCACCTCATGGGTGCCGAAGCTCTTTCTGATATTGCGGACCGAAAGTCGGGTTACGCCGGGCATGGAAGCTCCAATCACGTTCAGTCGGGTTCAAGCCTTCAAGGCCGGCGGAATGGCGCGGCGATGACGGGAAAGCCAATATTCCAGCAGGGCCATGGCCTGCAGGATGATGAAATTCAAAACAAGGTAGATGATGGCCGCGCAGAGGAACACTTCCATCGTCCGGTAGGTCTGCGAGATCAGCCGCTGCGCCACGCCCGTCACTTCCCAGACCGTCACCAGGCTGGCAAGTGCAGTCGATTTCATCATCAGGACGATTTCGGTCGAATAGGCCGGCAGCGCATGTCGGAAGGCGATCGGCGCCAGGATGCGGCGCACCATCAGGAAGCCGGACATGCCGATGGCGCGGGCCGCCTCGATTTCCTTCGGCGAGACGGCGCGGATGCCGCCACGGAAGATCTCGGCGGAATAGCCGGCGGTGCAGAGTGCGAGCGACAGCACCGCGCAGACCATTGGCTCACGCAGAAAGGGCCAGAGGAAGGAGTAGCGGATGACGCCGAACTGGCCGAGACCGTAGAAGACCAGGAACATCTGGATCAACAGCGGCGAGCCGCGGAAGACGAAAATATAGCCCTTGGCGAAGCCTGACAGGATCGGATTGCCGCTGACACGCATGGAAACGATGACGAGCGCGAGCAGCCCGCCGAAGAAGATCGACAGGAAGAACAGGATCAGCGTCGTCGGCACAGCCTTGAGCAGCGTGACCATAGTGCTGGAAAGGAAGGCGATATCCATTTGGTCCTCCCTAAGCCTGGCCCATGGCCGAAGCCGGCATGCTGCGATTGGCCTTGCGCTCGGCGCCGTTAAAGACGCGGTCCGACAGGCTGGTGAGGATCAGGTAGAGAGCGCCGCCGACAATGTAGAACAGGAAATATTGTCGGGTCGAACCGGCCGCGACCTGGCTCGAACGCATCAGCTCGGCAAGGCCGGTGACGGAAATCAGCGCGGAATCCTTCAGGCTGAGCTGCCAGACATTGCCAAGGCCGGGAATGGCAAAGCGTAGGACTTGTGGAATGACGATGCGGCGGAAGCGTAACCCGCGATGCATGCCGATTGCCGAGGCAGCCTCGAGCTCGCCCTTGGAAATGGCAAGATAGGCGCCGCGATAGACTTCCGCCTGGTAGGCGCCGGAGATGATGCCGACGGCAAGCGCACCGGCAGCAAAGGACGGCAGGCCGAGGAAGCCCTCATAGCCCATGGACTGGCCGATGGCGGTGATCGCCGTAGAGCCGCCGAAATAGATCAGGTAGATGATTAGCAATTCAGGCACACCGCGGAAGACGGTTGTGTAGATATGGCCGATCGCGACGAGGATGAAGTTTCCGGAGAGCTTCGCCCCGGCGATGATCGCGCCGAGCACGGCGCCGATGGCCAGCGCCGTGGCGGTGACACTTAATGTCAGCAACAGGCCGAGAAGCAAAAACGCTCCCCACCCGGTTGAACCGAATCCGATGAGTTCGAGTGTCGCCATGGGCCTTCCCCAGCGCTGTCGTCGTCAAAATGACGGGCGGTCAGAATAGCACGTGGTCCCCGATCAGAAAGCGGAGACCACGGAACGCGGCTTTGCGTCGAAAGCTTAGTTCTGCGGGCTGACGTCGACCTTGAACCATTTCATCGAGAGGTTCTTGACTGTGCCATCGGCGAGTGCGGACTTGATCGCTTCGCTCAACTTGTCGCGCAGGTCAGTATCGGCCTTGCGGATGCCGAGGCCTTCGCCTTCGCCCCAGATCGAGCCTACGATTTCAGGGCCGGTGAAGGCGAGCGTGTCGTTGGCGGAAGCAAAGGCATTAGCGAAATAGACGGCGTCGTCGAAACCAAGGTCGATACGGCCGTTCTGCAGGTCGAGGTCGCGGTCGGCGCCCGTTTTGTATTCGCGGATCTCGGCGATGCTGCCGAAATTGTCATAGACGAACTTGGCATAGACGGTCGCAGCCTGAATACCGATCGTCTTGCCCTTGAAGACTTCCTTGAGCGCGTCGATTTCCTTCACGCCGGTCTGGCCAGGTGTCATCTTGATAATTGCGCCGGTGCCGGCAGCATTCGCAAGCGGGCTATCCTTGGCGGTCGCGAAGGCTGCTGGCGTTGCTGCATAGGGAACGGTGAAATCGATGACCTGCTTGCGCTCTTCGGTAATCGACAGTGCGTCCATGATGACATCGAACTTGCCGGCATTCAGCGCAGGGATCATGCCATCCCAGTCGGAAGCTACCAGTGTGCACTCGATCTTGGCGCGTTCGCACAGAACCTTGGCGAGTTCCGGTTCGAAGCCGCCGAGCGTGCCGTCGGCATTGGTGAGGTTCCAGGGAGCGTAGGCGCCTTCGAGCGTGATGGTCGCCTTCGTCCAGTCCTTGGCAGAGGCAGGCGCCGCTAAGGCCGCTGCCGTCATCGCGCAGGAAAGAAGAATCGTGCTGAACTTCATTGATGTGATCTCCTCTGAGATTGGACAGACCTTGCGGTATGAATGCCGATCTTCGCCGGCTTGCCTGCTATTTTTTGATCAGCAGGTTGTATAGGGTACCATATGAGATATTTTGTGTTATGCAAGTGGAAAGTCGATTTAGAAGGCAGATTCCACCGGTGCAAAGGGAATAGGCAATGAAGCGTTCCAACGAGATGAAGCGTGAACTGGCGGAAAATGACGGTGGCCCGCTTTATGCCGGCGTCAAGCAGGTCATTCTCGACCGGATCCGCAGCGGCGAATGGCCGCCACGCCACCGGGTTCCCTCCGAAAACGAGCTGGTGGTGGAGCTCGGCGTCAGCAAGATGACCGCCAACCGGGCGCTCCGGGAACTGGCGAACGAAGGCGAACTCCTCCGCATCCAGGGCGTCGGCTCCTTCGTTGCGGAACGCAAGGGCTATTCGGCGCTCTTCGAGGTGCGCAATATCGCCGACGAGATCGCTGAGCGTGGCCACACACACGAGGCGACAGTCATCGTTTTGGCCGAAGAGACGGCTTCTCCGGAGGTTGCCGACGCGCTCGAACTCGATATCGGCGCGCCGGCTTTTCACTCGCTGATCGTCCACAGCGAGAACGGCGTGCCCGTGCAGATCGAGGACCGCTTCGTCAATCCTGGAGCGGCGCCCGACTATCTGGCGCAGGACTTTTCGACCCTGACGCCCAATGCCTATCTGACCACGGCGGCGCCGCTCAGTGCATCGGAGCATATCGTCGAGGCTGTGATACCGCGCGCCTGGGAATGCAAGCTGCTGACAATCCTGCAGAGCGAACCGTGCCTCGCCATTCGCCGTCGCACCTGGTCGGCCCGTCAGGTGGTTTCGACCGCGCGTCTCGTCTATCCCGGACATCGCTACAGGCTGGAAACGCGTAGCGGCAAAATGTTCGAGGAGTGATCCAGTTGTATATGGTACCTGTCGCGAAAGGGCCCTGTTGCCGGAAGGTGTCATTGCTTTTCCGCCCGGCCGATTGAAATGGCGTAGCAAAGCGCCCGGCCGTCGAGGCTGAGCCCATCGCTTCTGCCTTCCTCGAATAACAACGCATCACCGGCGCCAAGCTCGATCCTCTCCGGACCTGCGCCAACAGTCACGGTTCCGCTGGCGCAGAAGAGCATGAAGCTCCCTCGCGTAAACTCCTCCCGTTTCTCACCATCGATCTCGATCCGCGCAACAGCGTGCCGGAACGTGCTGCGTCGGGTCATGACATTCAGGTCGGTGATCGCTCCATCAGGCAGCGTTGCCGAGACCGCAATATCTGCAGCAAAGGCAAGCGGATCGCTTTCCCGTGTCAGGACCACCGGATCGCGCCCCTCGATCAGGAGCCGCATGCCATTACCTTCCAGGATCGACAGCGTGCGGTCGATCCCGGGAAAGATTGAGAAAGGGCCGTCGGAGGCGACCGTCGCCATGCTGACCCGCCAATCGAAATCGGCAAGTCCTGCGCCCTGGGGCGAAATGGCGATTTCCACCGTTTCGCCGCCGCCGTTCTTCCACGGCATGCGCTTGTGATCGGCAGAGCGCAGGATCTTCATGGCTCAGTTCCCGAGGATGCCGGGCAGGCGCAGGCCCTTTTCCTTGGCGCAGTCGATTGCGATGTCGTAGCCGGCATCCGCATGGCGCATGACACCGGTCGCCGGATCGTTCCAGAGAACATTTCCGAGGCGGCGCGCCGCATCGTCAGTACCGTCAGCGCAAATGACCATGCCGGAATGCTGCGAGAAGCCCATGCCGACGCCGCCGCCGTGATGCAGCGATACCCAGGTGGCGCCCGACGCGGTGTTGAGCAGCGCGTTCAGAAGCGGCCAGTCGGAGACGGCATCCGAGCCGTCCTTCATCGCTTCTGTTTCGCGGTTCGGCGAGGCGACGGAACCGGAATCGAGGTGGTCGCGGCCGATGACGACAGGGGCCTTCAGCTCGCCGTTCCTGACCATCTCGTTGAAGGCGAGGCCGAGGCGATGACGGTCGCCGAGGCCGACCCAGCAGATGCGTGCCGGCAGGCCCTGGAAGGCGATGCGCTCCCTGGCCATGTCGAGCCAGTTGTGCAGGTGCTTGTTGTCGGGCAGCAGTTCCTTCACCTTGGCATCGGTCTTGTAGATATCTTCGGGATCACCCGAGAGGGCCGCCCAGCGGAACGGGCCGATGCCGCGGCAGAAGAGCGGGCGGATATAGGCCGGCACGAAGCCCGGGAAGGCGAAGGCGTTTTCGAGACCCTCGTCCTTGGCGACCTGGCGAATGTTGTTGCCGTAGTCGAGCGTGGGAACGCCAGCGTCCCAGAAGGCGACCATGGCCTCGACATGGGCCTTCATCGAGGCGCGGGCTGCAGCTTCGACCGCCTTCGGATCGCTCTCGCGCTTGGCCTTGGCTTCGGCAACGGTCCAGCCAACCGGCAGGTAGCCGTTGCGCGGGTCATGCGCCGAGGTCTGGTCGGTGACGATATCGGGGCGCGGGCCGCCGGCCTTCATGCGACGCACCAATTCCGGAAAGATTTCCGCGGCATTGCCGACAAGGCCGACCGACTTGGCTTCACCAGCCTTGGTCCAGCGCTCGATCTTTTCCAGCGCCTCGTCCAGCGTATGGGCCTTTTCGTCGACATAGCGGGTGCGCAGGCGGAAATCGATGCGGGTCTCGTCGCATTCGACGGCAAGGCAGCAGGCACCGGCCATGACGGCTGCCAGAGGCTGGGCGCCGCCCATGCCGCCAAGGCCACCGGTCAGGATCCACTTGCCCTTAAGGTTGCCATCGTAATGCTGGCGGCCGGCTTCGACGAAGGTTTCGTAGGTGCCCTGCACGATGCCCTGCGTGCCGATATAGATCCACGAGCCGGCCGTCATCTGGCCGTACATGGCAAGGCCTTTCTTGTCGAGCTCGTTGAAATGATCCCAGGTCGCCCAGTGCGGCACGAGATTGGAATTGGCGATCAGGACGCGCGGCGCATCCTTGTGGGTGCGGAAAACGCCCACCGGCTTGCCGGACTGAACGAGCAGTGTCTCGTCTTCGTTCAGCGTCTTCAGCGTTGCCGTGATCCGGTCGAAATCGTCCCAGGTGCGGGCGGCGCGGCCGATGCCGCCGTAGACGACGAGCTCATGCGGGTTTTCGGCGACGTCGGGGTCGAGATTGTTCATGAGCATGCGCAGCGGCGCTTCGGTCATCCAGCTCTTGGCGTTGAGCTGATCGCCGCGTGGGGCGCGGACGTCGCGGATATTGTGGCGCGGGTTTACGGTCATGATGATGTTCCCTTGTTTTAGCGTTTCAGACCGAGCGCGATCTCTTCGATCCGCGTCAGGATGGATTTGAGATGGATGCGCAGCTTGTCAGCCTTGGCGTCGTCATAGACGAAGGGCGATGCTTCGGTTGTCAGATGCGTTGATTGGGCAAGCTCCATCTGGATGGCGTGGACGCCGGTTTCCGGCCTGCCGTAATGGCGGGTCGTCCAGCCACCCTTGAAGCGGCCGTTCAGAATGCTGTCATAACCCGTCGCAGCCGCGGCAATGGCGACGGTCGCCTGTTCGATTGCCGGATCGCAGGTCTTGCCCATATCCGTGCCGATATTGAAATCCGGCAGCTTCCCGTCGAAGAGGAAGGGAATGTGCGAGCGGATGGAATGGCAGTCGTAGAGCACGACGACACCGTGAATGGCTTTCACCCGCTCGACCTCGGCCGCAAGGGCGGCATGGTAGGGCGCATGGTATGTGCGCAGTCGTTCGGCGATATCGGCTTCGGTTGGTTCTGCCCCGGTCTTCCAGATCGGCTTGCCGTCGAAATCCGTCTCGGGGATCAGTCCGGTCGTGTTCTGGCCGGGATAGAGGCTCGTGCCGGCGGGATCGCGGTTGGCGTCCAGCACATAGCGGTGGAAGGTGGCGCGCACGACGGTCGGGTTGTCGAGCAGGCCGTCATAGAGATGGTGGATGTGCCAGTCGGTATCGGCAAGCAGCCGGCCGGTATCGTTGAGGCGCTCCCAGATATCGGCGGGAACATCGGTGCCCGTGTGCGGAAAGCCGAGGATGACGGGGGACGTGCCTTGCTTGACCTCGAAAACAGCCATGTCAGACCTCCAGAGCCGGCAGGATGCCGCTTGAAACAGATGCGTTGAGAGCGCCGCCGCCAACGAGAATGCTGGCCGCCTTCAGGTCATTTGCCATGTAGCGATCCTCCTCGAGCGAGGGCACGACGTTACGGATCGCGGCGATTGCTTTCGTCAGTTCGGGGCTGGTCGCAAGCGGCGCGCGAAGCTCGACGCCTTGCGCTGCGGTCAACGCTTCGATGCCGATGATCGCAAAGAGATTGTCCGTCATCGGCAGAAGCCGGCGTGCGCCGTGGCAGGCCATGGAGACGTGGTCTTCCTGATTAGCCGAGGTCGGCGTCGAATCGACCGAGGCAGGATGCGACATCTGCTTGTTTTCGCTCATCAGCGCCGCGGACGTGACTTCGGCGATCATCAGGCCGGAATTGAGCCCTGGCTTCTTGGCAAGGAAGGCCGGCAATCCGTACGAAAGCGCGGGATCGACGAGCAGCGCGATGCGGCGCTGGGCGATCGCCCCGATCTCGCAGACGGCAAGGGCGATCTGGTCGGCGGCGAAGGCAACGGGCTCGGCGTGGAAATTGCCGCCGGAGACGACCGAATTATCCGAGAGCACCAGCGGATTGTCCGTCACTGCGTTAGCCTCGATTTCCAGCGTGCGTGCAACCGAGCGCAGGAGGTCCAGGCAGGCGCCATCGACCTGCGGCTGGCAGCGAATGCAGTAGGGATCCTGCACGCGCTCGTCGCCTTCGATATGGCTCTGGCGGATCGGCGAGCTTTCAAGCAGAGCGCGAAGTGCTGCAGCCGTATCGATCTGGCCGCGATGGCCGCGCAGCGTATGGATATCGGGATGGAACGGTGCGGACGAACCCATGGCGGCATCCGTCGACATGGCGCCGGTAATTAGCGCCGATTGCGCCGCCCGGTGGGCGCGGAAGAGACCGGCGAGCGCGAGCGCCGTCGAGGTTTGCGTGCCATTGATGAGCGCCAGGCCTTCCTTGGCGGCGAGCACGATGGGATGCAGCCCGGCCTTGAGCAGCGCGGTTGCGCCATGCAGCCTCTCGCCCCCGAAGAACGCCTCGCCATGGCCCATCATCACGGCCGTCATATGGGCAAGCGGCGCAAGGTCGCCGGAAGCGCCAACCGAGCCCTTTTCCGGAATGACAGGGATGACGCCGCGAGCCATCATCGCTTCGATCAGGCGCACCAGTTCCAGCCGCACGCCGGAAGCGCCGCGGCCGAGCGAAACGAGTTTCAGCGCCATGATCAGGCGCACGACATTTTCCGGCAGTGGCTCACCGACACCGCAGCAATGCGACAGGATGAGGTTGCGCTGCAGGGTCGCCACATCGGCGCTGTCGATCTTGATCGAGGCGAGCTTGCCGAAGCCGGTATTGATACCGTAGACCGGCGCATTGCCGGCGGCGATCTCGGCGATGCGGTTCGCCGCCTTGATGATGCCGACGTCGAAGGATGGGTCAAGCTTTGCCGGGACGCAGGTCCAGTAAATCGTTGCGAGATCCTGCAGCGAGACGGAGCCCGGATGGAGGGTAATGGTCATCGGTCGATCCTCTGGCCCTTGAAAATATGTGCGTGAAGTGGGTTGAAGCCGATGCGGTAGACGAGCTCGGCGGGGCTTTCGATATCCCAGATCGCCAGATCAGCAGACTTGCCGGCCTCGATCGTGCCGGTCTCGCTAAGCAGGCCGAGTGCCCGGGCGCCCTCGCGGGTTGCGCCGGCGATGCATTCCTCCACCGTCAGCCTGAACAGCGTCGCCGACATGTTCATGGTGAGCAGCAGCGATGTTAGAGGTGAGGTGCCGGGATTGCTGTCCGTGGCGATGGCGATGTGCACGCCGGCCTGCCTCAAGGCCTGAACCGGCGGCTTCTGCTTCTCGTTGATGGCGTAGAAGGCACCCGGGAGCAGAACCGCAACCGTGCCGGCCGCCGCCATTGCCCGCGCCCCATCTTCATCCAGATATTCCAGATGATCGGCCGAAAGCGCACCATAGGAGGCTGCGAGTTTCGCGCCGCCGAGATTGGAGAGCTGTTCGGCATGGAGCTTGACGGGAATACCGAGCGAACGGGCCTTGTCGAAGACCCGCGCGATCTCGTCGACTGAGAAGGCGATGCCTTCGCAAAAACCGTCGACGGCGTCGACGAGGCCTTCGGCACGTGCCCGCTCCAGGCCCGGCAGGACGACATCGGAAATGTAATCCTGGTTCCGTCCCTTGTATTCGACGGGTGTTGCATGGGCGCCGAGATAGGAGGTGATGACCCTTACCGGCCGATGGTCTGCAAGTGCGCGCGCGGCGCGCAGCATCTTCAGTTCCGCCTCGATATTGAGCCCGTAGCCGGACTTGACCTCGATGGTGGTCACGCCTTCCGAGATCAGCGTGTCGAGCCGCGGCAGGGCGGCCTCGACGAGGCCTTCGACGGACAGCGCATTGGTTGCCTTCACCGAGGAGACGATGCCGCCGCCGGCGCGCGCGATCTCTTCATAGGTCGCGCCTTCGAGCCGCATCTCGAATTCCCGCGCACGGTTGCCGCCATAGACGATGTGGGTATGGCAGTCGACGAGGCCGGGCGTGACCCAGCGGCCTTCGAGATCGGTAATGTCGGCCGCCTCGATCAGCCAGGACGGCAGTTCGGCTTCCGGCCCTGCGTAGAGGATGCGCCCGCCTTCACAGACGACGGCGCCTTTTTCGATAATGCCAAGGCCCGGCAGATCCTCCCGCAGCGTCGCAAGGCGCGCATTGCGCCATAACGAGCGAGCGCTGGAATTGCGGCCCGATCCGGAAAATTTGTTCCCACTCATCAGCTTTACGCCTTTCCTTATGGCTGAATATGTATATACATAATAAAAAGGGTGACAAGTAGAAATTTATGGCCTTTCGCATAAAGGCAAGCGAAGCGGTCAATTGCGAAACGGGAGAGCGATCATGACGAAACTTCATGCGGCGGCTGCCTTGTTGGCCGAAGGCTGGCGCAAGAATGTGCGCCTGACGCTTGCGGACGGACGCATTGCCGCAATCGAAATGGATGTTGCGCCTGACGCCGATGACGAGCGTCATGCTGTCCTGCTGCCGGCAATGCCGAACCTCCACAGCCATGCCTTTCAGCGGGCGATGGCGGGGCTTGCGGAAGTGCGCGGCCCGGCCAATGACAGTTTCTGGAGCTGGCGCACCGTCATGTACAAATTTGCGCTCTCGATGACGCCAGACCATGTCGAAGCTGTAGCGGCGAAACTCTATATGGAAATGCTGGAAGCCGGCTTCTGCCGCGTCGGCGAGTTCCACTATCTGCATCACGACAAGAATGGCAGCCCCTATACGAATATCGCCGAAATGGCCGAAAGGATTGGTGCGGCGAGTGCCGAAACCGGCATCGGATTGACGTTGTTGCCGGTTCTCTATGCCCATTCCGGCTTTGGCGGTGCGGCGCCCATCGAAGGGCAGCGCCGCTTCATCAATTCCGGCGAGAGTTTTGCGCGGCTGATGGAAGGTTGCCGACAGGTCACAGGAAGGCTCCCTGGTTCGCAGATCGGTGTCGCGCCGCACAGCCTGCGCGCCGTCACCCCGGACGAACTATCTGTCGCCATTGCGCTCGCCGATGACGGCCCCATCCATATTCATGTCGCCGAGCAGGTCAGGGAGGTTGAGGATTGCCTCGCCTGGTCCGGCGCAAGACCTGTCCAATGGCTGCTCGACAATGCGCCGGTTGATCTGCGCTGGTGCCTCATCCACGCAACCCATATGACGGCGGACGAAACACGGCGGACGGCAAGGAGCGGCGCCATTGCCGGCCTCTGCCCGATTACCGAAGCCAATCTCGGCGACGGGACATTTTCGGCACCGCTATTCTTGTCCGAAGCCGGGCGCTTCGGCATCGGGTCCGATTCCAACATTCTCATTTCCATTGCCGCGGAACTTCGCCAGCTCGAATATTCCGAGCGTCTGGCGCTACGTGCCCGCAATGTCATCGCCACCACTGGCGGCTCCACCGGCCAGGCCCTCTTTGAACACGCGCTAGCCGGCGGTGGTGCGGCATTGAAGGCACCGGCGGGTCTTGCTGCAGGCAACTATGCCGACATCGTATCGCTTGATACGAGAGCGGTTCCCTATCTTTCCGAAAGCCAGGTTCTCGATCAGTGGATCTTTGCCGGCGATGTGGCAGTCGACACCGTCTGGGCGCTCGGCCGCAAGCAGGTCGAAGACGGCCGGCATCTGCGTCGGGACCTGATCGACCGGCGCTTCATCGCGGCGATGAACGAGCTCCTGGCAGCATGACGACCTTTCCTCCGCGCTTCCCAGGCGCTACAGCGGGAGGGAAGCCGGAGCGTAATGATGAATGAACCCAAGGAAACGACCTTACACCAGCGTATCCTCAGTGAGATCGAGGGCCGTATCGTTTCGGGCGAATGGCCGCCTGGCTACCGCATTCCCTTCGAAGTGGAGCTGACCAAGCAATACGATTGCTCCCGCATGACGGTAAACAAGGCCCTGACCCAGCTGGTGAAGGCCGGTCTTATCGAACGCCGCAAGAAATCCGGCAGCTTTGTCATGCAGCCGCAAGCGCAGGCCGCGGTGCTCGAGATCCACGATATCAAGGCGGAGGTTCAATCCCTCAATCTCGCCTATTCGTACAAGGTCGCGAAACGCGTGCGCAGAAAGGCGCAGTCTCAGGATCGCCAGATGCTGGACCTCCAGCAAAATTCCAGCCTGATCGAAGTCATCTGCACGCACTATGCCGGATCGAAGCCATTCTGCCTGGAAAAGCGGTTGATCAATCTTCAAACCGTGCCGGAAGCAGCAGACGAGGATTTCGAGGAAACGGCCCCGGGCCCGTGGCTTCTGAGCCTGGTTCCGTGGAGTGCGGCGGAGCATAAGATATTTGCAGTTGGTGTCGATCAAGAGGAAGGCGCCATGCTTTCCATCCCCGAGGCAACTGCTTGCCTCGTCATCGAACGACGTACCTGGAACAAGTCCGGGCCGGTAACGCATGTGCGCTTCGTCTATCCCGGAAATCGCCACGCGCTCTACGCGCGCTTCACCCCCGAAGCGGTGAAATAGGCCTGTTTCCCCGCAGAAAAGGCGTCCGGTCACCTCGTATGACCGGACGCCTGTTTTTGCCGCCGCACTGGGTCGACGGCTTCCCATAGAGAGCGACTTTCCCAGCGTCAACATCCCTAAAACAAGGGTATTGCGAAAGTCGACGCTTACCTTAAAGCAACGGATTGTTGGGGATTTCTGTCAGCACCTCGCCGACAGGATCGTCGCCTGGCCCGCAGCGGACAGCGCTGCCTAGGCTTCCTGCGCTTCCGGAATGAGCGGCGGCACCTGGATGACAACAGGCTTGTCGGCACCGGATTCGATGAGCTCGAAAACCTTGTTCAACATGCCCGGCACGTCCTGGCGCACCATCTCGATGCCATTGCCGAGCAGAGTCACAAAAGGGTCCCAGTCGAAACAGCCGAGCACAAGGCTGCGGTCGTCGAGATGGCCTGAGCGGCGGATCCAGCGCATGACGCCTTCGAGCGAGATCGTCGAGTTGACGAACATGCCTTTGGGTAGGGCATTGCCGCGCAGCGCGCGCTCGTCCAACGCTTTTTCGGCCTTTTCAGGGGCATAACCGCAGGCGAGGATATTCTCCTCGTGCACGGCGACACCGAGATCTTCATGCGCAGCGCGAAAGCCGCGGATGCGCTCGGCCGTGTTGTGGTCGCTGCCGCGCCCGCCAATGAAGAGCAGCGGCTCCATCCTGCCGAGCCTTTGCTCACTGTTTTTCAGGATCCGGCGTGTCAGTTCCCGCGCGCCGGCGAAATTGTCCGAGATGACCGAAGGGGCAAGCGCGCCTGGAAGGTCGAGGTTGAAGCTGCGCACGCCGGCCGCCGCACACATTTCAGTGATCCGGTCGGGATCGGTCGCGCCCGTCGCGATCAGGCATTCGACCTGGTAGGAGAGCATCGTACGTGCCGCCTCGACCTCCAGCTGCGGGTCGCGGCGTGTACAGGTGATGATCGGAAAAAGGCCGCGTGCACGCGCCATGTCCTCGAAGAGCTCGACGATCGATCCGAAATAGCGGTTGTCGTATTTAGGCACGATCATGCCGATGATATGGGATTTTTCGCGCCTCAGCAGGCTTGCCTGCATGTTCAGCGCATACCCCTGCTCCTCGGCGATCCGGATGATCTTTTCGGCAAGCTGGCTGCTGATCCTGCGCTTCTTCCAGTTGCCATTGAGCACGGCGCTGACGGCGCTGGCCGATGTGCCGGCAAGCTCCGCCAGATCATAGATCGTCGTCCTCTTCGTCTGCTTCACCTGATTCAAAATGCCTTCTCCGTTTGACGGTAACTTGACATCAATCTGCGGAAGTGGCAATTCTTGCTTCATCGATTGAGCAAGCTTGCGCAATCGATGATACAAACCGGTTAATCGGCCGGTACAGGGAGGTATTTCTAAGGGCTGCGGAGAGGCTGTCCTTTTGCAGGGGCGCTTTGCTCGCCGGTTTTATGGCGGCGAGAGCGGCGAGCGGGCAAACCGCAGTGACTTCCAGCAATGCCTGGTCCTGGCTTTCGATCACACCAAGGAGGAGAAAATGAATTATCGCAATTTGCTCATGGCATCCGTGACAGTTTTCATGGGGCTTGCCGGTGCGGCTTCAGCTCAGGAAGCTGCGACCGTCGCTTTCCTGATGCCTGACCAGGCATCCACACGTTATGAGCAGCACGATTTCCCCGGCTTCAAGGCTGAGATGGAAAAGCTGTGCCCGAAGTGCACGGTCATCTATCAGAACGCCAACGCCGACGCCTCGCTGCAGCAGCAGCAGTTCAACTCGGTGATAGCCCAGGGCGCCAAGGTCGTCGTGCTCGACCCCGTCGATTCTGCCGCCGCCGCTGGTCTCGTCGAGATCGCCCAGTCGCAGGACGTCAAGGTCATCGCTTATGACCGCCCGATTCCGGACAAGCCGGCTGACTATTACGTCTCCTTCGACAATGAAGGCATCGGCTATGCCATCGCCAAATCGCTCGTCGAACACCTGAAGGCTGCCGGCGTTGCCGATGGCGCGGGCGTGCTCGAAATCAACGGCTCGCCGACCGATGCGGCCGCAGGCCTGATCCGGGATGGTATCCATCGCGGTCTGAAGGAATCGGCGTACAAGACGCTTGCCGAATATGACACGCCGGAATGGGCGCCGCCGAAGGCACAGGAATGGGCTGCCGGCCAGATCACCCGCTTTGGCGCCGACATCAAGGGCGTGGTCGCCGCCAATGACGGCACGGCCGGTGGCGCGATTGCGGCCTTCAAGGCCGCCGGTGTCAAGCCGGTTCCCCCGGTCACCGGCAATGACGCGACGATTGCAGCGCTTCAGCTGGTCATTTCTGGCGACCAGTACAACACGATTTCCAAGCCATCGGAAATCGTCGCGGCAGCCGCTGCCAATGTTGCGGTGCAGATGATCAAGGGTGAAAAGCCCGAGGCCAAGACGACGCTTTACAATACGCCGTCTCAGCTGTTCATCCCTGCCGTCGTGACGGCAGAGAACATCAAGGCAGAAATCTTCGACAAGAAGATCCAGACGCACGAGCAGATCTGCACCGGTGAATATGCCGAAGGCTGCAAGAAGCTTGGCATTACCAACTAAACGCGGTTGAGTGAACTCCGGCCGCGCCCGTCGCGGCCGGATGCCCCTATGGCAAGAAGGACTGCCCCATGAGCAGGGATCTGAAGGATATGCCGGAGAAGGGTCAGACGATCCTCCGGTTGAGCAATATTTCCAAAAATTTCGGCGCCGTGTCGGCGCTGACCGATATCGAACTGGACGTGAAGGCCGGCGAGGTCGTGGCGCTGGTCGGTGACAATGGTGCCGGCAAGTCGACCCTGATCAAGGTCCTGGCGGGCGTGCACCAGCCGTCGTCCGGAACGATCGAGTTCTGCGGCCAGAACGTCACGCTCGACAGCCCCGGCAAGGCGCTGGAACTCGGCATTGCCACTGTCTTCCAGGATCTCGCGCTCTGCGAAAACCTCGACGTCGTCGCCAATCTTTTCCTCGGCCATGAAATCTCTCCCTGGGGCCTCGATGAGGTGGCCATGGAAGTGCGAGCCTGGACGTTGCTCCGGGAACTTGCCGCCCGCATCCCCTCGGTGCGCGAGCCGATCGCCTCGCTTTCCGGCGGCCAGCGCCAGACGGTTGCCATTGCGCGTTCGCTGTTGCTCGATCCGAAGATCATCATGCTGGACGAGCCGACCGCAGCTCTCGGCGTCGCCCAGACTGCGGAGGTGCTGAACCTGATCGAGCGCGTCCGCGAGCGCGGCCTCGGCGTCATCATCATCAGCCATAATATGGAAGACGTGCGCGCCGTGGCGGACCGCATCGTCGTGCTGCGCCTTGGGCGCAACAATGGCGTCTTCACGCCGGATTCTTCCAATCAGGAACTCGTCGCCGCCATCACCGGCGCCACCGAAAACGCCGTCTCCCGGCGCATCGAGCGCAAGACGGGTGCTGCCCATGAAACCAGCGGGAGGCCCGCATGAGCCAGAAGATGTCAGAGACTATCCGCCAGCCGGCTACCCTTGACCGCAGCGACGAGCGCGTCCGCCACGACGACAACATTACGGGCATGGTCAAGGCCTTCTTCGACCGCGTCCGCTCGGGCGATCTCGGCATGCTGCCGGTTTTTGTCGGCCTGATCGTCATCTCGACGGTCTTCTCACTGCTCAATCCGGTGTTTCTGGCGCCGAACAATCTCGTCAATCTGCTGTTCGACTGCGCCACCGTCGGCGTGATCTCGCTCGGCATCGTCTGCGTGCTGATGCTCGGAGAAATCGATCTCTCCGTCGGTTCGATGAGCGGTCTTTCCTCTGCCATCCTCGGCGTGCTTTGGGTCAACATGGGCTGGCCGATTCCCCTGGCGATCCTGGTCGCGATCGTTGCCGGCATTATCGTCGGCGCGCTCTACGCTGTTCTCTACAACAGGCTCGGCATGCCGAGCTTCGTCGCCACACTGGCCGGCCTGCTCGCGCTGCTCGGTATGCAGCTTTATATCCTCGGACCAACCGGCAGCATCAATCTGCCTTACGCCTCGCCGCTCGTCCGTTTCGGCCAGATCCTCGTCATGCCGGACTGGCTGTCCTACGTGCTTGCCCTGCTGCCGGGCGTGGTCCTTGTCGTCAATGAAATGCGAAAGCGCCGCCAGCGCCAGGCCTCGAATCTCTCCTCGCCACCGGTTGGCGCTCTCGCGATCAAGGCGATCGTGCTCACTGCCGCGCTGGAATTTGCCGTCTATTATCTCAATCTCGGCCGTGGCGTGCCGTGGATGTTCGGTCTCTTCGTCGCCATCGCCGTCATCCTCAACTACGCGCTGACGCGCACAAAATGGGGACGCTCGATGTTTGCCGTCGGCGGCAATCGCGAAGCGGCACGCCGCGCCGGCATCAACGTGCGTCGCATCTATCTCAGCGCTTTCGTGCTTTGCTCGACGCTTGCCACGATCGGCGGCATCCTGTCGGCCTCGCGACTTGCCTCTTCCAGCCAGCAGGCCGGCACCGGCGATGTGAACCTGAACGCCATTGCGGCGGCGGTCATCGGCGGCACCAGCCTGTTCGGCGGGCGCGGCAGCGCCTATTCGGCTCTGCTCGGCATTATTGTCATCCAGGCGATTTCCAACGGGCTGACGCTGCTCAATCTCAGCTCGTCGCTGCGCTACATGATAACAGGTGCTGTTCTTGCCATCGCCGTCATCGTCGATTCGCTTGCCCGCCGGTCCCGTGTCAGCCACGGCCGCGCCTGACCCGCATTCTCAAGGAGTATTCACGTGACTGATCTCATGAAAGGCAAGGTTGCCGCCATTACCGGCGCGGCATCGGGCATTGGCCTGGAATGCGCCCGCACGCTTCATGCCGAAGGTGCAACCGTCGTGCTCATCGACCGTGCCAAGGACAAGCTCGAGTCTCTGTGCAAGGAGATCGGTAAGGGCGCCCTGCCGCTCGTCGTCGATCTTCTCGACGGCCCGCAGGTCTCCGGCATGTTGCCGCGCATCCTGGAAGCCGCCGGCCGGCTTGATATCTTCCACGCCAATGCCGGCGCCTATATCGGCGGGCCGGTCGCCGAAGGCGATCCGGATGCCTGGGACCGGATGCTCAACCTCAATATCAATGCTGCCTTCCGCTCGGTCCACGCCGTGCTGCCGCACATGATCGAGCAGAAGACCGGCGATATCCTGTTTACAAGCTCGATCGCCGGCGTCGTGCCGGTGGTCTGGGAGCCGATCTATACGGCCTCGAAATTTGCCGTTCAGGCCTTCGTCCATTCGACCCGCCGCCAGGTCGCACAGCATGGCGTGCGCGTCGGCGCCGTATTGCCGGGACCGGTCGTCACCGCGC
Source organism: Rhizobium sp. BK379 (assembly GCF_014193955.1). Taxonomy (NCBI): domain Bacteria; kingdom Pseudomonadati; phylum Pseudomonadota; class Alphaproteobacteria; order Hyphomicrobiales; family Rhizobiaceae; genus Rhizobium; species Rhizobium sp. BK379. Next base: position 86,326 of record NZ_JACIAD010000010.1, read on the forward strand.
TGTTGGATGACTGGCCGAAAGCCAAGATGGAAGAGGCGCTCGCCAACGGCAGCCTGATGCAGCCGAAGGAAGTGGCCGAGGCCGTGCTCTTCATGCTATCGCGGCCGCGCAATGTCACCGTCCGCGATCTGGTGATCCTGCCGAACAGTGTCGACCTCTGAGGTTGACAGGTCCGGTTCCGGATTGCTCTAGAACCTGAAACTGCCGATTTGAAACGAGAGATCATGAGCGACACTTCACGCACGCCACCAGCGGGTGCCAAACATGTTATCGGCGTCGATGTCGGCACCGGCAGCGCCCGTGCGGGCCTGTTCGACCTTGATGGGCGGATGCTTGCATCCGCCAAGCGGGATATCACGCTCTTCCACGAGACCGGTTCGATCGTCGAGCAATCGAGCACCGAAATTTGGGCAGCGGTCTGCGCCGCCGTTCGCGAGATCGTGGCGACAAGTGGTGTCGATCCGGCTTCGGTTGCCGGCCTGGGTTTCGACGCGACCTGCTCGCTGGTCGTGCTCGGCAAGAATGGCGGACCACTGCCCGTCGGTCCTTCGGAAGATCCGAACCGGGACATCATTGTCTGGATGGATCATCGCGCCGTTCCGCAGGCGGAGCGCATCAACGCGCTCGGTCATGACGTCCTGCGTTATGTCGGCGGACGTATCTCGCCCGAGATGGAAACACCGAAACTGCTTTGGCTGAAGGAAAACCGGCCGCAGGTTTTCGATGCCGCCTGGCAGTTCTTCGATCTCGCTGATTTCCTGACCTGGCGGGCAACCGGCGACCTGTCGCGCTCGACCTGCACGGTCACGTGCAAGTGGACCTATCTCGCCCACGAGAAACGTTGGGATGCCTCCTATTTCCACCAGATCGGCCTCGGCGTACTGGCCGACGAAGGTTTTACCCGTATTGGGCAATCGATCGTCGAGCCGGGTTCGGCACTCGGTCAGGGACTGACCGCGGCTGCGGCCGGTGAACTTGGTCTCCTGCCGGGAACTGCGGTTGCCGCCGGTCTCATCGATGCGCATGCCGGCGGTATCGGAACAGTCGGGATCGGCGCCGGCCCGCAGGCCAATCTCGGCTACGTCTTCGGCACCTCGTCCTGCACCATGACATCGACATCGCAGCCGGCCTTCGTTCCGGGCGTTTGGGGTCCCTATTTTTCGGCCATGGTGCCGGGCATGTGGTTGAACGAGGGCGGCCAGAGTGCGGCAGGCGCGGCCATCGATCAGTTGCTCTCTTTCCATCCGGCTGCCAGCGAGGCGCGAGAGCTTTCGAAACGTGCGGGTGTTCCGCTGCCGGCCCTGTTGGCGGATATGGCGGTGCGGAAGGCAGGGCGCTCCTCCGATGCTGTCGAGCTTGTCGCAGGCCTGCATGTCGTTCCCGAATTCCTCGGCAATCGCGCACCCTTTGCCGATCCGCATGCCCGCGCCGTGATCGCCGGCCTCGACATGGAGAGGGATATCGACAGTCTGGTCGCACTCTACATCGCCGGTCTTTGCGGCATAGGCTATGGCCTGAGACAGATCATCAACACCCAGGCCGATGCCGGCGTTACCATCGAGAACGTCGTGATCAGCGGCGGCGCCGGCCAGCATGATTTCGTCCGTCAGATGCTTGCCGATGCGAGCGGCAAGCCGGTGATCGCGACGAAGGCCGAGGAACCTGTCCTTCTGGGCGCGGCGATCCTCGGCGCCGTCGCGGGCGGTCTGTTTTCCGATATGCGCGCGGCGATGACGAAACTCTCGGCCGTTGAGAAGACCTATGAGCCGGGGCAAGGTGCGATCGCTGATCGTCACGCAAAGCGTTATGAGGGTTTCAGGCAGTTCCAGACGCTGACGCGTGAGTTGCGGAAATTCTGAACGGCCGTCGTCCCAGTCGCGCGTATCTCACGGCCAGGCGGCAAAGGACGGGACGAGGTCTTTCTCCGACTGCGCGGCGATCTTGCGCCGGTAGGCGCCTGGCGGCTCGCCGACACGGCTCTTGAAGAAGCGGCTGAAATAGCCGGGATCGCGAAAACCGAGCCCGAAGCCGATCTGCTCGACCGACTGCTGCGATTGCCCAAGCCGCAGTTTCGCCTCGGCGATCAACCTTTCGTGGATCAGTTCCAAGGGGCTTTTCCCGACGCCCGCGATACAGACGCGATGCAGATGGTCATAGGTGATGCCCATGGTGCGAGCGATATCGGTAATCGCCGGCTGCTCGCGATAGCGCAGTTCGACGATCTGCCGGAACCGCTGCAGCGTCATTGCCCCGGTGCCAGACGTCGTCGGCAAGGAAGCTCCGGAGGCTCGCCAGAGCCGCAATAGCACGACGGAGAGATAGGCGCTTACGATGGCAGTTCCTCCCGGTAGAAGATGCTGTCCTTCCTCGGTCATCACCGCGAAGGCGCGACCGATGTCGGCTGCAGGCCCGGCAAGGTTTTCGCCTTGAGCGACGACGATTCGCTCGATCATGTCGTGCAGCTGGACGGCAGCCGGACTGTCGCCGACCGTCCTGTGGACGACATTTTCGGCGGCCAGCAGCATCGCCCCTTCACCGCCGGCAGCAAGGACGAATCTGCCCGCAATCCGTCGGGGCAGCCAGAGCAATGCCGGTGCTGCAAGCCCGAGTTCCTCCTGCCCGTCGATGAACAATGTCGCCTTGCCGCGGGAGACGAAGAAGGCCCTGTAGGAGGCGCGGCTGTCACGGGTGCCCAGGCTCCAGGTCTGGCTACCGAGACCGGCGGCAATCGCCGCCGCGATGACAGACAGAGCTGGCGTATCAAGCGATCTTTCGGCCATGTCTGCCTCGAAACTGAAAACGGTAGTGCTGCCGTTCTTGCCCGGCAAATTCTCGGAAAAAGTACAATAGACTGCCAGAAATATCCATTCTATTTCGTGGCGGATTGGTTCCTACTGGATTGCGAGGAGAGCCTGAAATTCAGGCAGCAGGGTGAGGAACTTCCCGTGAAAGACGTCGATTGCCGGGCGTAAGCGCCGGATTTGAATGAGCCCGGCATATGCCGGAAACCAGCAAACATCATCGCGCCATCCCGTGGGAGGGACAGCAGGCGCATATGGGAAAGGGAACGAGATGGTAGACCTGATGTTTCTCATTGGTGGCCGCACCATGCCGGCTTCGAATGGCGTGACTTTCGAACGGCTGAACCCGATTACCGGTCAGGTGGCAACCACGGCCGCTGCGGCAACGCTGGACGATGCGCATGCGGCCGTCGTTGCAGCAGCTGCAGCCTTTCCGGCCTGGTCGGCGCTCGCTCCGACTGAACGGCGCAAGCGCCTTTCAAAGGCTGCCGACCTCCTGGATTCCCGCACGGGCGAATTCATCGCCGCGATGGCCGAGGAAACCGGCTCGACTGCTGCCTGGGCAGGCTTCAATGTCTATCTCGCCGCCAACATGCTGCGTGAAGCCGCCGCCATGTGCACCCAGATCAGTGGCGAGGTCATCCCGTCGGACAAGCCGGGCCTGATGGCAATGGCCGTGCGGCAGCCAGCCGGCGTCGTCCTCGGTATCGCTCCCTGGAATGCTCCTGTCATCCTCGGCGTGCGTGCAGTCGCCCTGCCGCTTGCCTGCGGCAACACCGTTATCCTCAAGGCGTCCGAGCTTTGCCCCAGGACACATCACCTGCTCGGCGAGACATTGCAGGAAGCAGGTCTTGGTGACGGTGTCGTCAATGTCGTGACCAATGCTCCTGCCGATGCCGCGACCGTTGTCGAAAAGATGATCGCCCATCCGGCGGTACGCCGCGTCAATTTCACCGGTTCGACCCGCGTTGGAAGGGTGATTGCAGAGGTTTCCGCGCGCCATCTGAAACCCGTGCTGTTGGAACTCGGCGGCAAGGCCCCCTTCCTGGTGCTTGATGACGCCGATATTGGCGAGGCGGTGAAGGCCGCGGCCTTCGGCGCCTTCATGAACCAGGGTCAGATCTGCATGTCGACCGAGAGGATCGTCGTCGACGAGACGGTTGCCGACGAGTTCGCCGATATGTTCGCCCGCAAGGCCTCGACGCTCGTCGCCGGCGATCCGCGCCAAAGCAATTCGCCGCTCGGCTCGATGATCGGTCTTGATGCGGTGGAACGCGTCAACGGCCTGATCGAGGACGCGGTTTCCAAGGGGGCACGCCTGTTGGCAGGTGGCCGTGCAGTCGGAACCCTGATGGATGCGACGGTACTCGACCACGTGACGCCGTCGATGCGGATCTATGGCGAGGAGAGCTTCGGTCCGGTCGCCTGCATGGTGCGCGTGCGTGGTGTCGATGAGGCGGTCCGTGTTGCCAATGATACGGAGTATGGCCTGTCTGCCGCAGTCTTCGGTCGGGATGCCACCCGCGCGATGGGGGTCGCAAGACGGATCGAAAGCGGCATCTGCCATGTGAACGGTCCGACCGTTCATGATGAGGCACAGATGCCGTTCGGCGGCGTGAAGGCCTCCGGATATGGCCGCTTCGGCGGTAAGGCCGGCATCAACGAATTCACCGACCTGCGGTGGCTTACCGTGGCATCGCAGCCGGGGCATTATCCAATCTGATGCCAGGACTTTGTAGTCGGGCACGCCTTACAGGCGATGGCAGACGGTCACGAAATTCGTGCGTGGAATATAGCGGTATTCCACGATCATGTCCGTGCAATCGAGACATCGACGCTGCACATAGCGCGCACGAACGATCGGCTTCGGTCGATGCTTGGCGACATGGGGTCGTTCATAACTTTGAATCATGTCGGCAGAATTGACCGGGCCTGTCGAAATGGCGGCTACGGCCAACGTCAACAACGATACCAGCAAGGCGCGCATGCAGCTCTTCTCCTCGGAAATAAAGGTGGGCGCGCATATGTGCGCGCCTCCTGGGCTTAATGTGTGCTGAGCTTCGCTTCTGCTGCGGCGGCGAGAAAATCGTCCCTTGCGGTTTCCACGCTGATGCGCCCTTCGACGGCACCCTTGCAGGCGTTGCTTGCCTTCACGAATTTCGCTCCCGTGCGTCGCGGCCACATGTCATGGAGATAGATGAGCGCATCGAACGGGCCTCTGACGGTCCGGGATCCGGCGTTGTCGAACTGGATCTCGACCGGCTCGCTCCATTGGGTATTTGGCATCGTTTTTCCTCCTCCTGTCGCGAGCCCCACAACGTCGCGAACGGGAATTTGTTCCCGCGCTGAAGATCGGTTGGTTAATCGCGGCTTTACCGCAGGTGTGCAAACGGCAGCTCTCGGCCGTCCCGAATTTCTGGACGCCCGCCATCGCCTGCTATTAGCCCACCTTGTCCCGCAGGGGATGGCAGTTCCCACTGGATCCTCTCATGTCTAGCCATTTCTGAGGGTTGTGCGTTGTGACTGCGCACCGCACGTTTTGCGGCGCAATTGAACAGCCCTCTGGACTTCTAAATCCCAGCCTTATCTTTCTTGATCGGATGCATACTTTATCAGTGAATGCGATACAGGTTATTTGAACACCCGCGATCCTGCTCTCGAAAGGACCGGGAGGATCGGTCCGGGGCAAATACGCAGCAGTTCTTGGCGACGGGTCGATGAAAAAGAGGAAGTAAATTGAGCATTTCAAGCGGCAGAATTGCCTGGGAAGAGGTCATCGAGGCCAAGGCTTTTATTGATCTTGCGAGGGTCACGCCCCAACCTTTTAAAGACAGCGTCGAGTTTACCTGCCTGCCGGTGGCCCAAGGCTGCGCCATTTCGCTGCCTACAGCTCCTGCTGTTGGACTCAATCGCATTCTTGCTTTGAATAGCAGAGACGAACTCAATGTCGCATTCGAATGGATGAAGACCAGAACGGGCAGGCGGCATGTTCAGATCAGCGAAACCTCCGCCTCCAACGAATTGCGTGACTGGATCCTGGAGCAGAAGCTGGTCGAAGATGGCGCCTGGGCAAAACTCACGCGGCCTGCACCATCCACCCCGCTTCCCGTCGAAGGGCCTGTGCGGGCACGGCTCGCCGGTATCGAGGACGCGCCGATTGTCGGCAGGCTGATGTGCGCAGGCTTTGCTTTTCCGACGGCGCTTGAACCACTGTGGTCATCCCTGGTCGCCAAGAAAGGCTGGGCCTGCTTCATTGCGGAACTGGACGGCACGCCGATTGGGACCGGGGCGATGTTCGTTGAGGACGGATGTGCCTGGCTGGGAGTCGGAACGACGCTTGCCGAATATCGGAATCTCGGTGCGCAAAAAGCGCTGATCAATGCGCGATTGAACGAGGGCCTTGCTCAGGGTGTCTCGCTGTTTGCGGTGGAAACAGCCAAACCGGAAGAAGGACAACCGAACATATCATTCGGAAACCTGACGAAGGCAGGCTTCAAGCCATCCTATATTCGCAAGAATTATCTCCTGCCGAATTAAGTCCTTCCCGCAGATGCTGATTGCCGCACCGGTGCCATATCCCGTGACTAGATCGGAACAAGCCCCGTGAAGCGGCCGGACTTGAGAAGGAAACGAGATGCAGTTGAACGGCGAACTGAACCCGAACGATCCCGAATTCTTTGAGCTTCTCACTGGAAGCTTCAGGCGCCTTCTCGGACGAGACCTTCTCCCCAGGGATCGAGGGCCTGAATGGCTCTACGGCGATGCCCCGTTTGTGGTTCTTGCCCATAATACTGCGCCCGATCCGGTCTTCGTCTATGCCAATGGTGCAGCACAGAGGCGGTTCGGGTACTGCTGGAGTGAGTTCGTGAAGCTGCAGTCGCGTTTATCCGCTGGCCCAAGCGAGCGGTCGGAGCGCCAGGCGTTGCTCGATGCGGTGGCACGCAACGGATTTATGACGGGCTATCGGGGCTTGCGGGTCACAAAGTCGGGGAGCCGGTTCTGGATGGAAGATGGAATAGTCTGGCAGCTTCGCACCGCAGACGGACAGGATTTCGGTCAGGCAGCGACCTTCTCGCAGTGGGCCGAGGTGCCGCCCTCCTAAACCGCCGTCTTGTATCGCCCTGGTACGTGGAGGCACTTCTGTCGGTCGCCTCCCATAGACGCAGGCACGGCACCTCAGCTCATCCGTCCGCCAGCAACGCCCCTGCGCTCTCCTCATCCGTGATCAGCGCGGTTGCGAGTCCGGCGCGTACGGTGGCGCTGAGGATGGCGTGTTTGTGCGGACCGCCCGAGGCGACGATGCGGCAGGGGATCTTGCGGTAGTCGGCGAGGTCGGGGGCCAGCACCTGTGCGTTCAGCGGGTGGGGGACTGGGCGGCCCTCGGCATCGATATAGCGGCCGAGCAGGTCGCCGACGGCGCCGACGGCGATGAGGTCACCGACGTCGGTTCCTGCCGGCAGGCCGTAGCGCACCTGCAGGGATTGCCTGGTCACGTCGCCGACGCTCAGGTAGGAAATATCCACTTCGCAGGTCTGGCGGAAGATGCGCTCGAAGACCGATTGCGTGATGATCGCCTCGCGCGATTGCGGGCTCTCGGCATAGATCGGCGCCGCGAAATAGTGGCATTGGGCCTTCAGAACCTGCGCGAAGGCGCGCACGACCTCGAACGTGTTGATCTCCGAGCCGCGCGTCAGGCCGCCCATCATCGAGCGCAGCTCGATCCCGGGCTGGCTTGCCGGCGTCATGTGAGTAATGGTCTCGCGCAGCGTCGCGCCCCAGCCGACCCCGATGGAGCGGGGCTTGCGGGCCTGGATCAGCCGGTCGAGATAGGCAGCCGCGCCGCGGCCGAGCGCCTGGTGCAGAAGCTGCGGATCGGCAGGGGTGGGCACGACGACTGCCGCCTCCAGGCCAAAACGTTCCTGCAGACGCGATTCCAGCTCCATGCCGGCGGCAAGCGGCGAGGTGAAGCTCACCCTGACGATGCCTTCCTCAAGGGCTGCGGCCAGGAACTCGTTTACCCGGCGACGGGTGAGGTACATGCGCTCGGCGATCTGCGCCTGCGTCAGCCCCTCGACGTGATAGAGCCAGGCCGCCCGGATTTTCAGTTCATGCGATTCCATCAATCCCCATCCCAAATGTACCCTACATGCCCCGACGTTACATATTTCACACTGGTGTAACATATGTAACGTAATGCCGTCTGCATGACGATAGAACTTCTGATCTTCGATTGCGACGGCGTACTGATCGACAGCGAGCCGCTGGCGAGCGGCGCGCTGGCACAGGCTCTGCAGCGGGCCGGCGTTCCCTTGAGCCACGCCGAAGTCCACCGTCGCTTCACCGGTCTTTCGGGCGAGGCGGCCGGCCGCCTCTGTCGCGAGGAACTCGGCCTTGCCGATCCGGCTCATGTCTTCGCCGATGCAAAAAGCGCGCTCTACGCGGAATTTTCCCGTTCGCTGCGGCCGATGGCCGGCATCGAAGAGCTGGTGCGGAATGTGAGGCAGCGCAAATGCGTCGCGTCCAACAGTCATCACCATCGCGGTGCAGAAGATCACCAACAACAATTCGCTCGACGTCTATCACGAGCAGTCGAACGTCGGCGAGCGCATCTTCTTCCCGAACCTCTGGGAAGGCCTGATCCTGCGCGACTGGATGGGCAACCAGGGCCCGGTTCCAGGTCTTGCGACCGAATGGAAGCGTATCGACGACAAGACGCTCGAACTGAAGCTGCGCCAGGGCGTCAAGTTCCACAACGGCGACGAAATGACCGCCGAGGATGTCGCCTTCTCCTTCTCCAAGGAGCGCGTGTTCGGCAACACGGAACCGGCCGGCGGCAAGACCATTTTCGAAGCCGACCACAAGCCTGCGACCGCCAAGGAACTGCCCGCAACCGTTCCCGGCGTCGGACGTCGCCTGTGGCCGGCGCTCGCCGGTATCGAGATCGTCGACAAGTACACCGTGCGCCTGCACAACGCCACGCCCGACGTGACGCTGGAAGGCCGCCTCTATTCCGCCGGCAGCCAGATCACCAACCGCCGCGCCTGGGATGAAGCCGCAAGCTTCACCGAATGGTCGCGCAAACCGATCACGACCGGCCCCTACATGGTCGCCGAGTACAAGCCGGACGTTTCGCTGACGCTTGTCGCCTTCGACGAATATTGGGGCGGCCGCCCGCCGCTCGAGCAGATCCGCTTCGTGGAAGTTCCTGAGGTCGCCTCGCGTGTCAACGGCCTGCTGTCCGGCGAATACGACTTCGCCTGCGACCTGCCGCCGGACCAGGTCGCTGCCGTTCAGGCCGCTCCTGGTTACGAGATCCAGAACTCGACGATCTGGAACCACCGCGTTTCCGTCTTCAACACCCAGAATGAGATCCTCGCCAACCCTCTGGTTCGTCGCGCCATGACCCATGCCATCGACCGCCAGGCGATCGTCGATGCGCTTTGGGCCGGCAAGACGGTCATCCCGGCCGGCCTGCAGTTCGAATCCTTCCGTACCGGTGACATGTTCATCGAAGGCTGGGCGCCCCCGGCTTACGATCCCAATCTCGCCAAGGACCTCCTGAAGCAGGCCAACTACAAGGGCGATGCAATCCCCTACCGCCTGCTCAACAACTACTACACGAACCAGACGGCCAACGGCCAGATCATGGTCGAGATGTGGAAGCAGGTCGGCCTCAACGTCGAGATCGAGATGAAGGAAAACTGGGCACAGATCCACGATACGGCAAGCGTCAAGGGCGTGCGTGACTGGTCGGCCTCCAACACGATCAACGATCCGATCACGCCGATAGTCGTGCAGTTCGGCCCGAATGGCGACGCCCAGCAGAAGAAGGAGTGGACGAACGAGGAGATGAACAAGCTCTCCGTCGTCATGGAAACCTCCACCGACCGTGCACAGCGCAAGAAGGCCATCGCCCGAATACTGGAAATCTGCGAGCGCGAAGACCCGGTCTATCAGGTCCTGCACCAGAATGCCGTCTTCACCGGCATGAAGTCCTCGCTGAAGTGGAAGGCCGCTCCGGCCTTCGCCATGGACTTCCGCGCCGCAAACTGGTCGATCTGATCGGTCCGTCACTCCGGTCTCCGGCGGCTGAAGCGCTGCCGGAGATCCTCTTTTTGGTGCAAGCGAAAAGCGGGGATGAAAGATGGGCGCGACCGGCTCCAATCTCGTGGAACTGCGTGACCTGACGGTCGCCTTCGACGGCGTGCAGGTTCTCCACGGCATCGATCTCGATGTCGGCAAAGGCGAGGCGCTCGGCCTCGTCGGCGAATCCGGCTGCGGCAAGTCGGTCACGTGGCTCGCGGCCCTCGGCCTGCTGCCCGGCAAGGCCCGCGTTTCCGGCTCGGTGCAAATCGAAGGTCGCGAACTCATCGGCGGATCGCGCACGGTGCTGGAAAGCGTGCGCGGCAGCCGCATCGCCATGATCTTTCAGGACCCGTCCAGCTCGCTCAATCCAGTGCTGCGCATCGGGCGGCAGATTTCCGAGGCGCTGTCGGTCCATCGCGGCCTGCGCGGCGAGGCGGCAAAGGCCGAGGCGCTGCGGCTGATCGATATGGTCGGCATTCCCGATTCGCGCCGCCGTTTCGATCTCTATCCGCATGAATTTTCCGGCGGCCAGTGCCAGCGCCTGATGATTGCGATGGCGCTGGCCGGCCAGCCCGACCTTCTGATTGCCGATGAACCGACCACCGCACTCGATGCGACGATCCAGGCGCAGATCCTCGATCTCTTGATCCGTCTGCGTGCCGAAACCGGCATGGCGACCGTTTTCATCAGCCATGATCTCGGCGCCGTCAGCCAGGTCTGCGAGCGCGTCTGCGTCATGTACGCCGGACGCATCGTGGAGGAGGGCAGTGTCGAACAGCTCTTCTCCGAGCCGCGCCACCCCTATACGCGCGGCCTGTTCGATGCCATTCCGCGCCTCGACGGCGGCCGCGAACGGCTGATCCCCATTCCCGGAACCGTTCCCAATCCGAAACATCTGCCGGAGGGCTGTTCCTTCTCGCCGCGGTGTCCGCGCGCCGTCGAGGCCTGTCGCAGCGAGCAGCCGCCGCTCGTTTCGCTCGATGGCGGCCGCAAGCTCGCCTGCGTACGGCCGGTGCCTGTCGCGGCTGCCGTCGAGACCCGGTCGTCCCGTATCGCCGAAGGCCTGCTGCAATGACGCCGCTCATCGAAGCCCATGATCTCGTCCGCATCTATCAGATCCGTCACGGGCTGTTCGGCCGGCCGGCGCCGGTGCGCGCCGTAGACGGCGTTTCGCTCTCGGTCGTGCCGGGCGAAACGCTCGGCATCGTCGGCGAATCCGGCTCCGGCAAATCGACGCTCGGTCGTATGCTGCTCGGCATCGATGATGCGCAGCAAGGAAGCGTGCGCTTTCAGGAGCAGCCGATGCCGGTGCGAAACTCCGCGGAATGGCGGGCACTGCGCGCGAAGATGCAGCTCGTGTTCCAGGACCCGCTCGCCGCACTCGACCGCCGCGTGACGATTGCCAGGCAGATCGCCGAGCCGCTCGATATCCACAAGCTCATTCCCAAAGAGCACCAGACTGACCGGGTGACGGAACTGATGAGGGCCGTCGGCCTGCGCCCGGACCAGGCCGATCGTTATCCTCACGAGCTATCGGGCGGCCAGCGCCAGCGCGCCGTGATCGCCCGGGCGCTCGCGTCGCGGCCGAAGCTGCTCGTCTGCGATGAGCCGGTGTCGGCGCTCGATGTCTCCATCCAGGCGCAGGTCGTCAACATGATGCGCGATCTGCAAGAGAAAAACGGCATCGCCATGGTCTTCATCAGCCACGACCTGAAGGTGGTGCGCAACATCGCCGACCGTGTCGCGGTCATGTATCTCGGCCGCATCGTCGAGGAGGCTTCTTCCGACGTTATCTTCCGCGCCCCGCAGCATCCCTATACGAAGGCGCTGGTATCCAGCGTGCCCATTCCCGGCAAGCCGCTCGAAGGCCGTGTCGTCCTGCAGGGCGAGCCGCCGAACCCGGCGAGCCGCCCCTCCGGCTGCGCCTTCCACCCACGCTGTCCGCTGGCGCGGGAGATCTGCCGTTCCGTCGTGCCGGAACTCAAAGATATCGGCGGGGGCCGCACCGCGGCCTGCCATGTCGTGGCAGGCGAAACCACGCCGGTCGCGGCATAGGGGAGGGTTCCATGATCCGTTTCATTCTCGTGCGCCTGTTCCGTGCTCTCCTGACCATCATGGCGGTCGTCACCTTCGCCTTCGTCGTGCTGCGCATGTCGGGCGATCCCGCAACTGTCATGCTCGGGCCTGATGTGCCGAAGGAGGCGGTCGATGCCTTCCGCAAGGCATGGGGCCTCGACCAGCCGCTGTGGATTCAATATCTCGCCTATATCAAGTCGATCTTTACCGGCGATTTCGGCGTCTCGATGCGCGACAAGGCGTCCGCACTGAACCTCGTGCTGGAACGCGTGCCGGCGACGCTGCAATTGACCATCCCGGCGCTCATCCTCAAGCTCATCTTCGGCATTCCCTCCGGCGTCTATGCGGCGCTGCACCGGCAGAGTTTTTCCGACCGTGGCGTGATCCTGCTTGCCGTCCTTGGCTTTACCATTCCCTCCTTCGTCATGGGTCTGCTGCTCGTGCTGATCTTCTCGGTCATCCTTGGCTGGCTGCCCTCGGGCGGGCAGGATACCTGGATGCACGGCATATTGCCGACGCTGACGATGAGCATTGGCGGCATCGGCATCCTCGCCCGCTTTTCGCGCAGCGCCATGATCGAGGTGATGGGCCAGCCCTATATCCGCACCGCCTCGGCCAAGGGGCTGACATGGCGCGACGTGGTCTGGAACCATGCATTGCCCAATGCGGCAGTGCCGATCGTCACAATCGTCGGCTTCATGGTCGGTTCGCTGATTGCGGGTGCAGTCGTGGTGGAATCGATCTTTTCCTGGCCCGGCATCGGCCGCCTGCTGGTAGTCTCGGTCACCAATCGCGATCTCGCGGTCGTGCAATGCATCCTGCTGATCATCGCCGTCGCCATGGTCGTATCGAACCTCGTCGTCGACCTGCTCTACGGCTGGCTCGATCCGCGCCTTCGCTCGCATGCGGCCGGACATTAGGAGAAACCGATGGCTACTGTCGATCTCGCCGCAACGCCGGCTTCCGGAAAGCCCAACCGGCTCATCTCCTTCCTGCGCCGCAACGTCCCGCTGTCGGTGGCCTTCGGTCTGCTGTGGCTTGCGGCAATGGTCCTGACCGCCGTGCTCGCCGACTATATCCGCCCGTTCAACATCACCGCCATGGATCTCGGCAGCCGGCTTTCGGCGCCGGGCGGGCTCAAGCATCTGCTCGGCACCGACGAACTCGGCCGCGACGTACTTTCGCGCCTCATCCAGTCGATCCGGGTGTCGCTCGTCATCGCCTTCGGCGCGACGATCCTCTCGGCGCTCTTCGGCACACTGCTCGGGTTCCTCGCGGCGCGGTTCCGCGGGTTCGTGGAGCATCTGGTCCTGATGCTCGCCGATTTCCAGGCCGCTCTTCCCTTCCTCATTATGTCGCTGGCAGTGCTGGCCTTTTTCGGTTCCTCCATGCTGCTGCTCGTCTGCCTCATGGGTTTCTACGGCTGGGAACGTTATGCGCGCATCGCCCGCGGCCTTGCGATCTCCGCCGGCGCCCAGGGCTATGCGGCGGCTGTGGTGCAGCTCGGTGCCACGCCTTCGCGCGTCTACCTGCATCATATCCTGCCGAACGTTGCCTCGACGCTGATCGTTTCCATGACCCTCACATTCCCGGAAATCATCCTGATGGAAAGCGGGCTCTCCTTCCTCGGCCTCGGCGTGCAGCCGCCCGAAACCAGCCTCGGTAACATGGTGGGCTTCGGACGCGAATATCTGACGCGAGCGCCCTGGATCATGCTGGCGCCCGCCGCCGTGATCATGCTGACGACGCTTTCGATCTCGCTCGTCGGCGACTGGTTGCGCGACAAGCTCGACCCGACGATCCGCTAGTGCTGTGAAATCAATATACTGAAGGAATTTCCATGACGCTCATCACCGGCCATCGCGGCGCCCGCAACCTCTGGCCCGAAAACTCGCTCACTGGTTTCCGCAACGCGATCACGCTGGGCGTCGACGCCATCGAATTCGACGTGCACCTGACGCGATCGGGCGAGCTCGTCGTCATCCACGACGCCACACTGGAGCGCACTGCCGAAGGCGCTGGCCCGGTGCAGGACCTGTCGGTGGAGGCCCGCAAGGCGACCCTGCTGAAAGGTACGGACGAGGCGATCCCGACGCTCGCCGACGTGCTCGGCGTGCTTGCCGCAAACAAGGGCATTGACCTGCATGTCGAGATCAAGATCGACGAGACCGGCACGCCCTATCCTGATATCGCCGCACGCGTCGCAGCCGAGCTTTCGCGCTTCGGCGTCGGCGAACGTTCCTACCTGACCTCCTTCGATACGTCGGTGCTGGAGGATTGCCGCCTGCATGCGGCTGATGTTTCGCGCCTCGTTTCCGTCAATGCCGTCTGGAAAGCAGGGCGGGCTTGCCGCCTTCATCGACCGCGTGGACGAACTGGTGGAGATCATCGCCATCCATCACGGGCTGATGGAAGCGGAATGGGACCTGATCCGCAGCCGGCTGCCGATGGAACGGCTCTGCGTCTGGACCCTCAACGACGAGCCCGGCATCCACCACTGGCTGGAACGCGGCATCGGCAGCTTGACCTCGGACAGCCCGGATCTGGCGCTGAAACTGCGTGCCGGCATCGCTCCGTGAGCTATGGCTTTGCTTCTTCGCCCTAGCGGGGGAACGGCCCACTAAGCCTGTGCCACTGGATCAATGACACGGTCATGGCGCTGTGCTTTTTGCGGGTCGGCTTGGACATCATGTGAAATGGTCGACGGCCAGCTTTCGTCCTCATATCGAAAGCAGTGCCACCGATGACATCATTCACTTAGGCTCTATCATCAAGCCAGGCTGCTCGCAGTCTGGCCAAGATATCATCAATGCGAACCCAACGGATTTAGGTCAAGGAGCTAGGGTAGGAGCAGGATTCCCTGTTGCTCCAGCCCCTGTTTGTGGCATCAGTCGCAGCGAAGCATTCATGGCTGGCGGCATTTGCAAAACGACTTCGTCATCGGCCTACGTTTTTCGGGTATGCGGTGAGGCCGGCACCCAGCGACACCCTCGTCAAACATCGGTCAGTTTCCCCTATCGGTTCAGCAAAGCCTATCCGGGAAACGCAGTTTTATAGTGCTAAGCCTTGGTTGCATAAAATGTGATCGTTTCTTTTAGAACGTTGTGAACATTCCGGCGATACTGCTTCCTCAGGTTGAATAATTCGGTGGATGAGGTGTGTTTTGAGAGGTCTCGCGATCGGACGATTTCGTGCGTCTGAAGAGGGCGCCACTGCCGTTGAATTCGCGATCATTGCCCCCATCCTGATCTTCATCATGTTCGCCATTATCGAGACGGGAATCGCGTTTGCCGCCGACATCCTTTTGAAGAACGCGACTTATGACGCTGCAAGAACAGGCAGGACGGGCTTCATCTCGGAAAAGTCCACTCAGGACGCGACCGTGAAGCAGAAAATCAGATCTGAAGCTGGCGTCATAATGGATGCCGACAAGCTCGTTATCACGAGCCTCTCCTATAAGAGCTTTGACGCTCTGAAAAAGCCGGAGCCTTTTATCGATAAGAATGGCAATGGTGTCAGAGACAACGGCGAGAACTTTACGGACGTCAACGGTAACGGCGTCTATGACAAGGACCAGGGCGCCAGCGGCTATGGTGGCACGGCACAGGTCGTTATCTACACGGTGACCTATCCCTGGTCGTTCCACACACCTTTTCTCAATCGGCTCATCGGCAACAACGGCACCGTTGAACTGACGGCAACAGCGGTGGTCCAGAATGAGCCCTATTGAGATCGTATGCCGTGCGGCCAGAGAGTGGGTTCTCCTCATCCGTCGCCTTGTGCACGATGACAACGGCGTTGCCGGAATCGAGATGGCCATCATAATGCCTGTGTTGCTGCTGCTCTTTTGCGGCGGGGGCGAAATCGCCCTTTATGCGCGATCTCATTTCCAGGCCTCGCAGATGGCGTCCACGGTCGCCGACGCGGTTTCCCGCTACGAGACTCTGACCGCCTCCGACGTTGCATCGATATTCACGGTCACGTCCGAGATCATGGGAACCGACGACTTCGGCAAGAACGGTTATGTGATCCTGTCCTCGGTATCGCGTACGGGGGGAGCCACTTCTATCGTGGCCTGGCAATGCAAGGGCGGCGCACTTCCGAGCACGAGCAAGATCGGCATCGTGAACAAGGCGGCGACGCTGCCCGGTAACCTCACGCTAGACGCTACCGACAACGTTATCGTCGCCGAGGTTTTTTACCGGCATACGCCGATATTCTCGAACTTCATCTCCATCGAACCGCAACTCTATGAGACAGCGGTTTTCCGTCCCCGTCTCGGTAGCCTCACAAGCGCGCCCGGATGCTAGCTGCAAGAAAGATTGATCCAATGGGATTGGGATCCATGATCACGGGTTTTTGCCGGGACAGAGATGGCGCGGTATTGCCATTCGTTGGCATCGTCAGTCTCGTACTGATCGGTGCTACCGGCTTCGGCATCGATGCCGCCCGGCTGATGCTCTTGCATTCGACGCTGCAGCGTTCGATCGACGCGGGAGCGCTGTCTACCGTTGCCAAGCTCGACACCGCGACGATCGATGTCCAACTCCGCAAGTTCACGGTGGCTAACTTCGGAGACGGGCAGATCGGCGCGACGCTCGACAGTCTCACCTGGACGATCTCGAGCGACAACAAGACACTGACCGTAAAGGCGAGCGCCAGCGCACCGGCATCGCTCATGAAGATTCTCGGTATCCAGACGATCAGCACCAGCGCAGAGAGCGTGATCGAGCGTTCGACGAGTGGCCTTGAACTGGCGCTGGTGCTGGACAACACCGGCTCGATGGCCGGCTCAGGTATTACCAGCCTCAAGAGTGCTGCCAATACGCTCGTCGACATTCTCTATGGCGACAAGCCCATTGCCGAAAACCTCTATGTCGGAATCGTTCCTTTCTCGCAGACGGTCAATGTCGGAAAGGCGCACACGGATTGGCTGCAGGCGGGATCGCTCGCCGCGCTCGACTGGGGAACAACCTCGTGGGGTGGATGTGTCGAGGCGCAGAGCGCAACCGTGGACGATGTCTCGGACACAGTGCCGTCCACCAATCCAATTGTGCCCTACTACTGGGAAGACAGCGATGGCAACGACTGGATCAGCGTCAACAGCAAGGGCAAGAAGACTTATGACGCGACGCTCGATGAAACGAACGGTCCGAACAAGAACTGCCCGGCCGAAGTCACGCGGCTGACACCCGAAAAGGCGAAGGTCGTTTCCGCGATTAACGCCATGAAGGCGGTCGGCAATACGCACGTCAACTTCGGAGCCGTCTGGGGATGGCGGATGCTCTCACCCAAGTGGCGCGGTCTTTGGGGTGGCGACATGACGACATACAAGCTTCCGCTGGACTATTACACGCCGCATATGAGCAAGGCGGCGGTGATCATGACCGACGGTGCAAACACGATGTCAGAGCAGGTCTACAGCGCCTATGGCTGGCTTGCCGACAAAAATCTCGGAACCAGCAATTCCAGCACTGCAGTGACCGAACTCAACAATCGACTGAGCAAGGTTTGCACGGCCATGAAGAATGCCGGCGTTATCGTCTACACGATCGCGTTCAACAATCCCGGCACCAGTACGCAGAATCTCCTGCGTGGTTGCGCGAGCCAGAACGCATTTTACTTCAACTCGCCTAGCACCGCAGCGTTGCAATCCGCCTTCAAGCAGATTGGCAACTCACTATCGAATCTCAGGGTTAGCAGGTGAGACGCTGGCTCGATTTTCGTGCCTTCAGCGGGGCGCTTCGGCTATTGGGAGTATCTCGGGCGGCTGAGGACAAAAACGAGATCGCACGCCGGGCCGCGCTTTAGTTGAATTTGCCACCAAAAAGCTTTCTTGAAACAGCAGTTCCATCGCTGAAGCAGCTTTGCCGAGCAGCTAACAATGGTTTTTGAGGCCAAGGGACCCGTATGTCGTTGAGAGCCAGGATCTTCATTGCGGTCATCGCTGCTGTTTCGATCGTCGTGATGGGAGGTTCCGCGTGGTTATGGGATCGGTCCGGCGCTTACGGCTTCAATGTGATTTTGCGAAGGGGCGGGACCTACTGGATCAGCGTTAAAGCCAACGATCCGCGCTTGTCTCCCGCCATGCAGCTGTCTCTGACCAATCCCGAGCCGGTCGCAACAGCCGGTCAAGTCATTTGGCGCGAAGTCGAGAAGGGCTTCGAGGTGGCGGAACTTCCCGTCATGGTCGGCGGCCACGAAATCGATACCATCCTGCTCAATCGGATCGATCCCATGCTGTATCGGTTCGTGGCGAGGAATGCGTCTGCCGGCGACCGGGGGATCGACGAATGGGAGAAGGCGGTCCCACAGGCGGTGCTGATCGTTAACGGCAGCTACTACGATCACAAGGGCGAGCCTGACACGCCGATCCTCAGCGACGGCGTGCCAATGGGACCGGCGGACTATGACGCCAAGGCAGGAGCCTTCGTCTCCGGCGAAGGCTTTGCGGATATCAAGGGTCTGTCTGCACAATCATGGCAAACGGCTTTTCAAGGGGCGACCAACGCAATGGTATCCTATCCCCTGTTGCTCGGCGCCGGCGGTCAGACGCATGTGCCAGTCAAAAGCCGGTGGCTTGCCAACCGGACTTTTGTCGCCAAGGACAACGATGGGCGCGTGATCATCGGCACGACAAAGGAGGCCTTCTTCTCGCTCACCGGCCTTGCCGATTTCCTGAAGGACTCGCCGTTGAACCTAAAGGTTGCTCTGAATTTCGACGGTGGCCCGATCGCTTGCCAGAGCGTGCGTTTGACGGGATTTCAGCGAAAGTTCTATGCGCGATGGGAGGCGCAGGTCGAAGTCGACGAAGTGCGGCTGCTGCGGTGGCCTCTTGGCAGTGCAAGTTGGGCGATGCCTATGGTGCTGACAGTTGAACGACGTACAGACGGTTAGGACTGTAACCTGCAACCTGGATTCCGCTGCACGTGGGGGCGCTCATTCGTATCCGCTCATTGCAACGGCATGCCCCGCGAAGGACGCCGAAGTCATGTTTCGATGAGGCGGCGAGGTCGCATTCGACGCGGCAGATAAGTGAGCCGCCGGTAGGCGGAGTCGAGGAAGGCTGGTGCGATTTCGCGCAGCCTTCTTCGTCCCTACCCTATTGCGTCCTGCGGGTACTTTCCAAGAGCGGCAAAAGCCGCGCGTGCGAAGGATATAGACACTAAGTTTGGGTTGTCTGTTGGTCCGGGAGGCGCGCAATTAGACCCCGCGGCATTTGAGCGACGTGAATGCCGGCAGCACGGAGGAAAACGTCATGGATGTGTATGAGGCAGTGACAAGCCGCCGGTCTGTGCGAGGGTTCAAAGACGAGCCTGTATCGAGGGAGATACTGGAGCGCGTGCTCGACGCGGCTTCTTGGGCGCCATCCGGATCGAACATCCAGCCGTGGAACACTTACGTCATTACTGGCGCGCCGCTGGTCGAGCTCAAGACGTCCGCTGTCGAGCGCGTCGCCCATGGCGATCCGTGGGACGAGCGACAGTACGAGATGTACCCGTCTTCGCTGAAGTCCCCGTATGCGGATCGCCGGTCAGCTTTCGGACGAGAACGCTACAGCGCGCTCGGCATCGCACGTGAAGACTGGGAGGCGCGCCAGCGCGCAGCCATTGCCAATTGGAACTGTTTCGGCGCACCCGCCGCCCTGTTCTGCTACATCGACCGCGACCTAGGGCGACCTCAATGGGCCGACGTCGGCATGTATCTTCAGACAGTCATGCTGCTGCTCCGCGCCGAAGGCCTGCACAGTTGCCCGCAGATGGCGTGGTCGCAGGTTCGCGAGTCTGTCGCGGAGATCCTATCGCCCCCGGACAGGCTGATCCTCTACTGCGGCATGTCGATCGGATACGAAGACCCCACCGTTAGCTATCCTCGGACGGGTCGAGTTCCACTCGCCGAAACCGTCACGTTTGTGGGGGATTAGTCCAAAGGTGCAGCGCCGAGCCAGAAACGGGGAAAATGATCAAGGCTCAATTGGGAATGAGCCAGCGGCGCCAAGGCGCTGATTCTGCGACCTGCGACTCGACTCATTTGATTCCCGTCCCATGTGAATCGGTCGAGACATCGAGAGGTACTGCGTCATGGACAATCTTCACAGCTCGACACTGATCCGCCCGCTTCACGTCGAGATCGACGGCGCGGCGAAATATCGTCAGGCCCATAGCGTTGAGGATCTCGCCGCTTTTCTGCTGAGCGAAAAGTGGCCGCATCTCGAAAACGATCCCGCCGCATTCCACCGTGCGCTCGCGACCTCGATGGACGCCATGCAGCTCTATCTCGATCCGGAAATTGCACGCCAAGCCTTCGTGGCGGCAGCACATGCATCGAGAATGCATGTCCTGCCGGATGACATGAAAGATAAGAAGGCCGGCAAACGATGACAAAAGCCCCCGAGTCGGCGACGGCATCCGCGATAAACCAGGTTGCCGCAGCAGGCTTGCATGAGCAGCGTGCCGCTGGTACCGATGTTCAACTCTTGGAGATGCCTATGCTTGCCGCCCGCCTCACCTGCAATTCGCCGGCCGTGTCGCCGGAGATTTCAGCCTGCTGCCTAGCCCAAGGCTGAAGCTCAAGCGCGTCTCGGCCAATGATCGCCTTCGAAAGGCGTCATCTCCAAAGCTGAGAAACTCATGATCATTTCCCTTACATCGAGCGCCTTCGATGCGCTCGCCGATGGCGTTGTGCCGTCGGGCCTTCGTCTCCTGCAGGATAGCGCCATCGCACCACGGGAGGTCCTGTGCATGCTCTCCGATCTGAACCGCGCCATCGCGGCCGATTTCACTCCATCTGCCTGGATGATCGTCGATGGCGACGAGGTCGTCGGCCTCTGCTCGATCATCAGAGCTCCGGAAAATGGCGAACTGCATATCGGTTACGGCGTCGCGCCCTCGCGTGAAGGCCGGGGGATAGCGACCGCAGCCGTCGCGGAACTGCTGGACTGGGCGCGCAGCGACCCTCAAGTCAAAAGCGTGTCTGCAGAAACGGCCGTCGCCAACGTTGCCTCCCAGCGCGTGCTGGAGCGCAACGGCTTTTCACCTACGGGGCGAAGGAGCGACCCCGAAGACGGTCCGCTTATCTGCTGGGCGGTCGCCACTTTGTGACGACGTCGATGAGGGAGTGGCATTGTCCTCTCCCTCGTGACGGCGGCGGGATTGGCAGACGCTCCAACCCTGTGCGACACCGTCAAGCCGATGTCGGCGGCTTGCGGAGGGGACAGGCCGCCTGATCCGGCGCTCAAAAACAATTGCTGAGGAGTGAAGCGGGCGGCGCTCGTTCCGTCGCTTTGTTGCGGCCTTCCGCTTACATATCCGGCCGCTCGATTTTCTGATCAGCCAAGGACGGATGACAGAAATTCGCGTGTCCTCTCCGCTTGCGGCGAACCGAATATCTTGTCCGGCGCGCCCTGTTCGCAAATGCGACCCTTGTCGAAGAAACAGACGCGATCCGATACTTCTCGGGCAAAGCGCATTTCATGGGTGACGAGCAGCATGGTCAGATCATGTTCATGTGCCAGTCCGCGGATGACGGACAGCACTTCGCCGACCAGTTGTGGATCGAGCGCCGAGGTCGGCTCATCGAAAAGCAGAACGCGTGGACGCATGGCAAGCGCACGGGCAATCGCCACGCGCTGCTGTTGCCCGCCGGAAAGCTGTACCGGATAGTGGTCCTTCTTATCGGCCAGCCCCACCATCTGCAGCAGTTCAATCGCACGTGCTTCCGCTTCCGCTCGCGCCATTCCCAGTACCCGTACGGGCGCTTCGACAACGTTACGAAGGACCGTCATATGAGGAAAGAGATTGAAGCTCTGAAAGACCATGCCGACGTGATTGCGGATCTGGCGCAGGTGCTTTTCCGAGGCTTGGAAAGGACCTTTGCCGCTCGCCTCGTGGTAGGACGTGCCGGCCAGGGTCAGCGTGCCCTCCTGGAACGGCTCGAGCGTCATCAGGATGCGCAAAACCGTGGATTTACCGGAGCCGGATGGTCCGATCAGGGTGACCTTTTCGCCTTTCGCAACACTAAAATTGAAGTTGTCGAGTACGGTTAGAATACCGAAACGCTTGGTGACGTCGCGAAATTCGATAATGGGTTGCTCGGAGGTATCGGTCATCGCAAGGGTATTCCTGCTTTGGGAAGAGCTCTCTGCAGGCGGTGGAGGCCGGCCGAGCAGATCAGCGTCAGGAGAAGGAAGATCACGCCGACAAGGGTCAGCGGCACAAGGTATTCGAACGTGCGCTCGCCAATCATGTTGGCAAGCCCCATCATTTCGAGAACGGTCACGACGGAAAGAACCGGCGTTTCCTTGATCATGGCGACGAGATAGTTGCCCATGGCCGGCACGATGCGCGGAACAGTCTGCGGAATGACGACATCGCGATACGTCTGCATGCGCGACAGGTTGAGCGCGGTTGCTGCTTCCCACTGCCCGCGCGGTATGGCTTCGATGCCGCCGCGATAGACTTCTGACGTATAGGCCGCATATTGCAGACCGAGCGCCAGTGCGCCGGTGAGGAACGCGGGCAGCACGATACCGAAATCGGGCAGCACGTAGTAGAGAAAGAACAGCTGCACCAGAAGCGGCGTGTCGCGCAGGAACTCGACGATGAGCGCGGTTGTCCAGGAGATCGCGATGACGCGGCTGCGACGCAGCAGTGCGAACACCAGGCCAAGCACCAGCGCGATCCCGAAGCCGGCAGCGGCCGCCTTCAATGTGACCGTCAACCCAATCAGGATGATCGGCAAGATCGAGGTCGTATAAGTGACCCAGGTTGTTGTGTCCCACTCGTAACCATACATCGTTGCTATCCTTACGAATGGCCGCCGCGGGGAAAGACATCGCCGCGTCGTACGAAGTGCTCGATCACGCGAACGGCTGCCATCAGGACAAGCGACATGGCGAAGTAGCACACGAGCGTGACCGAATAGATGCTGGCGCTGTCCAGCGTGATGTTGCGGATGGATTGGGCTGCGAAGGTAAGATCGGCAATCGAGATCAATGACACCAGCGAGGACAGCTTCAGCGTTTCGATGGCGAGGTTGCCGAAGGCCGGCATCATTTCGACGACGGCCTGCGGCAGCGAAATGCGAAAGAGGGTCTGGACGCGGTTGAAGTTCAAGGCCCGGGCGGCTTCCAGCTGCTGCACGGAGACCGACAGGAGCGCCCCGCGGACGATTTCGGCGCCATAGCCGCCGACATGGGCGGCCAATACCAGGATGCCGGTGGTGATCGGATCGAAACTCAGGCCGACCAATGGCAGCGCGTAATAGAACCAGAACAGCTGAACGAACAGTGACGTCCCACGAAATACTTCCGTGTAACACAGCGCGACGGCCGACAGGACCGGTCCTCCCTCGACACGCAGGATGCCGAAGACGAAAGCGAGCAGCGCGCCACAGACGATCGCTGCCACGGTGATCGTCATCGTCACAATAGCGCCGTGCCAAATCATGGGAAGATAGGCTGTCCAGCTCATCTGGCATTCTCTCCGAATGAAAGCAGGTGGCGCCCAGTCCGGGACCGGGCGCCTTTGTCGTTACTTCCCGGCGCAGAGATCGGCGACGTTCTTCTCAGCTGCTGCCGCAATGCTCTGTTCCGATAGACCGTACTTCATGAGGATCTTCTTGTAGTCGTCCGTCTTTCGGAACGCGACAAGTGCAGTGTTGAACGCGTCGCGCAATTCCTTGTCTTCCGGACGGAAAGCAAAGCCGCCATAATTGCGGACCGGCGCGTCCTTGACGATCGGGTCCTTGAACGGCGCGACCTGCTCGACATTGGCTTGATCCTTGGCGAGCGCGGAGACCGTCAGCTCGGTGGCCGCATAGGCATCGACGCGGCTCTGTACAGTTGGGATCGCATCGGCATTCGCCGGAATGAAGACGATCTGGTCGTCCTTGACGCCGACGGCGCGCAGGAAGTCGACATTGTTTGCACCCGAAACCACCGCAACTTTCAAGGACGGGTCTTTGGCGATGTCGGCATAGGTTGTCAGACCCTTCGGATTGCCCTTTTTGACCAGCAGTCCCTCGCCGTAGGACGAGTTGGGTTCCGTAAAGGCGACCTGCTTGCAACGCTCGGGGGAAATGTTCTGCTCTGCGGCGGCAAAATCGAAGCGACGCGCCTTAAGGCCCGGGATGAGCGTGCCGAAAGGTGTCACCGTCCAGTTGATTTCCTCGATGCCCATGGATTTCAGGACGGCATTGGCAACGTCGGGTCCGATGCCGGCAGAGGTGCCGTCCGGCTGCATATAGGAATAGGGGACCTCGTTGGCTGTGGCGGCCCGGATAAATCCCTGCTTCTTGGCCTCTTCGACGGTCAGTGCGCTGGCCGATGTGACGCCGATGCCGAGCGCAAGCGCGGAAAGGCAAATGGTTTTTGAGATGCGCATTCGAATTCTCCTCTGGTTAAGGTTTTGTGGTCCGTTTTCGGATCTCACGTCTTTCGTCTGGTCAGGTTTTCTCCGTGATCGTTGCGATGACGGAAAGGCAGTCGCCGGCCTTGATCAGGCCGGGCACATGGCGGGCCGCGAGCACGCCGTCCATGGCGGCGCGGTATTCGATTGGCGCAACGCCTGTCTTCCCGACGGAATACACACGGGCGACGATTTCGTTCCTTTTGACCGGCTCGCCCAGATCAAGGGCAAAGGCGATAAGTCCGTCGTCCTCGGCAAAGGTGAAGCAGTCGGCCGACGGCATATCCAGCCAGCGGGTCGGCCGAGCGTCGGGCGCGCCCGTCAGGATTCCGGCATGGCGCAGGAGATTGATGGTGCCCTTCCGCGCGATCTCGATCGTGCGCGCACTTGCCGTGCCGGCCCCGCCAAGCTCGGTGGTGACAAAGGTCTTTCCCATTTCCTCGACGGTCGTATCCAGCATGCCGACCGCATCGATCTCCAGCATCCTCATTGAATAGGGGGCAGCGAACGCCGCAACGGCATCGAAACAGCGCGCCTCCTGCGCCTTGTCGGGCAGCTCGTGGGCTGCGGCATAGGGCAGGAAATCGAGCGTCCTGCCGCCGGAATGGAAGTCGAGGACGACGTCGGCGAGCGGTATCAGATGGCGCGTCATATAATCCGCGATCTTCTCCGTCACGCTACCATCCGGGCGACCTGGAAAGCTGCGGTTCAGATTTCCGCGATCGATCGGCGATGTGCGTGTACCGGCCCGGAACGCCGGGTAATTGAGCGCCGGGACTATGATGATGCGTCCGTTGACCTCCGAAGGATCGAGCGATTGCGCCAACTCGAAGAGGGCGGCTGGTCCTTCGTATTCGTCGCCATGATTGGCGCCGGTCAGTAGAGCGGTCGGGCCTTCGCCATTGGCGATGACGCAGACCGGGATCATGATCGAACCCCAGGCGCTGTCATCGCGGCTGTAGGGTAGGCGCAAATGCCCGTGCTGCACGTCCTTCGCGTCGAAATCGACGGAAGGGGCGATTGGCGAGGGACGAGGCGTGCCGGTCAGCATCCCATCAGCCCTTCACGAACAATTGGCGCGGCACGTTCGACAGGCATTCCACGCCTGTTTCGGTGATCGCAATGCTTTCGGTGATTTCGAGCCCCATGTCCTCGAGCCAGAGACCGGTCATGAAATGGAAGGTCATGCCAGGCTTCAGTTCCGTGCGGTCGCCCGGGCGCAGGCTCATGGTGCGTTCGCCCCAGTCCGGCGGATAGGAGAGACCGATCGGATAGCCGGTGCGGTTGTCCTTGATGATCCCGTATTTCTTCAGAACGGCGAAGAAGGCGTTGGCAATGTCCTCGCAGCTATTGCCCGGCCTTGCTGCGGACAGGCCCGCTTCCATGCCTTCGAGCGTCGCCTTTTCCGCATCGAGAAAGGCTTGAGTAGGCTTGCCGAGAAACACGGTGCGCGACAGCGGGCAGTGGTAGCGTTTGTAGGCGCCGGCGATCTCGAAGAACGTCCCTTCGCCCGAGCGCATCGGCTTGTCATCCCAGGTCAGGTGTGGCGCGGAAGCGTCCGCACCCGATGGCAGCAGCGGCACGATCGCCGGATAGTCACCGCCGAATTCATGCGTCCCGCGAATGCCTGCGTCATAGATTTCGGCGACGAGATCGCATTTGCGCATGCCGGGCTCCACGACCTCGACAATGCGCTTGTGCATCAGCTCGACGATCTTGCCCGACTTGCGCATGTAGTCGAGCTCGGTCGAGCTCTTGACCGCGCGCTGCCAGTTGACGAGGCCCGCCGCATCCTTGAAGCGGGCGTTGGGCAGATGCTTTTGCAGAGACGCGAAGGCGGCCGCCGAGAAATAGTAGTTGTCCATCTCGACGCCGACAGTCAGGCTCGACCATTTCCGCTCATCGATGATCTGCGCCAGGAGATCCATCGGGTGGCGCTCGGTCGACTGGACGTAGTGATCCGGGTAGCCGATAATATTGTCATGGTTCAGATAGGCGGTGCGCTTGGCGCCATTGGCATCCTGCTTGCGACCGTACCAGATCGGCTCGCCGCTCGGCGGCACCAGAACGCATTGATGCACATAGAAGGACCAACCGTCATAGCCGGTGAGCCAGTGCATGTTGGACGGATCGGTGACGATCAGGAGATCGATCCCCGCCTTTTCCATCGCCTGACGGGTCTTCGACAAGCGCGCGGCATATTCCTCGCGCGTAAAGTTCAGCGTCACGCTCACGCTGCATCTCCCATTTTGATGTCGTTTTCGATCGTCCGGCCGCTTCCTGCGTCTCTTGCGCGGGCAAGTGCCAGATTGGCGATGGCAGTGTCCTGCACGCCTGTGCCTGTGAGGTCTGCGAAGGTGATTTCGTCTGCGCTCGACCGACCGACCGCCGTGCCGGCGATCACGGTTCCGAGTTCGGCAAACTGCTGGTCCAGCGTCACTGCGCCGGCCTTGATGGCATGGTGCAGTTCGCCGAGAATGCGGGTCTGCGAGAGCCGATCTGCAACGTAAGCGGCGCGAGCAAAGACGGCGGGGTCGATCTCGTTCTTGTGCTCTGCGTCCGACCCCATTGCTGTCAGATGCTGACCGGGTTCAAGCCATTCGGCCATCAGGATCGGCTTTTCTGCCGGTGTCGTCGTGACAACGATATTCGCGCCTCGGATGGCTTCACGCGGATCGGCAATGGCGGCGACTTCGATTGCGTGGTCGCGCGCCAAATCGGAAGCGAGCGTATTGGCCTTTGCGCGGTCGCGTGCCCAGATCCGGGCCGATTTGATCGGCCGCACAAGCATGAGAGCTTCAAGCTGCAGTCGCGCCTGCATGCCTGCACCGAAGATCGTGGCAACGTGGGCGCCTTCACGCGACAGATGGCGTGCGGCGACCGCACCGGCCGCTGCCGTGCGCACATCCGTCAGATAGCCATTGTCGAGAAGAAGGGCTTCGACCAGCCCGGTCTTCGCGCTCAACAGGATCATCAGTCCGTTGAGGCTTGGCAGGCCGATCTTGGGATTATCGAAGAATCCGGGGCTGACCTTAATGGCGAAACCGTCGAAACCCGGCACATAGGCCGTCTTGACGTCCACCTCGCCACGAAACTCCGGAATGTCGAGGCGCAGGATCGGCGGCATGGCAACGGCTTTGGTCGCGAGCGCAGCGAAGGCCTGTTCGACACAATCGACCGCGGAGACATCGAGCTTGACGACAGCGCGAAGGTCTTTTTCCATCAGAATGCTGATGCGGCTCATGTGGCAGCCTCCGCGAGGATTCTCTGGTGCAGGGCCGGGTCAATGTTGCCGCCCGAGATGATGAGAGCGGCAGGGCCGGAAACTGCGATCTTGTTTGCGAGTATGGCGGCAATACCGACCGCGCCGGCACCCTCGACGGTCATGTCCTCCTGTCTCGCCGCATGTCGGATCCCCTCGGCGATCTCGTCTTCAGTGAGAAGGACGATATCGTCGAGCAGATCGCGGCAAAGCGTGAAGGTCACATGGTTTGAAAGACCGATGCCGCCGCCCAGCGAATCCGCCAGCGTTTCCTCCTCTCGGATCGCGACAGGCTTGCCGGCGGCGATCGCCGCATGCATAGCCGCGCCACGCTCCATCGATATACCGATGACGCGAGCTTGCGGCTTCAAGGCCTTGATGGCAACGGCAACGCCGCCAGCAAGACCACCGCCGGAAAGAGGCACGAGCACGGTTGCGAAATCGGGAAGGTCCTCGACAATTTCGAGGCCGATCGTGCCTTGACCGGCAACGACGTCCGCATCGTCGAAGGGCGGGATCGGCGTGAGGCCACGGCTCTCGGTCAGGCGCTCGGCTTCCACCTGAGCATCGTCCTGAGATATGCCGATGATGCGGATCTCGGCGCCCAGCGCGCGGATCGCTTCGACTTTGTTGACGGGAACGAGCGATGACATGCAGATGGTGGCGGGAACGCCGAGTTCGCGTGCGGCATAGGCGACGGCGCGACCGTGATTGCCTGTCGAGGCAGTGACGAGACCACGCTTGCGTGCCGCGTCATCCAGCGAGAGGATCGCGTTCATCGCGCCGCGCAGCTTGAACGCGCCGATCGGCTGGCGTGTCTCGAGCTTGAGATGGACGGGCTGACCGGTGCGCTCAGACAGAGAACGGGAGTAAACGAGCGGCGTGCGCATCACCCGGCCGAAGATGCGAGCGGCAGCCCGCTCGATGTCCGCCAGCGCGACTGGCAGCACCTTTTCCTCGGTCGATCTGGACAGGAATTCGCTCTTCATGATTGTCATGTTGGGAGCGAAGTAAAATCATGTCAATTATTATATTGTAATGATTCAATGATTATCTTGGGCGGGCTCTACCCGATGGCGCCGATGTCATAGACCGGTGGCAATTGCTCGAAGGCCTGCCGTACGATCGTCAGTGCCCTGGCCAGGCTTGCATGGTTCATGCGTCCGCCCAAACAGATGCGAATGCCACCGCCATGGCCGGGGCCGGCAATGAAAGGTTCGGACGGCGTGACCGCGACATTCTGGTTGGTCAGTGAACGAACCAGCCCGTCCTCGGTCCAGTACGGCGGAACCTTGAGCCAGGCGCAGAGCGAGAGCGGATGACTGGAGGCGATATGGTCTCCGAGGATTTCACTGGCGATAGTTTGGCGCGCTCGCGCTTCGTCACGCTGGATTTCGACCAACCGCTGCGCCGTGCCGTTCTCGACCCAACGCGTGGCGATTTCGCCGGTCAGATAGGTGCCGCTCCAGCTCGACACACGCAGGATCGAGGCGGCGCGAATGGAATAGGCGGGTGGAACAACGAGATAGCCAACGCGCAACCCCGTCAGCACCGCTTTGGTGAAGCTCGTGACGAAGAAGCCGAGTTCGGGCAGCATCTCAGTGATCGACGGCAGGTCTTCCTCGATCAACGGGCGATAGACCTCATCTTCGATGACAAAGATATTATAACGTGCCGCAATCGCGGCTATCTCGCTCCTGCGGGCCGCGCTCGTGACATGACCTGTCGGATTGTTGAGGGTCGGGATGAGCACCAGGGCTCGGACACCGCCTGCAGCACAAACGGCCTCCAACGCATCGGGCAAAATGCCTTCACTATCTGTCGGCAAACCCTTCAGGCTGAAGCCAAGGACGTTCGAAAGCCCGATGATGCCGTGATCGGTGAGATTCTCACACAAGACGACGTCTCCGGAGCGGACAATGCAGCTCAAGGCGAGAAAAATGGCATGGGCGGCACCATTGGTGACGAGGATGCGCTCTACCCCGGCAGTGACCCCGAGCATGCGCAACCAGGCGCGCGCCGTTTCTCGGTGGCGATCAAGGCCCGCCACGGGGCGGCACGGGCGCATGAAGCTTGCATTGTCGCCATCGGCGAGCTCGCGAAGAATCTCGCGCGATGCGGTCTCATGTGCATCGAGATAGACGCCGCGGATAATGGAAAGATCGAGCACCTCGTTGGCGCTATGATCAAGCATCATGCGCCCGGCCCGGTCCGTAACCCGTGTCTTCACGAAAGTGCCGCGACCGATCTCACCGCTCAGATAGCCGAGCCGTTCAGCCTCCTTGTAGGAGAGGCTGACGGTCTGGACGGAAAGGCCAAGTTCACGCGCCAGATCGCGATGCGTCGGCATGCGATCCATTGGCTTGAGCACACCGGCATCGATATCGGTGATGATGCGCTCGGTGAGGACTGCATGCTTCGTCTCGCCTTTTTGCTTGGCGAGGCTTGGTCGCCAGACCACCGGCTTCGTCGCCGTTGTCGGAGAAGCGTTCAGCGGATTGGCTTGACGTCGCATGAAATTGTCTCGTTTTGAGTACGATCATTTCATGACATTATGCACGCTTCTTCTGAAAAGATGAAGCGCTATGCATGTCGAGCCGTGATTGCTTCAGAAATAATCACAATCATCGCGACTTTGTTCGCAGATCGGCAGTTGCGGGCGAGAGTTTCTCGCCCGCCGGCCATGCTTCCATCAGATCTTCTCGCCAGCCTTGATCAATTCGTCCATCACGGAGCGGACGGCGGATTCAGCAATGGCGACGATTTCGTCGACTTCGTCCTTCGTCGTGACGAGCGGCGGGGCAAAACCCAGGATATCGCCATGCGGCATGGCACGGGCAATCAGCCCCCGACTGCGCGCCGCCTTCGAGATCCGTGCACCGACAGTCATGCCGGGCGCAAAGCGTGTCTTCCTTTCCCGATCGGCCACGAATTCGATGGCGCCCATCAGGCCGACGCCTCGCACTTCACCAACGATCGGGAGCTGAGCAAACTTGGCCTTGAGCTGCTCCTGGAAATAGCTGCCGACGGTGCGGGCATTCCCCGGCAGATCCTCCTTCTCGACGATGTCGAGAACGGCGTTCGCCGCTGCGGCGCCGATCGGGTGACCTGAATAAGTGTAGCCATGCGAGAAAGAGCCGACGCGATCAGCCCCTTCTTCCATCACCTTGTAGACCTTTTCGCCAACGATTGCGCCCGACAGCGGAAAATAGGCGGAGGTGAGACCCTTGGCGACGGTGATCAGGTCGGGTTCGATGCCGTAATGCTGCGATCCGAACATCGAGCCGGTGCGTCCGAAACCGGTAATGACTTCGTCGGCGATGAGCAGGATGTCGTATTTCTTGAGGATCTTCTGTACCTCCTCCCAATAGCCCTGTGGCGGCGGCGTGATGCCGCCGGTGCCGAGCACGGGTTCGGCGATGAAGGCACCGATCGTGTCCGGGTCTTCACGCAGGATCAGGGCTTCGAGCTCGTCAGCGCGGCGTTTGGAAAACTCGCGTTCCGTTTCGCCGGCTTCGGCGCCCCAATAGAAATGCGGTGCACAGGTGTGGATAATGCCCGCACGCGGCAGGTCCATATGGTCATGGTAGAAACTCATGCCGGTCATGGAGCCGGAGACGACGCTGCAACCATGATAGCCCCGTTCGCGGGAGATGATCTTCTTCTTGTTCGGCTTGCCGCGCAGGTTGCTGTAATACCAGACGAGCTTGGCTTGCGTTTCGTTGGCGTCGGAGCCTGACATGCCGTAGAAAATCTTGCTCATCTTGCCGGGCGCCATTTTCACCAGCCGATCGGAAAGGATCGCGAGCTCATCCGTCGTGTGGGCGGCATAGGTGTGGTAGTAGGCGAGGCGATAGGCTTGGCGCGAAATGGCCTCGGCTACCTCGGTACGGCCATAGCCGATATTGACGCAGTAGAGACCGGCGAAGCCGTCGATCAGCTGCTTGCCGTGCGCATCCTGAATACGGATGCCTTTGCCGGTTTCGACGATCGTCGGATCGCCCATCTTGCCGCTGGCGAAATCCTTGAGCTGCGTGAAAGGGTGCAGGACCGAATTACGGTCCATCTCGGCGATCTGATTGGGATTGACGGTCATGGCGCGGATCCTTTCATGCAGCGAGGTTGCCGAAGCAGACATATTTTGCTTCGAGATATTCCAGGAGGCCGTGGCGCGAACCTTCGCGACCAAGGCCCGATTGTTTCCAGCCGCCGAATGGTATCGGGGCGCCGGTGAATTTCGGTGTGTTGACGGCGATCATGCCGTATTCGAGCCGGTCGGTCAGACGCATCGCGCGGCTGAGATCGTTGGTGTAGACGTAGGCAGCCAGCCCCATTTCCGTGGCATTGGCACGTGCGAGCACTTCCTGCTCGTCATCGAAGGGCAGTATCGCTGCGACCGGGCCGAAGGTCTCATCGCGGGCAATCAGCATCTCGTCAGTGACATCGGCGAGCACGGTCGGTGTCACGAAATTGCCGCCAAGCGGGCTGTCCTGTCCGCCGCAGACGAGACGCGCACCGGCCGAAAGCGCCTGCGCGATCTGCTGGCGGCATTTTTCGGCAACCGAAGCGCGCGTCATCGGCCCGATATCGGTGCCGGCTGCAAGGCCATGACCGACGTTGAGCTCCATGGTCGCCCTGGCGAAGGTTTCGACGAAACGATCATAGTGCCCACGCTGGACGTAAATCCTGTTGGCGGCGAGGCAATCCTGTCCCGACGTCGCGAATTTTGCGCCCACACAGCCCCTAACAGCCTTGGAAAGCTCGGCGTCGTCGAACAGGATGAAAGGTGCGTGGCCGCCAAGTTCCAGCGAGGCCTTCTTCACGGTCGCCGCCGATTGCGTCAGCAGGATCCTCCCGACTTCCGTCGAGCCGGTGAAGGAAAAGGCACGCACATCCGTGTGTTCGAGCAGGCGGCGCGCAAGCGGGGCCGCCTCCCCGGTGAGAACCTGGAATACGCCGGCGGGCATCCCGGCCTCCTCAGCAAGCTTTGCCAGAGCAAGAGCAGACAAAGGTGTTTCCGGGGCGGGCTTGACGATCATCGTGCAGCCGGCTGCGAGCGCGGCACCCGCCTTGCGGGTAATCATCGCAGAGGGAAAATTCCACGGCGTGATCGCAACCGTCACGCCAAGCGGCTGCATCTGCACTGAAAGGCGGCTGCCCGGCAGGTGGCTCGGTATCGTTTCGCCATAGGCACGCTCGCCTTCAGCCGCGAACCAGTCGAGAAAGTTTGCGGCATAGGAAATCTCGCCAAGCGATTCTGCCAGCGGCTTTCCCTGTTCAGCGGTCATGATGACTGCAAGGTCCTGCGCGTTGTCGCGCATCAACTTGCTCCAGGAACGCAGGATCTGGCCCCGTTCGACTGGAAGCCTGTCACGCCAATCGAGAAAGGCATTTTTCGCGGCGTCGACGGCGGCATCGGCATCTTCGAGCGAGCAGGCCGCGACATCGGCGAGGTGCTCACCGGTTGCCGGATCGATGACGCTGAGCGTCTCTCGCCGGTGTGCCCAGTTGCCGTCGAGAAACGCGCGGCGCTCGATCAGATCGGGTCGTTGCAGGTTTTTCAGCGCAGTGCTGGCGATACCCTTCATGCGGAGCTCCAGGTGGGTTTACAAGGAGACTAGCCGTGCATCATGATCGAGAGGCTGCATTGAATTGACGTTCTGTGCAGGAATTGGGCTTAATTTGCACACTTAACGCAGGATTTCTGCATGACCACTCTCGATAGGGCCGATCGCGCACTGCTTGACGCCGTCCAGAAGAACAACCGCCTAACCTCGGAAGAACTGGCACAGATCGTCAATCTCTCGCCAACTGCCTGTCAGCGACGACTGAAGCGGCTGCGTGAGGAAGGAGTGATCGAGGCAGACGTGTCCATCGTCTCGCCCAAGGCTGCCGGGCGCGGCATCACCATGATTGTTCTTGTCTCTCTGGAGCGCGAACGGGCAGACATCGTCGATCGCTTCAAGGCGGCGATCCGCGCCACCAAGGAAGTGATGATCGGCTACTACGTGACGGGTGATGCCGATTTCATCCTGGTGATTACCGCGAAGGACATGGAGGACTACGAAGCCTTCACACGCAGGTTCTTCTATGAGAACCACGATATTAAGGGTTTCAAGACCATGGTGGTGATGGATCGGGTGAAAGCTGGTTTTTCATTTCCGATAGAAGATTGACTGTCGGCTGTCGCGCCTTCGAACGTATTTTACAACAGCCTTATCGTTCCAAGCCTGCCGATTTGCGGCATCCTCCACCGGTGCCGAGAAGGTGCCGTCCGCCTGAAGGTGACGGCTCTCGACGTTGCAAGACGTGCCCTCATCGTCTCCACCAGATTTCCATTGCTTCAGTTCGTCGCGGTCGAGCCCGAAATAGGCAAGCGTTTTGACCGGCGCGGAAAGTTCGCGCTGTCAGCGTTGCTTTCGCGGAATGCGCGCACCGGCGATGACACGATCCGCCACACCCGAGGCAGACTTGGAATTGCGCCTGGACTGAACGCAGCTCGGGCGAGGGTGGTATGCGATTGGAATTATACTCCACCCATGAGAGTAATAGCCATAAATGGCTACATAGACAGGAAATTAAATTGCGAATACAAATTAAGCAATTACTGGGTACAGGGTGCATAACATGAGTCCAATCTCAGTAGCGTTGGTCGACGACCATCCGCTAATGCTGGCAGGATTGACGGAGATCCTTAGGAAGCAGCCGGCATTTGCTGTCGCAGCGACCGGGTCGAGCGCTGAGGAGGCATTGGAGATTGGCCTGCGCCTGGCGCCCGACGTTTTCATCGTCGATCTGATAATGCCGGGAAACATGTTCGACACGATCTCGAAACTTGTCGAAAAAATACGAACAAAGATCCTGGTCTTCACAGCCATGACGGGCAGCGATTACGCTGTGCGAGCACTCAATGCCGGCGCTAGCGGCTATGTGCTCAAAGGCAGTAGCGCCAAGGAGCTCATCCAGGCCATCGCAACCGTCCACCGTGGCGATATGTTCATCACTCCCGCCTTTGCCTGCAAGGTCATAGAAGAGCTCAAGATAGCCTCGCTGCGAAAAGTGACGGGTACGGAAGTGAAGCTCAGCATCCGCGAGGGCCAGATCATCCGCATGCTGTTGCGGGGATTCACGAACCGTCAGATCGCAGCCGACCTGCAGATCGGCGAGAAGACTGTGAAGAACTACATGACGATACTCATGCAGAAGCTGAACGCGCGAAATCGGCTGGAAGTCCTACTCGCCGCTCAAAAGCTTGAGAGTGGAACAGACACCATTCAGCGCCACTAGATACTGTTGCCTTCCATCGGCACGACGACCTCAAGCTCGGTTCCCGAGCGCGGGCCGTGGCGAATCTGAACACGACCGCCGAAGGCCTCAACGCGATTGCGGATGCCCTGCAGGCCGAGCGGTCTGTGGTTCCCTCTCGGGGTGCTCTTTCCAAAGCCCGGGCCGCCGTCTGCAATGACGACAGTGATGGCCGACAGGTCTGCCGAAGCAGAGACCCGCTGGTCACGGCCGCCGCCATGCCGAAATGCGTTGCTGAGCCCCTCTTGGACCACCCGATAAAGACAGATCTTCAAAGGATGCGCGACACGCTCGGGCAACTCGTCGCACTCCGATGTAACTTTCGAACCGGTTGCATATTCGTGCCGGTCGATCGCCATGCGCAGGGCCGCCTTCAGCGGCAAATGTTCTATCTCCGGCAAGACCAGCCCTGTCGACAGTTCACGCAACTCTGTAAGCACCTGGCTTGCGATACGTGAGGGAGCAAGATCGGCCTCTTGCACCCCGGATGCGTTCTCGACGGTCGCGGGGGTCGATGAAACCGGTGCCTCTGTATTTTCTCCAAGCTTGAGGATCAGCAGGCTGAGTAGCTGAACAGGACCATCGTGAAGATCCGCACCAATGCGGTTGAGAAGCTGCTCGTTGGACTTAGAGGCATCCATGCGCGCCCGATCGGCGGCCTTGCGAAGCTCGGTGTTCTGCTTGGCCAGCGTCTGAGCCTCGGTCAGTTGTGATTTCAGCGTCATCCTTTGATTGGCAATGATATTGCTCGCGCGTCGAACGATGAGGAACAGCAACGCCATGATGGCCAATGTTGTTGCGCCGACGATTGCCCAGGTCTGGCGTTGGACCCGGGCTCGCTGGACGACGAATTCGGCGGCGTCCTCGTAGAGTTCTCCTACGGCAATGATGTCGCGCGTGCCGGAACGATAGATCGGCGCGTAGATTTCGATTAACGGTCGGCCGGTGGTCGCCTCTCCTTCCTCACCGTCGTTATGGCCGTCTTCAAGCTGGGCGACGACCTGGCCCGAAAAAGCCAGGTCGATATCCGACGACGGGAAGGTTTTCCCGATGAGAGACTTGTCGGTGCTGTAGATCACTGCCCCATCACTGCGCCAGATCCTGAAGCCTTCGACACGGCGCGCGAGATCGGTGCCGATCAACAGATCGTCGAGTTCCTTGCGGCGGGCTTCGGCCACCTGGGGGTCGCTCGACGTTCCCTCGATGTGACGAGCAAGAAAGCCCTCCATGTAAAGGGCGCCGGATTCGGCCCGACTTCTCAGCTGATTTGCCGCAATCTGGCCGTTCAGCCACTCTCCCAGGATTGCCATCGAACTGCAGATGACCAGTCCCGCCACAATCAAAAATTGCTTCGTCAAATCAAGGCTGTGCCAAGTTGCCAGGATCTTGGAACTCAAGCCGCCGCAGATCTTCGTGAACGGGACGAAAGTCACTTTTTCTTCCGGGCCTAACGTCCCGGCCTCCTGAAGACCAAAGTCCGTAAATGTCTGCGGACCTTTGGAACTATCTCTTCGCCTTGCCAAAAGACAATATTTGATCGTCGCAGACAATCCTGAAGATTTTCTATCGGCTTTCGCAAATTCATCTCCGAAACGCCGGTAGAAGATCTGCAGCAGAGCTGCCTCTGTCTGCCATCGCAGGCCGGAAAGAAGCATTGCCGGAACGAACCGTTTCCTGAGCAATCCAAAGGGGGGAGTAAAATGGTCACCTATATTCGATCGGATCTCGATTTCATCTTGAAGCAGATCAAAATTGCCGAAGCCGATGCCGCTTTCCGGCAAGGCACATCGACCGGCGATCCGAACAACGTGGCAAAGCCGCTTTTCGGAGTCGGCGGCTCGATCCCGACCTATAATCTCGCCTGGGGCCTGCGCACTGTCGACGGCACATACAACAATCCGCTGCATCCGGAATGGGGTGCGGCCGACAACGAGTTTCCCGAAAACCTCGGCACGCAGTTCAAGACGGTCATGGTGCCTGGCGGACCGGGAGGCGCCCTGGTTCCCGTGACCTACCAGCCTGGTGTCGACAATGACGGACCCGGCACGGCGGGGCCCAGCGACGTCTTCGACCCCACGGTCCGCACGATCTCCAACCTGATCGTCGATCAGACGCTCGGCAATCCTTCGGCGATCCTGACGGCCCTGCAGCGCGCCGGTATTGTCCCGGCAGCGCAGCAGATGACGGTGACCGCCCAGATCACGGCGGCCTACGAGCCGCTGCGTCCATTGTTCAACGACGTGGGCACGGCCGAGCGGCTAAACGCCGAGGCACAGGCCGCCGCGTCCGCAAGCCCCGGTAATCAGGCCCTGCAGGACGCCGCCGCCGCGACCGCGGCCAATCTGGCGACCGCGCAAGCGGCGCTTGATGCGCAAGATGACGCTTTGATGGCTCTGCTCGAGGCAAACGGCGTCGAACTCGAAGGCGTCAATGTTGTCATCACCAATGCCGCGCCTGACGAGGGCCTGTCGGCGCCGTTCAATTCCTGGTTCACCCTCTTCGGCCAATTCTTCGATCACGGTCTCGACCTCGTCGCCAAGGGCGGAAACGGCACGGTCTTCATCCCGTTGATGCCCGACGATCCGCTCTATGTCGAGGGAAGCGATACCAATTTTATGGTGCTCACACGCGCCACCCTTGCCGGCCCCGGCGCCGACGGCATCATGAATGACGACCCGGCAACGGCCGTCAACGAAGCTGCCGACAATACCGATCGTCCGGTAAACACGACGACCTCATTCGTCGATCAGAATCAGACCTATACGTCCCATCCGTCTCATCAAGTCTTCCTCAGGGCCTATGTATTTAACGCTGCCGGCGACCCGGTCTCGACCGGCAAGCTCATCGAGGGCGGCAATGGCGGCATGGCGACATGGGCGGACCTGAAGGCGCAGGCCGCTTCCATGCTGGGCATCCAGCTTGCCGACGCCAATGTCGGCAACGTTCCGTTGCTCGCCACGGACCCCTATGGCGAATTCATCCGTGGACCGAATGGTTTCCCGCAGATGGTGACCACCACAGGCCTTGTCGAAGGAAATCCTCTGGCCAATGGAGGATTGGGCGTTGCCGTGCCGGCAAATGCGATCCTGACCGGCCACGCCTTCCTTGCCGATATCGCGCATAATGCGGTGCCGGGTGGACTGGCCGACGGCGACATCGAGATCGGACTTGATAACCCGGGCAACGAGCCTGGAGTCTACGACAACGAATTGCTCGATGCGCACTATGTCGCCGGCGATGGCCGAGCCAACGAGAATATCGGCCTGACTGCGGTGCACCACGTGTTCCACTCGGAGCACAACCGGCTGGTGGAACACACAAAGGATGTTGTGTTCACGGATGCCGTTGCCATGCTGGGCGGCGGCGCGTCACAGGCAGAGGCAGTGGCCTTTCTGAACGAATGGCTCATTGACGACGTTGCCGAGGTTCCAGCCTCGGCGGCTGGCCTCGTCTGGGACGGCGAGCGCCTCTTCCAGGCTGCCAAGTTCGGCACCGAGATGCAGTATCAGCATCTCGTATTCGAAGAATTCGCCCGCAAGATCCAGCCGAACATCAACGTCTTCCTGGTTCCCGACGGCTACGACGTCACCATCGATCCG
Source organism: Rhizobium sp. BK379 (assembly GCF_014193955.1). Classification (NCBI taxonomy): domain Bacteria; kingdom Pseudomonadati; phylum Pseudomonadota; class Alphaproteobacteria; order Hyphomicrobiales; family Rhizobiaceae; genus Rhizobium; species Rhizobium sp. BK379. The sequence continues at coordinate 124,862 of NZ_JACIAD010000010.1, forward strand.
TCCATCGTCGCCGAATTCGCGCATGTGGTCTATCGTTTCGGCCACTCGATGCTGACGGAATCGATCGACCGCTTCGATCCGAACTTCAACCCAGACCATATCGGCCTGATCGAAGGTTTCCTCAATCCCCTGCAGTTCGAAAACAACGGCGGCACGGAAACTGTCGATGCCGATATTTCGGCAGGCGCCATCGTTCGCGGCATGACGCGGCAGGCGGGCAACGAGATCGACGAGTTCGTCACCAGCGCCCTGCGCAACAACCTGCTCGGCCTACCGCTCGATCTTGCCACCATCAACCTGGCCCGCGGGCGTGACACCGGCGTACCGTCGCTGAATGCGGCCCGTACGCAGTTCTACAACGCCACCAATCAGGATGTCTTGCTCAAGCCCTATGAGAGCTGGGTCGATTTCGCCGGCCATCTGAAGCACGAGGCCTCGATCATCAACTTCGTCGCGGCTTACGGCACGCATTCCCTGATCACCGACGAGACGACCCTTGAGGGTAAACGTAACGCCGCACTTACCCTAATCACCGGCGTGTCGGTCGGTGGAATGGAGGTTCCGCTCGATCGGCTCGACTTCCTCAACGGAACCGGGGCCTATGCCGGCGGTTCGCTTGGCGGCCTCAACGATGTCGATCTCTGGATCGGCGGCCTGGCCGAAGCGATCATGCCCTTCGGCGGCATGCTTGGCTCGACCTTCAATTTCGTCTTCGAAATGCAGATGGAAAAGCTGCAGAACGGCGACCGTTTCTACTATCTGCAGCGCCTCGATGGCTTGCATCTCTTCGGCGAGATGGAGAACAACTCCTTCGCCGCGATGATCATGCGCAATACCGATGCGACCCACCTGCCATCCGATGTCTTCTCGACCCCCGGTCTCATTCTCGAGGTCAACCAGACCAGGCAGTTCAACGATCTCGACGGCGACGGTACTCTGGAGAGCACCGATCCGGTTGGCGACGGCATCCTGACGCAGCTTGTCATCCGCAACAATCCGGCAACACCGGGCGCAGACACCAACTACCTGCGCTACACCGGCGGCGACCATGTGGTCATGGGTGGCACTGAAGCCAACGACACCATAATCGCAGGTATCGGTGACGACACGCTGTTCGGCGATGGCGGCAACGACCGGCTCGAAGGTGGCTTCGGCAACGACATCATCAACGGTGGCGACGGCGACGACATCATCGTCGACAGCGGCGGCGACGACAATATCAAGGCCGGCAAGGGCAACGACGTGGTTCACGCCGGCCCCGGTCTCGACCTCGTCATGGGCAATGACGGCCAGGACTTCATCTTCCTCGGCACGGACATGGGCTCCGAAGTCTTTGCCGGCACCGGCAACGACTTCATCTACGGCAACAAGAATGCCGAACGCATCCTCGGCAACGAGGGCAATGACTGGATCGAAACCGGCACATTCGACGGTGCACCCGGGGATAACTTCGACGAAATCTTCTCGCATGACGAGATCGATGGCCACGATGTGTTCCTCGGCGATGGCGGCTTTGACGAGTTCATCGGCGAGGGCGGCGACGATATCTTCGTCGGCAGCGCCGGTCGCGGCAAGATGGTGGGCATGTCCGGTTTTGACTGGGCGACCTACAAGGACAACCCGAACTTCGTGAACGCCGATCTGTCGATCCCGATCGTCTTCGACGAGGCACCAACGCTGCCCCAGAATGCTGCGCTCGACGAATACGAGTCGGTCGAAGGTCTGTCGGGCACGAAATTCGGCGATGTCCTGACTGGCACGAACACGCTCGCGGCAGAGCGGCTCCCCGCTACTCAGGGCGGCACCGAGGGCTATCAGGGCAGTGCGCTGACGGCCGAGGGCATCGCTCTCATCCAGGGCCTCCAGGAAATCCTTGGCGCGGGAGTGACGGAATTCAGCGCCGGCGACATCATCCTTGGTGGCGACGGCAGTGACATCATGAAAGGCCTTGCCGGAGACGACATCATCGACGGCGACAAATGGCTCGACGTCCAGATCGGTGTCTTTGCACCAGGCGACACGCAACATACCGGTCAGCCGATCGCGCTGCACAACAGCATGACGACGCTGGCTGCCGCGATGTTCAACGGTTCGATAAACCCTGGCCAACTGGCGATCGTGCGGACCATCCGGACCGATACGACGGCTGGTGATGTCGATACGGCAGTGTTCCAGGGTGCGAGGGGCGACTATACGTTCGGCGCGACAGCCGATGGGCAGGTCACCGTTACAGACGTTACCGAGCTCAACCTCGATGGCTCCGACCGGCTGCGAAATGTAGAGCGCCTGCAATTCACCGATGGCAGCGTCGGCATAATCGTCGGTACCGAAGGCAACAACGTTCTCAATGGCACAACCGGCGACGACCTGATGCTAGGCCTCGGCGGCAACGACGTCCTCAACGGCGGCGACGGCAACGACATCCTCGTTGGTGGGCCGAGCACGGCAGGCGCCTCAGGCACTTATGCCGATAATTTCGACAACACCGTGCTGAATGGATCGACTGGGACGGCAGTATGGGCGACGCCTTGGGTTGAAACAGGAGACAACGGCAATACGAATAGCGCAGCCGCAGGCCAGATCCGCATTGACGACGGTACCAACGAGTTGCGCCTGCGCGATGATGACAACGATCCGGGTAACGGCACGGCGACGATCACGCGATCCGTCAATCTGTCGGGCGCATCGAGCGCCACCATCAGCTACACCTACAATGAGAGCGGCTTCGACGCGGGAGAAACGGTCACGGTTCTGTTTGCCGCCGATGGCGTCAACTTCAATCAGACGATCCAGACCATAACCGGCGCATCCAACACAGGATCGATAATCAACTTGCCATTGAACGGACCGTTCGGTGCCAATTCGGCAATCAGGTTCGTAGTGGCCGGCACGAACAACAGCGGCGACTTTGTCGGGATCAATAACCTGTCGATCGCCTTCTCCAGCGCCACCGAGACACTGAACGGCGGCGCTGGCAACGACACCTATGTCATCAATCTCGGCGACGGCATCGACGTCATCAACGAAACAGCCGGTACCGACCGCATCACTGTCGGAGGCACCGTGCCGCCGGCACTACCGGCCGCTCTTACCGGGCTCAACATGTTCGAAGTGACCGCCGGCGGCGGCAACGACGACCTGGTCATCCAGTTCAACGGCCAGCAGGCAACCGTCGCCGATCACTTCGACACCGCCGGCGAAGCGGTGGAGTTCATCAACTTCAACGGCAGTACCTTCGAAGGCTATGTTCTGACCGGCGACTATGCGCTTAGCACGGATGACAACGGCGAGCGGACGGCGGCTGTCGGCATCAACACGGCACTCGCAGGCACGACGGCTAACGATACCCTGACCGGCAATACAGGCTTCGACCTGCTGTTCGGCCATGAGGGCAACGATACGCTCAATGGCGGGCTTGGTGAGGATCTGCTCGTCGGCGGCGCCGGTAACGACACGCTCGACGGCGGCGACGATATCGACACGCTGGTCGGCGGCGCCGGCAACGACACCTATATCGACGATACCGGCGAGGATCTGATCGTCGAGGCCGCGGGTGGCGGTACCGACACGGTCGAGACGACAGCGGCACTCTACACACTGGCCACTTTCGCCAATGTCGAGAACCTGACCTATACGGGTGTCGACGCCGACCAGTTCGTCGGCACCGGCAACGATGGCAATAACGTCATCACCGGTGGCGATCTCGCCGACACGCTGACGGGGCTTGGCGGCAATGACACGCTGAACGGCGGCCTTGGTGCCGACGCCATGCTGGGTGGTGTCGGGGACGACATCTATTCTGTCGACGATGCCGGCGACGTGGTGACGGAACTGGCGGCAGGCGGCACGGACCGGGTCGACTCCAGCGTCGACTACACGCTCGGGGCTGAGGTGGAGAACCTCAATCTCATCGGCGCAGCGGTCACCGGACGCGGCAACACGCTCGCCAACACGATCAACGGCAATGGCGCCGCCAACCAGCTCTTCGGCGGCGGCAACAACGATACGCTCAATGGTGCCGCCGGAGCTGACCTGCTCGACGGCGGCGATGGCAACGACACGCTGAATGGCGGTGACGACAACGACACCATCATCGGCGGTGCCGGCAACGACACGATCGATGTAGGCGGCGGCGTCAACACCATCATCTACAATTCGACCGGCTTCGGAGCCGATATCATCAACAGCTTCGATGCCACCGGCGGCACGCCGGCGAACCAGGATCGCATCGACCTCAGCGGGCTGGGGATAACGGCGGCGAACTTCGCCAATCGGGTGTTCGAATCCGCCAGTGGCGGCAACACGATCATTACCATCCGCGAGAACGGGCCGGCCTCGACCATCCAGGGCACGATCCAGATCAACGGGGTCAACAATGCCGGTATCGACATCTCCGACTTCACGCTCGCAACTGCCGGAAACGTGATCAACGGCGCTGCAGCCGGCCAGACGCATAATGGCACCGCTGGTGCGGACACGATCAATGCGCTTGGCGGCAACGACACCGTCAATGCCGGAGCCGGCAACGACATCGTCAACGGCGGCACAGGCAACGATACCCTGAACGGCGATGCCGGTGACGATACGTTCAACTGGAACGCCAACAACGCGACAGCGACGTCGCTGGCCAATTCCGACGGGCGCGACATCGTCAATGGCGGCACGGAAGGGCAGGCCGGGGACACTTTCGTGATCACAGGCAACAGCGCGGTTGCAGAAACCTACCGCATCTATACCCGTGCTGCATGGGACGCATTGGCCGGCAACAATGGCGCAAGCCTGAATGCCGCTACAGAGATCGTCATCACGCGGGGCGCCAATACCGATTTTGCCACCTCTGTTATCGCCGAGTTGCGTGAGATCGAAGAGATCCGGATCAACGGTGTCGATCCGTCCGGACCCGGCTCTGCCGGAGGCGATACGTTCCAGGTGATCGGCGACTTCTCGGCAACAAGCCTGCGGCTGAACACGATCACAATTGATGGTGGCGCCGGTGATGACACGATCGACATCTCGGCACTCACCTCTGCGCACCGCATCGTGTTCCGCTCGAACGGTGGCAATGACACGATCGTCGGCACCTTGCGACCGCAGGACGTCATCGACCTGCCCGCGGGCACGAGCGCCGATGATTACGAAATCACGACGGATGAAAACGGCGTGACCACAATGACAAGCAGCCAGCACAGCATTCGCTTCACCAGCGAAGGCGGCCTGCCGCAATTCAACGGCGAGGTCGATGCAGAAGAAGAGGTGCCGACGCCGGAAACGCCGACACCACCCGTTCCCGAAGCAGCAACGGGAACCACGATCGTCGGCACTGTCGCCGCCGATGTGCTTGTCGGCACGGCAAGTGGGGAAATGATCGTAGCATTCGCCGGCAATGATGTGGCGACCGGCGGCGCCGGCAGCGACATCATGCGGGGCGATGACGGTGACGACCTCCTCAGTGGGGAGGCAGGCAACGACATGGTCTTCGGCGGCGCCGGAAATGACGACCTTATGGGCGGCGGTGGAAACGACATGCTCTATGGTGATGCGGGATCCGACCGCATCTTCAGCGACGAGGGCGCCGACATGGTCTCCGGCGGCGCCGGCAACGACACGGCCCATGGCGGCGACGGCGACGATACGTTCATCGCCGAGGCAAGCGACGGCGACGACATTTATTATGGCGATGCCGGCAGCGACACACTGGACATGGCAGCGATAACCGCCAACCTGACGGTCGATCTCGGAAGCGGCTTCAAGGGCAGAGGAAGTGCATCGAGCAGCCAATCCGGCAACGACACGCTCTGGAGTGTAGAGAACGTCGTCACGGGCTCAGGCAACGACACGATCACGGCCAATGCTTCCGCCAACATCATGGATGGCGGGGCCGGAAACGACAGGTTCGTGTTCCAGTCCGAAAAGGATGCGGATGGCGATACAATCATCGGCTTCCAGCCTGGAGACAAGATCGACCTCAGCGCCACGGACGCCAACAACGGTGTCTCCGGAAATCAGACGTTCACATTGGTCGCCGGATCCACGCTCAGCGGCGCTGCGCAACTCATCGTCACCCACGAGACCCGTGACGATGGCGATTACACCGTCGTCCAGGCAAGCGTTGACGGCGATAGCAGTGCCGAGCTTCGCCTCAGCGTAAAGGGGAACCACAACCTCACCACTTCGGACTTCAATCTGTAATGCGCCAAACGCGGCGCGCCGGTCAGACCGGCGCGCCGCTTAGCTCAATATAAGCAGGAAGTGGTGAACGATATGCGTCCTAAAACTCCGCTCACCGGCAGCAAGCGCAAACAGATCGGGAAACTGACCCATGGATTAAGGGGCATATTGGTGTTCCTGGTCATCACGTCGGGGGTTATCAACGTTCTGGCGCTGACCGGTTCCTTCTACATGCTGCAAATCTATGACCGTGCGCTGACCAGCGGCAGTGTCCCAACCCTCCTTGGACTTTCGGCACTGGCAATCGGCCTCTATCTGTTCCAGGGATTCTTCGACATCATCCGATCGCAAATTCTGGTGCGCATGGGTGCGCGGCTCGACAGTCGGATCGCTCCCATGGCGCATCAGGTCGCGATCGACATGCCGCGGTTCGGCTTTTCGACAGCTGAATCGCTGGAGCGTGGACGCGATGTCGATACGGTTCGTGCCTTCCTCGGCAGTCAAGGCCCGGTTGCCCTATTCGACCTGCCATGGGTGCCGCTCTATCTGATCTTCGTCTACATGCTCCATCCCTATCTCGGAGCACTCACATTCGCCGGCGCGTTCATCCTCTCGATACTGACGATCGTGGCAGAACTCATGACGCGCCGTTTGGCGAGCGCCACGCATAAATCGGGGATAGAGCGCAACGCCATTGCCGATTCCAATGCTCGCAACGCCGATATCCTCAAGGCGATGGGCTTTGCAGGGCGCGCGGTCGATCGCTTCAACCGTGCCAATCAGGACCATCTCGAGCTGCAGACCCGCACCAACGATATCAGCGGTACCTTCGGAGCGATTTCGCGTGTGCTTCGCATGATCCTGCAGTCTGCCGTGCTTGGCCTCGGCGCCTGGTTGACGATCAAGGGAGAGCTGTCGGCGGGTGCAATCATCGCCGCTTCGGTTGCCTCCGCACGCGCGCTTGCGCCCGTGGATCTCGCAATTGGCAACTGGAAGGGTTTTGTCGCCGCCCGTACGGCCTTCAACAGGCTGAAGGAGACGGTCATCGCGCTTTCGGGCACAGTTGCGCCGATGGCGCTGCCAGCGCCTGCCCACTCGCTGAAGGTCGAGAAGATAACAGTCGCTGCGCCTGGCTCGGGAAGGGTCCTTCTCAGTGAAGTCAGCTTCGAGATCGCCGCAGGCCAGGCGCTCGGCATAATCGGTCCAAGCGGTGGCGGCAAGACGACGCTCGCACGCGCCTTGACCGGTGTCTGGCCGACCCTTCGCGGCAGCGTCAGGCTCGACGATGCGGAACTCACGCAATGGTCGGATGCGGATCTTGGCCAGCACGTCGGATACCTGCCGCAGGATGTGGCGCTCCTGGACGCGACGATCGAGGAAAACATCTCGCGCCTGGAGCCGCAGGTCGATCCGCGCGCGATCGTCGAAGCCGCTCAAACCACGGGTATTCATGAGATGGTCGTGCGCATGCCCGATGGCTACCGCACAGCCCTCGGGCCGCAGGGCATCTCGCTTTCTGCCGGGCAGCGCCAGCGCATCGGTCTTGCAAGGGCGCTCTACCGCAATCCCTTCATCGTCATCATGGATGAGCCCAATTCAAACCTTGATGGCGAGGGCGAGACAGCACTCACCCAGACGATCAGGGCAGTGCGCGCCCGCGGTGGCATCGCAATCGTCATCGCTCACCGGCCGAGCGCACTCGCCGCCGTTGATATGGTTGCCGTCATCCAGAATGGAAAGATGATAGCGTTCGGACCCAAGGACGACATCCTCAAGCCATCGGTTGCGGACACTGGCAGCAAACCTGCGGCCGCAGCTCAGGTCGGCTCGCGTATGACAGCGAGGATGTCAGAATGATCGAGGTCAAGGCAACCAAACCCGTCAAGGAAGATCACGACGCGCACGATCGCTATGTTCTCAAGAATGAGGACAAAAACAGCAAAGTGCCGATGTTCCTGACGCTCTTTCTCACAGGATTCGCGCTCTATCTGAAGAGCGCACTGTCAGGGCAGCACGAAGGCCTGCCGGCAGGAGAGGCGGCTCAGCGCCCGTCCACGGATGCCGACGAGGGCCTGCCTGCGACCGATCCCGCCACCACTGGCTCCTTGGCAGGAACAGCGATCGAGGAGGAAGCGGCACCGCCTCCAAGAAAGGCGGGAGGAGTGCATCTGTCAAACCACAAGAACGCTGTGAGCTACCTGCAATCGGACTCGCCGCCGATCGAATTCGGCAGGCTGAACCTGCCGAGCCTTGCTCTCCTGAAAACGTCAGGCGGGATCTCCGTTTCCTTCCACGCATCCAACGATAATGCCTGGACCGTCGGCAAGCCAGCATCAATCGTTCCGGTGCGCATGTCCAAGGATCAGGCCTGGACAGGTTCCGACAGGGCCGCTTCAGCGACACCGCAGGCGAAAGAGGACAAGCCGGTTCAGCAGGAGAAGGCACACAACCGTGCGCCACGGGTCGGCAACCCGGTGACACTCGCCGATGTTTCCGGCTGCACGATTGCCTTGATCGGCTTGGCCGATTTTTTGCGCGGCACATCGGACCCCGATGGGGACGCACTGTCGGTCAAGGACATCAAAGTCTCATCCGGCAAGCTGGTGCAGGCAGACGGCGGATGGTCTTATCAGGCCGAAGGGCTTGGTCCCGTGACCATCCACTACCAGATTACCGACGGCACCGCCTCGGTGCAGCAGACTGCGCATTTCTCCGTCGTCGAGACTACACCAATAACCGGTACTGACGGAGACGACCTGCTGGTCGGTACCAGTTGCGTCGATGATATCGACGGACTGGCCGGCGATGACAATATCGACGCCAGAGACGGAAGCGATACCGTGGATGCCGGCGATGGAAACGACAATATCGTTGGCGGCAGCGGAGACGATACGATCTTTGCGGGCAGAGGCAATGACATCGTTCTCGCCGGTCTCGGCGACGACCACATCTTCGGAGGCGCCGGCGATGACCGCCTGTATGGCGAGGAGGGTCGCGACAGTATCTTCGGAGACGCCGGCGACGATCTGCTGAGTGGCGGTGCCGATGGCGACATCCTGCACGGCGGCGCCGGCAATGACGCTTTGAAAGGCGATGACGGCAACGACGTTCTCGAGGGGGGAGATGGAAACGACAGCCTAGCCGGCGGCACCGGCAGCGATGTGCTGCGCGGCGGCAGCGGCGAGGACACGGTCAACGGCGAGGATGGCAACGACACGGTTGCCGGTGATGCCGACCGGGTGAACGATACTTACAACGGCGGAGCCGGGATCGACAGCATCGATTATTCTGCGCTTGTGGAGGTAGCCGAGATCAATCTGGCAGATGGCACCGCTTCCGGAGCCGAGATCGGCACCGACTCGATTTCGAACTTCGAAATCGTACGCGCTGGCGCAAACGATGACACCGTTACTGGCAGTGCCGGGGCAGAAGAAATTCATGGCAACGGCGGCGATGACCATCTGAGCGGCGGAGGCGCTTCGGATGTCGTCAACGGCGGCGATGGCAATGACGTCGTCACAGGCGACCTCGATTGCGTGGCAGATAGCTACGATGGCGGAAGCGGAATGGACACGCTCGATTATTCAGCCGCACTCATGTCCGTCGTCGTTGATCTCGCTGCTGGTAGCGCATCCGGTCAGGAGATCGGCACCGATGGAATTAGCAACTTCGAGATCATCAGCACCGGCGAAGGTGACGACCTCCTGCGCGACGGTGACGATGCCGATTGTATCCTCGCCGGCAAGGGCGATGACACGGTCGCCGCGGCTGCCGATGCCGCGGATGACGACTTCCGGGGTGAGGACGGTTTCGACACGATCGACTATTCCCAGGCCGCCCACGGCGTGCTTATCGACCTGACGACCGGCAAGGCCACCGGTTTCGATGTCGGTCATGACAGCATCGACGGATTTGAAAAAATTATCGGTGGTTCGGGCGATGACATCGTCCGGGCCGGACCGGTGGCTATTGTCGTCGAGGGCGGGGCGGGCAGCGACACGTTCGAGTTCAGCGTTCCTGCAAGCCAAAGTGCCGCGGTCGTCCATCAGATTCTGGACTTCATGGTCGGGGACCGTATCGACGTCTCCAAATACAAGATCTTCGAGGAGGTCATGGACGGGCTGGAGGATCGCTTCGAGGATATTTACGGCGAGAAGGCCGACTCCGAGCCCCTGCCGATACGTGTACGTCATGAGGGAACGGATGACATGAGCCGCACCTTCATCGAAGTCGATATGGACAAGGATCAACATTACGAAATGACGATCAATCTGACGGGGCACCATCTCCTCGTGATCGTCGAGAACACCTGAGGGGGAGACAAGACGTGTCTGCAAAGCAACCGAAAACTCAATCTGCTCCTTCACCCGAGGTAAACAACACTTTCCCTGTCACATCGCGAGTTCTTGCCGGCATAGCGCTCGGCCTCCTGCTCTTTGCAGGAGCAGGCGGCTGGGCAGCGACGACCCAGCTGCAAGGCGCGATCATCGCGTCAGGCGTCATCAAGGTCGATCGAAACCTGAAGTCGATCCAGCATCGCGATGGCGGGATCGTCAGTGAGATCGCAGTCAAGGAAGGGGACGTCGTGAGCAAGGGGCAGGTCATGCTACGCCTCGACGATGCCCAGACGCGCGCCGAATTGTCGATCGTCAGGACGCAACTCATCGAGCTCGCGGCACGCCAGGCGCGCCTGATCGCCGAACGGGACAATCAGGAGGAACTCGTTTTCGAGCCGGCGTTCAGCGCCGAGTTTCCCCTTATCTCATCCGGCGAGCTGCGATTGTTTGATGGAAATCGTCGCAACCGGCAAAACCAGAAACAGCAGCTCCAGTACGGAATATCCCAACTTGAGGAGGAACTGAAAGGCCTCGTCGCGCAGCATCAGGCAAAGGCCGATGAACTCGATCTCGTGAGGGTCGAACATAGCAAGATCAAAGGCCTGGCGGACAAGAAGCTAGTCGACACGTCCCGCAAATACGTGATCGACCGCGAGCTCGCGAAGCTGACGGGAGAGAGCGGGGAGATCCAGGCCAATATTGCACGATCGCGTGCGCGGATGAGTGAAATCCAGGTCCAGATCATTGCCATCGATGAAGCTGCGCGCACCGAGGCGCAACGAGAGCTGAGTGTCGTCGAACCGAAGCTGTCCGAATTGCGGGAACGACGGATCGCTGTCGAAGACCGGCTGTCACGGACAGATATTCGGGCGCCACTGACCGGGACAGTGAACGAGCTTTTCGTGCATACGATCGGCGGCGTCATTACGCCGGCTGAAAAACTGGTGACGCTGGTGCCGGCCGACGCTTCGCTGAAGATAGAGGCGAGGCTCTCCCCCACCGATATCGATGAGGTTTTCATCGGCCAGGACGCCAGGCTGCGGTTCTCCGCCTTCAACCAGCGTGCAACGCCGGAACTTGACGGCAGCATCGCTTATGTCTCCGCAGCCACCAGCACAGATCCAGCGACAGGCCAGATATTCTACCTTGCCGACGTGGCCGTGACCGCAACAGAGCTCGCCAGACTTGGAAACAAGAAGCTTCTTCCCGGCATGCCTGTTGAAGTGTTCGTCTCGACCAAAGAACGGACAGCGATGTCGTTTCTCGCCAAACCGCTCACTGATCAGTTCAGCCGGGCATTCCGCGAGGAATAGTTCCTTATTCGGTCGTCCTGCCGCATGGAGTGACGCGACGAAATATCCCCTCGTTGTCCGACCCTGCAGAACTGGGCGAAGCCCGTTCGACTTGCAAGCCCGGACCTGAGGGTGCAAACTCGGTCCGGAGCGAAAAAGGGACGTCGCAGAAGCGTCCTGGAATCCGGCGTTACGGCGCCTGGTCCCCCGAACTCGATGAAGCCGGCGCATGTCGCGGCGGCCGCGAGAAAGGGTGACCAGAATGTCCTCGCAATCCAATTCCCGTTTCGTTGTCGTTCACGAAGACGACGTCGGCATCAGCCACGGCGCCAATACTGCTTTCCTCGAGCTCGCCCGCCTGGGGCTGTGCACCGCCGGCTCGGTGATGGTGCCGTGCCCGTGGTTTGCCGAAATCGCTGCCATCGCCCGCGACAATCCGGAACTCGATCTCGGCGTGCACCTGACCCTCAACTCGGACATGAAGCCCTATCGCTGGCGTCCGCTGACCGGCGTTTCGGATAAGGGCCTCACCGATCCCGCGGGTTATTTCTGGGCCGAGGTGCCCGACGTGCGCCGCAACGCCGATCCGGCGGCAGTGGAGCGTGAGCTGCGCGCCCAGATCGAGGCTGCGCTTGCTGCAGGCTTCGATGTGACACACCTCGATTGCCACATGGGTACCGCGATGATGCCCGAGTTCGTCACCGTGTACGAGCGGCTGGGTGCCGATTACCGCCTGCCGATCCTGCTTATGAAGGACTACATGACGTTCTCCGTAATGGACTATGTCGGTCCGGTGACGACTGCGGAATTCGACGCAGCATCGGGAAGGGCGCGCCAGCGCGGGAATCCGATTGTCGACCTGCAACTGGAAACGCCCTGGGCATGGCCGCAGGGCATCGAGGCGGCCTATCGCGACCTGTTCTCACGTGTGCCCGAAGGCGTGAGCTGGCTTGCGCTGCATTTCAATGCACCCGGCGAGATTGAGCACATGGCGAGCGATGCGGCATTCCGGACGGGAGAATATGAGTTCTTTCGCAGTGGACGGGCCGCAGAGCTGATGGCCGAGTTCGGCATCGTGCCGGTGGGTGTGCGGAATTGGCGGGACCGGATGCGCGGATAGGAGACGATCCATGTCCAAATCAACGAGGTATGATCCATGGACATTTTCATGGTCGTTCTAGATTGTGCGAAAGTGCGCTGTCAGATGCGCTGACATCGCGTATAGGTACATAAGTGATTGTGCAGAGGATCGCCGCCGACTTCGAGGGAAAGAGCGCCACAGGTACATTCCTGCATGCTAGGTGGCAAAAGGCCAATTCCGCATTGCCATTGGCTGCCGGTCCTACGATCCGGAATCGGCATGGTCTGTCACATTCGAGCTCATGGCCTCGGAACCGCGTGGGCGGCTACCAGAATGCCTGAACGGCGACGACGACGACGATAAATGCAACCACGACCACTGAAGCCATCCGTAAAACAGTGCGATTGGCTTGGGCGAGTACCTGTGGCTTCGGGTCTCGCTTGGGATTGAATTTGTGGCGACGTTTCTGTGGTGCTGCCGCCTGGGACGGTTTGTTTCCTGCTGCCATGGCTGTTTCGCTCGACGTGGTGGATTTCTGCAAAGCTAATTTAGCATGAAAGCTACTTGACGCGGCGGTGACGTCAAGCATTGCGGCGAACAGAGAGCGCCGCCTGCCGAGGCAAAGAGGAACAAATGAGAGCTTGTGCGGTTCATGCCTCACACAACAAAGGAGGAATCTCATGGATTATAGCAATCATGTTCGGCTCACACCGGATGAACTCACCCCGACAAACCTCGAAGGCGCGACCGTCTACGGAGCTAATGACCAGAAGGTTGGAACGATAGATCACATCCACGGGACCAGCCTCGCCGTTATCGACGTGGGTGGCTTTCTCGGTATTGGAGCCAAGCCAGTTGCCGTCCCATTCAAGGATTTCGACTGGATGAGAGATGAGGACGGCGTCATTCACGCCGTGACTGGCTGGACCAAGGATCAGCTCAAAGACATGCCCGAGCATCGGGATTGAAGCGAAGCCCGGCCCAAGTGCCGGGCTTTCCGCTCCGCCGGTGTATTATTCCGCATTGTTCTTGTGATGGGGGAAGACATGGAAGCGCAAACGATCTTTTTTGATAAAAGCGACTGGGTGCCCAACAACCAGACGCTTCCGGTTATCGTCTATCGTGAAATCTTCATCTGCGATGATGGTTGTGAGGAATTCGCGCGTCTATTCACCTCGCACGGATGGGAAGGTGTCTGGCGCGATGGTGTTTTCGATTATCAACACTATCACGCGGGTGCTCACGAAGTGCTTGGTGTCGGAAAAGGAACGGCGAAACTTCTGATCGGCGGCCCTACCGGTAAGGTGCTCGAGTTGCACGCGGGAGATTGTCTCGTCCTTCCAGCGGGGACGGGACATCAAAACCTGGGCGCAAGCAGTGATTTTCGAGTGGTGGGCGCCTACCCGCCAGGCCAACACGCTGACGTTCAGACAAGCGCTGCGACCGCAGAATTCCTCAAAACGATCGCCGAGGTCGCGCTGCCCGAAACCGATCCGGTGCAAGGCGTCTCTGGCCCGTTGTTCGAGGCCTGGCATCTCGGCGATAGGTAGGGCAGCCGATTCAGGCGTTGATTCAACCCGCATCGGCTTCGTGCGGGTTCGACCCGGAGAAGGTGAGGAGTGTTGAATTAGGGCTCGGGACCACCTGGAACAGGGAAGATCCGACCACTGGCCGCGAAGACATCATCGATGTCGCTCGCTTGCGCAACCGGGCAGGTGATATAGAACGCGCGTGCATGGGCGGTGTCTGCCACCGCCAAAATGCTCGACGAAGGCCCCCTTCTGGTGAGGCCTTCGATCTTTATCATCCGCGCCTCGTCACAGCCGAAAGCCCGGATTTCTGATCAGAACGTGCGCTGCAGACGCAGGAAGCCCGACGTGACGTCTTCGGCACCATCCGGATCGAGATACTGAAGGGAGATCTTCGCAGCAAAATTGTCGACGAACTGGTAGTCGATCGTCAACCCGACCTTCCAGGCATCGTTGTCGTCGTTGAATTCGTCACCGACGATGCCGTAGTGGCCGTAATACTGGAACGCCGGAGTGAACTTCAGCTTGTCGGTCGCCTTGACAGCATACTCGCCAGCGACAACCCACTCAGCCTTGTTGTAATAGGCATTCGGATTGCTGGAGTAGATACCGGCGAGGCTGAGAATGCCGGGGCCGATAGGAACCGTACCCATGGCGCGAACGGCGCCTTCTTCATTGTCGGTGTCGTAACCAGCCGTGACCTGATACGTGAACACACCTGCCCTGCCAGCGACGGCGACTCCTACGCCCCAGTTGTTGGCGGCTTCACCATGGTAGAACGGGCTATCTTCCAGCTCGTCGACGCTGATGCCGGCGTAGAATTCGCTCGTCTCATACTGGTAACGGATGGAGTTATGCAGGGTGACAGGGGAGCCGATGTCGTCGGTTTCGCCGGTGAGACCATCGTCCCACCAGGAGTAGAAGAGACCAGCGCGGAAGCCGGCGATATCGATATAGGCGGAGTCGAGCTGGGCCTTCTGGTCTGTCGCGTTGTCGGCATTCGTCTGGATGACGACGAGACCGGTGAGCGGGCCGTATTCGGTATCGCTCTTGGCCGTGAACTGAACCTGGCCTCGCGTGCGGGCGTCCCAGTCGGAATCATTCGGAACAGAACCGCCGCCGCTCGCGCTGATGGAGCTTGCGTTCGGAGCAACGTCAACCTGAAGACGGATGTAACCGTTGATCTTCAAGCAGGTTTCCGTACCCGGGATGTAGAAGTAGCCGGTGCCGTAGGCGTCGCAGACGCGGACGTATTCAACCGGTTCCGGTTCTGCAGCGACGATCGCGTCAGCAGCCTGAGCGCCGGAAACCACTGCCATAGCGGCTGCAGCGGCAAGGAGGATACTCTTGATGTTCATGATGATCCCTTTTCGTTGAGGCGCCGATCCTTGGGAAAACGAGGCGTCACGATAACGAGATCGGATCGCATGGACTATGAGCTCACGCAACAATGTGACAGTTTATGACAGGTCGAGCGCAAGTAGTGTATCCGAAACCACACATCACACTCACCGACGGAAACGTCGTTGATCGGGAGAGCGTTGCGCTGCAAAAACTTCGTCTGAACCGGGCGCGCCTCCGGAAATGCCTGTCACCAAAGCCTCTTCATATCGAGAAACTCTTCCACGGCGCCTTGTGCTCTGGCGGTCAAATCGGCTTTCTCGGGGTGAGGAGCAGGCTGTCTGCAACTGATCTGCCAGGATGGCTTAGTCCTCGATGACCTCGATCTCTGGTAGGCCGGCGAGCGACAGGCGTAGGCGGCCGCGCTCGGCACGTTCCAGCATGATAGGCCCGGCCTTCTCCTCCAGCCGCCGGCGAAGAAGGATGAGCCGGGTCTCAAGGTTGTCCTTGAAATCCGGCAACTGCAGGCGCCGGTCGCGGCGGAGCTCGCGGTTCAGGAAGTCCTGCTTGCCGCTACGCCGGTAATCTTCAAGAAAGTGCAGTAGCAACCGGCCCGGCACGCCGCGGATCAGGTATTCATCGTCAACGAATAACGAGCCGTCGCGCTGATAGAAGCGCACTGCGATCCGCCGACCGGCCGGCACGTGCTCCACCGGCGAACCGCCCTCGGCGCCCCGGCTCGTCTCGGGCCGCTCTGGTCCATCAGACAGGAAGGAGAGGGCGGTGGCGAGGTGTGCTGCCACCACCGTCAGCGCTTCTTCGTCTCGGTGCCGAAAGGTGAAGCGTTCTGCCGACTCCAGGAAGAGCACGCCCACGAGCGTTCCCCGTGCGGCGAGCGGCAGCGCGATCTGGCTGAGCGGCTTGTCGAGAGCCGGAAGCGGGATCGGCGTCGCATCGTCGACGCCCGCCATCGCCCGCACCGCCTGGATATAGCGCAGGCCGCGGCTGAGGTCGGTGATCCGCACGTTGCGCTGCTGTTCGGCTGCAGCCCCGATAATACCGCGCCCGAGCGGCACCTCGGCACCGAAGCCGAACTGGTCGTAGCCGCGGCTGGCGATCGTCGTCAGGCCGCCGCGTTCGCCGTCCGGCACCAGCACCATGGAATGGTGATAGCCGAAGAGCTCGCCCAGGCCCTCGAGCGTGGCGTCCAGCAGGGTTTCCGGATCGCTGCAATCCGACATCCGCGCCGTCAGCCGCGCCACCTTGCCCATCAGGTCGGGCAAAGACAGCGGCTCCGGCTCGACCAGCGGATGGGCCGCAGGCACGGCCTGACAGTCCTCTACCCGGTAGATGTCGACGGCGCGCAGCTTCATGATCCCGCTCATCCGGCTTTCCAGGATCGCCAGATGGATCGCTACCCGCTCGAATGTCTCGCCCTCTGTTTCGGAGCGTGTGAACACCAGGTCGAGCACGTGCTGCTGGCCGCTATAGCCATCGACCACCATCACGGTCGCAAGCCCGTTGCGCGCCACATTGATGGCGGTCTTGGAGAAGAACTGGTTGGAGAGCGCGACATGCGTCTCGTCGACGTAATGCACGTGTGAGAGGTAGGAAATATTGGGCATTCCGTCGTCATCGGTGGTGGCGATGACGGAGGGGATGACGCCTTCAAAACTGTCCCGCAGCCTATCGAGCGGGATCATGCGGCAGCTTCCGGCGTCAGCCTGCGTCCGGCGCCCGGCCCCGGCGTCTGCTCGAAGATCGCCTGCGGTGCGATCGTCAGGCAGACGAGTTCCTGATCCGAGAGCGTGCTGGAGAGCTGCATCCGGGTGACACCGAGCGCCATCATGCGCGCGAGCTGCTCTGCGACATAGGCCACGCCCCGTGCCCGATGGGCCTCATCTGCCGGCCCCGCCTCCACGACCCGGCCCTTGATCTGGCAGGCCTTGTAGTCGGTGGCCCGCACATAGGTCGTGGCAATCGGCCGGCCCACCAGCGCCTCGCCCACGGCTCTTGGCCATTGGCTGCGGGAGGCGAGAAAATGCAGATTCCCGCTCTGCCGGTCGACACGCACGCCGGAACCGCGGCCGATCATCGGCCGGCCGGCCTCGTCGCGCGTCGCAAACAGTATCATGACGGGACTTTCTATGAATTCCACCAGTTCCGGCCCGAGCAATGCTTCCCTCCCTGAGACCAGGCGATGATAGTTAGTTAGGATATTCTTAGCAATCGTTCCAATTGCTTAGGATGGTTTTAGGAAGCGCCTCGCAGTGGCCTCGGCTATCTCCCGCTTATCAGCCCGGCGCAGGGAAAGAGGCGCCGGCCAACGAGAGGAAGACCAACATGAGCCATGAATTCTCGCTTGCCAGCATCCCCGATCTCAACGGTCGTTACGATATTTACGGCGCGATACACAAAGGCCTGCGCAAGGCCGGCTGCGACCTGCTCGCCCGCCTCGGCACGGCCGATTTCCAGAACGTCGAGGAGACGGTCTTCCTGATCGGCGACCTGCGCCATTACCTGATGCTTGCCGCTTCCCACGTCATGCACGAGGACGACAACATCCACGTGGCACTCGCCGAAAAGGGTGTCTCGACCGTCACGCTGGATGAGCAGCACGACGACCACCGCACCGCCTTCCGGGAGCTGGAAGAACTCGTTGTCGCCTGGGAAAAGGCCTGGCCGCTGCACAAGTCCGCCTGCGGCCGCAAGCTCTATCTCGCCTTTGCCGCCTATCTCGCCGACGATTTCGCGCATATGCACGAGGAAGAGGCGGTGACCGGCCCTCTGCTGTGGCGTCACTTCAACGACCAGGAAATATTCGGCATCGAGATGCGCATCATCGGCTCCCTGCCGCCGGAAAAGAGCATGGCCTTCATGCGCATCATGATCCCGGCGATCAATCCGGCCGAGCGCGCTGCACTTTTGGGCGCCATGAAAAAGGATGCGCCGCCGGAAATCTTCCAGGCCGTCATCGACTTCGCCGTCCGTCCGGGGCTTTCGGCCGGCGATTTCGCCAAGCTTGCCGATGCACTGAAGCTGGCAGCCTGAGAGGCGGGCGGCGGGCAGTCGACAGATCGCCCGCTGCTTGCCCGCAACGCTAGGAGAAAATCCATGTGCAAACCGAATGGCGCGGCTGCCATGCCGGTCGAATGTCCGTATCGCGGCGATTGTCGTCTCTGTCCGACGTTATCCGTAGTTCCGGCGGCGGGGGAGACAGCTGAGCACATTGGTGGGATCCTCCGGCAAAATGATCCGGATTCCCAGCTTCGCCTGATGCTCGTTCAGATGTTTTGCGCCAACTTGAACACGGATGCGAAAAGGTAGCCGAGGCTTTTGGCAGCAGAGGCGGTGATGTGATCGGCATCCATATAGAGCGGAACGCCGGCGCGCGAGGCATGACAGCGGGCGTTATCGCAGAAGGAAGGCAGCGGATCGACGATCATCGCGTCGTATTCGGCGGCAGATTTCTCCAGAACGGAGCGAGCAAGCGCCTGCCGTTCTGCGATGTAAGACAGAGGCGGGGCAATGTCCGGTGAAGTGCCTTCAAGCTTGGCCTTGGCAAGTGCTTCTGGCACAAAATGCCCCATCTCAGGCACGTCCATGACCAGGACGACCTTGACGCCTTCCTGCTTCAACTGCGCCAGGGTGTTGTCAAGCGCCGCTGCGACGGGCTTTGAATAATCAGCGAGGTTCGGGGGAATTGAAGCGTCGAAATAATCGCCCTGGTTCGGCAATTCGGACTGGTGAACGTATTTGGGCCAATAGGCCAGCATGAACACGAGCGGGATATGCTTCTCGCGGATCAGGTCACGCACCGAGTCATTAAAAGCGGCGCAACGGCGCGTGTCGCCCTTGGTCGCAAGTGGTACGTCGTTAAGCGGCGGGCAGGAGGCGTGGGCAGCAAACATGCCGCCGAAGCCTCCGGCGGCCGCGGCGGCATCGATTGCCGGCGCCATCGCGGCGGCATGGGAATCGCCCCAGACGAGGAAGTCAGGACCGAGATCGCTGAGGTCACCGAGGGCGCAGACCCTGCCGCTTTCGACATCGGCATCGGATGGCCCCTTGTGATCGGATTCGCTGAAACAGCCCGCCTGATAGAAATGGCTGCGGTCATAGGTTGCCGCATAGATGGCGCGGACATCGGCCGGCAATCGGCCGGGCGCTCCGCCGCTCATGACCACCAAGGCCCCGGCACCCGCCGTTACCCCGACGAGCAGAACCGCCATTGCCGGAAGAAGCCTGCCCGTAAGCAGGACACGGCCCTTGCGGAACGGCCTTTCGACGAAGTGCCACGAAGCGACGGCGACAACGAGCGAGGCCAATATAACGACGAGACGCAGCGCGGGCGTGAGTTCATGATCCGTGAAATACCGCGTAAAGACGATGATGGGCCAGTGCCAGAGATAGAGCGAATAGGAAATCAGCCCCACGAAGACCATCGGCCGTAGCGCCAGAAGTCGGCCGACGATGCCGTTGCCGGCGCGCGCATGGATGATGCAGGCCGCGCCGAGACAGGGCAGCAATGCGGCAAATCCCGGGAAGGCCGTTTTCTCCGTAAAGACGAAGACCGCAATGCCGATCAGCACGAGGCCGATCGCCGCCAGAACTTGTCGGCCTGTTTCGCTGCGCAGCTTGGGTATGGCCCCCAGGCCCAGGATGACGCCGATCAGAAGCTCCCAGACGCGATATTGCGAAAGGTAGAAGCCCGCCGTCGGATTTTGGTTCAACACCCCGATGCTGGCAGCGAAGGATGCGGCCAGCGCGACGAGCATGACCGGCATGATCTGCCGCGGCGCCAGCCTCTGCAACAGGATCATGAGAAGAGGAAAGCCGATGTAAAACTGCTCTTCAACCGCAAGTGACCAAGTGTGCAGCAACGGCTTCATCTGGGCACCGATGTCGAAATATCCCGCCTCCTTGGCAAACTGAATATTCGACGCGAAGAGGGAGGCGGCGGTCATGCTTCGGGCGAAATACAGAAGCTCCTGTGGCATGAAGGCGAACCATGCCACGACGGCGCACGTCAGCATCATGGCAAAAAGGGCGGGAAAGATGCGACGGATGCGCCGTTGATAAAAGCCCGCGAGACTGAACTTGCCGAGTGCCATCTCGCCTGTGATCAGGCTGCACATCAGGTATCCCGAGATGACGAAAAACACATCGACGCCGACAAAACCCCCACCAAAACCGGGTACGCCAGCGTGAAAGAGGACGACCGGCAGGATGGCGATAGCGCGCAATCCGTCGATATCGGCCCGATAGGGTAGATGATTTTCACCGTTCCGAAGAGAAGATCGAATGGGATTTTCTCCCCTGATGAACATTATACATCCTCGGTGGTGTCGTCTGAGATCGAGGGCAGACCTATTCGACTCAATTAAGGTATTTTAAGGCAAGGCATCCCAAAAGCAGTGCGCCGGCTAGCCAAATTGCGATCGCGATCAAGCCGGCCCCCGCTAACCAAATAGGAGGCAGGTTCCGTCAAGGGCTCATTGGTGGAACTTGCCATCTCGAAGAAACGAAAGGGCTTGCGCCCACATGATTTTACTTGATGGAATGAAAGTGTGATTGGCCACGATTGCGATATGGTCGGCAGCTCCGACAAGTCGCGTGCTTTCTACAGTCACCTTACCGTCGTTGGCGTTTCGATAGCCAATGATCAAGGATGAGACGGGATCGATGGTTCGGGTTCCCGCGATGATACCCAGTTCGAAATCGACCGGACCGAAAATATGGGCGAATGTACTCTGATCGGTAGCGAGCTGCTGGCCGGCAGGGCCGTAGGCTGATTTATACAGCGGCACCTTTTTCAAGAAATCTGCGACCTGACTGCCATTATTTGGAGTCCCGATCATCACCACCCGCCCGAGATTTGATGGTCGATAGTTCTTCAACATGGCCCTGATGACCAATCCGCCCATGGAATGTCCCGCCAGGTGAAGACGGCCTTCTTCGTTGCTCTCAGACGCATCTTCGACTTCCTCGGCAACGATCTCTGCCAGCTTTTCAATGGGGTAGCGGGACGAAGGGTAGTCAACGTTGCGAGTAATGTAGCCTTGGGTCTGCAGGTAATTTTCGAACTTGCGCATGGAAGCGCTAGTCCTCCTGATGCCGTGAAGGAGAACAACGGTGTCGGTCATGTCAAATGCCGTGACTCTGTCGATGGTCAGGATCTCGACGTCTCATCAACTTCGTTCTTAGCCTTGACCACAGTTCAGCCGGTACACGCCGCTACTTGCCCAGCAACATTGTACCAAGGACTCCATCGCGGCGGACGAGTCCGTGAAAAAGGGCTGCGGCGAGATGCAACAACACGAGAGCGAAGAAGGCGAAGGCAAGATACTGGTGCGCGGTCCAAAGGAGTGTGTGCAGGCTGTCGCTCTGCGGCAGGATTGCCGGAAGCCT
Organism: Rhizobium sp. BK379; assembly: GCF_014193955.1. NCBI lineage: Bacteria > Pseudomonadati > Pseudomonadota > Alphaproteobacteria > Hyphomicrobiales > Rhizobiaceae > Rhizobium > Rhizobium sp. BK379. Next base: position 147,018 of record NZ_JACIAD010000010.1, read on the forward strand.
TATTCCGCCGTACAGCACGATAGGATAAGCGGCTGCGGACATCATGGCCCACCCGATCAGAGGCATGCCGATCATCAGCGCGTACAAGGCGAGGTGAGACAGATACGCGGCAAGTTTCATCGGTTCGGGCAGATCTGCAGGCAACGCAGGTGCGCCTGATATGAAGCGGACCACAAGACGAACCAAGGCAAGAACGAGAATCGCAATGCCCAGTGTCTTGTGTGTCACCAGCAGCGGCAGATATTGGCGTCCGACAGTGGACACCATTCCGACGCCAATGAACAGCATTGCTAGGATGGCGATCGCCATCAGCCAATGCAACAGACGCTGGACGATGGTGAAGTGCGTGTTGGTGCCTGTCATGGCTTTGCGCTCGCTGTCGTTCGGGGATAATGGCTCGCTTCCGAGGTACGCAGATCGTAGGATCTGGCATAGGCGGCCGAACGGGCTGCCGGGAACGGATCATCGGAAACCTTTATGCCGTCAGGCAGAATAGTCGGATCGAAATTGATGTCCCGGCACGGGCCGTCGGCCTCCGGCTCGATTTTCTGGACAATCAGTGTACCGGCATCCACGGTTCGCCGCTCAGGCGGCCAAGCTTTGGTCGGATCCGCTGTGGGATCGGACGGCTCGGCCACCGTCAAAACGAGCGTCCAGCGCTGCGGCGACTTCGCGACGCGTTCGGCAATTTCGTCTTCGAGATGGTTGGGGCCGAGCTTTGCAAAATCCTCGCTCGTAATCGGTATTGCCTGGGCTTGCGCACGCAGCGACCAGCGCACTGCATGCTCGGCGCCGTCACGATTCGCGAAAATGAAGGCGTTTAGGCTGTTGAACGTCTCTTCGGCGTAGCTCGCGGTCCAGGGAGCCGTCGTCGCCCATGCGCCGAACGCTGCGAACTCCGGATGGGCCGTCACGAAGCCCTTCATCGCTTCGGGATCCTTGCTCTTTGACGCTTCGAGCAGTTCATAGAAACCTTGAGGAGTGGAGACCGCGAAGACGGGGGGATCGATCAGGGCCATGCGCCAGACGTCCCTGTCCGGTGTCGAGATCTGCACACCGAGCCCGCGCACCCGCACTGTCGGATCCGCCGCATCCGGGTCGGGAGTTGCCAGATTGAAACGACCGAGGACCGGATATTGTCCGGCGGCGAACACCATTGCCCGCGAGAGTTCGACGCCGTTCCCGTTCGCTTCGAATACGCCCGTGAAACAGATGCCCTTCGCGTGATTGCGCCGATGCCCCAGAGCGGCCCCGTCTGGAGGCGCCAAGGCGTCAACGAGCTTTGTGGAAGTAAGGCGGCCGGGCGAAAGCCACCCTGCAGTATAAGCAAACGCGCCGACGCCGAAGGCGACAACGGCAGCGATCAAGACAATCGATCCTAGAGCGGAACGCTGCGGGCTTGGCATCCAAGACTCTCCGTTCTTGTCAGTATCTGCGATGCTAGGAAATCAATTTCAGTGCAAGAGCGGCATTGATCCAGCGTGTAAGCAATCGAGATCCGCCGCTTGCATCGTTGTTTCCATCGCGGAAGATGGCACCCGCGAGCGACTTGGTCAATTCGTTCTCAGGCTGGTATTTACCCCTGACTTCACTGGAATCAAGCCATGTCATGGCCGTGGTTACGGAAGCCGGCGCTTCCTATCGATCATCTTTCAGAATCCCCTTCCACGAATGGCTTGGCGCCATAATTCCTTACGCAAAACATAGGCCATTATCGAACTGCAGAACGGGGCAGGGGTGTTGATCAGAATGCGGACGACAGGTCGGGCGGACGACAAGATCTCCCGAATGATTGAAAGCGGAAGTGGACTCGTCCATCCTCGGTCAGCCCTCGGATTGGCCGGACTTGAAGCTCTACAGGATGAACGATTTGAAGAATGCGATCGCCTACAAGGGCTCGCGTTTTTCGAGGAGCTTCGTAATGTCCATTCTGGCATGACGACGGCAGCGATTCGATGGCAATCCTCTTCAAGACTGTAATCACTGAAAATTCGGCTTTCGAGATGATCGAACAGGCGCTCTCCGGCGCCAGTCAATATGACGGCTACCTCAATGTCGTCAGCGACGCGGGGGAGACCGCAACGTCCTGGGGGCCGGCAATGCACGCCGAAGAGTTCAAGAGCGAAGTCAGCGAGATCTTGAGAGCGACATGGGATGCAGCCCGCTTCTGGGTTATCTACGAGCGCCGCGAGGAGCGGAAGGATGCCAAAGCCACCGACATTCGAAACGCCGCCTTCCATCTCACGCGCGGCTACAGCGGCGTCATCGTCGTCACGCTAAGCCTGCTCGGCAAGCGCGACAGCGACAATGACCTTGAATTCGTCTTCGTCTGCTTCGAGCAGGATTTTCACAGGCGGAATTTTCGGGTCCGCTATGAAGGAAAGCCGGTTCCGAGCCGGGATTGACGCTGTAGCCCGGATCCAGGTCGAGATAATCCACTTCACGCCATGTACGGCAATGGCGATGCAACCGAAGAGTATCGGCACGCCAGTCGGAGCGAAGCGCCGTCATGCCGAGCCACCATGGAGTGACCCGAGCCAATTGTGCTGAGGAGCCTTTCCACGCGTTCGATGGTCCAATGGGACCTAAGTCCGTCTGGCACGATTTGGCGGGGTCACTCATATTAGTATCACGATAGATACGATGTTCCTTTGAGGGGAGGAACCGGGAGGTAGTATGAAATTTGGTTCTGACATTTTCGGCCACGAACAGTGCTGCTCGCAAGGCCATAGTTCTGCGTCGACCATCGCTGCGATCCAGGCCGCCCTATCAGCGGAGCCGGATATTGACAGCAGTGCCATCACGATCCGAATGCTGGGACCGGTCGCCCTCCTCGAGGGCTACATCACGAATGCGGCTGACCGGGATAAAGCGATTTCGATCGCTGCCATCATCGTTGGCTTTCACAATGTCCAGGACCGGATGCTGAGCCGCTTCCCGAGCCAATAAGGGCGCCCGGGGCGATCAGACCAAGGTCCTAATCCGCACGGACTGAAGTCCCTGGTCTGGAACACTCGCCTCCTTTTTCGGTTTGATCCCGCAGCGGAAAAAGACCGCTTTAAAGGAGGAAACAAATGAATATCAAAGCAGTAGGAATTGCGGCCGCCCTTCTGATGGTGTCCGGTACGGCGTTTGCTCAATCATCGACCGTCACGGGCGCAGCCGGCGGTGCCGCCACCGGCGCTATCGTTGGTGATCCGGTCGGCGCCGCTGTCGGGGGTATTGTCGGCGGTGTAGCAGGCAGCGTCATCGATCCGCCACCGCAGAAGGTGGTCACCTACGTGCAGCAAGCGCCCGCGCCCGAGACGCACGTCGTCGTAACGCCGATCCCCGATGAACCCAAATACTCTTATGCGATCGTCAACGATGAGCGCGTCATCGTCGAGCCTTCTTCGCGGAAGGTGATCCAGGTCATCCAGTGACCTCCATGTCACCAAACTGACCCCCAGGCGGCGCTTGCCGTCCATTCATAAAAACAAGGACACGCATGCACTTCGCAAGGACGCGGAGACGAGATGTCGTGCCCATTACCCGGAGATCAATCATGAGAACCAATCATCTCGCCTTGGTCGTTGCGGCGTTGTCGCTCAGCGTATCGCCACTGGCCACCCTGCCTGCTGCAGCACAGGCCAGCGGTACGACCCAGTCCGGCTCGCAGGCCGAAACGCAATCGGGTTCCGGTTCGAAGACCGACACCACGTCAGGTTCGCAGACGGAACAGTCGAAATCCGGCGCAGCAGCCACGGGTAGCGACTGTACCCCGGACGCTTCGGGTGCGTGCCCGAAGGGCAAGGGTCAGTCGTCGGAACAGAAGGGGAGTGGAGGTTCCGATACACAGAAGTCTTCGACGGAAACGAAATCCAAGTCCGGTTCGCAGGACGCTTCTGGCGCCGCCGCGACCGAGCAGAAGTCCAAGGGGGGAGCGAACGAGAGCGGCGGATCCGCCACGACAGGTTCGAAGAGTGGCACGCAGGAGACCAATTCGTCCGGTACTATGACGAAGAGCGGTGATACGTCGAAGCAGTCAACCGATCAGAACACGTCGACGTCCAACAAAAGCTCCACCGAAACGAACGTCAACAATACTACCACGACCAATACCAAGACCAACGTCAACGTCACAGTCGAGCAACAGACTGAAATCAGACAGGTCGTGAAGGAAGTTCATATCCGGCCTGTGAAGGAAGCCGACTTCACGGTGTCCGTCGGAACCAGGATTCCGAAGAAGGTCCGCCTCGAACGGCTACCGCCGCGTATCGTGAAGATCGTGCCGGCATACGAAGGCTACCGCTTCTTTCTCCTTGCGGACGGCCGGATCGTTATCGTCGATCCCGATGCACTCACGATCGTCTACATCATCTCGGCCTAGCAGGCAGCACCCGGCGGTGTCCTCGACCACCGCCGGGGCCGCAGGAGGATTTCCATGATCCACAATGAGCCCAAGCCTTCCGGATTCGCGTTTCCACTTATCCTTGTTCTGGTCGTCATGGCGGCGATGATCTGCGGCTTGGCGATGACGGCCGGTCACACGCCAGCGACCCGGGTATGGGTTCCCGCTACTTCAGCGGCGCTTTGAAGGCGGCTGTGCCGCCGCGATATCGCCTCGTTTTTCGCAAGTCTTCAGGCGGCTATCGCTGTGATTGGCCGTCGCGTTGTGCTCCGACCCGCGCCGGCAAAGCGAAGGCCGCGTGGCTTGACACCGGACCGACGGCGGCCCCCAATACTTTCGTCATGGTCGTCGAAAGAGAGCGTCATGGTACATTTGCTTTCGGTCAACGTTGGTCTGCCGCGTGATGTCGAGTGGCAGGGGCGGCTCGTGAATACCGCAATCTGGAAGATGCCCGTCAAGGGGCCTTGCATGGTGCGCCGCCTGAACATCGACGGCGACGGCCAGGCGGATCGCGCCGGCCATGGCGGTGAGCACCGCGCAGTTTATGTCTACCAGACCGATTCCTATGGGTATTGGGAGGAGCAACTGGGCCGACATGACTTCGTCCATGGCCAGTTCGGCGAGAATTTCACGCTCGACGGTCTTCCGGACGCCGAAGTCTGCATCGGCGACCGATACCGTATCGGCGAAGCTATCTTCGAGGTGAGCCAGCCGCGCGTCACCTGCTATCGGCTCGGTATCCGGATGGGATTTCCGGAAATGCCTGCCCTTCTCGTCTCGCACCGAAGGCCGGGATTCTACCTCCGTGTCCTGAAGGAAGGGAAGGTTCAGGCGGGCGACGAGATCGAACAGGTAGAATCGGCAGAGGAGCGCATGACGGTCGCCGATATCAACGATCTTCTCTACAAGCCTGGGCACCCTCGCGAACATTTGGAACGTGCCTTGCGGATACCGGCGCTCAGCCCCGGTTGGCGGCGCTCGTTCCAGAGCTTGCTGGCGCAATCTCCGAAGAACGGATCTTCGCCTGGAAACGTCGGCCTTACGGGAGCGGAATTCATCGCGCCGGCGTGGGACGGACTTCGTTCGTTCAAAGTGTCGAGCATGACGTCAGAGAGTGAAAGCGTCACGTCTCTGGAGCTTGAGCCAGCCGACGGAAAGCGGCTGCCGGCCTTTCTTCCAGGCCAGTTCATTGTGCTCGGCTTCCAACCCAGAAAGGCTTCGCTCCTGCTGCGGAGCTATTCCCTGTCAGGCTCGTCAAATGACAGGTCTTACAGAGTAAGTATCAAGCGGCAGGATCACGGCGTCGCCGGCGCCTACGTCAAGGACGAGCTGGGCATAGGCGAGACCGTGCAGGCAAGCGCTCCGCGGGGCAGCTTTACCCTGGCAGAGGGCGCGACGCCGCTCGTCTTCCTGAGTGCGGGGATTGGCGCGACGCCCCTCCTTGCCATGCTTCATGCCCTGGCAATCGACCGTTCGGGCCGGGAAATCTGGTGGCTCCATGGTGCGCGCAACAAACGAGAACACCCGTTTGCGGATGAAGTGACAGGGCTTTTGCAACTCCTTCCAAATGCCCGACGTCTTGTCTGCTACAGCGCACCCGATCCGGCCGACAAGACAGGAATTGATTACGACAGGCGATCTCGCCTCGACCTTGCAGCGGTCCAGTCGCTGCGGCTCCCGCTTGACGGCGACTTCTATCTCTGCGGGCCGGCAAGCTTCATGGACGATCTTGCTGCCGGGATTGAGAAGCTCGGAGTCGAGCGCAGCCGCATTCACACCGAAACGTTCGGATCGGGCCGGTCCATCACTCCGGGGATCGCGGCTTCGCCAGGCCGGCAGCCGCATCAACCGGCCGGCCCCCCAGGCGCAGGTGCCGTGATCTCGTTCGCTCGCAGTGGTATGCGCGTCGCTTGGAACCCGAAGTTCGACAATCTGCTTGAGCTTGCTGAGGCATGCGACGTGCCTGTGCGCTGGTCTTGCAGGACAGGTGTTTGCCACACTTGCGAGACAGGCTTGATTTCCGGGGCAGTGCGCTATCGTCCTGATCCGATCGACGCCGCTGCGGCTGGCAACTTTCTCCCATGCTGCTCGCAGCCGGAGGGCGAACTCGTTATCGATTTGTAGCAGGGAATTGACCCGCGAAAGCAATTCGGGATGGGCATGCAGCTCTCCTTCCGATTCAACGGCCGCGTTTCAGGGTCGTGCTTGGGCGAGACGTGAGGCCGACAATGAATATTGCGAAGGTAATCCAGGTCAGGATGCGCGGCGCGGGACCGAGGGCAGCTCCGCGAGTTCGGCTTCCAGTTCACCGCGTTCGCGAAGTTGCGAGATCCCAAGCTGGACGACTTTGATCAGATCGGTCATCCGCTGGCCATGGCTGTTCTGATACTCTTCCAAGGTGGGCGTGCTCAGTATGACATAGGTCAGCGCTGTGACGCGATTGTCCTTCACCGCCTTGGCGCCGAGAGCCCATACGCGGTTGAACAGAATTCGGTCTGAGTCCTTGATTTGCATGACGCTTCACGAGCTGGTTGCACCCTAACCTGATATCGGTCGGGAGGGGTGAGGTAGGGGCACAGGTGCGTTCATCAACCGGACTAAAGTCCGATGCATGACAACAATCGTCGGTTGGTGCGATAGCGTACATTGGCTGCAAGCCGCCTCGACACGTATCCGATGATGTTCGGTGGAAATCGGGGTGCATCCATTTCGGGGTGCCGTGTGCAGAGCGTGATCTGCACGCGGTAGCCGACCGGGCTGGTGAGGAAAGGCCTCGCGTCGGCGGGGGGCTGAATGACGCAGCAGTTCGATTTTTTCGTGTCGGATGAGGCCCGGTCCGAGAAAGCGCCAGGTGCCACCAAACCGAAGCGCCCGCGCGTGGAGACCGTTTGGGCAGCCCGTTGGCTTGATCAGGTCGAATGGTCACAGAGTTCGACGAGCGTCCGCTTTCGAACCAGCCGAGTCACTTGCGAACGGCTTTGCGATCTGTACCGAAGGAGAAAAGGTCCCGACAGTTTGAGCGTCTGCATTATCGGTCCTCTGGTCGAGCCATAATGAAGCCCATACCAATGCGCCAAATGCAACTGCCAAAAAGCAAGCCAGGCCTGCTTCCAGCCAGCGGGGTCTCGTTTTGATCAAGCGTTTGTTAGTGTTGAGCCTGATGATCATCGAATCAATCCTATTGGAGAAGGCCTCAATGTAGCTTCCTCCGGGGTAAGCGTGAGCTCTTTGGCCCCAGCGCCAAATCCAATTGGCGACGCAAGGACCTTCGGGCGGCCCTCCTTATCACGTCGGGCAGGTCGCCGGCTGGGCAGGCGACCTGCCGATGGTCCGATTTCGTCGGCCTCGGCGGGCGGAGAACCAAGTTGCCGGAGCGAGATCAGGTCCAGTGTGCCCTCGGTGGGAGGAGCCGAGAGACCAGTTTAATTTAGATCTTTGTAACGGACGTCGGAACTACACTTAGGTGTGGGCCAACTGAACTTGCTTTCGCGTCTGCAGCTTCCGGTCAAACCCTAAGTCTAGTCTTCGCGGACCAGCGTATGATTTCTCGCAGGCCTTCCCGCCAATAAGCTTCTCGGGTCGCCAGAGTCCGGCGATGAACGGGAAACAAGATCGGCCGCAGTCCCAAGTTGCGGCTCGTGACACTCATCGGAAGGATATACAATGAGCCGCTTTGGGCAATTTGCAGTGGTTGCTGTCGTTTCCTCGCTCGCCTTCGCAGGCGTGAGCCGAGCCGACAGCCTGGATATGAACGATGGCGCCAAAATCGAAAAAGCGCTGCAGACGTTCAGCAGCAACTTTGACGTCCGGGATATCGATGATTACGCAAACTACAAGGATCAGCCGGAAGGCTCTGACGCCGCTCAACCGCGCACCGATGCTGGGGTTCAGCACATCCAGGCTTCCATCAAGGGAAACAAGGATCTGGTCAGGCGTCTCGGCGAGCGCGGAGTCAAGATCGACGACGTCGTCAATGCCGAGCAGGCAGCCGACGGCAGCATGACATTCTGGGTTCGCTAACCCTAAAGGCCTGGAAGATCACAATTCCGGGCCTACTTCATTCGATTGTAGAGACAGAAGCAGGTGAATGGGCGAATTCATGCATGCTCCGATCACCGATTGTAGCTGTTGTTGCCGCTCTTAGACCACATCGGGGCCGCGGCAGCCGTCGTGGCGAGCATGGCCTTAGGGCACCCCATGCGAACCGATCCAATTTACGACGCCCGCAATGGAACTGAATTCGTCGACACTTCGGCTCGGGAGGTCGGCGTAAGACGAAGCCACCATTTCGCTTAGCGCTCTCCCGGGACCGAACTCGAGAAACGATGTTGCCCCCGCTTCTACACAGCTGCTGAGACACTCTGACCACAGGACAGTCTGTGACACCTGTCGCGCGAGTTTGGCAAGACCTGTCCGGGCATCGCCGACGGTCGTGCCATCGATCCCGCTTAACAGGCGAACTCCCGGAGATTGCGGAGAGCAGACCGCCGCAAGCAGGACATCGCGGAAATCATCCGCAGCCTTGCGCAGTAAGTTTGTGTGAGACGCGACCATGACCTGTATAAATGCAACTCTTTGAGCATTTGCGGCACGAGCTGCCTCGGCAATGGCGTCCAGGGCAGGCCGGCCACCTCCGATGATAAAGGCGTCGCCGGGATTGATGATCGAGATTGCTGCTCCGTAACGAGCGCAGAGAATGTCGACCGCATTCCGTGAAAGGCCACGTATGAACAGAAGGCCGTCACCCGGAGTACTTTCGGCGTCCATGATCTCTGCCCGGCGCGCAACGAGGTCCAGGGTCTCCTTGGGTGAGAACAGCCCTGCTATGCCCCAAGCCGCAACTTCTCCGACGCTATATCCGGCAACGATCATTTGCGAAGGCAGGTACGACTTAAAGGTCTCGAATGTCGCCAGCGCCTGCAGCGTGCAAAGTATCTGGCCGGTTCGATTGCCGTGAAGCGTCTCAATCGATTCTCGTTTGACGAGTTCGCGAGGGTCGACGCCGCCAAGCAAGTTCGCGCAATACGCAAAAAGCTCATCGGCTTCCGGTGCACGTTCCGTGAGAGAAAACATCGCAGAATTCTGGTGTCCTTGTCCGGAACACAGGATGGCGACTGGCATGGCGGGCTTTCACCTCGGAAAGAGGATGGCCACAGCGATGGCCAATGTGACGATGCTTGAGACCGTACTTGCGATCACCATCGATCCCGTCGCACGCGAGTCAAGGCGATAGTTGACAGCAAACAGGATCCCGAAAAAACCGGAAGGTACAGCCGCCAGCAAGATGGCGACTTTCGCTGCGTCCCACGGGATCGACAACACCAGTACGACGCCAGTCGTCAGGATGGGGCGCACCAGGTTCGACATGATGGTCGCGCCTATGACCTTCCTGTCGAGTTTGAAAGCCTCCGCGGAAAGGACCACACCTGTCAGGAACAGCGCAACGCCGGGGGCTGCGTGACCAATTAGAAGCAGACTGGCATCGACGACATCACCCGTTTTCAGCCCACTGAGTGAAAATAGTATTCCAAGCAAGGGGGCGACGACGACAGGCTTCGTCAGGGCATGCCACAGACTGTGCGAGATCTTGGGCCGCTGCCCGTTATTCGTGCCGGGCTTGTCGACATGCATCTCGACGAGAAGCAATGACAGCGGGCTAATGATGATCGAGCCACTTGCGAGTACGATCGCGAGCGGCACAGTCCCACTGGGACCCAGCACGTCACTAAGAATAGGAAGACCTACACCTGCCAGATTCGGAAACGCGATCGTGAGTGCCTGCAGCGAGGCGTCCGCCTTGCCGACCTTCATGTAGCGTACTTGAAGTAGATACCAGGCGGCAAACACGACGAGCATGACGCCGCTGCTGATGAGGAAAAGCGGTGCTTGCGCGAGCATTTCGCTACGCGGGGCGGTCGCTGTCGCTGCGAACAGCGACGCGGGCAAGGCAAAGGTCATGACGAGGACGTTCAGTCCCTCAACATGATGATTGTCGACGATAGCCAAGCGCCCAGCAAGGTAGCCAAGCGCCATGACAAAGAAAATAGGAAGCAGCGCGAGTAAGATCGTATGTGCCATCAGATTTCCCGTCTCTCATGCACGTCGACAAACAACGTCATCGCAAGGAGATCTGCCGAACCGCCGGGGCTGAGCCAGCGATCGCGAAATTGTCGATGGATCAAAGCGGCATGACGTTTCCACTGCGGAGCACGGATCCCGCCGTCGTCCAGAAACTCCTGCGCGAGTTGCTTCGCGTAGAGAAGGCCATCCGGGCCGCCCCGATGAAGCAGGTTGGTGTCGTCGAGAGCCGCAATCAGCGCGAAACAAGTCTGGACGCGAGCAGCCTCCGCATCATCCGGACGCGCCTTGATGGCATCTCGTAGGGCGGGCAAACCAACCCGATAGACGGTTGGAAAACCCTCCGCCGCTTCGAGGCGCGCACCGCCGGCGCCAAAGCGACGTCTCGCCCTGTCGCCATGGCTGTGCAACAGGATAGGACCGTCGAGAATGTCATGCCCCCAGCGTTCTGAGACGATTGCACCAAGCGAAAGGTCGTCGGCGACAACGCCGCTTGCTCTCGCACCCGCTGCCGCGCACAAAAGTCCCATCCCGAATATCGCACCCCTATGGGTATTGATGCCGGAGGTGGCGGCACGCATCGCGGCTTCCGCCTCGATGCCGATGACCCGCAGGCGCCCCATTTCACAGTCCTGGGCCCCGGCTTCCGCCAGCGCTCCGAGGAAGGGGCTTATTGCTGCGGCGCTTTCACGAAACGTCTCGCAATTCATGTCGTCGTGGCTGCCGCAGTCAATGTGACTGACGAGCCCCGGTTTCGGCCAGGTTTCGAGCTCCAACAAAAGGCAGGCCGTCGCTGTGGACGCGATGTAGTTGAGGTTTGCTGGCCGCCTATCTCTGGCATGTGATCGTTCGTGCGTGGCGGGAGGGGGCATCAGGAAATTTCTCATAGGTGCGTACCCCCGTTCAGAAATGCCGTCGGGTGGCACAGCATCGTTCCCGAGATGGATTTGACGAGAATGTCACCAGTTGAGCCAAGAAACTCCCGCCAGTGAACTCCGGCGCCGTCATCGCGGATGAACTCTCCATCCAATCGCATCGGAGCCATCGACTGGATGCCCGCCAGATCGTTGGCCAAGGAGACGGCGTTCGTATTTCGGTGGAGATAAAACAGAAAATCGAGATCGGAGCTGGAGGTCAGATAATCCAGACCCGTAATGACACTCCATCCAAGACTGCCAAAGACCCTGACTTCGATCGCGTGCCGGGACGCCAATTCGCCGATTTCCCGCAGCGTCGGAATCCATTCACTGGGTGATTTGGGGTGAACCGCTTCCAGAACAGGAGGGCGATCAACTGACAGGATCTGATGTTCTTGAACTACCAGGGAGAGCCGTTTCTTTCCGGCAGATGGAGGCAAGGGCAGGCCGACGGAAATGCCTGCCGGCCCTCCCGGCTCCGGCCGGCGAGCGACCACGGGCCAACCGCGTCTGCGCCATTCAGCAATCAGAGGCTCGGAAGAAAGGCAAGAATTGTCCTCGATCATCGAGGTCCATGACAGCGGATCCAACGAAACCAAATCGTGCCGCCTCGGCGGCACGATGTTACCGTGCGAGTGCGAGCGCATGAACCCGCTCCGCAATTTCGGCAGCCTTTATACGGCCCTTGCGTTCCTTGCCCAATGAATCGCGAATATCACGAATGTCCGGCAGATCGGCCAACAGTGCATTGAGCTGTGCCGCAAGAGAGTCGGTCTCACTCCATATTCGGTGAACCGCCCCTGTCTGTGCCAGGTTTTCGAGGCCGGGCGCGAAAACCGGCGTCGATTTCGCTTTTTCTTCGAGAACCTCGACAGAAAGCTTTGTCACCTTCGACATCGAAGGCAGGTCCATGACCGCAGGAGACGCCCCCGGTAGTCCGACCAATACCCGTGTTGCCAATGCCGTCGCGAGAAACGCCCCGGCCGCGGAATGGCCGTAGAGGATGCCGATGGTCGGCCGACCGTGCATGTCGGCATAAATCAGGCATTTGGCGAGGTGCGCCAGGAATTCATTCAGGCCCAGCAGCTCGTCGCGCTTGCTCATCCGCTGACTGTCGCTGTCGACGATAACAAGAATCGGGCCGCTGCCCGTTTTCAGGGCGCCGAGGACGAAGCTTGAAAGGCGGATCGCCTCGTCTACGCCCAATGCGGTCCGGTCCGAAACGCCGATCACCAGGCCCTGGCCTCCGGCTTGGAGGGAGCCGTATCCGGTAAGGATACCGTTGTCGTTCTCCACCTTGCAGCCGTCGGGAAAAAGCGAGGCCAAGATTTCATCGAGCGTCATGGGGGGTGCTCCGCAGTTTGTCGGCGAGGGATATGAATTTTTCGGTTGGCATTCCGGGCACCGAAGCGGCCTCGGGCACACCGATCGCCTTCCAGATATCGAGAGCGTCGCCAGACGCGCCGAAACTTTGCAAGCGCTTCTCGAGGCGAAGCTGCTCGTTCAAAAGGGTCTCGAGGGTGAGACCCGCAACGGTTTCTACGAGTGCCGACGCCGCCTCTCGAAACGCTTCTGCCGTGTCGTCGACAAAGACATCGGCTGCGCCGATCAGATGTCTGTGTTTTCCGCCCATCGTTCGCCACACCAAAGCGCGATCGCGGGAATCGAATTCTTCGATCCCTCGGTTCGTCTCGATGACTTCCGGTCCGGAAACGGCAATGCGTCCTTGTTCGGAGACGACGAGAGCGGAGCAGCAGCCGGCTGTCAAACCGCCTCCGCCGTAGCAGCCCGCGCGGCCGCCGATAAGCCCGATGATCTTCACGCCGGCGGTCCTTGCTTCGACAACGGCCCGCATGATTTCGGCAATCGCGAGCTCTCCGGCATTTGCTTCCTGAAGCCGCACGCCGCCCGTATCAAAGAGGATCAGCAAGGGTATCGACTTCGCATCCCGCGCAGCGCGCAGGAGGCCTGTCAGTTTGGCCCCATGGACCTCGCCGAACGCGCCGCCCATGAAACGGCCTTCCTGGGCCGCAATGAACACAGGGGATCCTGCGAGCAAGCCACGTCCGATGACTATGCCGTCGTCGAATTGCTCGGGGAGATCGAAGACGCGAAGGTGGGGGCTGACCTCCCGCATTTCCGGTCCGAGGAATTCCTGGAAGCTTCCTGCATCCAGCACAAAGTCGACACGTTGGCGCGCGGAAGCCTCGTACCAGCTTGAAGACATCTCACGCGGCTTTGCAGGCCGCGGTCTTTCTGCAGAGCTCATTGTTGTTCCTCCATCACGCTGACCGCCTGCGCCAATCGCAGCATCACCGTATCCGGTCGTGCACCCCCATCGTTGATGGACAACTTGAGCCCACCGGGCGCGTATCGCTCGACAAAGTCATCGATGACAGCGGTCCAGACTTCTCTGAACCCTTCGGCTGCCGTCCTGATTTCGACCTGGCAGTGGTTGTCGGGCAGGACACGCTCGGCGAGGACTTCGAGATTTCCGGAGGCCACTACACCAACGATTGCGAGGCTTCTGTCGCCGGAAGCCCGCCTGTTGGTCGTGTGGTGAAAGGTAAGATCTTCCATCACGTGTTCCTTTCACCAGTTGCGAAACTTCGAGGGAGGGGAATAAAGACCGCCCGACCATCGGACGAGATCCTTGATGGAGCGAGCTGCCAGCAGATTTCGATCCACGTCGAGGAGGTCGATGCCGAGATCTTCCGGGCGTCGGATCACGCCACGTTCCCTCAGGTGCTGGACTATCTTCTTGTCGCGCGCGCGGCCAACGTCGGTATAGCCTGCCACTCCGCGGATGGCCTGTTCACGCTCCCGGCTATCCCGGCACAGGAGGAGGTTTGCTATGCCTTCCTCCGTAACGATATGCGTCACGTCATCGCCGTAGATCATGACCGGAGCCAGATCGAGCTTGAGTTTTTCAGCGAGGGCTAAAGCGTCCAGCTTCTCGACGAAGAGGGGGACGTTTTTTTCTCCAAACGTTTCACCGATCTGAACGACGAGCTTGCGACCGCGGCGCAATGGTCCAGGTATATCGGGATCAGCTTCCTTGCCAGCCTGGAGCCATGGCTCGCTCGGATGACGCCGACCCCGCGGGTCGGAACCCATGTTCGGCGCACCGCCGAAGCCTGCGATACGCTGGGTCGTAATCGTGGATGAGTTGCCGTCGAGGTCGATCTGAAGTGTCGAGCCGATGAACATATCGCAGGCATAGAGACCCGCTACCTGGCTAAAAGCCCTGTTCGAACGCAGGGAACCGTCCGCACCGGTGAAGTAGACATCGGGTCGGGCGCGGATGTAGTCGTCCATCCCCACTTCCGAGCCGAACGAGTGGATCTGTTGGACCCAGCCGGATTCAATCGCCGGAATCAACGCGGGATGGGGGTTCAAAGCAAAGTGGGATGCGATCTTGCCCTTAAGTCCGAGCTTGTCTGCGAACGTGGGAAGAAGGAGTTCGATCGCTGCAGTACTGAATCCGATCCCGTGGTTCAGACGTTTCACGCGGTATGGCGCATAGATCCCTTTAATGGCCATCATGGCCGTGAGGATCTGCGTTTCCGTGATAGCGCCTGGATCGCGCGTGAACAGGGGTTCCACAAAAAACGGCTTGTCGGCTTCGACGACGAAATCAATGCGATCTCCGGGGATATCGACACGGGGGATCCGATCGACAATCTCGTTGACCTGGGCGATTACGACCCCGTCCTTGAAGGCGGTCGCTTCGACGACGGTAGGCGTGTCTTCCGTGTTCGGTCCCGTATAGAGGTTGCCGTCGCGATCAGCGCTGACTGCGGCGATCAACGCGACATTGGGCGTGAGATCGATAAAATACCTGGCAAAAAGTTCGAGATAGGTGTGAACCGCGCCCAGTTCGATCTTGCCGCCGAACAACATTTTCGCAATGCGTGCGGATTGGGGACCTGAGTAGGCGTAATCGAGCCGCTTGGCGATGCCGTGGTCGAACAGATCGAGATGGCTGGGAAGAACCACGCCGGACTGTACCATGTGAAGGTTGTTGACCTTTGTTCGGTCGACGGCCAGCAACGCGCTGCTGAGCAAATCAGCCTGCTTCTGATTGTCACCCTCAAGGCACACGCGATCGCCAGGACGGACCACCGCCTCCAACAGCCGGGTCGCGTCACGTGCCTCGACGATTTTTCCCTTCGCCAGAGCACTTCCCGCCTTGATGCGGGCAAGGTGCTCTTCGCGGTGTCGTTGCCAGTTCATCGTCTTCTGGGCTCCTGCTTGTCAGTTGGTCGACAACCGCGCGGTTTCGATTTGACCGATTGGGATCTGCGTGCGGAGGAATGTCTCCGCATCTGTGGGCGAGCGGTTGCGGCTATATGGCAAGGCGCGTTACTTCTTGGCGGTCGAGGCGTCTTGCTCAGCCTCGCGGGCAGCTCGGATGATCACCTCTGCCACTTGCCGGGGATGGGATTCGTATACGGAGTGGCTTGCTCCCTTGATCTCGATCGTGCGGCTCTTCGCTCTTTCGTAGTACCAGCGCTCCAGATCCGGGTTGATGATCTGGTCATTCCCGGCGACGATTGCCCAACTCGGCTTCGTTTTCCATGCCGCTGCAGTCAGCGGTGTGGTGAACACTTCGGCTGCCGCAAGCACCTGCGACCGGGCCTCGAATTCTGCCTGCCCTCTTGGCATGTCCGGAGCGAAGAGCTTCGGGAAGTCGACCGGGTTCAGGTACGTATAGCCGTCAGGCGTCTTCTTGATTGCGCCTTCGGTCTTGGCCAGGACGCTTGGAGTTTTCTTTCCAAGGGTGCCTTCGTCTTCGCCGACATCGGGTGCGTGTGCGGCGACGTAAACCAGCGCTGTCACGTTCGGGTGGACGCCCGCCTCGGTGATGATCGAGCCGCCGTAGCTGTGACCGACGAGAAGTGTCGGGCCGTCCTGAAGGTCGAGAACGCGCTTGGTTGCAGCCACGTCGTCCGCGAAGGACGTCTCGGGCTCCTGGGCCATCGTGACTTTGAAACCCTCCTTGGTCAGGATTTCGTAGACGGGTTTCCAACCAGAGCCATCCACCCAGGCGCCGTGCACCAGAACGATATTCTTGAGCGGTTCAGCGCTCGCGGGCGCCGCCAGCGCGATGAATGGAAGGGTGGCTGCAAGGGTGACATAGGTCTTGAGCTGTTTCATGGCTATGGCTTCCTGTGTGGTTGCATTGAGACAGGGCTCGGCATCTTGCGAGCACAAAAAGTAAGTCATGCGACTGAACTGGAATTCTGTTGCAGAAATCCGATCACGCCTTGCTGCAGTCACCGACAACGGCATCAAACCGCGTCGCTACCTGGTCGTGAAATGGGCATGTGATTGGGTAGGCTGTTTTCTCCGCATAAAAACTAGCTTCGATGGTCCCGTTCGAGAATCACACCTAGGTGTAGGACGGGCACGACCATTGCATGGAAAGGACAAGGAGGACGGACATAGCCTTTCGGCCGCTCTGGGAACCGGTTCCGGACCAGACATCCATGGGGGCATCCGCTTGTGTGCACGAATTCGCCATGTGCCGTGCGACGACATGGTCGCACAGCACCACCAGCAGGTGCAGCGAGCCCCCTAAGCCAGATAGTCCTTGAGTATGGGAAGATCGGAGACCGAGTACGACATGCCGAAGCGAAATCCTCGCCCCACCTCTCGCGGCGCCAGGGCATCCATATCCTCACCTTCGACATGGGGTATCGAAAGTTCTGCGGACCCCGTCCAGAAATCCGAAAACGTAAGATTGTCCATCAGCGACAGCGTCAATTCGTCGACCGCGGGTCTGCCCTGCTGGCTGGCACTTAGCGATGGGAAATATCTCCGTATCGTGGTCGGCCGATTGAACACCTTTGCCGGGTCCATCACCTTTTCCCGGAGTTCGATCCGAGCTGTTGCCATTCGCTCTCCGTGAGATGAAACACTCGCGCCGAAACGGCTTCCCGGTTCAAGCGGGCAGGCGGCGGCACCCGGCGCAGAAAAGCTCCTTGTTTGATAGATGCTGCCAAGTTTCTTGGGATAACCCTGAATCCAGCCGCGTGCGATCGCCGCATCGTTATCGACAAAGATGAAAGGACAAAAATTGACTGGGCGGCCTTCGAGACGTGCTTCCACCAGAATGAACGCCTCGCGGTACTGATAGCGGGCCGGGTCCGTGTGCTCGTCGTTCGAGCCTGTGAACTGCCAGTCGAGAAACCAGAAGAACGTGCGCCCCTCCGATTCGTCGTCCGGCGTCAGACCCATAGGAAGTAGGGCCGCGACAGCGGCGGGATCCGCCCAGTATTCGACGGCGATGCAATCGCCGGCATAGTGCCAAGGTGGCGGCGGGGTCAGTGAGGACTTACCGTCCGGCGTCAGCGGAACTGTATATCCCGAGAGCATTCGTCGCGCCTCCATCAAATGGCCGGTCGGAAGCACGAGATCTCCCGTTCTCTCGCATGGAACACACCTATACCGGGAAATACGAGTTTAGATTTGTGAATCGTTGTGAAGGTCCGAAGCGCTGCGGCGAAGCGATCCCAAATCGAGGCGCACGGATGTTACCGGAGTTCGTCGAGCAGCTGGCGTGCCGAGCTGATTTCCCAAGCCTCAACGTCGCCGTTGAACCGGGAATGCACAGCTAGAATAAGAGACTTTGCCTCCACGGATTTTCCTTTTTGGGCCCAGATGCGAGCGAGCGAGGTCGCTGCTCCTAGTTCCCAGCTCAAAGCATTCTGCCGGCGAGCAATCTCGATGGAACGGGTGAGGCAAGCTTCTGCTTCGGCGGAAGGTGTCGAAATTGCCATTAGCACTTCGCCTTTTGCGTGCAGTAGGGCTGGCAGCCAAAGTGTGGCGCTTGCCTGATCGGCCTGGTTTAGGGCGTCGTTGATCATGAACAATGCCTCGTCGTAATCACCTAGCCGTCTCAGGCCTTCGGCGAGCGCACGCCGTGTCGCCAGTGTCTGCACGTGATATTGATTATCGCCCATTGTCTTCAGCGCATCGCGTAGCATGTTGACGCCTGGTTCGACCTCACCGCGCGCAATCATGAGCTCACCACGTAGCGCAAGGCCGACAGCTTTTTGCGCATGGAGCGAGTATCTGAGGGCGTGAGCAATAACCTGTTCGCAAAACGAAAACGCCTCTTCAGATTGGCCACCCCAGTGCAGAACCGGAATGGAATCCAGGAGGACCGCGCAAAACAGCACCGGGTGCGATGAATCAATCACGCGCGAGATCGCCTCGCGTGCCTTTGCGATACCCTTCGTCTGTGCGCCGCTGATCCAGAGCGAGCGAGCATATGTGCCGAGCGCCCGGACATGGTAGTCGTACCCAAAGTACACAAATTCTGACGGGGCGGTGTTAACAGCAAGTCTAAACCCGCGCTCACCGTGCATGACAGCAGCGGACTGATTTCCCGCAATGTGGTGGGACGCCGCCAGGGCCCATTCGCTCATTGCGTTCTCCGCCACCCCCCCAAATTTTTCCGACAGGGCTGCAGCACGCTTTGCGACGTCCAGGGCCCTCGTAAACTCGCCACGACGGGTAAAGAAGACATTCAAGCCGAGAAGCAGGTAATGCTGAAGCCGATCCTCGCCAAGCTTTTCAGAAAGCTCCAGGCCACGTTCGAGAGCTGCTTTGACTTTTTCGCTGTCATCCCACAGGTACATCGATGAAAGCGCGAGTGCTTTCTGCAGGTAGAGTTCTCTTCGTTGGCCCCGATCGCTCGGCAGAAGTGCCGCCATCGCTTTGCTGCACCAGTTACTGCATTCGGCGAGCAGCGGGAAAGATGCAAGGAACAGGGGAGCGGCATGGGACGTGAGCTCAATGCCGATGCAGACGCTTCCAGAACTGGAAAAACACCAGCCCAACGCCTGGCGGATATTGCCGATATGCGGCGCGTATGCCTCGACATTGTGCCCATGTGAAACGAGATCATCGGTTTCATGCATTTTCAAAAAGTCGGCGAAATATTGTGCGTGTCGCATCGCCACCGCGTCCGTTTCGCCGCTGGCCGCGAGTTTGGCGGCGGCATAAACGCGTGTCGTGTCGAGAAGCCGATACGTGACGATCCCGTTGGCGGGCGATATCCAGATAAGAGACTTGTCCACCAAGCTCGCAATGGCATTGGTGGTCCGGGTTGTGTCTTCCGAGGACCCGGCGACTTCGATAGCAGCCTCAAAGGTAAATTGTCCGACAAAAATCGAAAGCCTGCTCAGCACCTCCTGCTCAATGTTGGACAGGAGATTGTAGCTCCAGTCGAGCATACCCTGAAGCGTTTGGTGACGAGGCACGGCATTGCGGCGCCCCTGCAACTGGAGCTCGGCGTCGTTGCCCATGAGATCGAATGTACCTTGGATGCCGAAAGTGCCGACACGGCTTGCGACAAGCTCGATCGCCAGGGCGATGCCGTCGAGGCGGCGGCAGATATTGGCGACCGTCGGTGCCTCTGCGTCAGTAAGGCTCAACCTATGCCCAGAAGATGCAGCCTTCTCCATGAAAAGTTTGACAGCAGGAGAGCCAAGGGCCTGGGATGCCGTTGTCACCTCGCCGCGCGGCGTATCAAGAGGCAGAAGCAAATGCACGTTCTCACCGTCTACGCGCAACGCCTCACGACTGGTGGCCAATAAATGGAGCGATGGCGCAGCATGGAAAAGGCGTTCGGCAAGGGCTGCGGCGGCCGAAATGACATGCTCACAATTGTCTAACACCACGAGGATCTTCTTCCCGGATACAAACGCCAGGATGAACGGTTCTACCTCAGGGCCTTGGACAAAACAGCCGAGAGCTGAGGCGACTGCATTTGGAACCTGCTGGGCATCCTGGACCAGAGTGAGATCAACGAAATAAATCGCGCTCCCTTCGAATTCCTGGCGAAGCGAATGAGCGACCGCCACAGCGACGGTGGTTTTTCCGATGCCTCCTGGACCTACGACTGTGACAAAGCGGCGTGACAAAACCAACAGCGACAGGACATTCACTGTCTCTGTTCGACCAAAAAGAGATGGCAATGCATGGGGAAGGCTCTGAGAACGCAGCTCGCTCGTCTCAGCAGTCGGCGATCTCTCAGGTGTGACCGGCCCTCGACGGATTGCTGCTGCGAAAGTATATCCGCGCCCTGCGACGTTCAATACATAGCGTGTGTCATCCTCGCCGTCTGCCAAGGCCTTTCTCAGGGAGGCGATGTGAACCCTGAGGTTCGACTCTTCGACCGTGAGGCCCCTCCAGACGAGCTTTGTCAGCTCGTCACCCGTCAAGATCTCGCCGGGTCGCTGGGTCAGCGCGATGAGGATATCAAGCGCACGGCCGCCAATTGCAACCTGTTTGCCGTTCTTAGCCAGCAAACGTTCGGAGGCGATTAATTGAAACGGACCGAAATAGAGACCCTTGCTGGTGTCCGGATCGCTCTCATTCCACATGACAACCGTCCTGGATGTCTCTACCCAGCATGACTGAGTCAGCGTCCGCTATAGCGCAACCGATCAGAAGAATAAAAAATCCGTTTTGTCGCTGCTTCAATTTCATTGGCCTCATTACATCCTGTTGCCGGCGATCATCCCGACCGGGTGAGGTCGGCAATACAGCTGTAAAAGAAAGCTTGCCGCGGCCTTTCTTTGAGGCCGGCATCTCAATGCTGCGATGTGGTCACAATAAATGAATGAGAGGAGCGTCTCCGCTCAAAGTCCACTTGGAGGCCTGCATTCGTCGGACCCGTCTGTCAGACGCCGGCAGACATCGCTTTTGCCGATCGCTTAACCCAGGTGGTCGTCTCATCGGGCCTGTTGGGTCACGAGCTTGATTGGCAGCGATTAGAAACCGAATGCTGCCGTTTGTCCATGGGACATGCCAGGCAGTTCCGCAGGACTTGACCTGCATTGATATTTTGAAAGCGTTGGATTTTAATCGCGTTTCGGACACAAAATGGGCTCTCCCGATGAGTTTGTTTCCCAAAGCCGCGATTTTCATAGGCTGTCTGGTGGGCGTCGCCCTAGTGTCCGGTGATGCGGGCATCGCCAATGCGAAAGACATGTTCATCGGTGCGTTGATTGAAGCATCGGGGCCGATGTCGGAAATGGGGCCATCCGTTGAAAAAGCGGCGAAACTTGCGGTGTCGGTGAGCAACATCGCTGCGAAGGAGGCCGGACTTGATCTTTCGGTCTATCTGGTCAGCGCGGATTCTCAAGGAAACCCTCAGGCGGCCGTCTCTGCCGCGCGGACGCTCGTGGACAAAGGCGTTTCGTGCATTCTCGGACCGGCAACCACGCCCGAGTCAATCGCCGTCCTCAACGGCGTGACATTACAGCGAAGGATTACGTTGTGGCCGCAGGCATCCAGCACGCGGCTGCGCTCTGTCGAAGACGGCGGAACGATTTTCCGCACGCTCGCACCGGATGACCTCCAGTCGAAGGCGTTGGTCCGGGCAATCGAGACCTATGTCGGTGCCCGCAAGAGGGTTGCGATCCTCTTTCGAAACGAGCCATACGGCGACGCTCTCTCTCGCACGTTCAGATCGGATTGGGAGGCAAGCGGTGGAACGATTGTCTCGAGCATCGCATTTGATCCCACGCAGCAAGCCTTCGATTCCGAGGCTACTCAACTTTTCGACGAAAATCCCGACGCCTATGTCGTCATCGATTATCCCGACACCTACGCGAGGCTCGGGGCAGCACTCGTCCGCAGCGGTAAATTCGACCCAAACAAACTGTTTGTTGCGGATGCGTTGTCTTTCGCCA
This sequence comes from Rhizobium sp. BK379, assembly GCF_014193955.1. Classification (NCBI taxonomy): domain Bacteria; kingdom Pseudomonadati; phylum Pseudomonadota; class Alphaproteobacteria; order Hyphomicrobiales; family Rhizobiaceae; genus Rhizobium; species Rhizobium sp. BK379. Next base: position 169,115 of record NZ_JACIAD010000010.1, read on the forward strand.
GAGTGCCCAAGAGCATTCCGGCGCGGGCCATCAACGGGGCTTACGGCGTTGCAGGCGGATCCCCCCGTGGAACCCCGGCATACCGACTGTTCAACGAACTTTGGCGGCAGGCGGGAGGGGCGGAAGCCGGTTCCTATGCGGCGAACGTGTTCGATGCGGGTATTCTCTGTGTTCTTTCGGCCATTGAGGCTGGTGCAACCGATCCAGAACTCATTCGCCAGAAGGTCCGAGAGGTGACAAGGGAAGGGGCGAGGCAATTCACCCTTGAGACATTGACGGAGGCCGTGAAGGATGCCGCGGCGGGAAGACCGATTGATTATATCGGGGTGTCGGGAGCATTTCGCTTTGCGCCGAACGGAGATCCTACGAGCGGTCTTTATGATATATTCCAGTATCGGAACGGCGAGCAGGTGACGGTCAGGCAAATCGACGTGAGGTAAGCTTTGACGAACCGGAGGAGTGGCCGAGGCTTGAGAGTGTCAGCGACCGCGCAAGCCTACTTTACGGGAGTGCCGAAACCGGCGAAACTGCTGGTATCTCTCTTCTTTATCTTCCTCTGCTTGATTGCATTTTTTGGAACCGTGAAAGTCTCGCAAGCGACGATCAACGGATTTGTAACTGGTAGCTACCTCGGCCTCGGTGCAATGGGGCTGACGCTCATAATGGGCGTCATGAAACTCGTGAACCTCGCATACGGTGATTTTCTCGTGGCTGGGGCATACTTCACGTTGATGTTCACCGCGCTGGGTACGCCACTGCCGCTGTCGGTGCTGCTGGCCATCTTGGGGACAGCGCTTCTCTCGATTCTGGCCGAAAAACTCGTTTGGCGCCCATTACGGAATGCTGGCGCAAGCACACTTCAATGCTTCTTGTCCGCAATAGGATTAAGCTTTCTCATTCGCTTCACGATTCAGTTTTTTGGCGGCAGCGAGTCACGATCGTTCGATATTGACGTCCTGTCGACGATGGTTTTAGGGCCTTTTCGCGTGGGGACCCAACAGGCGCTCGGTTTCGTCATGGCCCTGGCAGCTTTGTCGATGCTTGCAACAGGCCTATGGATCAGTGGTGCGATGAAGACGATGCGGGCGGTTTCTGACAATCGTCTGCTTGCCGAAGTTTGCGGTATCGGTGTCGGGCACACCATAGATCTCACATCACTCTTGTCGGGCCTGCTGGCTGGCGCCGCCGGCATTGTCTATGCGACAGCTGTCGGAAGTTTCAATCCAAATTTCGGTCTGACCTTGTTGCTCAGCTTGTTTGCTGCGGCCACGCTCGGCGGAATTGGCAATATCTACGGCGCAATGCTCGGGGGCTTGGTGATTGGCCTCTCCCAGGAGTGGTCTGCTTTGTTGCTCGGCGCAAAATGGAAGCCCCTCGTGGCTCTGGTTTTCCTGGTTCTCATGCTCCTTGCTGTACCTCGCGGCATCTTCGCTCGCGCGCAGCGCCGCCCATGAGCGTGGATTTCTGGATCAATGTCGGGGTGATCGCGGGCATCTACGGAATACTCACGCTCGGGCTCCAGCTTAACACCGGAGTCACGGGTCTGCTGAATTTCGGCCAGGCAGGGTTTATGGCAATCGGTGCCTACGGGGCAGGGATACTGGTCGCCGAAGCCGGGTTTTCCCTGTGGTTGGCATTTTCGGCGTCTCTGGTTTTATCTGCTGCGGTCGCGATGGTAATTGGATGGTCAACGAGCAGGCTCGGGCCGGATCAGTTCGCAATCGTGACGATCGCATTTGCCGAGATCGTTCGGCACATCCTGCAAAACACTGACTTCAGCGGCGGCAACCAGGGCCTGATCGGTTTCGATGTGGAATGGCGATCGGCCAGTGAGTGGATCACTTTATTATTCTCAGGGATCGGTCTTGGTGAATACAAGCAAATCCCTCTCTTGCTGTTCGTGTGGATCACGTTCGCGGCACTAACGGGACTGATGAAGATGCTCGAGTGGACACCATGGTCCAGGGTCCTCCGTGGCATTCGCGATGACGAGACAGCGATCGCCGCGTTGGGAAAAAACACGCTGTGGTTCAGGATGCAATCTTTGGCAATAGGCGCAGCACTCGCCGCGGTAGCCGGATTCTTCATCGCTCTCGATGTGACATATTTATATCCAGGCATCTTCGACCCGACCTTTACGTTTTTCGGGTTTGTCATCCTGCTTATTGGGGGCCTCGGAAACTACTGGGGAATAATGTTGGGAAGCGTGGTGTTTTGGACGCTGATGGAGGGGTCACGGCTCATCGAGACGTCGCTCTCCGCGACCGAACAGGCGTCTCTCCGCTTCTTGGTGGTTGGATTATTGCTGATCGTCCTCAGTCGCGTTTACCCCCATGGTTTCTTGGGCAACAGCAGGGGACGGGGACGCGCCCATGACTACTGATATGCCCATCTTGCGAGTAGCAGGTATCTCCAAAGCTTTCAGCGGACGGTGGGCCGTCTCGAATGTAAACTTTGACATTCAGCGTGGATCTGTGACAGCGCTCATTGGCCCGAATGGCGCGGGGAAAACCACGCTGTTCGATCTGATCACCGGACATTCCCGGGCAGATGAGGGCAAAATTCTTTTCAACCAGCAGAGCATCGTCGGCCTGCCGCCCCATCGTATTGCGCGTCTCGGCTTGGCACGGTCCTTTCAATTTCCGAGAATTTTCTCCGGAATGACCGTGCTGGAGAATTTGATGGTGGCATGTCCGGGACAACCGGGAGAGCATTTGGCGTCACTCTTCGTCGCGCCGCGATCCGTCCGTGATCGGGAAACAACCGGACGCGCCGCCGCCGAAGAAATGCTGGAGAAACTGAGGCTTGAAAAGAAGGCGGATCATTATGCCGGCACGTTGTCAGCCGGTCAGAAAAAGCTTCTCAATCTCGCTCAGGTGTTGATGGCCGAGCCGTCTATGGTCCTGCTTGACGAACCAATGAGCGGAATGAACGAGGGCTTACGATCAACGATTTTCGAAACGATAATTTCCCTACAGGGCCGGTCGAAGACCACGTTTTTATTTATCGAGCATGATCTTGAGGCGGTCATGACCTACGCTCATCATGTCTTGGTGATGGTTGAAGCCTGTGTGATTGCCTCAGGCACCCCGGAAGCCGTCTCCTCGGACCCACGGGTCATCGACGCCTACATGGGCGACCTGCAATTCGGGTTACTTTGATGACGGAGCTCCTCGTCGCCGAGAAATTGACAGTCGGCTATGAGGCTGATCCTGACATCTTGAATAATATCAACCTGACTGTCTCCCATGATGAGGTCGTGGCAGTTGTCGGATCCAACGGTGCCGGCAAATCAACTCTTCTAAAGGCTTTGATAGGGTTGGTCCGGCTGCGTAGTGGCAGCATCAGGCTAGATTCGACGTTTATGGAAGGCATGGCGCCCAGCGAGTTCGTGAAGCGCGGAATGGGTTATGTCCCCCAGAGCGACAATGTGTTTGAATCGCTTTCCGTGGACGAGAACCTTGAGATTGGCCTCAGGTCGCGATCCGACATAGCCCTTCGCCCTCGCCGCGAAGAATTATACTCTAGTTTCCCCGCACTGGCAGAACGGCGCCGCCAAAAGGCGGGAAGTCTCTCCGGGGGTGAACGTCAAATACTCGCATTGGCGCGGGCCTTGATGCCAAGGCCGAGGATTTTGCTGCTGGACGAACCCACGGCGGGCCTGGCCCCCCGGTTTGTCGAGCGTATTCTTGATCAGATCCAGGCGATTAACCGATCAGGGGTCGCCGTGCTCATGGTGGAACAGCACACCTTCGCCGCACTCAAAATATCTCATCGGGGTTACCTTTTGTGCGGTGCGACCAACGAAAAGGCGCTAGCGATCGTTGACGGAGCAACCATCACAAGCCTTTAGCTCGCTGCTGCATCTGTCGAGTAATCGAGCCCGGGGTTAACACAGCGAAGGGCGTTCACAACGATTCACAATACTAAACTCGTATACGACATCCCCTGATGTCATTGACTTCGTTCGATACCGTCATGCGACGGGAGCAGTTTATCGAGGGAGAGCGACATGTTCACAGGGCAGTGGTTGGCTTTCGTACCGGTAGCGGCAATGCGTTGGTGCGCAACGATGGTGGTGTCGTGAGCACTCTTGAACTGTTTCGACGCCGCGCAGTGCCACTGCTGGCAGCCGGACGGATTGAGCGCCATCGCTGGCTTCTTGCGTTCTGGCTATTAGGAGGCGCGGCTATAGGCCTGCTCAGCCTGGCTTGCGCAGCTCTTGGCTTCAATTTGACGCCTGCTGCGCTTGTACTCCTGTTGGTCGTTATATTCCTCGCGCTATTCGACAGCTGCATTTCATCGATCTTCTTTTCGGTTCTTGCTGTCGGATGCTTGAACTTCTGGTTTGTCGGCCCCCTGCACACGTTCATCATCGGCAGCAGGCACGAACTCGCGACATTGATTGTTTTTCTCCTGTCTTCGCTTTTTGCCGCATGCCTTATCAGACTGGTTCACAGCTTGGGCGTGTCGGAGCGTGAACAGGCAAGCTTACTGGATCTGACAAGTGACGCCGTGTTTGTCCGCGATGCCGACGACATCATCACGTATTGGAACCGTGGCGCGGAAGAGCTGTATGGATGGTCCCGTCATGAGGCCATAGGAAAGGTCGCCCACGAACTCCTGAAAACCAGGTTTCAGGTATCGCTTCTCGAGATAAACGATGCGTTACGTCGTTCAGGGCGTTGGGAAGGCGAGTTGATCCGCACGACCCGCACCGGCAGGCGGATCTCAGTTTCCAGTCGGTGGTCACACCGGCTCGAAGATCGCAGGAACAGTGTCGGGACGCTGGAATGCAATACCGATATCAGTGAACGCAAACGCACTGAAGACGAGTTGAACAGGAGTCAGGCGGCCTATCTTGCAGAGGCTCAGAAGCTGAGCAACACAGGAAGCTTCGGGTGGAACCTCTCGACCGGCGAGCTTTTTTGGTCGGCCGAGACCTTTCGAATATTTGGCGTGGAAGAAGGAGCAACGCCATCAATGGCTCTTGTCCTGGAGCGGACGCACCCGGACGATCTGCCTGTTGTTCGAGATCTTCTTGTCAAAGCCCATGCCGACCGGCGCGACTTTCGACATGAGCATCGTCTTCTGATGCCAAATGGGGATGTGAAACATGTTCGCGTGGTTGCCCGATGTGACTTCGGCAGCAAGAACAGTCCCCAATTCGTTGGCGCAGTCATGGATATCACCGCTCAGAAAGAGGCCTATGCGAAGCTGGAAAAGAGCGAGCAGCGGTACCGCTATTTGTTCGACCGGATGCCCATCGCGCTATGGCAGCTTAACGCCAGCAATCTGGTTGCCCAGTTCAAGCAGCTCAGATCCGAGGGCGTGACGGATCTGGACACATATTTCGACGAGAACCCCGCATTCCTGAGGTCATGCATGGAAGCTATGATTTTCGAGGAAGCAAATGAACGTGGCGTCCAGATGTTCGGTGGCCGTGGGGCGGACGAGTTCAAAGGCAAGTCCGTTGTCGGCACCTTTGAAGAGAGCTCGGCGACCTTCCGACGCGCAATGGTGTCCCGTTATCGAGGGAATACCAACTTCGAAGAAGAAACCAAGATGGTGACGCTCGACGGACGTATCGTAGACGTGCTTTTCACAACAGCGCGCGTTGGTCTCTCCAAAGACCCTGATACCAGCCTTGTCGGTGTCCTTGACATCTCCGCCCGGGTCGAGGCTGAACGGCGCCTGCAGCAGGTTCAGGCGGAATTCGCGCACGCCGCCCGTTTGTCTGTCCTTGGCGAGTTGACGGCGTCGATAGCTCACGAAATCAATCAGCCGTTGGCCGCAATCGCCAACGCCGGGGCAGCCGGATTGCGATGGATAAACCGTCCGAAGCCTGACCTTGACGAAGTGCGAGATTCTCTGACCTCGATGTTGCATGACGCCAAGCGGGCAGCCGAACTCATCGGCCGAATTCGAGCAATGGCGAACGGGAAGCCTCCGGAGCGGACGCAACTCGACTTGGACGAGGTCATACAGGAAGCGCTGCAGTTCTTACGCCACGAGATCCAGGCACGTTCCGCAACCGTGACCCATGAGAAATCGCGTCAGCCCCTCGTCATAGCTGGGGACCGCACACAGGTGCACCAGGTCATCGTGAACCTGGCGATAAACGCACTTCAAGCCCCGCGTCCCCAACGGAGCAACCCACACATCGTCGTGCGGTCCGGGACCTCCGCCCGCAATAGGGCGGTATTCACCGTCGAGGACAATGGAGCAGGGATCAACCCCGGTCACGCCAATCGGCTTTTTGAAAGCTTTTTCACCACGAAGGAGACCGGAATGGGAATGGGCCTGCGAATATGCAAGTCCATCGTGGAAGCTCACGGAGGAGAAATAACCGCAGATACCGTCAGCAGCATCGGCGGCGCCTGCTTCTCGGTCAACTTGCCTATCGTACCAGCTTGAGAGCAGCATTCGCGTCCGATCAATCGCAGGCCACCTGAGCGGTTATCACCTTCGAGAGGTTGGCGGCCAAGAGGTCGCCATCGATGGGTTTTCTCAGGAAATAGCACGCCCCGTTTGCAAGCGCGCTGTCTTCCAGGCCAGGCGCCGCATGAGCGGTAACGACGATGACGGGCACGGTCGAGCGTTGAACAGTCATGAATTTCGTCAACTCGATGCCGCTGATGCCGGGCATCTGGACATCTGTGATGAGACAGGAGCACTCGTCGAGCGTGCTGGATCTCATGAATTCCTCGGCGGATTCGAAGCCACGAGCCTCGTATCCCATCGAGCGAACAAGACGGACGAGTGACGAGCACAGTGATCGATCGTCGTCAACAATTCCGACCAACGTTACCGCTACCACTCGTGAAATCCTTTTTCTGTTTCGACTTATGGGCGCCCGTCCTGCGCCGGCTTATTGCCTGTAACCTATGCCGAGCATTGGCCTGAGCATGTCGGCCATCCGCACGAGATCCGGGAGTGTTCGAGCCTCCATCTTCGTCATCGCAGCGCGGCGATGGATTTTGACCGTGACTATGCTGATACCCAGGTAACCAGCTGTTTGCTTGTTCATCTTTCCAGACGTTGCGAACATCATCACTTCCTGCTCGCGCGGCGTAAGGCGTGTGAACCGATCATAGATATCCGCAGCCTGATCCGTGTTCGCGCGTCGGTCATGGTCACGGCCAATTGCCGAGCTTATGGCGTCCAGCATGTCCTGATCTCGAAAAGGCTTGGGCAGGAAGTCGACGGCTCCCGCTTTCATGGCACGTACCGACATCGGAATATCGCCGTGGCCGGTCATGAAGATGACAGGGAGGAAGATGCCAAGATCATTGAGTTGCCCTTGGAATTCCAAGCCACTCACTCCGGGGAGGCGAACATCCAGCACCAGGCAACCCGGTTTGTCGGGCAAAGGTTGGCTTGTGAGTTCGGTGACGGATCCGTAGGTGCGGGCGTGTAAACCAACCGACCGCAGAAGTTGACAGAGCGTGTATCTTACAGATTCGTCGTCATCGACAATGTGAACCAAGGCTTTATCGGTCAGATCGCGCGTCATGATCTTACTCGGTATCAAGCTGGACGAATTTATCCGCGGAAATATACCATTCGCGTATTATACAGGCTATCACACCAAGGTGTGTTTGGTTCCTCTTGGCAGGCAATTTTCAGGTGTTGCGGCGGGCGTGCCCAACGCAAGCAGAGCGAATGTATCGCCCGAACCAGACGCGTCGAACTAGGAACCCGTTCGGTCGCTCTCCCCGCGAGGCGTGTCTTCCACATGCTGGGTCGCTCCCTCTATCGCGTGCAGCCAGGGTTCGCGCCTCTTCGTCCAAACCTCGATGTCAGGGAAGAGCCGGGCAGGCGCATCGTCGAGTGAGCCCAGGCGGATCTCGACATCCTGTTCATTCAGGCAGAACAGCCTGCCTCCGCACAGAGGGCAGAAGCTGCGGCCCTTATAGATCCCGGTGACGCCAGAAAATGAGAATGCGTCGCGCGGCCAGTGGGCGAAGGTTGTGAAGGAGGAACCGCTTTCCTTTCGACAATCAGCGCAGTGGCAAAGGCCGATGCGATAGGGCTCGCCCTCCACCTGATATCGAACCGCGCCACACAAGCATCCGCCGTGACGAGCCATGCTTCCTCCATCACCGTTTTCAGTCCACCTCCAGAGAACCGATCTCATCAACGAAAAGTTCAATTGGTGCGGCGTAGCAGATCCATTCCAGGAGCAGTTTGCCGACATCGTGACAACGCTTTTGGGCAGTTGTTATTTCACGTCGTGGCAGCCAGACAGGAAGTTGGCCTCGCTGAGCAGCCGAGACGACGGCGAGTTATCTGGTCAAGACCTACCCAATCCTTCTGGAAACCATTTGGTAGCCATAATCTGGTTGGTGCGCGAACCAATTCTCCGCCCAGTCGTTCCCATCAAATGACGGAGGTGCTCGCTGTGGATCAATCGCGAGAAATGCCCCTGCTGGCGACGGTTGTGATCGGAGCCGTTTCAGGGCTCGTGTCCGTAGAGGTCGTGGAGATGTTCCAGCTCTCTGGCCTTTACTATCTCGGGGCCGTCGGAGTTCTCATTTTCTTGACGACTCAGTTCGGCCTCCGCTCGATGCAACAGTTTTGGGAATAATCGCCCAACAGGCGGTCCATCTCTCCGTGCCCCATCTCTCGACGGGAAGGGGGGAAGGTAGAAACGACGGTAAATCCCTTTCGCCAGCGCTTTTTTCTCGATCCAGCGGCAGCTTGAAAAATGGATCGCTGCAATCGCGGCGAGGTCTCCGAACCCCCAGCAAACGATAGCGGTCATGGCGAACCTCACGGGTCGCTTCCGCGTTTTGCTTGGAGCGGGAAGACCTCCAATGAGCAACGATGAAGATCGAAGAATGGACGATGCGACGACGGGCGAGGCAGTGTCCTTTCCCTTCGACAGGATGACAGCGCAACGGTTCCGGGAGACGTTCCTGCGTGCGCGCTGGAGCGAGGAGAAAAAGGCCTGGTTCGTACCCGGAAGTACGGCGCGGCGCCGTATCGACCGATGGCTTGCGCGCGAAGCATCCCGAACCGAGCCCTTCGCGGATGAGAGGGGGCGCGACGCATATAATTTCGAGCCTATTCTCAGTCCCTACCTGAACGTGGGCGACATTGGTTTTTGGATACGCACGCCTTATTCTCGGACGGCGGTGGAGGAACTCCGGCAGGTCCCGTTTGCAAGATGGGAGAGTGCGAAGCGCGCCTGGCTTGTCCCCTTTTCGTCCTATGACGAACTTCTGCGACGTTGGAAGACCATCGAAGAGGCCGCGCTGCGCAATGAGCCGGACGAAAGACGAAAACGCGCGGCTGCGCGAAAAGGGACGCAGGAGGAAGCAGATAGACGACGGCGTGCGGCCGAGCGACGTCGACACAGGTTGCCGGTTGCAGGCAACGATCCGCCGCCGCTCGGGAGACCTGTCGCCACAAATGCATACGGAATTGTCCTGATCGTCGAGGTCACGGGCGAAATTGTCGACCCCGAAATTGCACAGGAGTTCTATCCTTGCTCGGGGGAGCAGGTCTGGGCATTATGGAGAAGCCCGACCCTGGACGAACTTGTACATACCTGGCCGTCAAGAACCCCGACCGGAGACGATGAGAGATCGCGCGGCTGGTGGCAGCCGACGCTCGACGAACTGCGTGAGGCAAGGAAAAGCGCTCGGTCGCGCGAACGACGCCTCAAGCAGCCCAACGGGTCATGATTTGCTTACTCCCACCGATCACCGTCAGATCGCAGGCACCCATTTCCAGAAGACGCCTTCCTTGCGGTCGGGGTAGTGCTTGAACTCGCATTCGAATGCTCTGCCATAGGCGGCCGCTGCATCGAGCGCCTTGCTTCCCACGGGGTTCATTCCGGTGCCAGGCGCAAACCAATCCTCCAGCAGGTCGTCGGGAACGTATACGCCGATGCGTAGCGGTAGCTTCGTCAGGACTTCATCCAGTTCGCTTGCCGGCATGTGACCTCCCTATTGCTCATTCCGCAACCCATCAGGTGTTCGAACATGCAGCGTGAAGATTGGTTCCACGCTTTTGCCGGTACCGCATGCAAGCCCGATGCATTCGAGGCCATTTAGGGCAAGCCAATCGTTGCGAGACGCATGCCATGAGCCGCGTCGGCCTGTCAGGGAGCGAAACTTCAGGCGTCCGGATTTGCGCTCCGCCTATTTTTGGGGTCCAAAACGAAAATGAGCCCCATTCCGCAGGTGATGAGCACCACGCTAAAAATGTTCCAAACGAAGAACAAAGGATAGCCGAGAAAGGTGGTGCTGTCGTTGAAGGCCACATTTCCGGCAAAAACAGAGGCAACGACAATGACCGCAATCAGAAATCGCATCGCTCCCCCATATCCGCAATTCGTCGGAGAGCGCTACTTTAACATGGCCACGCCGAAGTGGAAGCCTTTCCAAGGAGCGGCTAATGCCTTTCCCGGCATACCTTATGTCGGCGACCTCATCTCCGTGCGATGCAATGTGATCAAGGGGTATATCGTCAGCGCGTTCGTCGAAAGCAGAAGCAGTCCGGCCGAAATTGCTTCATCTCATCGGCGGAGCTTCGAGACCGTTTCCTGACCGTGTTGGCCAGATTGCGGCACTTCGGCCCGTACGCGAGCATTAGGATGAAGGCCTCTGTCATCATCGGTCATTGATGAACATCATCGAGAAAGTTCCTGAGCAGGGCGTTAAAACTGGCGGGAACTTCCCAAAAGGGAGCGTGCGAGGCGCGTGGGATCCGGATGCATGTGTCGTTCCACAGATTTCCGTAGGGGACGGATTTGACGTAGTCCAGGTTGACAATGTCATCCAACGCGCCGTTCACGATTGCTGTCGGTACGTTGGTTGCAGAAAGCACGTCCCGCTGGTTTGCGCCCTGGCCTTTCATGGCTCCGCTCACGAGCAAGGGCCGAAAATGTTTGTCCGTTCGCCTGATTGTGTTTGGGATGAAAGGCTCCAGATGAGGGCCCATGATGGCGTGTGCAAATTCGACCGCCTCTTCCGACGTAAGCTCTGCCTCGCCGGCCAGTCCGCCGAGCGGCCTGCGGCGAAATCCTTCGGCGATGTTGTCCCCGACGGGTGGGGTACCGGTCACCATGATGCCGTCGATTCCTGCCGAGCGGGATAGCATCTCGATGGCTATATGACCGCCGAGTGACCAACCGACGATAACGGCGCTCCTGATGCCCATCGCCGCCATCACCTCCAGACACGCATCCGCCAATCCTGGCCGCGAATAGGTCCGTTTCGGATCCACCGCATCGCCGGATTCTCCGTGGCCCGGCAAGTCAAGCGCGATGAGATGGTATGATCCGAGAATGTCATCCATGAATTGCTTCCGAAAGACCGCGCGACAGGTCGAGTTACCGTGAAGAAAAAGTACTTTCGGGCCGTGTGCGGAGTTCTCCTCTACAGCAATGACCCCGTGAGAGGTGACTACTTCGGTTTTTGAAAGTTTGGACATCTACCTTCGTCCTTTGCCTGATGGCGCAATTCTCGAATATATTCGTCCGATGGGCATGGGCCGGGTCCGAGCATTGCAGCGTTGTTTTATCGGGACTACTGGCCGGTTTCTAAGCGAGGCTCGTTGGTTTCAACTGAAACCGACGGGTGAAAGCCGGGGATCCGGGTTAGTCCACTGTGTTCAGCAAGGGCCGCATCACGGCAAAACGCTCGATGTTTTCCGCAACCGCTCGTGCGATGTCGGCCAGGGATCTGTCGGTAATGCCGGCAACATGGGGGGTCATAATGACATTTGGATGCGCAAGAAGAGGGTCGAGCGCGTCGGCGGGTTCCGTCCAGAATACGTCCAGGCCCACTCCTCCCAGTTGGCCGTCTGCGATGCAGGCCTCAAGCCCCTTCCTGTCGATAAGCCCGGCGCGTGCAATATTGATGAGGACGGCACCGGGACGCAGCCATCGCAAATGCTGCTCTTGAACAAGCCCTGTCGTTTCGGACGTATGTTTTACGCAAACGATCAGGATATCCGACTGTGAAAGGCAAGCTTCTGCATTTTCAGCGGAGTAGCACCGATCGAGGTGATATTCGGATGCTTTTCCCGCGCTGGGCGCTCTCGTCAAGCCGAGCAACCGAACGTCAAACGCCTTGAGACGTTTCGCAAGCGATTTCGCAACAGCGCCAAGACCGTACAAGCAGACGCTACGACCTGCCAGCGCGGTCCCGATGGGGGCTCCAAGAATTCCGTCTCGGATATTTTCTCGAACTTTATTGCATTGGCGCAAGAGCATCAGCAGTAGAAGAATTGCGTGCTCGGCAACGGAATCCGCGTTCCCCCCGGTTCCCGGAACGTTCGCGACGGGGATTCCTCTGCAACGCGCGGCGGCGAGGTCAACGCCATCAAGGCCAACGCCGAATTGTTGTATGAACTTCACATTACCGCGGTCCATTTCGACCGCTCCGATCCGTTGAGCACGCGGGATCAGGATATCGATCTTGGAAGGCATAGTTGCGAGTTCACCATCCCACAGAAGTATCTCGTGGTCGCCTGCAAGCGATCGTTTTAGATAATCGGGCATGTCCGGGAATGTATGTCCGGAAAACACGATACGCATCAAAGTCACCTCGATGTCTGAGACAAAAGAAGAGCCCGAGCTATCGCGCCGTGCGAATGCAGGAATGTTTCACAGCTGGCCTCGTTTGTTTCAGATGTGAGAAATGGCTGGAATGCTCTGGGATGGGAAAGCACTTGCGGACGGAGGATCGGTCTGTTGCTACGCATGTCGGGCGTTCAGCGGATGAATGTAATCCGCGACTAGGCGGCATGTGACCGTTCAGCGGTGTCTCTGAAATGTGCGAGGCCGGTGATTGCCTCTGTAACCGGCATTCGGATCCCGCGCTGGTTGGCGAGTTCGATGACGGCATCGCAAATCGATGCAAGTTCCAGCTGGTTCCCTTTCTCAAAGTCCTGCAGCATCGAGGTCTTCACATCTCCAAGCTTTCGTCCGGATTCGAGGATGATATCCGGGTCGACTTCAAGCTTGGCGCCATAGGCATCGATCACAGGAATGACTTCCCGCAACATCTGTCGGCTGATGTCTGCAAGGTAGTGATTGCCGAAGTTTTCGCGCAATGTGGCTCCCGTGATGGCGGTTACCGGGTTGGAAATGAGATTGCGAACGACCTTGGTCCACACTGCATCTCGAATACGAGGCGCGATCCTGGCGCTGATCCCGGCGGCGTTCAGCATACTTGCCAGGACATTTGTGCGCTCAGAGGATCGGTCATCAAGTTCCCCGATCGTCATCTGCAGCGGGTTGGCGGTTCGTGCTGTTCCCGGGCACGTGCGCTCGGCAGTGATCAGCGTGGTCGTGCCGATTATCTGTCGTGAGGGTATCAATCTCTTCAGTCTCCCATCGGGATCGACCGATTTCACGACTTGACCGGTCCAATCACCCTCATCGCCGTCGAAATACCACCAGGGTATGCCGTTGACGACTGGAACAATGATGGTCTCGGCGGAAATGAGCGGCTGTAGAACGGCCGCCAGGTCAGCCAAATCATGAGACTTGGAGCAGAGAAATAAAATCCGCTGCGGGCCAAAGTCCGTCGCCTGGCCGACGTCGACGCGCGCACGATGGTCGCCTTCGCTGTCCAGTAAGCGAATACCCTGCTTGTTGATCGCGGCGAGGCTGTCGCCCCGAGCGACCAGCCGGACATGAAAGCCGGCGATCGATAGGCGCGCTGCAACCGTAATCCCTATCGCACCAGCACCGGCTATACATATCGGTAAGCCTAAACCGGCTTTGTCGAAAAATCCGGGCATATGCCCTCCTGCTGATATCTATCGGCAGGATCGGTGAGCCTCGTTTCCGCGCTATTACAGCAATCGTCCAAACCGTTACAGACTTAGTCAATCAACCTGAGTGATGACATCAAATCGTCGCTTTTGAAGAACCGGTCCCGTCACGGGATGATCGCCTCGCCCGACGCAATCCTGTCGTATCGGGCCGTGTCAATGATCACGCGGGCGATCGCCGCGTCGCCTTGCCTGTCTGGCCGGAAGTTCAAGGCGCATATCGTATGAAGACGTAGTCGTGGTTCTCGACGTTGCTGACATGACAGGAAAGACAGGTTTCGTGCTGGGCAATATCGACCGGCTTGCCGTTTACGAACCTTCCGAAACCCCAGCCATGACTGTCAGGGTATTTCTTCGAGTCCTTCACCATGACCTGCACAGTCGTCGCGGCGCCCGGAACGGTCGCAGGCGCGAACTCCGTCGACTGCTTGCGCTTGTAGGCGAGCTTGACCAGAATCGAACCATCCGGAAAGGGCAGCGTACCCTTCTTGTAGGCGTCGACCGCGATGTCGTTGCCAAGCACCGAGCGCAGTTCATCAAGCGGCGGCGCTTCCTGAGCCGGCGCTATGAACTTCCAGTCTCTGTAGCCTTCCGGAATGGTAACCCCGTAGATCGGAGAAGCATTTTCAGGAGCTGACTGCGTCGCCGCGCAAAAGGACGCGACGGCGCCAAATGCAAGTGCGGAAATGACAAATATGCCAGGGAGTGCGGGCTTCAATTTGGACTCCTTTCGGACCGATGATCTGAAGCCACGATTGCTGGCGATTGTATCCGCATAATTTCAGGGAGGCGCCGATATGTATCAAAATGTGTACGGGCTGGCCCAAAGGACCTTGAATCGGCGTGTATATCAGACTGACAGCACGAGGTGATACCGGCCGCGATTGCGGCGAGCATGGTGCTATCGCCCAATTCTGTCCGGTAATGCGGAGGCAATCGCAAGGTGATTGAAGACACGCGAAGCCTTGGGGAAACTGCACCGAAGCGCATCGCGAGACACCTATGTTCGCAGCTATGGATTGAAGCGCGCCGAAGACGTTTGTCGTTGGGCAGTCGCAACGCTGACCAGCAGTGCGACGAGCACGTTCAGAGTCAGTGCGATGAAACCGGTGTTGATCTGCTTTACCGTCGCCGGAGCATTTGGAAAGAAGCTGGCGATCGTCAAGCCAGTCGTGACGACGATGCCGACTGTGCCGACGCCGACGATTATTCCCGCGGCTGCCCCCTCCTTCGTGAAGGGGTTTTTCGGCAGGAGGCTCGCAAGAAGAGCCGGAAAGAGCTGGGTCACGATGCTGTAACCCATAATCAAGATGGCAACGATGCTTTCTCCCCCCATCAAGGTGAAAAGCACTGCAATAGCGGTCATGAGTAGAACCGAGCACTTCGTAAAACCGGTGACCAGCCTGTCAGAAATCGAGGGTGCCAGCTTTCTCAGAATATTCGTCGAGATCAGAGTGGATCCGACGATGACGATGGTCGAACCCGGCACAAGTGCCGTAAGCACGCCTGCGGCCCCGATCACGCCGACGAACCAGGGATCAAATGTGGCAATGGACAGCTTCAAGAGCGCCAGGTCGATTTCGTCGCCCTGCAATCCGGGGATCTTGAGGACGGCCGCAAAACCGACGAGCATTGCAAACAGCATAACCAGCGAATAGAGCGGCATGAGCACAGCGTTCCGCCGAAATGCACCCTCTGATCTGGACGTGTAGACGGAGGAGAAGGTGTGCGGCCACATATAAAGGCCGAGGGCCGAAAGCGCGACGGTGCTGCAATACCAAACGATCGTTTCGCCGGTATTCGGAAGTGCCAAGAAGCCGGGCCTTGCCATCTCGATCTGATCGAACATCGGTCCAATCCCCCCATAGTAGTGATAGGGAAGGTAAAGCCCGAGAAACGCACAGATGATCCAGATCGTTACGTCTTTGACCGCAGCGGCCCACGCAGAACCGCGCATGCCTGAAGCGATGACGTACAGGGCCATCAGCGCCGCGCCCAAAATCACTGCCCTGGACTTCGAAATCTCGCCCCCGGACAAGGTTTCGGCGATGATACCAAGGCCCTTGAGTTGCAGGATGAGATAGGGAATGAGGGCCACGAGGCCGACGACAGTGACCAGAAAACCGAGACCGGGGCTGTCGTATTTCTGCTCGAAGAAATCCGGTTGCGTGACCAGTCGCATCTCGTTGGCAAAACGCCAAATAGGCGGAAGCAGCCAGTAGGATGTGACAAAAGCCAGGCAGGTGTAAGTCAGGATGTAAAATACTGTGCCGCCCTTGCCATAGGCAAATCCACTTGCACCAAGGAATGTAAAGGTGGTGTAGATTTCCCCCGCCATCAGCAGGAAGACCAGGACGGGCCCAAATCGCCGCCCGCCCAGCGCCCACTGCTCGAGACTGACGCGGCGATGATTGCGGCCCCAAGCAGCCAGGATCAAAATCGCCGCTACGACTGCGCAAATCAGCCACAAGGCACTGTTCACAACGAGCACTCCTTCCGGTCGATTGCGAGGGCAACGACTGTGGCAATCCAGAGTGGAGGCAGGGACGTGCTCTCCAAGGCCGAGCGGTTTGTGCGGATGTCACCACGTCTTTTCCGTCGCCGTGAAAAACCAACTGGGCTTCGAAGAGAGGCGGGCATCTAGCGAACAGTCTCGTTGCGATGGGGCGGCTCCAGGGTGGATCCGCGTTGGAGCCGACTCGCAGACTATCTCCGGACAAGCGAACTGAACAGGGCAGGGACGCTTCTTCTCAGGCCAATCGTCTTACGATCGTAATAATTGATTTCCGTGCTCCGGGTCTGCTCACGGTGATGTTACGAACACAATGATTTCCTCTGATTTTGCAATGAAGCGTTCATGACCCGAACCAAGCTTTGCGACCTCTCCAGGAGGCCGGCACGGACCGGTTAGCCGTCCATTGCCCGCTACGCCCCGACGATCTGCTGCCTCATTGGGCTGCGGTCCCTTCGCGGACGGAGCCATTCAATCGAGGAATTTTACATGACCCGCATTATGATCGTAGGAAATGGCGCCGTCGATTGCCGCTACGCGCCGATTATCGAGTCCGCGGATCTGGTTGTCCGGTTCAATGATTGCCGCTCCAGTGGCGCCAGTGGCCTGCGCACCGACGTCGTTGCGGTTTGCAACACCGGCCGACCAGCCAAGTCGATGCTGGGCTCAAACGTCTGGCGATCACATCCAGCTGTCGCTCAAGCGGGGGAGATCTGGTGTGTACGTGATCCCAGGAAATTTGCCGCGATGAAACCCCTCATTGCGGTGCTCCACCCGGAACTAGACGATTTCTGCGACGATGGCACGCAGGCATTCAATGCGTTCTGCCTGGAAAGCGGCAAGCGCTGCTTCGTCATCGACGAACGAACGCACGATTGGGTCGATGACGTGCTGCAGTCCTACCACCCGGCGCCCTATGTCGTCCCAAGCAGCGGCATCATCGTGATCGCCAGCGTGCTGGACAGATATCCCGATGCAACGGTTACCATTGTCGGATTTGGACATGAAGGATGGGAATATCACCCATTCGCCGCCGAACGGCGGCTCGTCGATGACTACGTGACGTTGGGCAAGCTGCGCAGGCTTTAGCCGGCAATCATATCCTTGCAGATGTAACCGCAATCCCCCGATCGATAACCGGGCAGACACCTGGTTTCGCAATATCCGTCACCGGCGCCGAGGAGGTAACCAGCGCAAAATTCGCGCTGGGAGCCTCCATGGTGCCGGGTGCAAATGCCATTTCCACGGAGACAACACACAATGCCTGACGCATCTATCCCGAAAACGCTGGCCAATTCCTTCGATGTCATCGTTTGTGGTTCCGGGACATCTGGTTCGATCGTTGCTCGTCGTCTGTCCGACAATCCAGATCTCAACGTCCTACTGCTTGAATGCGGATGGATAACTTATTCAGACACGATCGAAACCGCCACGCGATGGCCCGAAAATATCGGCGGCCCTCACGATTGGGCGTTCCATTCCGAACCGCAGGCGGGTCTGCGCGGTAGATCGCTGCTGATGTCGATGGGCAAGGTCGTGGGTGGCAGCTCCAGCATCAATGCGATGATCTGGGCGCGAGGTCATCGCCACGATTGGGATTTCTTCGCTAGCGAAACGGGGGATGCCGGATGGGGTTACGAAGCGATTTTGAAGCTTTACGGCACGATCGAGGATTACCGCGGCAGCCCGGACATGGCGCGTGGGAAAGGCGGTCCCGTCGCGGTTTTTCAGCCGGCGCGACCTCATCCGATTGCGCCAGCCTTGGTAGCTGCCGCAAAGTCTGTCGGGATCCCCGAATTCCGAAATCCCAACGGCTACATGATGGAGGCGAAGAGCGGTTGTGCCATCTCGGACGTGCGAGCCGATGGGCTGGAGCGGGTAACCATCTTCGATTCCTATCTGCGTCCGGTGTTCGGTCGCGACAATCTGACCTTGGTCACCGGCGCAGTCGTGCAGCGCGTCGTCACAGAATCCGGACGAGCAGTCGGCGTCGATGTTCTGCTCGACGGCATACCGCAACGCTTCGCTGCCTCACAGCAGATCGTGCTGTCCACCGGATCGATCAACACGCCGCGCATTTTGATGCAATCCGGCATCGGCAACGAGATTGAACTGAAGCGGCTCGGAATTCCGATCGTTCAGCATCTTCCCGGAGTCGGCGAGAACCTGCAGGATCACCTTTGTTTCCCGAGCATTTTTGAGTATCACGAGCCGCAGCCAGCACGGGGCAATGGCAGCGAAGCGACAATCTACACATCGGTTCATTCCGACAGCGCTTCACCGGATGTGCTGATGTGCCAGGGCGAATTCCCGGTCTGCAGCCCCGAACTTGCAAAACAGCATTCCGTTCCCCAAAATGCCTGGTCACTGGTCGCAGGATTGGCGCAGCCTCGCAGCCGAGGCAGGGTCAGACTACGCAGCGCCGATCCACGCGATGACGTCGTGCTGCAACTCAACGCTTTGTCGGATCCGCGAGACCTGGCGACTGCACGGGCAGCGGTCGAACTCAGCCGGGAAATCGGTGCCCAGGCGCACTTGAAGGAGCTGACAAAATGTGAGGCCTTTCCCGGGAGCGCCTACAAGAACGACCTCGACCTATTCATAAGGCAGAGCGCCGTTCCCTTTTGGCACCAGACCTGCACGGCCAAGATGGGGCGGGACGAATGCTCCGTCGTGGATGCAAAGCTCAAAGTCTACGGCATCGACAATCTTATGATCGCCGACGGATCGATATTCCCCCGGATTCCGACGGGAAACACAATGGCACCCTGTGTCGTCGTCGGTGAGCGGGCTGCGCAGATATTGCTGAAGGAAATATCAGGCAGCGTCGCGACCCCGACCGCTTTCGAAACCCGGCTCTGAAGGGTCATGGGACCGGCAATTCCGTCGGCGGCGCTGCCGATCGGAATTGCCGGGGGCCGATAGCTCGGGCCACAATTCTTGGACGTTCAGCCGGCCACGCCAGGAAGAGTTCGCTTTGGCGCCAATTCCGGCCTGATTTTGCTTGCGCCTGTGAGGAAATGGAGAGCCACTGTTGACCGCGATTCCGTCGGATGCTCGAGGTTTTGGCGTCTAGGCGGTGCAAATTGAGTCTCACTGGCGCTTGTCGACAGCCGGCGTTTCAATTGTAACAAAGCCGCGCCGGCTGTAATGCATTTGAAATCTCGTGCAGCAATACGCGAAGCTAGGCCGAATTCATTCGAGTGGTGTCTGGGGGTTACAACGTGAAACACATTCTGGTCGTCGATGATGACAGTAAGCTTCGTGGCCTTCTGATAGACTATTTCTCGCAACACGCCTTTCGTGTCACCGGCGTGAAGGACAGTCATCAGCTCGGCCAGGTGCTGCAAGCCGAACCGGTGGATCTCGTTATTGTCGATCTCAACCTCGGCCACGAGGATGGGCTGGAAATCGTTCGGACATTATCGGGCAAATCGGACGCGCCGATCATCATTATCAGCGGAGACCGGCTCGACGAAACCGACAAGGTGGTCGGGCTGGAGCTCGGCGCCTGCGATTACATCACCAAACCTTTCGGCCTTCGGGAATTTCTGGCCCGTGTAAGAGCAGCGTTGCGCGTTCACCCGGTGGCGAGCGATCGCAAGGATCGCAAGATCTATTACTTCGACAAGTGGATCCTGAACGTCAAAAGACGGCAATTGATCTCGAACGAAGAAAGCGAGGTCAAGCTGACCGCCGGTGAATTCAATCTGCTCACGGCGTTCCTCGATATGCCCCGCCAGGTGCTGTCGCGCGAGCAGCTTCTGTCGGCAAGCAGGGTGCATGACGAGGAGATTTTCGATCGCAGTATCGACGTTCTCATCCTGCGGCTCAGACGCAAGCTGGAAGCCGACGCCTCGGCGCCGAAGTTGATACGTACCGAGCGCGGCGCCGGCTACCTATTCGATGCCGACGTTGTTGTTGAAGCGCGCAGGCGAGCCAAGTGATCGGTTCTCGACGGGGCGCCAGGTTCCGCATGTGGGCGACCTGGCGAAACCGTCAGGCTGTTCTTGCGGTGATTGCCCTGGGTCTTTCCTTTGGCGTTGAAGCGGTTCACGCGATCGATCGCAATCCCAATCCCCGTGAGCCGCTTGCCCCACTGACTGTGCCTGAAGGGCTTGATGCCGAGAAGGTTGCACTTGGCGGGTTGTTGTTTTCTGACCCTATCTTGTCGGGCATGAACAAGCTTGCCTGCGTGAGTTGCCACGACCTGACCGCCGGCGGAACCGTCAACGTCAGGCGAACGGTCGGCTACAAGGGTCGCGTTCACCGGTTTAACGCGCCGACGATTTTCAACGTCGGCAATAACTATCGGCTCGGCTGGAGAGGAGATTTCACGTCGCTCGAGGATCAGAACGAACGAATATTGCTCGACGACAACCTCATGGCCGCGACGTGGCCGGATCTGCTCGCGCGGCTACGCCAGAATCCGGCATATTCGGCCAAGTTTCAGAGCCTTTATGGCCGTCCGGTGCAGCGCGAGGACCTGCTTGATGCCATCGCGACCTTTCAGCGGTCCTTGACAACGCCCAACGCGCCGTTTGACAGATACCTTGCCGGTGATCTCAACGCTCTGTCGGAGAAGGAGCTGGAAGGATACCGTCTCTTCAAGGACCTTGGTTGCGCATCCTGCCACCAGGGGTCGAACGTCGGTGGAAACATGTTTCAGAAGTTTGGGATCTTTGCTCCTCCGCCTTCAATTGATCCCGACAACGATGGAGATCTCGGGCGCTACACACTGACTGGAGTTGATGCAGATAAAGGCGTGTTCCGCGTCCCCAGCCTGCGCAACGTTGCCGTCACGGCACCCTATTTCCATAATGGCAGCGTCTCTTCACTGTCGGATGCAGTCGAAATCATGGCTCGCAGCCAGCTTGGGCGCACGCTCAGTCAGCGCGATGTGGAGTCCCTGGTGGCGTTCCTGAACACTCTTACGGGCGAGTACAATGGACACAAGCTCCAGCCGGCCCCAGCGTCGAGCAACGATTGAATTATGGCGTATCGCCGTACTCGTCATCGGTGCATTCTGCTTCGCTCTGCTGGCAATCGGACGCGTTCCGTCACGAGACACGCACGAGGCGATACTGACGGCATTGAGGGCTATCGATGTCAATCATGCTTCGTTGCAGCGCGACGTGCTGCGGGCAAGAGCAGGGCTGCTCAGGAATTATGATCCGTTGGTCGAATCGATCGTCAACCTTCATGCTGCGCTCAGCAGGCTAAGGGCGACGTTCCCGGAAAGCGGTGTCGAGAACGTCTCCGACCTCGATCGGGAACTGACCGCGCTCGCCCAGTCGATCGACCGGGACGAGGCATTGGTCGAGCGTTTCAAAACGGACAACGCGATCCTGCAGAACTCTCTTACGATAGCAAACCAGTTGCTCAGCGAACTGCATGCCAGCACTGATCCGGCAATCCAACAGGCGCTGGGGCGGTCGAACGATCTCGGCAATATGATGATGCGCTTTGAAGCCGATCCCGGCGAGCGGCTGGCTCGTTCGATCCAGGACCAACTTGGCGCCATACTTCGCTCCGATGCCGCAAACGTCGCCGAAGTCAGAACCTATGTCGCGCATGCCCGCATGATCCTCGCGACGCTGCCGGCGGTCGATGGCACGATCGCCTCGATCCAGGCATCGCAAACGCCCGTCGAGGCGCAACTCCTGCAGAAGCATTATCTCGATGCCTTCGGCGTCATCAGCGTTCGCTCGGCCTGGAGCAGGATCTTGCTGGGCTCGATCTCCGTTCTGCTGTGCATCTACGTCGCTATCCTCGTGTACCGATTGCGCAGTCAGACCAATCGGTTGACCCAGCAACTCGATCTCGAAAATCTGATAGCGGATATCAAGCAGCGTTTCAGCGATGATTTCGACTCGGTCGCGAATGCTGTCATGGACTCGCTTGTCATCGTGGCGGAGTTTTTTGATGCAAGCCGATATGCTTTCGTCGTCGTCGACACGAGTTCTCGATCGGTTGTTGAGAGCTTCGGAAATGTGGAGGCGCCGACCTTGGCCGGTCTTACCGCCCGATTTTCGGACCAGATATCGGCTTCGACCATGGCGGAGAAGCTTCACTGGGATCGCTTCTTTTACCAAAATCTGCAGCGCTCGGAGATGCAGGCACTTCCCGAAGGTTCGCTCAGTGCCGGTTCAGTCGTTGCGACGAGCATAGACGCCGGAAAAGTCGGATTGCTCTTCCTCGAACATGCCGAAATTCGCAAGAAACCGGGTAGCGACGAAATAAGATTGCTCGGGCAAGCAATCGTCGCACTCTCACATAGCTTGAGGGGAAAGCGCGAGCGCAAGGAAAGGCAGGAGCTGGAGGGGCGCCTTGAGCATGCGCAAAGGTTGGAAGCAGTCGGCACGCTCGCCGGCGGCATTGCGCACGAATTCAACAACGCGCTTAGCGCGATAATGGGTTATGGGGAAATGGCGCTGGAGCTCAACCAGGCACCATCACGTACGCGCCAATATATTCAGGAGATTGTCTCGAGCGGCCTGCGCGCGAAGCACGTTGTCGATCAAATTCTCACTTTCAGCCGGAAGCGCGAGCGGGTAAGCAGGCCCTTCGACGTCAAGGAGGCCATCGACGACATCGTGCCGCTCGTGAAAATGTCGATTCCGGACACTATCCAGCTATCGAGCACTATCGCGCCGAACATGCCGGCGGTCGCCGGCAATCCGATCGAGCTTCAGCAGGTGATAATGAACCTCTGTACGAACGCCGCGCAGGCGACGGGCGAAAATGGAAGGATTCAAATTTCGGCGCAGATGGCAGAGTTTTCTGCCGACATTGCCCTTTCGCATGGCAATATTACCGCCGGGCGCTATATCCTTCTCGGCTTGACAGACAATGGAACCGGTATCGCACCCGGCCTTTTCCCGTACATCTTCGAGCCTTTCTTCACGACCCGAGTGAATCGAGGCGGAACCGGCCTCGGTCTGGCCGCTGTTCACGGCCTTGTCACTGCGATGGACGGCAGGATCGACGTGGAAAGTCGGCAGGGCGAAGGCACGACCTTCAATCTCTATTTCCCGGTGAGCGCTGCAGCACCCGTTCCTTTGGAACAATTTTTCAATGAAAGGACGGTTCCGCTTGGCAATGGCGAAATGGTTCTGCTTGGCCAGCGCGATCACAATCTGCGTCTGATGTACGAGGAAAAGATTGCCGCGCTCGGATATGAACCTGTCGGCTTTGAGAGCCTCTCAGCGCTCAAGGACTGGGTGTCGGAAAGCGCGCGCGCGCCCGACCTGATCCTTCTCGATCTCGATTTATGGCAAGTCATGCCGGACCTGCGACATATCGCCGGCGAATTCGGGCAGACCACCACGGTGTTTATCGTTGAGCCGGAGCATGCCGGTGCCGATCATCGCGTCTTTGCCGACATATCAATGTTGCGAAAACCCATCAGTTCCAACCGCCTTGCTGCTACGCTGTTCGAATTGATTGGGAACAAGCAACCGCGCCCCGAGGTCCCCCGATAGCCGGCCAGGTTTCCGGTAAAGTATTTTACCTTTTAGTGGTCGAGACTTGCTGCCGGTCGGTCAAGGCCTCGGGCCGAACCAAGAAGTAAACACCCAGGCCCATCGTGAGCGCGCTGACGAAGAGCAGGTAAAACACATGCGAAAGCGACGAGATCGTCAAGAACGTGGCGAGCGTTACCGGTGTCAGGCCACCAAAAAATGCGTAGGAAACATTGTAGGAGAAAGATACGCCCGAAAAACGGACTGGGGGCGGAAAGCATGAGACCATGACAACGGCTGCTCCAACGGCACTAAGGCCGGAAAAGCCGATTATGGCGCTCGAAAGAAAGACCTGGGCCGGGGCTGGCGTAGAAATATTGTAAAAAGCAAAGCCGCCGATGGCCAAAAAAAGGCCTCCGACCATGAAGAACCGCGCCGCGCCGATCCGATCGAAAAGCAGTCCGCCTGAAACCACCCCGACCACGAGGGACATCGCGCTTATCGTTGTCGCGATCAGCGCAACTTGATGGTCGACATGGTGAGATCCCTCCAGGATTGTTGGGACCATCAGCGTCAGCATCACGACACTAGCCGACAGGATCCAGGTGCAAAGGACAGAAATAACGATGCTCCGCCGATAGGTCTTCACGACCACGGCCAGAGGCAGTTCGGGAACAAGTTGTTTTTTTGCTCTTAGAGTCACAAACACCGGCGTTTCATGCAACATGCGGCGAAGCCGCATCCCGATGAGGCCGAAGACACCACCGAGAATGAAAGGCAACCGCCATCCGTAACTCAACATGTCGGCGGGCGGCAGAATCATCGTCGTCAGTGCCGTAAGGGATGCGCCCAGGAAAATCCCAACCCCAAGCCCGGCGCACACCAGGCCACATGCAAAGCCCACACGACGCGAGGAAACGTGTTCGGCCGCAAATGTCCACGCGCCGGGCACTTCCCCGCCGATTGCAATACCCTGAAGTATGCGCAGGACGACGAGCAATAGGGGTGCGGCAATCCCGGCGCTCTGATAGGTCGGTAAAAGCCCGACCGCGAGCGTTGCGCCGGCCATCAACAGAATTGAGAATGCAAAGACGCGCTTGCGGCCAAACATGTCGCCGAAATGGGCAAGCACTATTCCTCCGAGAGGCCGGAAAATGTAGCCGGAGGCGAATATGCCGTAAGTTTGTATCATCGCCAGCCATGTCGGCATATCAGGCGGGAAGAACAGCACGCTGATCGCCTCGGCAAGGAAGACGAAAATTACAAAGTCATAAAATTCCAAAGCCCCGCCAGCGGACGCAAGACAAAGCATCCGAAACACGTCTCGGCGTCTTGAAGGACGGGTCGAATGCCGATTCCATTGCATGTCGGCTTCGGTTTGTTCTGAGCGGGTCAATTTTGATGCGACGCCAATTGGGCCTTGATGGAGCGTATAGGCTCCTAACGTCGATGGTACCTGCGGGAAAAGTGAAATTCGGTTACAGATGAAAGAACCGCACTATCCGAGGGCCAATTCCCCTCGAATCTGTGCTGAACGCGGCAGTTTGCTACAGATGAAATACCAAGGCAGGTTTTTGAAGCGACGGCGCAACATTTCATCCTAACCTAGGCGTATTGCAAAGTGGTCATTCTGGCCGCGCGACAATGGGAACCCAGTCATGAAGATTCTGATCGTCGGGGCCGGTATTGCCGGACTTGCTACGGCAAGAGCGCTCGAGCTGAAAGGATTTGAGGTCGACATCGTCGAGCGGCGCAGTATCTCCCCCACGACCGGTCAGGGCATCTTCCTCTTGGGCAATGCATCACGCGCCCTGGCAATGCTTGGGGTACTGGGGGACGTCTTTGATGTCGCCTTTCCAATCGAGGCACAGAGAATTTTGACGTCACGCGGTGTGATCATCAATGATGTCGCCACCCAGACGGTCTGGGGCGACTGCGGTCCCTGCCTCGCACTGCCGCGGCACAAGCTGATCGATGCGCTCCAGGCGTCGATCAGCACGACGAAAGTGTCCTACGGTATCTCCGTCACCGCGGCCCGGTTGCGGGATGGCATCAGAGAAGTGCACTTCAGCGATGGCAGCATCGACAAATACGACCTCGTCATTGGCGCTGACGGAATTCGCTCGGCCGTGCGAGAATTCGGTTTTGGCGGGAGGACACCGCGCCCCCTCAGCATGTCTTGCTGGCGTTTGGTGGTCGAAAACCACAATCAGGTGGACGCCTGGACGGCTATGCTGGGAAAAGGACGGACGCTCCTTGCCATACCTTTGAGCCGCTCCGAGCTCTATATCTATGCCGACTGTCCGGTGGAACAGTTCGGCGATGGATCGATTGGCGTTCTCCGGGCACGCTTTGCCGACTTTGGCGATCCGCTGGGCTCGATCATCGCTGCTCTCGACGATAAGGTCACAGCCCACACTGCAAGACTTGAAGAGATTCCAGCCGGTCGTTTCATTGACCAGGGGCTTGTGCTGGTCGGCGACGCTGCGCATGCCTCTTCGCCGAGCATGGCTCAAGGCGCGGCGATGGCGCTTGAGGATGCCATCGTGCTTGCCGCCTGCCTGGCTCAGAATGGTCAAGTCGCGCAAGCGCTGGAGGAATTCTACACGCGGCGAAAGGGGCGTGTCGAATGGGTCCAGCAGCAATGTCATGCGCGTGACAAGCTGAGAGGCGCGGCAGATATTGTCCGAAATCTGGTGCTTCGCAACTTCGGAAACGCGCTCTACGCGCGGTCCTACCGGCGCCTGGCGCAGAGCCTTTAGATCGATCACCCAGCGGCTCTGAGAGAGCATTGGGGGCGCTGTTTGTTGTCGGCTGTGCCGCAACTGCCTAGCGTCGCCTCTCTGGCCGATCCTCCCTCGCGCTCGGAAGAACATTGCTTGCGCCCATCGCCGGCAATGCATGATGAAATGAGATTTCACGGCTCGACCCGAACAATCAAACCGACGAAAACAGGCGCCGCGCTCTCAAGACAGCCAGCCGTTTGGGGCTCCTAACAGTCGACAGCCGGCGCTATGACCAGTTCTGCGATCAGGCCGCCGTCCGGCCTGTTTCGCAAATTGAGGCTTGCTCCGAACGTCGCGGCTAACTGTTGGGCGATCGCCAGACCGAGACCGCTGCCGGGAATTCCCTCGCTGGCGATCTGGCCGCCCCGCACGAAAGGCTTCTTGACAGCCTCCAGCAGTTCGTCGGCGATCCCCGGCCCCCGGTCCAATACGGTAATTATGATCTCATCGCGATGTGAGCGGATGGCGCTGACCTCGGCGGCTCCCGCGAATTTTAGCGCGTTATCAATGAAGTTCGAAAGGCTTCGTCTCAAGGCCCGCGGCTTGGTCACGATCGGACCGGTAACGGAATTGGCGATGGAAACAGTCCGGCCAGTGTCTTGATAATCAAGCACGAGGCATTCGATGAATGAGCGGAAATCGACAAGTGCGAAGCCCTCTTCATTCGCATGCGCATTCCTGGCATAGGCAATGCCTTCGCGGACCAGCCGCTCAGTCTCATCGAGATCTCTGAGGAGCTTTTCCTTTTCCGGAAAATCGCTTGCCAATTCAGCGCGCAGTCGCATGCGGGTAATCGGGGTCTGCATGTCGTGGGAGAATGCCGACAGAACCTGTATGCGCTCGTCCAACTGTTGCGAGATTCGGTGTCGCATGGCGTTGAAGGCCTTCGCCACCGCGGCAACCTCAAGAGGGCCACCCTCTTTCAACGGTTCGCCCGGGCGATTTGGATCGAGCGCCTCCACTGCCGCGGTGATTTGGGTCAGCGGCAAAATCGACTTTCTGACGGCGTAGGCAAACATGCCTGCAGACACCAGCAGGAAGACAACATGACTTGCAATCATTGCCATCGCCGGTCCCATGGTCTGGCGTTCTGTGTTACCGGCTACGAGAATCTTCCGAGGGGGCAAAATCTCGGGCGGGGGAGGGGAAACAGCATCTGAGCCGCTGCTCTCCAGCATCCCCGCCCCATCAGCGCTTGCCTCTTCCCGCGTGACCTGCAGCGGCGTCTGCCGATCGTCGAGCGCTGCAAGTTCGGTCGGTACGGCTAACACTTGTTGTTCGGCCCCGTTCGGCTGGGCTGGGTGCCGCACCTCGTTGTAGAGGCCGACCGCCAGACCGCCATGAGCAAAAACGAGACCGACGGACAGGATGAACAGCAGCCGCCCGCGCAAGGTTCTTGGCGGTACGCGCCATGCGGCGTCGGTGGAAATTGTGGTCACAGAAGAACGAAATCGCCCGGTCATCGGTTTCTCTTCAATGCGCTTGATGGCAAACGGATGAAAGACTTGTCCATCTTCAGACGAGAAGCAGGGGCCAAGTCGCAGGGAGAAGTGCTGCTGCAAAACCGCAGCATCGTTTCAGTTCTCTGGAAATATGTTTCGTCTGTAATGAAGTACGCCGCAGAATTCTTGCGGCAGCAAAGTATAGGGCCATCGACAATCAACCCGTTGCGACAACCTAGACCAAAGTCTAGTGACAAGTGAATTGCCGTCTAGTGTCGATCCCT
This sequence comes from Rhizobium sp. BK379, assembly GCF_014193955.1. Taxonomy (NCBI): domain Bacteria; kingdom Pseudomonadati; phylum Pseudomonadota; class Alphaproteobacteria; order Hyphomicrobiales; family Rhizobiaceae; genus Rhizobium; species Rhizobium sp. BK379. Next base: position 197,399 of record NZ_JACIAD010000010.1, read on the forward strand.
GCTGCGAGGCCCTACCTCAAATATGTCTTCACACCGGAGCGCCAAGCACTTTCGAAGCGACCGACGAGAAGACCTATCGTAACCCCCTACGGAGATTTTCCGATGAACCGCGTTCTTAACCTCGCCGCCGTCGTCCTCGTTTCCTCGTTCGGCTTCGCAACTGTCAGCCACGCAGAGAGCCTTGACATGAATGCCCCGGGCCCCCTCGAAAACACCCTTCGCACCTTCTCGTCCGATTTCGACGTCCACGTACTTGGTAACTGGGACCAGTCGCCCGAGCATACAACACGTGGGTCTTCCGTTTCGGATCGCTCGGAGAATGCCATTCAGGGAATTCAGGCTGCCATTGAAGCCAATGGCCCGCTTGTCGCAAGGCTCGAAAGAGATGGCGTGAAGGTCTCCAATATCGTCGACGCAGAACAGGCTGCGGACGGCGGCATGACGTTCTATTCTCGTTAATTGCCGGTGCGGCGGGTGTTGCCGAAGCATTGCAGCACCCGCTGCAGCAAGAATATTACGGCAGAAAGGGGGGCGGGCAGCGACCTGAGAATCCTTTCCTGTGCGGCGGGCAGCAAGATCTCATCGCCCGCGGAAAATGCGGGCGACCGTGATCGCTTGGATCCTGGAGTGGACAGGCCAGGTCAATTCGGTCGGCGGTTCTCTGCGCGACCTGACGAGACGAGCCGGACACGGGGAGTTTGTGCTCGGTGCCATCCTTATGGCGCTTCCAGGCAGCCGACAGAGATAAACTTCTAAATGAGAAGGGCGCCTCATGGGCGCCCAGCTAGTGCTTGTGATTTCTTAAGCGAGTGTCGCAGGTCAGAGCGGCCTGACGTTTTCCGCCTTAGCCTTGCCGGTCTTGCGGTCCTGGCCTACATCGTAGGAAACGCTCTGCCCTTCCTTCAACCCATCGCCATATTGAAGCGCGGTGACGTGGACGAAAATATCGGGTCCGCCCGTCTCCGGCGTGATGAAGCCAAAGCCCTTGTCCATGTTGAAAAACTTAACCTTGCCAGTCGGCATGACGTCCTCATGTGTTTGTACGTGTTGCGGGGCGGCAACCTAGCCCTCGCCTTCCGTGAGATCAACCCGGTTTGAACCATTGACCGACGTGTCATCCTCATCTGCCTGCGATGGCGCGATGGAGCCGAAAGCGGTGCAGAAGATCGCAACGGCGAAGAGTGCCACTCCCCCATGAACGAAATAGGCAAGGCTGTAGCCGCCAAGATCCGTCAGCCAGCCGGCGACAATATTGCTGAGAGACGCGCCGATGCCCTGAACCGTCATGACGGCGGCCAGACCGACATTGAATCGCCCGGTGCCTGACAGGATACGCTCTGCGGCGATCGGTGTCGCGATGCCGATGAGGCCTGCACCGACGCCGTCGAGGATCTGGACTGGAAAGATGGCGGCAAAACTCGTGAAGGTGCCGGCGATCAGGCCTCGAACAGGCAAGGCGGAAAGCGCGATGATAAAGACGGTGCCAAGGCCGAAGCGACGGATCATCAAGGGGGCGGCTAGGGCCATCGCGATCATGGACAGTTGTGACACCCCTGTCGTGACCGCGGTGGTTCGGAAGGGTGTCCCGAGCTGGATTGAGAAATCCTGGGCGATCAGGCGGCTGATCGGGGCGTTGCCGAAATGGAAGACCATCAGCACGACGGCGAGCAGGACGAGACCCTTCTTGGCAAATAGAACGGAGAAGCCGGAGGGACCAGGCGCTCCGTCGTCGTGCGCAAGACCGCGGGCGGCCTCATGGTCGATGCCGCGCGGATCGACCGCAAGAACAGCCAGAATGGTCGCTGTGGCCGTCATTACCATCATGGCAATGACGCCCTTCAGCCCGAAAGCGAGCGACGCGAGATAGACCCCAGCAAGCGATGCGACGTTGCCGGCGTGGTTCCAGAATTCGTTGCGCGAGACCTGCCCGGGAAAGCGGCGTTCGCCGACAAGTCCGAGCGTCAGCCCCATGAGAGCGGGGCCGACGACCGCCCCGACGATTGCGGTTGCCGATTGGCCGCCGAAGACGGCGGCGTTACCGGGGCTTGCAAGCGTCCAGAGAGCGGCAGCCGTCACCAACAGAACCGGCAGGATGATCAGCGTCCGTTTGCGATGCGTCGCGTCGACCCAGGCACCGAAGAATGGCGTGGCGACCATGCCAAGCACGCCACCGATCGTGGCGACGAGGCCAAGCGCCATAGGTGACCAGCCTCGGGTGGCAAGGAAGCCGTCGAGAAAAGGTCCGAGACCGTCGCGGGCGTCAGCCAGGAAGAAGTTCAGGACGGCAAGCGCCAGAAGTGAGCGATCCTTGGCGAGCGATGCGGGCATCGAAGGCTCCGAGAGAGGCGAGGTTTAGGGCTTCAACGGGAAGCAGGCGACGGAAAACGGATGCTCTCGGCAAACGGTTCCGCTGACGCCCAATGGAGGGTCCACGCGTCCTGCGGGCCGGCGTCCCTTTCGCGTCATCTTGGAAGGAGCGGTTCAATGTGGATTTCAATAGATGATGGGCGCACTCTCAGTGTGCCTTTGGCTTGCATTCCACAGTTCTTGAACGCGACATCGGATCAGCTGCGCAAAGTTCAGGTCAGCCCAATGGGCCCTGGACTGACCTGAACGAGGATATCTTTATTAGCGACTTACTGCAGGGACGCGGCGACCGGCCGCGATCCGTTGGCAATCCTGGGGCGGTCCTGCTCTAGAGATCCAGGCGGAAATACACGCCGTTGCGATGTGGGCGATAGTAGCGATCACCGTAGTAACGGTCACGGTATCGCCAGCCGCGATCGTCCCGCCAGCGCCGCTTTGCACGCCAATCCCGATAGTCGCGATCTCGATAGTAGCGGCGGTGATGCCAGCCATACCGGTCGTAATCACGATGATGGCGGTAGTGGCGGTGCCGGACCTGAACGACCGCGCTCTTTTCCACCGATGCGGACGGCGCCGCCGATCGAGGCATCGCCGCTGCAGGCTCTGCCGCGACCAAGGCCGAGCCGAGCGAGAGAACGGCTGCCACGGCAAAATGAGTGATTTTCATAGTTTCTCTCCTTGGTAGTTGTGACCAAGGCTGGCCCCTGCGCCATGAACTCCTTCTGAAGACGCTCTTCAGCTTAGGTTCATGTCAAAACCGCAGCCCGCGAGCGGCGCGTGAGATCGGTATTGTGAGAGAGCTCTCATTTTGCGTCGCGAACGCCCCAATTTCGCGCTTGGATATGCCGCTGCGGCGCGGTGGCCACCAGAATTCCGTTTCCCATCTTTTTTAAGGGGCGCCTTTGCTCCCACCGCCCACCACATGAATGGTTTTCCCAGATTTTTCATGGGCTTCGCATCTCGCGTGCGATATCAAAACCGATTTATGGATACAAAACAAAATACTTGATAAAAAAAACTTGTCAGAATAGCTTCTTCAAAAATCAAATTCAATAAACGAGGAACATTCATGCGAGCTAAGGCGACCCTGAACAGGGAATTCACCATTTCGAACGTCGATAAGCGTGTCTACGGCTCCTTCCTGGAGCATATGGGCCGCGCCGTTTACACCGGGATTTATGAGCCGGGCCACGAAAAAGCTGATAAGGACGGATTCCGTACCGATGTTCTTGATATGGTGCGCGACCTGGATATGCCGATCGTACGCTATCCGGGCGGCAACTTCGTCTCGGCCTATCATTGGGAAGACGGCATCGGCCCGCGCGACCAGCGCCCCACGCGTCTCGACCTCGCCTGGCGGACCCGCGAGACCAACCAGATGGGCATCAATGAATTCGCTGACTGGTCGAAGCTCGCAAAGACAGAGATGATGCTGGCCATGAACCTCGGTTCGCGCGGCCTGAACGATGCCCGCAATTTCCTCGAATATTGCAACCATCCTGGCGGTACATATTGGAGCGACCTGCGCGCCAAACACGGCTACAAGGACCCGCACAATGTGCGGATCTGGTGCCTCGGCAACGAGATGGACGGCCCCTGGCAGGTTGGCCATAAGACCGCGACCGAATATGGCCTGCTCGCCAACGACGTCAGCAAGGCGTTCAAATATTTCGACAAGACGCTCGAAACCGTCGTCTGTGGCTCGTCGAATGACAAGATGAAGACCTATCCCGAGTGGGAGGCGCAGGTTCTGGACGCAAGCTATGACAGCGTCGACTACATCTCGCTGCACAAGTATTTCGGCAACGAGGAAAACGACACGCTGAATTACTACGCCAAGGCGATCGAACTCGACCGCTACATCGTCACGATCGGCGGCGTCATCGACTATATCAAGGCGAAGAAGCGTTCCAAGCGCGACGTGAAGATCTGCTTCGACGAATGGAACGTCTGGTATCACGACCGCAAGGAAGACGATCAGCGCTACAAGAACTGGGACTGGCCGGAGGCGCCGCCACTCCTGGAAGAGCTCTACAATCTCGAGGACGCGATCTTCGTCGCCTCGCTGATCAACGTCTTCATCCGTCGTTCCGACCGCGTCAAGATCGCCTGCATGGCACAGCTCGTCAACGTCATCGCGCCGATCCTGACCAAGGCGGGCGGCCCGGCCTGGCGCCAGTCGATCTACTATCCGCTGCAGTTTGCTTCGAAGTACGGCCGCGGCACTGCACTGGCGGTGTCTTCATCCGGCCCGACTTACGATTGCGAAGTCGCACAGGACGTTCCCTATCTCGATCTCTCGGCCGTGCTGCATGAGGATGGCAAGAGCATCGCGCTCTTTGCGATCAACCGCAGCCTCGATGAGGCTATCGACCTCGATGTCGACCTGCAGGGCTTCAAGGGCGTCAAGGTGGTCCAGCATCACGCGATGGTCGGCGATGACCTGAAGGCCCGCAACTCCGTCGAGGATCAAAACCGCATCGTGCCGAAGGCAGGATCCGGCCTGCAGGTCACCGATGAAGGCAGGCTCACCGGGTCGCTGCCGGCGAAATCCTATCATTTCATCCTGCTGTCAGTCGCTTCGGCATGAGCTGATCGCTATCGGGGCAGCGGAGGAGGCTGCCCCGTTCGGACTGCCAATCGGGAGGATGTATGTCTGGGATAAAACTGACTGATGTCAGGAAGTCGTTCGGCTCCTTCGCCGTCATTCACGGCGTCGATATCGAGATCGAGCAGGGCGAGTTCGCGGTTTTCGTCGGCCCCTCCGGCTGCGGAAAGTCGACGCTGCTGCGAATGATTGCCGGGCTTGAAGAAACGAGCGGCGGCGAGATCAGGATTGAGGATGAGGACGTCACCCACAGGGAAGCGTCGAAGCGCGGCGTTGCCATGGTCTTCCAGTCCTATGCGCTTTATCCGCATCTTTCGGTTTTCGAAAACATGGCCTTCAGCCTGTCGATCGCCAAACGGCCGAAGGCAGAGATTCAAGCGAAGGTGAAGGCGGCCGCCGATATTCTTCGCCTGACCGACTATCTCCAGCACAAGCCCAGCCAGCTCTCTGGTGGTCAGCGCCAGCGCGTGGCGATCGGCCGCGCCATCGTGCGCGAACCGAGGGTTTTCCTGTTCGACGAACCGCTCTCCAACCTCGATGCCGAATTGCGCGTGAAGATGCGCATGGAAATCGCCCGTCTGCACCGCCAGATTGGTGCGACGATGGTCTATGTGACCCATGATCAGGTCGAGGCGATGACGCTCGCCGACAAGATCGTCGTGCTGAAGGAGGGTGTCGTCCAGCAGATCGGCGCACCCCTGGAACTTTACCGCAATCCGCAGAACATGTTTGTCGCCGGCTTTATCGGTTCGCCGGGCATGAATTTTCTGAAAGGCAGGGTCGTGTCCGCTGGCCAGGGCTCTGCCCGTGTCGAGCTCGATGATGCGCCGGGCCAGGCCTTCGACCTGCCGACACGCAGTCCGGTCGCCGAGGGTGCAGCCATCAATGTCGGCGTGCGGCCCGAGCATATCGGCCTTGGCGCCTCAAATGGCGGCCTGACACTGCCCGCCACTGCCGAGTTCACCGAGGAGCTCGGTGGCACCGGATATCTTCACGTGTTGACCGCAACCAATGCGGAAATGACGGTCGAGTGCCGCGAAAGCAGGCCTCAGCCGAAGGAGAAGATCAGCCTCTCCCTGAGAGTGCCTGAAATGCTGGCTTTCGACGCCGAAGGCAGAAGGCTCAGTTGATTGAAACGGAATCCGGATCGGATCCGGCGACCGAAAGAAATGCAGGACATCTGATCGCGCGCCTTTGGAGGAGGTTCGCGGCGAGAGACGCCCCGTGCCGCGGGGTGACCTTAACCCATGCTTTAGAGGAGGAACAAACGTGAGAAAGATTATAAAACTCGCCGTCTCGGCAGCCATCGCATTGCTGCCCTCGGCGGCGGCATTTGCGCAGACGGACATTACCTGGTGGGATTTCTTGAGCGGCGGCGACGGCGTTCGCATGAAGGCGCTGATCAAGGAATTCAACGACACCCATCCTGACATCAAGATCAATGCCACGACGCTCGAATGGGGCGTGCCCTTCTATACCAAGGTGCAGACGTCGGCCGCCGTCGGCCAGCAGCCGGATATCATGACCTATCACATGTCGCGCTATCCGCTGGCGGTGCCGACCGGCATCCTGCGTCCCTTTACCGACGAAGAGCTGGCATCGGCCGGCATCAAGAAGGAAAATTACGTGGACGCGGCGTGGAAGCAGGCGACCTTCGACAACAAGGTCTACGGCATTCCCTTCGACGTGCATTCGATCGTTCTCTATTACAACAAGAACATCCTGAAGGAAGCCGGCCTGCTCGGCGACGACGGCCTGCCGAAAGGTTTCGACGGTCTCGACAATTTCAACGCCGCCCTCGACAAGATCAAGGCGACGGGCAAGGTCGAATATCCGCTGTCGCTGCACACGGATGAAGGCGGCTCCATGTGGCGCGTCTTCTATACGCTGCTCTCCCAGCAGGGGGCAAAGTTCATCGACGGGGACCAGATCCTGCCAGGCGATGCCGGCGTGAAAGCCCTGAAGACCATGGCGAACTGGGTCTCCGGGGGCTATTCGCCGAAGCTGATCTCCTATGAGGCCTCGATCGCGCTCTTCACCTCCGGCAAGGCAGCTCTCCACGTCAACGGCGTCTGGGAAGTGCCGACGATGGCCGATCTTGCCAAGAAGGGCGAACTCGGTTTCGAATGGGGTGCCATCGAAATTCCGAACCTGATGGGCACGCAGGCCACCTGGGCGGACTCGCATTCCTTCGCTGTCCCGAACAGCGAGAGCAAGCCGATCACCCCTGAAAAACTGAAGGCCGTGCTGCAGATCATTGCCTGGATGAATGAGCACTCGATCTCCTGGGCAAGTGCCGGCCACATTCCTGCTTTCAAGCCGGTCACGGACAGCAAGGAATTCAAGGAAATGCAGCCGAACGCCACTTATGCGAAGCTGGCCGATACCGCCGTCTTCGACCCGGTTTCCAAGCTCGCAGGTGTTGCCGGTCCGATTTACGAGGCAACCCAGAACTTCGTGGTTCCCGCACTCAACGGTCAGCTCGATCCGGAAGATGCGATCGACCAGATGCGCGAAGAGCTGGAAAGCCAGAAGTAGGAAGACACTGGCCGGAGCCAGCCTCCGGCCAGCCCTTCGTCCAGGGAGATGATCTGTGGTCAACACTGAAAAGCGACGCAAGACGCTGACGGCGATCGTCATGATCGCGCCGTTCCTGATCGCCTATGCGACCGTCTTTGCCTATCCGGTCTACAAGATGTTCGCCTTGAGCTTTACCGACGCACCGCTCGTCGGCGAAGGCCAATGGGTGGGCTTCGACAATTACGTGAAGCTCTTCCACCAGAAGCTCTTCTATACCTCGGTGTGGAATACCGGCTATTTCGTCGTTCTGACCGTCATCCCGAATACGCTGATCGGCCTCGGACTGGCGCTGATGGTCGTGCGCCTGAAGGGCTGGATGCAGAGCCTGGTGCTCGTGCTTTTCTTCATTCCCTATATTCTTCCGGTTTCCGTCGTGACCCAGATCTGGAAATGGGTGCTCGATCAGCAGTTCGGCATCGCCCAATTCGTCATCGAGGCCGTCACCGGCTCGCGCGTCAGCGTCTTCCGCGATCCGGTCTGGGCCATGCCGATGGTGGCGCTTGTGACCGTCTGGTGGACCAACGGTTTCAACCTGCTGCTTTTCATCGCAGGCCTGCGCAACATTCCCAATGACTATTACGAGGCGGCCATGCTTGATGGCGCGACGCGCTGGCAATGCTTCCAGCGTATTACCTGGCCGCTGATCTGGCCGGTAACCGCGCTGGTGCTGACGTTGCAGTTGATCCTGCAGCTCAAGATCTTCGACCAGGTCTACCTTCTGACCGAGGGCGGGCCGTTCAATTCCACCTATGTGCTCCTGCAGCTCGTTTATCGCGAAGCCTTCCGATCGAACCATGGTGGTCTCGGCTCCGCAGTCGCAGTGATCCTGTTTCTGATCATCGTCGTCGTCTCGGTGCTGCAATACCAGCTGTTGCGAGTGAGGGAGCGCTGAGATGCCCGGCAAGACAATTGGCAACGCGCTGCTGCTGCTCCTCACGGTGGTGATCGCCTGCACCTGGGCCTTCCCGATCTATTGGGCGATCGTCACATCCATCAAGCCGGAACAGGACGTGGTCAACAAGACCACCCTCATTCCCGACGTCCTGAATTTCTCAGGCTATTATTACGCGCTCTTCGAGACGAAGCTGTCGACCTGGTACCTGAATTCCATCGTCACCTCGGTGACGGTAACCGTCGTCGTCATCCTGATCAGCGTGATGTGCGCCTACGCGCTGTCGCAGATCGTCTTTCCCGGCCGCCGGCTTCTCTACGGCATCATCCTGGCGAGCTTCATGGTGCCCTCGCAGGCGCTCGTGATCTCCCAATTCGTGCTGATGCACAAGCTGAACCTGATCAATACCTGGGGCGGCATCATCCTGCCGCAGCTGATCGTTCCCGTTGTCGTCATCGTCTACAAGCAGTTCTTCGATTCCGTGCCGAAGGAGCTGCGCGAGGCCGCAAAGCTTGATGGCTGCGGCGAGTTCCAGATCCTGTTCAAGCTCTATTTGCCGCTGAACTGGGGTATCACAACCGCGCTCGCGATCATTACCTACATCATGGCCTGGAACGCCTTCCTCTGGCCGTTCCTCGTCACCAGTTCCGACGACATGATGACGATCACCGTCGGCATCACCCAGACGCGGGATGCGTTCGGCGTCAAGTATGCGCGCGATATGGCTGTCGCCATCCTTGCCGCGATGCCGGTCGCTCTTGCCTATCTGCTGTTCCAGAAACGCGTGACACAGGCCCTGATGCTGTCATCCGGCATCAAGGGATAATGCATCAGGGGTTGTTTCCGGGCCGAGGTGAGAAGGCCCCAGCCGGTCCGCGAGAGCTCTCCCGAGGCGCGGGCCGGCGATCAAAAAAGAGCGGCGACATCGGATATGACGCCGTGATATTAGCTCAAACCAACCAGAAAGACTGGAGAACCAGTATCAGGGCATGGAGACGAAACTTCTAACCGTCGATCCGATGCGGGACGTTGACGTCGTGCAGGCACTCGGTTCTCCGACGCGCATCGAAATCCTCAACCTCTTGCGCCAGAAAGGGCCGCTGAATGTCAACGACATCGCGGCACAGATGCGCCTGCCGCAATCGACGACGGCAACCAATCTGAAGTCGTTGGAGCAGGCGGGTCTCATCCAGACCCAGACGATGAAGGCGACGAAGGGAAATCAGAAGATCTGCTCCAGCATCTATGACGAAATCCTGATCCGCTTCGATACCAACGGCACGAAGGCAAGCCAGGATGTGGTGACCGTCAGCATGCCGATCGGCCTCTTCACGGAATTCGACGTCGGCGCCCCCTGCGGCCTCTGTTCGGTCAACAACGTCATCGGCATGCTCGATGTGCAGGAAGTCTTCCTCGATCCGCAACGCATGCAGGCGGCGCTGCTGTGGTTCACCCGCGGTTATGTCGAATATAAATTCCCGAACAACGCCAAGGTCTCGGGCAAGAAGATCCGCAAGGTGGAATTCTCGGCCGAGCTGAGCTCCGAGACCCCGGCCACGAACGCGAACTGGCCATCCGACATTTCCATCTGGGTCAACGGCATCAAGGCCGGACACTGGACTTCGCCTGGCGATTTCGGCGATCGCCGCGGCATGTATTCGCCATCTTGGTGGAAGCTCTCGGGCTCCCAATACGGCAAGCTCAAGACCTGGACGATCGATGAGACAGGCACCTGGATCGACGGCGCGATGGTCTCGACCCAGACTATCGCCTCCCTCGGCATAGCCGACCGTCACTCGATCCGCTTCCGTATCGGAATCGACGAAAAGGCCGACAACCCTGGAGGCATGAACCTTTTCGGCAAGGGTTTTGGCGATTTCGACCAGGATCTGGTGATGTCGATCTATTTCTGATTGTTATGGATACCCCGGCGTTTCCGCCGGGGCTCCTGTCGTTCAAAGCCTATTTCTTGCCACCCCAAAGCTCCGGATAGCCAGGCAGGTCCTGGCAGCCGCAAAGGCTGTAGTGTAGCGGCGGCATGCGCTCGTCGATATAGCTTGCCAGCGTATCCTGCGTGATCGCCGGCTGCGGCAGGATCCATTCCGGACCCGGCACCTGTTTACCGTCGAGCACATCAAGAGCGCCGAGGATCGCTGTCCGCCACTGGTAGGTCGGATAGGATGGGCCGATTGCCGTCAGCTTGTCCTTCTGCCATTTGCGCAGGAAGTCCTGCTGGTCTTCGCCGCTGATGACAGGATAGGGCAGCCCGGCATCTTCGAATGCTTCGAGTGCTGCGGTGGACGTATCGCCGGCATCCATCCAGACTGCATCGATCTTTTCGCCGCGATTGATGTAGTCCTCGACAACCGCCTTGGTCTTGGCTCGGTCGCTGGCGGTGAATTCGGAGCCGATGACCTTCAGGCCGGCTTCGTCGAAGATGTTCTTCGCCGCCGAATAGCGGGTCTCAAGTACGTCGACACCCGGCATGATGCGCAGTGCCAGAACATTGGCGCCCTTCGGCAGCTTGCTGGCGATGAACTCGCCCGAGGTGATGCCGAAGCCGTACCCACCGACCGGGTGGATGTAGGTGACCGGGCATTTGGTAGCGACGCCGCGGTCAAAGACGATGACCGGCAATTTCGCACAGGCTGCCTCCACAGCCGGCGTTAGCGCCGCCGTCGTGTTCGGCGATACGATCAGCGCATCGCACTTGCCGCCGCTGACCAGGGCTTCGATATCGGAGATTTGCTTATCGTCCTTGCCTTCGGCATCGACGACCACCAGTTCCTTGATGCGATCCTTGTGCAGTTCGGCCTCGGCCTGCAGATTGTGCATGCCAACGACGCGCCAGGGGTTGAATATCCCGGCATTGGAAAAGCAGATCGTGACCGGGCCGTCCTTCTTGTATTTGGCGGCATCGACCATTCCGTCCCCGAGATGCTGCGCCCACGGCTTGCCCTCCGGGCCTTGCGGCGTCATCGAAAGCTGCTCGCGCTGCTTCTTGAATTCAGCGGGATCGTTGAATTCCTGCGCATAGCTAACGCCGGCAAATGCCATCGCTACCAGTGCCGCAACAACTGCTTTGTATTGCATCTTCTTCCTCCTCCACTATGCCGGCGTACCGGCGGTTCATCGCTTGTCTCTCCCTGCAAGCAATCAGGTCTTTCTCCGATCTCGCCAGGCGCTGGCGCCGACGGCGGCGATCAGAATCACCCCCTGGATGCTGTCGCGCAGCGCCTGGGGCAGGCCGGCGAGATTGAGTAGGGTGAAGAGTGCAAAAAGGCTAAGAGCGCCAAATAACGCACTCCATAGCGAGCCGCGGCCGCCGAGCAGCTGGGCACCGCCGATGACGCAGGCGGCGATCGCCTGCAGTTCCATGCCGCGGCCGGCGTTGACGGACACGCCGGAAAAGCCACCGACGAGGATGCCGGCGGTTACCGCCGCCAGTGCCGACACAACGAAAGCGGCGATGCGGGTGGCGGCGACCGGCAAGCCTGCGAGTTCCGCAGCCCTCGGATTGTCGCCGATCGCCAACGCGCGTTTGCCGTAGACAGTGCCGTGCAGTCCCCACCAGGCAACCACGAGAAAAAGCAAGAGGATGATGACTGCGAGCGGCAGGCTGCCGATCAGCCAGACATCGCGCATCAGGAGACGGCCGAGATCGCGGAAATTGTCCGGCAGATCGCCGCGCGCCGCACCACCCGACCAAGCCAGCGCTAGGCCGTTGACGAGCAGCATGGTGCCAAGCGTGGCAATGATCGAAGGCACTTTCAGAAAAGTGACGACGAGGCCATTCACCAGGCCAACAGCGAGACCCATGAGGTAGAGGACGCCGATCATCGGCCAGGTCATCTCGGGGTCGCCATTGATCAGGATGGAAGCTGCCAGAACGACGAGGGTGACGATGGCCCCCACGGAGAGATCGAAACCACCGGTCAGAACGACATAGAGCTGCCCGACGGCGAGGATGATCAGCGGCGCTGCGCGGCGCAGGAAGTTCATGAAAAGGCCGGCTTCGAGGTAGTTCGGCTGAAGGCTCGCGATAGCGGCATAGAGGATAATAAAGACGATCAGGCCGAAGTTGATCTTTGCAAGCGAAATGACCGGGCGACGCATCGGTGTCGTTTCTGAAAGCGGGGTCATGCGACATGCCCCTTGTGACGTATGGCGTGGATGGCAACAGCGACGATCACGATCGCACCGCGCAGCACCTGCTTGAGAAATGCATCGACACCGAGCATATTGAAGCTGGCGTCAAGCGTGGCAAAGAGCAGGACGCCAGCGACCGTGCCCGCCACTCCCCCCTTGCCGCCGGCCAGTATGGTCCCGCCGATGACGGTTACCGCGATCGATTCCAGGTCATAGATGCCGTCGCGGCCGATCCAGGGCGTACCTGACTGCAGCCGGGCCGCCAGATAGAGCCCCGCAACGCCGGCAAAGAAGCTTGCGATGACATGGGCAGCGAGCACCACGCGCTCCGTGCGGATGCCGGCCAGACGGGCGCCTTGCGGATTTCCGCCGACGGCGTAGATGCGCGCGCCGAATACGGTGCGCGTCAGCAACAGGCTTGCCGCGGCGGCAAGTGCGACGAACAGCAGGACCGGGTAGGGAATGCCGAGAAGACTGGTATAGGCGAAGGCCTGGAAGGACGGCGCGACCGAACCTTGGAGGTAAGTGAAGGATGCCGACAATAATCCCTGGATTGTCAGGCCTGTGCCAAGCGTTGCGATCAGCGGGTTTATGCCGCAGTAGGCGACGAGCAGCCCGTTGATGGCGCCGACGATCAGGCAGAGGACGAGGCACGCAAGGATCGCCGGCAGGATCATTGCCGGATTTGCCTGCATGATGAACGAGGCAAGGACCGCGACCGCGCTGATTAGCGCCGCCACCGAAAGATCGATCGAGCCGACGAGAATGACGAAGGTCTGGCCGAGCCCGACAAGGCCGAGAGCGACCATCCGTTGAAACAGGCCGGCCAGCCCTTCAAGATTCAGCTGGCTTGTCTCCCCCGTCGCTATCGCCGTAATGACAAAGATGCAGGCCGAAACCAGCACGAGCACGGCGGCCACGGAAAGGCGTATCGGGTGACGGGTGCGGCTTGTCGCCGGAAGGGTCTCGCCACTCATGTGAGGGCCTCCTGCTTCTGGCGTATATCGATGCCGAGCGACAGTGCCATCACTGCTTCCTCGCTTGCCCCGCGCGGCAACTCGCCGGCGATCCGGCCCTGATGCATCACGAGAATCCGGTCGGAAATGCCGATGAGTTCTGGCATGTCAGAAGAAACGACGATGATGCCGCGGCCGGTATCGGCGAAGCTTCGCATCGCCTCGTAGATCGCCGCCTTGGCGGCGATGTCGATGCCCCGGGTCGGCTCGACGAAAACGAGGATATTCGATTGCCGCGCAAGCCAGCGGGCAATGATGACCTTCTGCTGATTGCCGCCGGAAAGCGAATCGACCGCCTGGCCGAAATCGGCAGCCCGCACGTCCGTCACCCGCAGCACCTCGTCGATGCGGTCTCTTGAGAAGGCCCCGCTTTCGGGGCGGGTGAAGAAATTCGACATGGATCGGAGCGTCAACAGTGCGTTGTCGCGAACGGACTGCCGCAGCAACAGTCCCTCGCGCTTGCGATCGCCCGGCAGATAGCCGATGCCGCGGCTCGTCGCGCGGCGCGGCGAGGTGATTGCCTGCGGACCGCCGCCAAGTCGTATCGTACCTGCGGTCAGCGGCTCATCGCCGATAATTGCCTGTGCGAGCGATGCCTTTCCGGAATCTTCCAGCCCGGCGACGCCGATGATTTCGCCGGCCCGGAGATCGAGATCGATGCCGCGCAGGTAGGTATTTCCGCCCTGTTCCACCGAGAGCAACGAATGACCGGGCTTGCCGGCCGGCGGCGATGGATAGAAGTCCTTGAGATCACGACCGACCATCGCCCTGATGATCGCGCCAATATCGGCGTCTTCCCGCGATTTCGTCCAGATCCTGCGGCCGTCCTTCAGCACCGTGATGCGATCGGCAAGAGCCATGATTTCCGGCATTCTGTGCGAGATGTAGATGATCGAGACGCCCTCGCTCCGCAGGCCGCGCACGAGTTGCAGCAGGGCTTGGGCGTCACGTTCGTCAAGGGCCGCCGTCGGCTCGTCCATGACGAGAATCTGCGCATCGAGCAGCAACGCCTTGGCAATTTCCACCAATTGCTGGCCCGCAATCGAAAGCGTCGAAACCTGCCGGTCCGGATCGATACCGGCGCCGAGACGCTGCAATAACTCCATGCTGCGGCGACGCATCTCGCGCCGGTCGAGAACGCCGCGCCGCGAGGGCTCGCGGCCCACGAAGATATTTTCCGCGACGCTGCGATAGGGCAACAGGCTAAGTTCCTGATGGACGATGGATATGCCGGCCGCCTTGGCCTGTTGCGGGTGGGCGAAATCTGCGGATTGGCCGCGAATGCGAATCTCTCCACCATCCGGTCGATAGCTGCCACCGAGGATCTTCATGAGCGTCGACTTTCCGGCGCCATTCTCGCCACAGATTGCGTGCACCTCTCCGGGACGGCAGTCGAAATCCACCTCGTCAAGTGCGAGCACGCCGGGGAACGTCTTGGTGATGCCGGCCATTTCAAGTGCGGGTAGCGTCATTGCGCCGCCCCCTTCGAGCCCGATGGGGTGCGTTCTCCGGCAATGTCCCATTCCCTGCGGATGAAGGCGATGCTCTCGGCAAAGAGCGTGTCCAGGTCGTCGAAAAGATCCCGCCAGACGCGCGTGGCTCCCGCAAGCTCGGGTAGGGCACGGCTGAAGGATTCGACCGTGAGCCAGCCGTCATATCCGCAACGGCGCAACGCTTCAAAATGGGCTGCGAAGGGCACGTGACCGGTCCCCGGAATGCCGCGATCGTTCTCCGAAACATGGTAGTGATTGATTTCCCTGTGGTAACGTTCGTAAGTTGCCGGCGGATCCTTTTCTTCGATATTGGCGTGGAAGGTATCGAACATGTAGCCATAGTTCGGGTGACCAACCTCGCCGTAGATCTCCGAGGCGGCAGCGATCGTCGACATCAGGTAGCATTCGAAACGGTTTACGGCTTCGGCGGAGATGCGAATGCCTGCAGATGCGGCATATTCGGCCAGCGCCCGCATCGCCTCGACGCAGCGGCCGCGCTCATTCGACGTTGGACCGAAGCCGGTGAAGACACCGACGGGGGAATGGAGCGGACCGGCGATCACTTCGCCGCCCATTGCCTGCGTGCAGTCGACGATCCACTTGTGATGGTCGCGGGCGCGTCGACGGATCGCAGGATCTGCACTCACGGGATTGGCCTCCTGGGTCGCGACTGCAGCGGCGCCGGCGGAGAGACCGATATCGCGCAGCATCTTGCCGAGGGCAGCGTAGTGATCCGGCTTTCCAAAAAAGACAGGGATCTCGACCGCGTCATATCCCAGCGCCTTCAGTCGCTCGAGCTGACGGCCATGCGCCGTGGTGATCTCCGCTCCGAGCACAAGTAAGTTGAATGCGATCTTCACGTGTTCTCCTTCCCGTGCGGCAGTCACGTCGTCGTCCCGCGGCATGGTTGCCCATCCTCGGGGTGGATACTTGGCAGACTTGACTCGGTAAAACTTGCGCCCCACAACAGTGGTAAATTTCTTAAGTCATTTTCTGCGTTGGGAGGCGCGCGAAATGAATAAGCACACAATCATCAAGCCAGCCGACATTCGTCGTCCTTCGGTCTTTCGTCAGCCGGATTCGATGATGTATGCCGACAATTGCCGCGAGTTGCAGGCTGCCGCCGCGCGTGGCGAAGTCGAGTTGCACGCGTGGACCCGCGGCAGTTATCCCGGCCAGTCGCTCGGAGACCGGCTGCCGGGGATCCGTACGGTCGGCTTCTGGGATGCGCGTTATGCGCAAAGCTGGGGACTCGGCCGCCACTGCAATGAAGGGTTCAAAATCGCCTATCTGGCGCGCGGGAACCTCAATCTCGTCGTGGATGACGAGACCTACAATTTCGAGCAGGGCCAGTTCATCGTCATCCGTCCCTGGCAGCTGCATTCGATCGGCAATCCCGGCGTCGATGCGAGCCGCCTGCTGTGGATCATTCTCGATGCGGGGCTAAGGCGTCCGAGCGAAGCCTGGGGATGGCCGAGCTGGATGGTGTTTTCAAGCGAGGAAGCCCGCACGCTCGGCGAATTGCTGACGCAGAACAACCAGCCGGTCTGGGATGGTGGCGCTGATCTGTGCCGCGCCTTCGAGGCCGTGCCCTCGATCCTGCTCGGACGAACGCCCGAAGATGGCGAAACTCGGCTGAAGGTGGCGATCAATACGATCATGCTGAGCCTGATCGACCGGATGACGGAGCAGGCGCCGAAGCTCGATCCCGATCTTTCGACGTCGCAGCATACGGTGGCGATCTTCCTGCGCCGGCTGGCTTTCGCGCTTGCCGAAGACTGGACGCTCGATTCCATGGCCGAAGAATGCGGTCTGTCGCGCACCCGTTTTTCGGAATATTGCAAGCGGCTGACCAACATGACGCCGCGGCAATATCTGCAGCATCTGCGGCTGGAAGAGGCCTCGCGCCTTTTGAAGACGCCGGGGCGTAGCAGCATCACGGAGATTGCCTTTTCCTGCGGCTTCAACTCCAGCCAGTATTTCTCCAACGCATACCGCAAGCGTTATGGCCATGCCCCGAATGGTGCGGCTGCTTCTGCCTGAGGCGGTGCGTCCGACCGCCTCGCGTGACGACATCATCGATATCGCACGGTCGCTGGTGCGGCCGGGCAGGGAGGTGAGGGAAGGGGCGGCGTGGATTGTAATGATAGCGACTGGTTGCGAGCCGGCCTCACGTAGGCAGGATCACTTCTAGCCGTTTCCCCCGCCATTGTTGTGAGTGCAGATCGTCTTTCAGGTTATTGTCAGACTCCTGTGCTCACATCGCACAGCGCCGGGTGTGCTCGGGGAAAGTACTCCCACCTGAAATTGCTATAAATTAGGAGCGGGTATGACCGACCAGTCTAGCCGTCTTGTCTTGCATATGAATTCGCGCGACGAGGTCTTTGCCGACGAACGCAATTCGGTTGCGGACTTTTCTTTCAATTCCACCGTCGCAAACGTTTTCGATGACATGGTCAGCCGTTCAGTCCCATTCTATGGGGAGATGCAGCGGATGGTTTGCGAATTGGCCCGTGACTTCGCCCAACCTCATTCGACCCTCTATGATATTGGCTGCTCGACGGCCACCACCCTGTTGGCATTGGACCACGTCGTCGACAATCAACTTGATTTCGTCGGAATCGACAACGCGCCGGACATGCTCAAGAAGGCGGCGGAAAAGATTGAGGAATCGGGAACAAACCGATCAATCGATCTGGTCACAAGCGACCTCCACCGCGGCTTTACGATCGAAAATGCTAGCGTCGTGACAATGCTTCTGACGCTTCAGTTCGTGCGTCCACTGTTTCGCGAAAGAGTGATGAAGACGATCTTCAACGGGCTCAAAGCGCACGGATGCCTGCTGCTGATCGAGAAGTTGACCAGCGAGGACACGACGTTCAACAGACTGTTCATCGACCACTATTATGACTTCAAGCGGCGCAACGGATATTCCTCGATCGAAATCTCGAAGAAGCGAGAGGCACTGGAAAATGTCCTCATTCCCTACCGCCTCGAGGAGAACATCCAGTTGCTCAAGGAGGTAGGCTTCAAGAGCACCGAGGTCTTCTTCCGCTGGTACAATTTCTGCGGCATCGTCGCGGTCAAGTGAGTCGAAAAGCCATGAACAGAGTCTCCCTCGCGATCGGCAGCTTCTTTTTCAAATACCGAAACCAGGCTTTCCCGCTCATAATCGTCGCACTGTTTGTTTCTAGCCCGCCGGCCACAACGTTTTTCGGTAGTGCTGCGCTCGAAGGATGGAAAAACATCATCGCGTTGCTCGTCGTCATCGCTGGTTTGGTACTGCGCGCAACCGTGATCGGATATGCCTATATCAAGCGCGGTGGCCTCAATAAGCGGGTTTATGCCAGCGATTTGGTGACGGAAGGCATGTTTGGCGTTTGCCGCAACCCCCTGTATGTCGGGAACATGTTGATTTACTCCGGGCTCTTTCTGTTCCACGGCAATCCGGTGGTCGTCGTTGCCGGATGCCTACTGTTCGGCCTTATCTACCAGTGCATCATTTATGCCGAAGAGGAATTCCTCGCGAACAAGTTCGGCGAGGCATATGGCGCTTATTGCCGGGACGTATCCAGATGGGGGCTTAAGCTGAGCGCGTTTTCGTCGTCAACGGAAGGTATGGCTTTCAATGCGAAGCGCGTCATTGCCAAGGATTACTCAACGATGTCGTCCACATTGATCGCCCTGTTGGCAACTGAATTCTATCGACTGGCGGCAGATTCAATATCGCCTGAGGAGCTTTCTTACGCGATGGTACTTGTCGCGCTCTTCGTAGCAGTCGTTGCGCTCACCGGCGTCGTGAGTTCGTTGAAGAAAATGGGGGTCTTGGACGAACTGACTGCCGCGCCCTGAAGGTATCTCGCGTCATGCTACTCCAGGCCGAATTAGAGGATTGGGTGAACTCCTGCGGTTCGATATCGACGGCGAGGCGATATGCGTCCCACCAGCGAACATTATCTGGTGAAGTGGTTCTAAGCCGTGTGCATTGCTTTGATGCGCATAGGACTATCTCCGTTCTGTTCGCGCTCCTGGGCGATGCGCTGGTATTCCTTAGAGGAAAGCTTGCGAGCCAGTGGCGAAGTTTCAAGCAAGCGCTATCCAGAGTATGCGTAGCTAGCCGTCTAATCGAAATTTAATTTATCGCTCCCATGATCCACCTGCTTGATATGGTGGGCTACATGAACACTTTACGGACATTCGGAAAATTGACGGCGGAGCGAGCTCAGCGCGAACGCGCGCGGCTCGAAGCACTGGACCAGTTTGACTTGTTGGACGCGCCAAGGGATTCGAGCTTCGAACGAATCGTTCGGCTTATCAAAGAGATATTTTCAGTCGATATCGGGATTGTGTCTGTCATCGACGCACATCGTCAAAGTTATCAAGCCTGTGTCGGCTTGCCGAATTCGGAGGTCCCACGAGAAGAAAGCTTCTGCACGTTGATCGTCGACTCGGGAGTGCCGATGATCATTCAGGACGCGTCAAAGGACGCGAGGTTCGCAAACAATCCTTCGGTGACTGGCGAAGCTCATGTCCGTTTCTATGCTGGCGTGCCGCTCCAAACGCGCGAGGGGTTTGTCTTGGGAACGGTGTGCGCCATTGACCGTCGGCCCAAGTCATTTGGGGCGAGGGACCTTGCTATTCTTCAGGAGCTCGCTGGACTTGCAATGGAACGCATTGAGCTGCTTCAATCTGCTGCGACAGATGGTCTGACGGGCGTTCTCACACGAAAAGCCTTCAAGTCCGAAAGCGAGAAATTAATCGCGCAGGCACTGAGGCATCAGCATGATCTCGCATGCCTTGTATTGGATGTGGATCACTTTAAGAAGGTAAATGACACTTACGGCCATTCTGCCGGCGATGAGGTTCTCAAAGCTGTTAGTGGTGCATGTAGGGGCAGCCTGCGGGCAGGAGACCTAATTGGACGTCTAGGGGGCGAGGAATTCGCCTTTTTACTTCCCCATGTCGACAAGGCCGCAGCCGCAGCTGTTGCGGAGAAGTTGCGGAACGCTATCGCGGGGTCCCTTGTGAACGGCGACTTCGGCAGCGTGAGTGTGACCGCCAGTATCGGATCGACCAACCTTTCAATTGTCAGCCGTGACACCGATACGCTCATAGCCCAGGCGGACGCGGCGATGTATGCCGCCAAAAGCGGAGGACGAAATCGCTGCGTCTCATGGCATGATCTCAAGGGTGCAAACGGAGGAGAGCGCCGCAGGGTACTGAAAAGCGCCTCCATCCTGTTCAACGAGCGGCGTTCAGTAATCGACTGCACGGTTAAGTCGCTTGGAAGCGACGGCGCAGGGCTGGTCCTTTCAAACACCTCAGGCATACCGCCGGAGTTTGATCTGGTAATCCGCGGCGAAGGCTTCGAAACCCGTTGCCGCGTTATCGCGCAGGACCGTCAAAACGTCGAAGTGTCTTTCAGGTAATAAGGGGTATCAATCACGACGCGGTCAGTGGGGCCGTCTAGGATCCTGCAGGGCTGTCCACATCTTGAAGGCAAAGTCACCTCGCAAGGCGGCTTCGGGAAGCGGTCGTCGCCCAACTCTCTGCTCCGGCATCGTGTCCGGCAAAGAGAGCATTCTTACGATTAAGAGCGACTGGCCGGATAGTTCTCTCAACGCTGTTGTTGTTATCGGCCACCGGCTTGGCCAAGGGCTTCACGCCGTCCGTGCACGTGAGCGGGAGAAGGCGCCTTCAGCCAATGCGGTGCCGCAAGGGGCAATTGATGCACTTAGTAAGTCGTTCTTCCGCCACTGAGATCGAATGTGGACGCCGTCGTGAACGAGTTTTCCTCCGACAGGAGCCATACCGTCATCGCCGCGATCTCCGTAAGCTCGGCGAAGCGATCTCGCGGAATCCTGACCAGCATGTATTCAATGAATTCGGGCGTGAGGCCATCGAGGATCGGCGTCTTCGCTGTGGCGGGCGTAATGGCGTTGACGGCGATTCCGGTTTTCGCAAGTTCTTTGCCCAAAGACTTGGTGAAGCCAAGCACGCCTGCTTTGGCAGCACTATAGGCCGCGATATTCGGGTTGCCTTCTTTTCCGGCCACCGATGAGATGTTGACGATCCGACCGTAATCTCGTTTCAACATGACCGGCACGACATGGCGGCAGCAGTTGAATGTGCCCGTCAGGCAGACGTCTACGACACTTCGCCACTCCAAGACATCGTATTCGATCGTCGGTTTGACCTTCCCCGTAATCCCTGCCGAATTCACCAGGCAATCGATCCGTCCGAAAACCTCCTCTGTCGCCGAAGCCGCCCTGCCGACGAGATCGAAATCCGTCACGTCGACCTGGAATGCGTGGGCATTCGGTCCGAGTGTGCTGGCACTATCGGCCGAGCGATTGCCATTTGAATCCCAGAGAGCAACTTTCCCGCCGGACTGGATCACCCGTTCGGCGATGGCATAACCGATCCCCTGTGCGCCGCCGGTGATGACGGTCACTCTGTCTTTCAAGTCAATCGAATTCATCAAGCGCTCCTCCAGCACGTTCCGAATGCACCCGCCGAATTGAATAAAACAAGCCTCATTTCGTCCTCGCCTTGAAATCAAAACTTGAAATGAGACCGAGTCGGCGGCGGATGCGTCACGATCCTAGCAATCTGCGGACATCTCGCCAGCGCAAAACTCGACCGACCGCAACCAACAATCTTACAAGGGCGCCCTGCGCCAGCAGCCTTATCGAAGCTGAAAATCGAGATGTCGGCCTCGACTTGTCGCGTGCGGACGTCGTCGTCACGCGCGCGGAAAGCAGTCGCCGAGTTCTCGGAAGGGAAGAGGCCACCCACATGCTCGTGATGAAGGCGTCGCCTTCAGAGAAATCAGAATCGCATAGGTGTACGAGCGACGCCAAGATCCTGAGCGGGCAGGTCTACGACGAGCCTGTTGGCGCGTTCAGACCAAAAGCCTTCATAATAGCTGGAGGTCGGCTCGAATCCGGCCGATACGCCCAATGCCCACCGATCTAACAGAAATCGTTGAGCTTCAGGATTTTATAGGCCTCGATCGTCGCCCGAAGTGCCTCCTCTGACGCGCGGTCTCCATCGTTTGCGTCGGGATGGTGCATCTTGAGCCTCTGCTTGTAGCGACTTCTGATTTCTTCCGGCGTGGCATCCGCGGAAAGATCGAGCGTTTCGAATGCTTTCGCTTCAAGAACTTTAAGCTTTCGGGACTGCAAAGCCGCGTGGCTGCGCGCAGCGTTTTTCCTTGCATTGATCGCCTTAGCGGTCCCGGAGCGAACTGAGGAAGGGAGGGGTGCGGCGGAAGCGTGATTGACCCTGACGCCCCAGGTCGGCCGGCTGCCGCTTGCCGCTTCCCTCTGATAACGGGCAGTGACAGGGTTCGAGAGCTTCGTCACGTAATTGTAGCCTTCGCTATACTCTTTTGCGTGGCCACGACAGAAGAGAAGATACAGGCCCTCAGCATCCGCTCCAACGGGAGCGCGGTGCATGCCTTGTTTGTCACATCCATCCCATTGGCATGTCGGACCGCCTGGATCGCGACGTTCAGCCGGCTTGTTTCGGATCGGTCTCAGGCCGACAAAAATCTTTGAATCAGTCATCGCGCCTTATATGGCCGTACTGCTGGCCGCGGCAAGATTGTTCTTGGCAGATGACAAACCCGTTGTTCACCGGAACGTACCTGCTATCGCGGAATGTATTGTTTGGAATATCCATGATCTCTCGATCTCATTCCGTCACCGCAAACAGGCTTTACCTGGAAAATCGGGCTGAGCTTCCGAACGACATAAACTGAAAGCGTCAAGGCCAGCCCCCGATGGCAGCAAACGAAGACCGTATTGGAAAGCGCGTCTACGAGATCTGGGAGCAGGAGCGCCGGCCGCTCGGGGAAGACATGCAATACTGGCCGCAGGCGTCCAGGAAATTGCCGCAAGCGCCGAGGCGGATGGCGGCGCGGTCAAGAACAGCCGGGTAAAGAAGCGTGGCCCGCAGGGCCGAAACTGCTCGCGAAGTCCGAGCCTGCCGGCAAAGCCAAAGGCGGCGCTCAGATCGCTCCGACGACCACGCCATCGCCGTCGGCTGCGAAGATCACCACCGGCGTCACCAAACACTGCGGAAAACACTGGCGAGCGGTTTGGGTATCGGAAGAAACGGGGCGCGGTCGACCGCGCCCCGCTGGAACAGGCTCTCGAAAGAGTTTGGCTCAGAGCGGCCTGACGTTTTCGGCCTTCGATTTGCCGGTCTTTCGATCCTGACCGATGTCGAAGGATACGTCTTGGCCTTCCTTCAAGACATTGCCGTATTCCAAGGCAGATACGTGGACGAACACGTCGGCACCGCCCGTTTCCGGCGTGATGAAGCCAAAACCCTTGTCCGCGTTGAAAAACTTTACTTTACCGGTCGGCATGAAACCCTCGTATGTTTGCAGTTGATCGCGCGTGCAATCTAGCGACCGACATTTGCCACGGCAACCAGGGATCGAAGCAATCGTTCGACGCCGACCGGGCCCGCCTTTCTTCGACAAAGGGATCTTGTCTCAAGGGCTCGCTTCGAAGGGCAGGACGACGTTCTCTGCAATCTCCTCCGAACCCGTCGTGAGACAGGTCGCGAAATTGCCTCTACCGCCCGCATCCAGCATGGCAGCGGCTGCGCGAATGGCGCTTTGCCATGACGAGCCACGTTCCCAGGCCTCGTTGTAAACAAGAGCAAGGTCAGAGGCTCGACTTGTTTGCAGGAGGGCTTCGAACAGGAGTGCCGCTTGGCGGATATCCTTAGCCCGTTTGACTGCCGACTGGCCGTCGGTGTGCCTGCGGCTTGCAACAATCAGCTTGTGGACAGCAAAGCGCGATGGGTCGGGGACGGTCACCGGGACACCGCTCTTGTGCAGGAGCATCGTCCGGAGAGGATCACGGATCAAGAAATCGAGGAAGCGAAGCGGAGCGGCGCTGGCGCCTCCGAGCGTCGGCATCGTTGCGGGCTGATCAAGATAGTCGTCTGTTCCGCGGTTCGATGTCAGGAATTCTACCCTGTAGCCGTTCCTGGTCTGAAACGCAGACGAGACGGCGGCGCGCCTGGTGTGGGACCGCCCCGAATGAGGGGTCAATGCCCTGCAGAAGATCAAGGATTGGTGGAAGGCTATCGGCGACCTCGCAAGAGACGGCATAATCCTGGGCGATATCCGCATCGCCCGTCAGGATGGCGGCCATAGGCAGGCGAATGCCAAGCAGGCCGCTGTAAGTCTGGAACGCCACCGCGCCGATCAACACGCCGCGCAACCGGAAGAGGCCGCCTGCGGCCAGGGCTTCGACAAAGTCTCCCGTCATAACGTCTGCTGCGATCATTCCGCCTTCGCGTGTCAGCGACGACACGATGCGCCGGCGGGCTCTGAGATCGTCCTTGTCGCTCTTATGGGCTTCAACACGCTCCGCAATGTCCGGGTCGTCCGCAGGCCCGACATAGCGGCGTGTCCGACCGCGCTTGCCGTCCGCGATATCGAAATACCAGTATTTGCGGTCCTTGACGGTGACGGGCGTGAACCGCCCTTCGGGGGGGGGGAAGTCGCCCGTCCATGCGGCATCAAGCGAGCGCTGGCCGAGTTCGGCGAGCATCGTCTGATACATGAGATCGATCGGTTTCACCTATGCGCCAACCTTATTATACCTTTTTTGGGGGAAGGTATAACTGAGGATGAGCGTTCCGGCCTTCCGTGAAAGGCGCCGACCCCGTCACGCAATCTTCCGCCGAGTGATCTGTTCAGGCTGGGAAAAGGAGAGGGGGGTAAAATTGCCGGCGAAACAGCGCTGTGCGCAAGGTGCTATCGGACTGGTGCTTTGATGCCGTCGAAAGCAGGGAGGAGGCCACGTGACGCTGGGAGAGCTGATCGATCGATACCGGCCGTGTCTGGCTGACGAGACCGTGGGTGTACGCCGCAGCTGGGAGGAGATGTTTACCTATACGCTTCGCCACCATAGCAAAGATACGCCCATAGCCACTTTCGATCCTGAAATACTGTCGGAGCGACTTGTCGTGTCCGGCATGCATCACCTCATCGTCGTGGGATATGTGAAGCGGTGGCGCGACCTGCTTTCCTGGGCAGGCCGCGAATAGGGCAGGGTGCTAGGCACCACGCCACTTGTTCAGAATCATGCCGGTATCGGCGGGCTGGTGGGATCAGGTTGACCGTCGAAGAACAGATAGATGGCAGCAATTCTTCCATCCCTTGCCACGATGAAATCCGTTCCCGCGTAGGACGGCGCCTTGCCTGGGCTGCCGGACACCCACCTCATCCGTCCTGCCTCTTCGTGAAGCACTTCGGCCGGAGCGATCGGCGTATATTTGAACTCTGGATGCATGGCGCGGATGACGCCGGCAATGCGGACGATCTCTTCGCGGCCGCGGTAGGTTCCGTGCGGCTCGACGAATACGGCGTCTTCATGAAAAATCTCCTCGGCCACCGTCCGGCGGAGGGCCTCGTCGCCCTCCCCGAAGATGCTGTGCAGATTGCGTTCAAGCAACGTTGCGATATCTACCATGACAGCTCTCCTACATTTTACCGTGTCAGATCTGAGCCTGGCCGCCATCGACGAACAGTTCGACGCCGTTGACGAAGGAGGCATCGTCGGATGCGAGGAAGAGGACAGCCTTGGCGATCTCTTCCGGCTTGCCGATACGACCGGCAGGGATGAGGCTCGCAAGGTAGTTCTTCGTGTTCTCCGCTTGGTCGCCATTGCCGAACAGCTCATTGAGGCCTGCCGTATCAGTAACGCCAGGGCTGACCGCGTTGACGCGGATATGGCGGTCCTTGAGGTCGAGGATCCAGTTGCGCGCAAAGTTGCGGATGGCCGCCTTCGTTGCCGAGTAGACGCTGAAGGCAGGCGTGCCGGAAATGCTCGTTGTCGAGGAAGTGAGAATGATCGACGCACCATCGCGTAGCAGCGGCAGCGCCTTCTGGACGGTGAAGAGCGTACCCTTCACGTTCGTCGCAAATGTCTTCTCGTAGTGTTCTTCAGTGATCGCCCCGAGCAGCGCCATCTCGCCACCACCGGCATTGGCGAAGAGGATATCGATCTGAGCGTGTTTCTGCTGGACTGCGTCATAAAGACGATCGATATCGACGAGCTTGCTCATGTCGGCCTGCACGCCAGTCACCCTGCCGCCGATGTCTTTGACGGCAGCGTCAAGCGCTTCCTTCCGGCGGCCCGTGATGAAGACCGATGCACCTTCCTGAGAGAAGGCCTTTGCTGTCGCCAGCCCGATGCCGCTTGTGCCACCGGTGACGATTACGACTTTGTTCTCGAACTTCTTGGTCATTGCCTTGCTCCTTGTTTGCGGCCGGTTGCCGTTGAGAAGGAACATGCCAGTAGAACGCTGGTGCCAGTAGCCAGCAAATGTGTTACCCAGCGTTCTGAATGGAGAACGATGATGCGGACCGACCTGAACGATCTGGTTTATTTTGCCGAAGTCGTGGCGCATGGCGGTTTTGCCGCGGCGGGCCGGGCGCTGCGCGAGCCGAAATCGAAGCTCAGCCGGCGGATCGCGGGCCTTGAGGCACGCCTTGGTGTCCGATTGATCGAGCGGTCGAGCCGGCGCTTTCGTGTAACCGATGTCGGGCAGTCCTTTTACGAGCGCTGCAAGGCGATGCTGGCAGAGGCAGAGCGCGCCGAAGCCCTGGTTGCTGAGGCGCAGTCAGAGCCGCATGGCCTGATCCGGATGAGTTGTCCGACCGGCCTCGTCGAACCGATCTCTGGTCTGGTCACGCAGTTTCTGGCGCAACATCCGAGGGTACGCCTTCAGCTTGTCGCGATCGACCGTCCGGTGGATCTGATCGAAGAACGCATAGATGTTGCGCTGCGTGTGCGAACGTCGCTTGATGGCGACGCATCACTGACGATGCGCTCGCTGGGAAATTCGGTTCGCATTCTTGTCGCAAGCCCACAGATAGCAAGCCGCATCGGCGACATCGCCGGGCTCGCCGATCAATCGACGCTCTCAACGACTGATGACCAGGGAGAGGTCAACTGGTTTCTCGAAACCGATGACGGGCATACCCATACGCTACGCCACGAACCGCGCATGGGCTGCGCGGACTTCACTGCCGTCAGGGCCGCAGCGATTGCCGGGCTTGGGGTCGCACTCCTGCCCGACCATACCTGCCGCCAGGCCATCGACGAGGGAAAGCTCGTTCATGTGCTGCCGACCTGGCGTGGCATGAAAGGGCTCGTCCACCTTGTGTTCACGACACGCCGGGGTCTTCCGCCGGCGGTGCGCAAGTTCATCGACAGCCTGGCTGCCGGGTTTCCGAGGGATGCCTTGGCACGCTGACATTTTTGGTTGCAGCCTCCGAACCCGCTAGGCTGTGCCTGAGGTGTCGGCTCGGAAATCGATTTTCCGGAACACGCGGTCGTGGCAGCCGGTCCCGCTTCTTCTTCGGATCGCCGACGCTGGCGCTCCCGCGGCTGCCCTTCTTCACGCCCGCCTGTGACGCGAATTCCCGCTTTCCCGCGCTTTTGGCGCGGCCGCTATGCTGAAAGCTCCGATATGCTTCTGTCTGGTTATTGTTGACATGCACCCAAACGTGGGCTGCATATTGTTACGCAGTGGTGCGCCGCGATGAATGGGCGAGCATCATCACGATGATAAAAGCCGGCTTAATTTCGGACATGGAAGGTGTGGCTTGAACGAGGATCTACAGCTGTGGGAATGGCGGGAGAGGATCTCAAATCTCTATTACGAGATACGTTCCAGTGCGGACGCAGTTGCTGCCTGGAGGCTTTGGTGCGACACCCGTTCGACCCTGTTTCGCGACCATCCTCAGTCACCAATCGAACAGGCGGATCGCAAGGGGTTCGGAGGGCCGACCCTATTTCCTTATGATCCTTTGTTGCGCCTGACGGTTCAGCTTGTACCGGAAACATCGGAACGGATAACCATCGCAACAGGCGTGGACGGTGATCTGTCAATGCATGCGTTCGCCCGCACCGCAGGGCTGGAAGACAGATTAGGCGGCGAATTGACCCTTTACTGGATTGAAGGATACGGAGGTGGCGTGTTCCTGCCGTTTGTAGACGGGACTTCGGGGACAGAGACGTATGGTGGTGGCCGATATCTCCTCGACACCATCAAAGGAGCGGACCTCGGAGTTGTCCGAGCAGGCGGCGTGCTGGTACTCGATTTCAACTTTTCCTATTTTCCGTCTTGCGCCTACTCGCCCCGTTATGTTTGTCCATTAGCGCCGTCGGGCAATCGACTGAAGGGCGCGGTGAGAGCGGGCGAGCGACTACCAATCTCGAAATGAGCCGCGTTTAACGGGGAGATCGATCCCGCCGTGATCGACGTGCTGCCGGCCTTCCTGTCACGTGTCGCAAGGTTGCGGGGCCGGGATGTGATCCTTCGCGTCGGCCCTGCCGGTTCGGATCGGCCTCCGCGACGCTGTCGCCGGTTTCCGGCTGTTGCTCATTAACGGGCGGGGCCCGCCGGTCGTCCACGCTGGTTTCGGGAAGCTCGTCGTCTTGCGTGTCCTCGTTCAACGACTTGGGGGCACCGATCGGAATCGGCTTTGTCCGAAATCGGGCTGGTAATCGCGAGCGGTCGGGATTGACCACCGCGATAGTAAACGCAAATCGAGGCGATCTGGCACGCACCTGAACGAATATCTCGGTGTTCGAACAGATCTTGATTCATTTCACGACACTGCGGTCCGAATCTCGTCAAGAGGGTCAGTCTGGACAGCCTTTCAAATTGCGTCTCGTTTCGCAGCCACAGACTGTCGTTGTATGAAGGGATTTGGATTCCCCATCTAGAGAGCTCCGCTGTTCCTGTAGACAGCCCGAGGTCAGCTACATCCAGATTGGATAAAACCGTCGTTTAAGTTTCTACGATCGGCATTACGATCGTCCTATCTGATCGCGCGAAGCTGTTGAGCGGCGCGAAAATGTTGGGAGAACATAGGATGACCGGAGCTGATAAGAGACCAAGGATCGCGTTCTTGGGAACGGGCGCGCAAGGGGCCTCCATTGGTGCAGATTTCGCTCTTGCGGGACTTGACGTCACGTTCATTGAGCAGTGGCCGGAACACGTCGAAGCAATTCGTCGCGACGGCATCACGGTTAATCTGCCGTCTCGTACGATAAATGTTCGAGTCCCGGCGTTGCACCTGTGCCAGGTAGCGGAGATCAAGGAGCCATTCGATTTGATTTTCCTGGTCGTCAAAGCTTATGACACGAAATGGGCATGTCAGTTGATCAAGCCGTGCCTCGCTCCCGATGGTCTGGTCATCGGTCTCCAGAATGGCATGACGCATGAGGAGATCGCCGATGTCGTAGGTCGACATCGGACGGTTGGTGCCGTCATCGAGATAGCGTCCAACATGTTCGTCCCCGGCATTACCAATCGCCAGAACGATCATGACACCTCGTGGTTTGCTCTTGGCGCCTTGGATCCGGTAAACCAGGATCGGGTGGAGCACGTTGCGGAGCTTCTAAGACACTCTGGCCGCGTCGAAGTGCTGGACGACATTCATTCGGCGAAGTGGATGAAGCTGGTCGTGAACGCAGCGGAGCTTATCCCCTCCGCGATCGTCGACCTTCCACTGGCTGACGCCGCGCGGCATCCGGGAATGCTGGAAGTAATGCGGGAGGCGGGATACGAAGCGATGCAGGCAGCGCTGGCCGACGGAGCTCAGATCATCCCGATCATCGGCATGTCTGCCGTCACAACCAACCATCCGGAACGGTACGTGGACCAAATTTTTGAAGAAGTCCTAAAGACGTTTTCCCAAGCCGACACGCTCACCACGTCTCTCCAGGATTGGCGAAAGGGCCGTCGGGCAGAGGTGCAGGAGGTAAATGGTCTGGTTGTGGACATACTCGCGCGTCACGGAAGGAAGGCGCCCGTGAACGAACGCGTTGTCCAGGTCGCTTTGGATATCGAGAAGGGGGTGCTCCTGGCCCAACCGGATAACTCCGGCTTGTTGATCCGAACGGAGCAGGCCGTTCCGGCCTAGTGTTAGGACCCCGATGATCGCAGCCGCCTTGGGGCGGCTGTTCTTCTGAGCAAGCGCAGGTGGAGGTGCTCAAACGCTCCGAACTTCTCGACGGTGATGACTTCCCGCTCTTAGGCTTGCCTCAATTTGACAAGCAGCCGTCTCGAGTGCCGCGCGAGGTGTCTTGTTGCCTAGCAATGCGTCGTGAATTTCCTCACCCAGGACTTTCTCGATCGTTGTGTACTGCGGAATTTTTGGACGCTGCCACGTGTGTAGCAGGCTCTTCTTCGCAAGTTGATCAACGAACCTGACGATCGGGGAGCTCGCTGCAGCTTCCGGATCCGCGCTCACGGAGAAACGCGGTGCTACGGGAAAGCCGTTCTTCACATGTGCTTTCATAGCTTCCCTCGAGGCCATCCACGCGATCGCATCAGCGGCCATTTCGACACGTTCTTCAGGAAGGTTTGTGGGGATGCAGAAGAGAAAGCCGCCGATCGGCGAAGCGCGTGTGCCGCCGGGTCCCGAGGGCTGTGGGAGATACTCGACCCTGCGCTTCACCACCGATTGAACATCATACTCGAACCGCGCGGCGCGCATCGTCCAGAAATAGCCAAGACTCGCTCTACCGCGAAGGAAGACGTCGAGCGTCTTGTCCCAGGCCATCTCCAAGATCTTAGGCGGTGAGATCTCCATGAGTCGGCGCATATAGTCCAGGGCGGCAAATCCTGCGTCTGAGAGGATTGTGCAGGTGAGCTCATCCGGATCGAGACCATCGAGCGTAAAACCGGATCGCATCCTGCGGAGCGATATTGCTGGTTGTCCGCACGCGCCCATGAAGAAGAGGAAACTTGAGGCTATCGGCATGCCGCGAGCGCCATCCCAAACCGCACCGTACATGCCGTCATCGGGTTGGTGGAATTTGCGACCGGCCTTGATTACTTCGTCGAAGGTTTTCGGGAAGGGTACGCCGGCTTCGGAGAGAAGGTCCTTGCGGGCGGCCAGGAATTCTACCGTGCAGTATCCGGGAACGCCATAGTCTCTGCCATCCCATGTCGCCGATGACCAAATGGTTGGATGGAAGTCGAGAGGGTTAATGCCTGTTTTTTGAATATACTGGTCAATCGGACGAACGATCCCGCTTTCGGCGAACTCTCCGAGCCACGGCATATTGATTGCAATTACGTCGTAGTCGGAGAGCTTCTTGGCCGCGTTTTCCCTTACGCGTTTATAAAGCTCGGGAAGCGGCAACAGGTCGAAGTTCTTTCGCGAGGCAAGATTGCTGCGGAAGTCGGCCCACATGTTCCGCATGGCGGAGAAGTAGTTGTCGTTGTTCAGGAGAAAACGGAGCTCGATCTGGGACTCGGCCCGACGCTGGACAAGGCGCATTGGTGGGATGATCTGCGAGCCGAGCGGTGTCCCTCCGAAGTAGTACTCGTCTTCCTCTTCTCCGGTTCGCAGTCCCAAGGTTTGTGCAAGTAGCGACTTCGTCTTGCGAGCGTAAGACTCGAACGAGCGAATGAGCTGGTCGCTTGGCTGCAAAGCGAAGCGCTGGCCAGAGGGGCCCTTGGAGATCTTGACTATGTGGCCGGCGTCAATGAGACGATTGATCAATCTCATCGATGTTGCATAGGGGAGACCCGACTCCTGGCCAAGAGTGGAGATCGATACAGGCTGGCTCAAAATATGCGACTTGATCAGGAACATGACGATCAGCCAGACCGCATCTTCGTTGGCGGCATCGATTACCTCCCTGAACGGTCGGCGCGTCTTTTCAATGAAGTCGATGATGCGCAGCATTTCGTATTCGTTCACGTCGGCCTCCCAACCGTCGCTGTTGGCAATCAGACTAGCGTGCCGCCCATGCTTGCACCAGCCATGACGCGGACGCTCTTGCTCAGGAGGCTTTCTTCTCTCGGCTGAGACCGGCTAGGCGCTCGGATTGCTCAAAGAGAACGAAAAAGTCCTTCTCCGCCAAGCCATCGGCGAATGCGGCTTCGTACTGCTGGCGGATCACGGAGGCGAGGTACATGGGCACATGATCAGACTTTGCTGCGCCAAGGATCAGATCAAAATCCTTCATCATTTGAGAGACCGAGAAGGCGGGGTCAAAGTTCCGATTTACCAGTAGGTCGCGCTTGTATGCGATCAGCGGTGAGGCAACAGCGCTCTCGCAAATGACATTCAGCATTGTTTCAACCGACAGATTGCCCTTCAGTCCGAGTGTGAGAGCTTCGCCAAGGAGAGCGGCAGTCGCACCAACGAGCGCGTTCAGGACGAGCTTCAGGTATCGGGCCTCCTCGCCATCTCCCAGGTAGAACTGCTTTGTGGAGAAACTGGCGAGGATCGGCTCGACCTTGCGGTAGGCATCCTCTGGGCCGGAGACCATGACAGAAAGCATGCCGGAAGACGCGGTAACCGTGCTGCCTGATACCGGAGCTCTAAGATATGCGACACCGGCCCGGGATAGTGCGTCCGCAACCTCGGCTGAGAGCTCGGGAGATACGGTGCTCATCTCGACTACTATCTGACCGGGCCTCAATAGCTCGGCGAGGGTGGCTGGTGCCAGTATGAGAGTGCGCAGAATGACGTCGTTTGGAATGGTGAGCATCACCACGTCCGATGTTTCCACCAGGTCTTCAAGGCTATGAGCTACGTTTGCACCAAGAGCCACCACTGAGGCGCGATTTTCGGGGAGCGGTTCATAAACGGAAACGGGGTATCCGTTCTCGAGCACACGTCTGCTCATCGGGGCGCCCATCTTGCCAATGCCAGCCCAGCCCACTCTCAATGTCTCGCTCATTGCAAAACCTTCCTTCCCTGGCGGCGTCTGCCGTCCAGATACTTCTTGCCGCTATGTCGAAGGAGAGCCTGACAATCGGCTGCATGCGTCCGTTCGGCGCAAGCGCCATCTCCTCCCACAGAAATAGTAGCTTCAGCCCGAGAAGGATTGCTGCATTCAAAATATCCGTTTCGGATAATTAAAGATTTGTCGAGCCGCCGGTCCATCCTCTAGCGTTCGTCTAGGATCGCACGGCGTTTCATGTGGGAGGAACCAAGCCGTCAGTCGAATGAGAACACGTGCAAGCCACCGGTTTGCGCGAAGGAGTTCTGTAGCTGATGGCTTCCTTGCATTGGCGAATTAGGCGGACCAACGACCTGCTCCCCGATGCGCCGGCTAACGGGTGGTGGAATATGGAATTCAGGGAGGTGTGTCGTGACGGGATCAGTTGAAAACAAGGTCGTCATCGTGACTGGTGCCGCGCGAGGCATCGGTGCGGGCATCGCAGCCAACTTGGTCGAGAACGGCGCTAAAGTTGTCATCGCAGACCTGAATGAGGAAACGGCGAGACAGACGGCGGCGAAGATTTCAACCGGCGACGGCGATGCCATCGCGATTGGGGTCGACGTTTCCGATCGACAGAGCGTGCAAGAGCTGATCGCAAGGACCGTCGAGCATTTCAGCCGCCTCGACGTGATGTTCAACAATGCCGGAATCAGCCAGACCTGCCCGTTCCTCGAGGTCACTGATGACGACTTCGACCGGATCATGCGGATTAATGGCCGAGGCGTGCTGATAGGTACCCAGGAAGCCGCCAAGCAGATGATCGCACAAGGCACCGGCGGGAAGATCGTAAATACGGCATCCATCGCCGGAAAGCAGGGCTATCCCTTGTTCGCGCATTATTGCGCTTCGAAGTTTGCAGTCGTGGCCCTCACGCAGGCTGCCGCCCGTTCGCTTGCAGAACACAAGATCACCGTCAATTGCTTTGGCCCCGGTGTCGTGAAGACCGAGCTCTGGGAGCAGCTTGACCGTGAGTTCATGGATCACGGCCTCACCGCAAAGCCTGAACAAGCGATCAATGAGTTTTCGCAGTCGATCCTCTTGGGAAGGGTGTCTCTCCCCGCAGACATCACCGGCGTGACCACGTTCCTCGCCTCAGCGGCGTCCGACTACATCACCGGGCAGACGATCATGGTCGATGGCGGGATGGTCCTGATCTGACGACGCGCTTAGGGGCGAGAATTATTCGACCGTCAGGAGATGGCGGAGCAGAACATGCAAAGGACAGAGCAATGAAGGCTGTTAGATACTACTCCAAGAAGGATATTCGGGTCGAGGACGTGAAAGCCCCCGAGGGACCGCTTGGCGACGACATGGTGCTCGTCGAGCCCCTTGTGTGCGGTATTTGTGGCACCGATATCCATGAATATATCGCGGGCCCGATCGTCACGCCGGCGACACCCCACGTCTATTCCGGGGCGACGTTGCCGCAGATCCTGGGGCATGAGTTTTCTGCTCGTGTGATCGAGGTCGGCAAGAACGTGACACACGTCGTTCCCGGATCCCGCGTCTCCATCCAGCCCCTGATTTCGCCTCGCGACGACTACTATGGACGTCGTGGGCTGTTCCATCTCAGTGAAAAGATGGCCTGTGTCGGTCTCTCTTGGGACTGGGGTGGAATGGGTGAGCGCGCAGTCGTGAACGGTTACAACGTTTTTCCGGTTCCTGACACCGTCTCGGACGTTCAGGCGGCGATGATCGAACCCGCAGCCGTGGCCGTCTACGGCGTCGATCGTGGAGGCGTTACATCGGGAAGCTCGGTCCTCGTCTCCGGAGTAGGACCGATCGGCGCGCTCGTGTTGCTGGCGACCAGGGCTGCAGGCGCGACCAAGATCTTCGTATCCGAGCTGAACCCCAATCGAAGGGAACTTGCCAAGGCACTTGTTCCCGAGGCGATCGTCTTCGATCCGCGCGAGACCGATACCGACCAGCTATTTCGCGATCATACGGAGGAGGGGGTGGGCCTAGACGTTGCCTTGGAGTGTGTCGGCGCCGAAGCTTCGCTCAATCTTTGCGCCAAGGCGGTCCGCCGCCAAGGGACCGTAGTCCAGGTTGGACTTCATGTCCGGCCAGCATCCATTGACGCCATGTTGTGGGCGCTGAAGGACATAACCGTCGAAGCCACTTGGTGCTACCCTGTTCAGATCTGGCCGAGGATCGCTCAGATGATCGGGGCTGGCATTTTCCCGGTCGAAAAGATCGTCACCGCTCAGATTGCTCCCGAGCAAGTCGTCGAAAAGGGCTTCGAAGCACTTCTCGACCCCGCGGGGACCCATCTCAAAATCCTTGTCGACATGAAGGCCTGATCGCTTGCGAGCTGTCGCTGCCGCGACGCTACCGCTGAATTGAAAGGAATTATCGAATGCATTTCGTTGTTCATTGCCTAGACCATGAGGGCGCCGTCGAAAAACGACTGGCGAACTATGATGCCCACAAGGCGTATCTTTCGACGGGCAAAACCAAGACCGTGATCTCCGGGCCGCTGCTGGCCGACGACAACGAAACCATGATCGGCTCCCTGTTCGTTTTCGAGGCGGACACCAAGGAAGAGATCGTCGATTTCAACAGAGCCGACCCGTTCACCAAGGCCGGCGTATGGAAAACGGTCAATATCCATCCCTTCAACAAGCGGGTGGATAATCGATGACCATTCGCGAGGAAAAACCCATCATCGCAGCGCTCGTTGGTCTTGGCTGGTGGGGGCGGAAGATGGCCGCCCTCGTCAGCGCCGGCGGGGCCGGAATGCACTTCACCCATGGCGTCGATCCCAATCCCGATGCATCCGCTTTCGCTGCGCAGATGGGGTTGCAGTATTCTCAGGACATGGCGGACGCGCTTGCAGATCCGTCCGTCGAGGCTGTCGTGCTGGCAACGCCGCACTCGCTGCATCGTCAACAGATCGCTCGCGTCGTTGCTGCAGGCAAGCACGTCTTCTGCGAGAAGCCCCTCGACCTTACCAAGGCGGGTGCGGAAGCGTCGGTGGCGCGTTGCCGGGAAGCTGGCCTGGTGCTTGGGATGGGGCACGAGCGCCGGTTTGAAACACCGATTGCAAGGATCCTTGAAGCAGCGAGCTCCGGCAAGCTGGGGCGCCTGCTACAGATCGAGGCCAACTTCAGCCATGACAAGTTTCTCGGTCTCGACCCTTCGAACTGGCGCTTGAAGGCAGACCAGGCTCCCGCCGGAGGCATGACGGCGACGGGCATTCATCTTACAGACCTGGCCGTGAAGCTGATGGGGCCTGCCAAGGACGTGCGCGTCGTGTGCGAGAACCTTGCCTCGTCGATTCCGCAAGGCGACACGATGAGTGCTCATGTTCGTTTCTCCGGCGGTGGTACCGCCTACATATCGGCAACGCTCGCGACGCCGTTCATTTCCCGCTTCGCGGTATTCGGCACCGAGGGATGGATCGAAGTCCGCGACAAGGCTCACGTCGAGGCGCCGGATGGGTGGGTCGTCACCGAGGGGTGGAAGAACAAGCCGATCACGGTTCAGGAACTGCCGCCCGCTGAACCAGTTCGTGACAATCTACGGGCGTTCGCCACCGCCGTGAGAGGTGAGGGCTCATATCCGATCACCGGGGAAGACCTGATCAACAACATTGCCCTGCTGGAAGCAATCGTACGCGCCGCCAACACTGGCTCGTTGGAACAGATTTAAGGAGGAGGATAATGAAAGCTCTAGTTTTCGAAGCTCCGGAACGGCCGGTTATCGCCGATGTCGGGATGCCGGATCTGTCGGCCAACGAGGTGCTCGTCCACACCAAGGCGGTTGGGATCTGCCATTCGGATTACGAGCTCCTCGCTGGCCGCTACATCATCCCGATCTCCTACCCGGTGACGCCCGGACATGAATGGAGCGGGGAGATCGTGGAAGTCGGCCGAAACGTGAAGGGATTCAAGAAAGGCGAGCGCGTCGTGGGCGAATGCGTCGTCCGCACGCCCGAACGTCTCCATCATTTCGGTTTCTCCATGAGCGGAGCCGACCGCGAGTACTTCGCAGTCAATCCTGAATGGCTCCACAAGCTTCCTGATGCCGTCGACAACAAGAAGGCGGCGCTGATCGAGCCCTTCACATGTGGCTACTATGCGGTGATGAGGTCTGGTGGCACGAACGCAAGCGAGACGGTCGTCGTGTCGGGCGGTGGCACCATTGGCTTGGTTTCGGCCGCAGCAGCGATCGGTATGGGGGCGAGGGTCATCGTGGTCGATCCTCTGGCAACACGCCGCGAGGTCGCCAAGCGCCTCGGCGCCGACGAAGCTATCGATCCTTCTGACGGAGGCGCCGCAGACAGGATTCGCGAGCTGACCGGGGGGCACGGCGCAGACCTCGTGATCGAGGCGTCAGGCCATGATGCATCTCTCGCTGCGGCCTTCGATTACACTCGCGAGGAAGGAAGGATGTCGATGGTTGGCATCAACATCGGACGCAAGGTGCCGGTGACGATCGGCCAGATCCAGATGAAGAACCTGACGGTGCGCGGCTGCATCGGCTCTCCCGGTGTGTGGCCTGCTGCAATTCGCTTCCTTGAGCGCACGGGGATCGACTTGTCGCCGATCCAAACCCACGATTACGCTCTCACCGACGCCGTGGAGGCGTTTTCATTCGGACAGGATCCGACGAAGAGCATCAAGATCACACTGCTGAACGGATAAGAGATGACCAAGAAGGCACTCATCGTAGGCGCGACCGGCATCACCGGAAGCAATCTTGCAGAAAACCTCCTGGCGAGCGGTGACTGGACCGTGGCAGGCCTTTCACGTTCGCAAAGCAAGGTTCCCGGGGTGCGGACGCTGAGTTGTGATCTAGTTGACGGTCAATCGGTAAAAGCCGCTCTCGCTGAAGAGCGCCCCAGCCACGTGTTCATCACGGCCTGGTCACGCCAGGATACCGAAGCGGAGAACTGCAGAGTGAACGGCGCTATCGTTCGCAACGTGCTCGATGCCGTTTCCGGCCGAGGCGTTGAACACGTAGCGCTTACTACGGGCACCAAACATTATCTCGGACCGTTCGAATCCTACGCGAAGACCAAACCGGAAACCCCGTTCAGAGAGGAGCAGGAGCGCCTTCCTGGAGAGAATTTCTACTATGTCCAGGAAGACGAGATTTTCACTGCGTCCGCGAGGGACGGCTTCACCTGGTCCGTGCATCGTCCTCACACCCTTATCGGCTATGCAGTTGGCAATGCCATGAACATGGCGGCGACACTGGCCGTCTACGCTGGCATCTGCCGTGAAACCGGTAGAGCTTTCATCTTCCCAGGATCACCGGAGCAGTGGGAAGCGGCGACAGACGTCACTGATGCCCGGCTCCTGGCAAAGCACCTCAAATGGGCGGCAACCACCAGCGCGGCGGCCAATCTCGCCTACAACGTCGTCAATGGCGAGGTGTTTCGATGGAAGTGGTTGTGGCCACGTCTTGCTGCCTATTTCGGTCTTGAAGCCGGCGCCTATCCAGGGAGCCCGACCCCGCTCGAAGAGCAGATGCGTGAGGCGGGTCCGATATGGGACGAGATGGTGGCGAAATACTCGCTGGAACCAAATGCTCTTACCCGCGTAGCATCGTTCTGGCATTCGGACGCAGATCTCGGGCGCCAGATCGAGACGTTCAACGATATGGGCCGCAGCCGGGAACTGGGATTCCTTGAATATCAAGACACAACCCGGTCTTTCACGGATGCCTTCGATCGTTTGCGGCTGGACCGCATCATTCCCTAGATGTCTCGAGGACTGGACATGGCCAAAAGCATAACCGCGATCACCTCGACGGCTGGTTTCTTTACCGAAGATAATTCCGTCGAGGCAGTGAACGCCCGAATGGGCAAAGATATAAGTCCCCGGCTTAAGGAGGTCATGTCCTGCCTTGTGAAGCACCTTCACAGCTTCGCCCGTGAAATCGAGCTGACGCAAGCGGAATGGGAGTTCGGGATCGATTTCCTGACCCGCACCGGGCAGATGTGCACGCGGGAACGACAGGAGTTCATCCTTCTTTCCGATACGCTTGGAATGTCCATGCTGGTCGATGCGATCAACAATAGACGCCCAGTTGGTGCGACGGAAAACACGGTCTTCGGACCCTTCCATGTGGAGGGGTGCCCGATCCGAAAGATGGGTGAACAGATTTGCCTCGACGGCAAGGGCGAAAGCTGCCTCTTCATTGGACGGGTGGTCGATCTGGAAGGCAATCCGGTTTCGGGTGCCCGGATCGACGTATGGTCGGACAACGCGGACGGTTATTACGACGTCCAGCAGCCCGACATCCAGCCGAAGTGGAATAACCGGGGTGTATTCATCACCGCTGCCGACGGCCAGTACAGCTTCGTTGGGATCAAGCCGGTTTCATATCCTATCCCGGACGATGGTCCTGTCGGACAGATGCTCTCAAGCCTCGGCCGCCACCCGTTTCGTCCCGCGCACATGCATTACATGGTGCGAGCGGATGGCTTTCAGAAGCTGGTGACCCACACGTTCGTTGGCGGCGATCCGTATTTGGAATCCGACACGGTTTTCGGCGTGAAGCAGACGCTCGTCGCGCCCTTCACGAAGGTGGAGGATGGCGAGACGCTCTGGCGGTCCGACTTCGACTTCGTGCTCGCACGGCAGACCGATAGGAGATGAGGGTGGAACGGTTCCTTTATACGGGAAATCCCGCCAGGGTGGTTTTTGGCCAGGGCACGATCGCTAGCCTTCCTGAGGAAGCAGACAGGCTGAAGGCCCGCCGCATCCTAGTGCTCTCGACGCCAGAGCAGGCGTCGCAAGCGGCAGACATTGCCAAGAGCCTGGGAGCGCGCGTCGTTGCGACCTTTTCCAAAGCGCAGATGCATACGCCTGTCGAGGTAACGGCCGACGCGATGAAGACTGTGGAACGCCACGATATCGACGCGCTCCTTTCAGTTGGTGGCGGGTCGACGACTGGACTGGGCAAGGCCATTGCCTTGCGAACCGACCTCCCACAGATCGTCGTCCCGACTACGTATGCTGGCTCTGAGGCGACGCCCATCCTCGGCGAGACCGATGGTGGGCGCAAGGTCACCAGGTCAGATCCGCGGATACTCCCAGAGGTCATCGTCTATGATGTCGATCTTACCCTGACCTTGCCCGTGCCGTTGTCGGTGACGAGCGGGATCAATGCCGTCGCCCATGCGGTCGAGGCGCTCTACGCCAAGGAGGCAAATCCCGTCGTCTCTCTGATGGCGGAGGAAGGGATCGGTGCCATCGTGCGCGCGCTTCCTCGCATACATGCCGACAAAGGGGACGTCGAAGGACGCTCTTCAGCTTTGTACGGCGCCTGGCTCTGCGGCGTGTGCCTCGGATCCGTAGGAATGGCTCTGCATCACAAGCTCTGCCATACGCTCGGTGGCATGTTCAATCTACCGCATGCGCAGTTGCATACAGCAGTCTTGCCTCATGCTGTGGCCTACAATGCGTCTGCTACATCGGCTGCGATGGAGAGGCTAAGCCGCGCACTGGCCGCGCCTGATCCTGCGATGGCACTTCATAAACTTGCAAAAGGTCTGGGCGCCGAGATGTCGTTACGAGATCTAGGCATGCCCGACGGCAGTATCGAAGCGGTGGCAGATCAGGCTCTTAGTAACGCCTATTGGAATCCAAGAGCACTCGATCGCAAAGCCCTTGTTCAACTACTGGAACGCGCCTTCCGCGGAGATGAGCCGAGGCTCGGATGATGTCAGAAGGCAACGCGGAGGCGGGATAATACTGGAACATCCGAAATGGATAATTCCCTTGTTTTCTTCCGGCACCATCAGGCTACCATCGATAATACGAAATCAAATATCGTCGGTATTGTGAGGAATCGCCGATAATTTGGGAGGTGGAGAAATGCTCGCAGTCCGTTTCGCGATATCGGATCCGAACAAGGACTCCCTGCGCGAAATCTACCTCGAAGAACACAAGCGGCACCTGCGATCGAAAGAAGTTTCGATCATCCAATCCGGGCCGATATTAAACGAGGGCGGATCAGGCGAGGGCGGGGTAGTCATTGCCGACGTCGGATCTCTCGAAGAAATGCGTCGTTTCAGCTCGGCGGACCCCTTTGTTGTCCACGGCATCTACCGCGATGTTGCGATCTACGAGTGGCGCCCCACGATTGGAGGTCGTGGCTAGGCTCGCTCGCGAACGGGATTGATCTGCTGATTTTCTAAGGAGGAGAGAAAATGAAAGCGGTGACAGCTATTACCTTGAACGACATTCTCGATTGGATCGCAGAGGCGGGAAGCATCTGTAGCGGCATCCTCGTAGAGTATCGCGAGCTGCGCGACGGGGAGGCCAATGCCTACCGTTTACGAAATCTACTCCATGATCGGGACAGGTTTTTGCAGTCTCGCGCGAACTGACCGCGCTCTGATCTGACCGCTCCTTCCTTTTCCAAACCCAACCGACCAGGCCCGGATTTATGCCGCGAGCCCGCCGGGAAGACAGTGCCCTTTTGAGCGAAAGAAAGCTTGATGCCAAACGCTTCGCCCATCGCCGACATCGGACTTCCCAAGGAGACAACTTTGAGGATTCCCTTCACGCGAAATTTCGTCACGGTCGTTTTCTCGACGCTCGTGCTCGTAGTCCTGTGTGCTTTGTTTGCTCCGAGCAGTCTTTCGAGCGGCGCGCTCTCGGGAAGCCTTCCGTTTGCTGCAATCATAGCCATCGTGGGCCTGGGCCAACTCCTCGTCGTGCAGCAGGGTGGTTTCGATCTGTCTCTCCCCGGCGCCGTGTCGTTATCCGTGGTCATCGCCACGCACTATCCCCAGCAGGACGACGGGTTGCTTTTTCAGGCCGTGCTTCTTTCTGCGGGACTGTGTGTCGCAGCGGGCATTCTCAACGGCGCCCTGGTGAGCTTCTTCAGGCTGAATGCAATCATTGCGACGATCGGCACCAACGCCCTTTTATACAGCGCAGTTTTCGCGGTGTCGGGCGGCGTGCCATCGATCACCACCAATCTTCTAGCCGAGATCGCGGGCGGCGAGACGTTGGGATTGCCGAACTCGGTGCTCTTCGCACTTGGCGCTATGGCTGTCGTCTCGTTCGCGCTCAAGAAGACCGTGGCCGGTCGCAGGTTCGAGGCGATCGGTGCCAATCCCCTGGCTGGCAAGGCCGCTGGCTTGAACGTGCGCCTCCATCAGATGATGGCATACATCTATGCTCAGCTTCTTTACTGCCTGGCCGGGACGCTCATCGCGGGAATAACACGTGAGCCGACCGCTTTTCAGGGCGATAGCCTGCTGCTGCCGTCGGTTGCCGTTGTGGTGTTAGGCGGAACATCGCTGCTCGGGGGACGGGGCTTCCCAATCTCGACGGTTATCGCAGCATTTTTCCTAAATCACCTGAGCCTGTTCGCGCTGACGATCGGCGTGCCCTTTTCAGCTCAGACAATCATCCAGGCACTCGCTCTGGGCTTCGGTATCGCGGTTTATTCGATCCGTTGGTCGATGAACCAAGGTGGGAAAACTTCAGCAACAAAAGTGGAGGACGCAAAATGAAATATAGGGAACTTGCAACTTATCTCGGACTGGCAGTGACGACCGCGCTCAGCGGGATTGCGATTGCGGGAGCGGCTCAGGCAGAAGCGCCGTCCTGGTGCGGACCAAAGAAAGCGACACTTGCTTTGCTCGACGGCTATGGCGGCAACAGTTGGCGCCAGGTCACGACCGCTTCCGGCAAGCAGACGGTTGAGCTGTGCCCCAGCATAACCAAGTACGAATACGCCGACGGCCAAGGCGATACCATGAAGTCCATTTCGGATATCAAGAGCATGGCCGCAAAGGGTTTGGATGC
Organism: Rhizobium sp. BK379; assembly: GCF_014193955.1. Taxonomy (NCBI): domain Bacteria; kingdom Pseudomonadati; phylum Pseudomonadota; class Alphaproteobacteria; order Hyphomicrobiales; family Rhizobiaceae; genus Rhizobium; species Rhizobium sp. BK379. The sequence goes on from NZ_JACIAD010000010.1 coordinate 240,078, forward strand.
CCTGGTCGTTTTCGGTGATGCAGGACCTGCCGTTCTGCCAGCCCTCACGAGCGTCTTCAAATCCGGAAAGGTCGTCGTTCCCTATCGCGTGGCCGTTGGTGGCGCCGATGGAAAGAACTACTCGAAGTTCGTTGGCGCATCGTTCGAGAACGATGGCGAGAGCTGGGGCAACTGGATCAAGACGATTTTGCCCAAGGGAGGCAATCTGCTGTTCTTGAGCGGTCCAGCCGGAAACAGCCAAGGCCTCGACGAGCTGAAGGGTCTGAAGAAGGTGCTCGGTCCCGAATATGTTTTCGTGAACCAGGCGCCTTTCGCAGTCACGAACTGGGATCCGGCGCTGACGCAAAAGGTGCTCACGGCAGAAATCGCGAAGAACCCGAAGATCGACGTTATCATTTCCGACTTCGGACCTTCGCTGGTTGGTGCGCTTCCGCTGTTCGAAAAGCAGGGCAAGTCGGTACCGGCCCTTGCTACGTCTGACGGCAACTCCTTGGGCTGCTTCTGGCAGGAGAACAAGGACAAGAACCCCGACTTCAAGTTGTTCACCGTTGCCACTGGCAACGACAATGTCAGGTTGGCGGTCCAATGGGCCGTGGCTTTGGCGACGGGCGGAACGCCACCGAAGGACGAGGTGTTCAAGGCGCCGGGTTTCGAGGACTCCGTTTCGGGGAAGCCGAACCCAGTCCAGTGCCGGAAGGAGTTGCCCGGCGCGATTTACCTATCGTCTGAGCTTCCTGCGGAAGAGCAAGCCAAGGCTGTTGGAAAATAGCCAATCGTCTTGAGGCCTGCTCGGAGCGAGTACTTTGAGCAGGTCATCCTTTGGAATTGGATCGTGGACCATGGCAGCAGTTGAAATGAACGCATACGAGACACTTTCACCGGCGACTACCGAAGAGACGATCCGGCTGGCCGGAATTTCGAAGTACTTCGCTGCGATCCCGGCGCTGCGCGACATCAATGTCGACTTCAAGCCGGGCGAGGTCCACGCCATCCTGGGTGAAAACGGTGCAGGTAAGTCCACGCTGATGAACATCATCGCTGGTACGCTGCAACCCACCGAAGGCGAGATCATCTTTGAGGGACAGAAGGTCCCGCAGATGTCGCCCGACATGGCGGCTTCTCTTGGAATTGCCATATGCTTCCAGCATCCGGCCATCCTGAACGATCTCTCGATCTTGGAGAACCTGAGTGTCGCTCTGCCCGCTTCGGTGCTGCGAAATCGATCGACGCGAGATTTGGCTGAGCAGACCTTGAGATCGGTCTGTCTCGACCTGCCTTTGAACCTGCGATCCGGTCACATGACGGTGGCCCAGAAGCATCTGCTTGAGATCGGTAAAGCAATTGCCGTGAACCCGAAGCTCTTGATCCTCGACGAGCCTACTGCCTCGTTGGATCAGGAGGCAACTGAGATGCTATTCCGTCTCATTCGGACCGCGGCCAAGAACGGCACTGCCGTCATCTACATCACTCATCGACTGGCAGAGATCCGGCAGATCGCTGACCGCGTCACAGTTATGCGCGACGGACGCATCCGCGGAGCAGCCAGCGTCAGCGAGATCAGTGACAGCGAGCTGGTCAATATGATCGTCGGCCGCACCCTCGAAGCGGCTTTCCCACCGAAGTCTGAAGCTGGCGATCTTTCGCCTGTTTTCAAGGTCGAGGAACTGAGCGGCGAGGGGTTCAGCAATGTCAGCTTCAGCGTAGCGCGCGGACAAATCCTCGGTGTTGCTGGTGTTTCGGGGAACGGCCAATCTGAGCTGATGCGCGCTCTGGCAGGCCTGCATCAGACGCGGGGCGCCGCAATCTTGCATGGGCGTCAACTCGGTCAGAAGGAGCTTCTGGACGAAGCAGCCTTCATGCCCTCCGATCGCCATCTTGAAGGTGTGGCAAACGGACTGACAGTTCGTGAGAACGCAACGTTCTCGGCCCTCGAAAAATTCGCGACCGGCGGGATTTTGAGCAAGACTGCTGAACATCAGAAGGTCAGGTCGATCTTCGGTGATCTCGCGGTCAAGACGCCGGGCCTTGAGGCGTCGATCCAAGCATTGTCTGGCGGCAATCAGCAGAAGGTCGTGATGGCGCGCGCCCTTTTGTCCGAGCCTGGCATCGTGATCGCCGATGAGCCCACGCAGGGCGTGGATGTCGGGGCACGTTTCGAGATTTATCGTATTCTCAGGAGCGTCTCCAAGGCAGGAACGCCCGTTATCGTCAATTCTTCCGACGCGGTCGAGTTGGAAGGCATTTGCGACAAGGTCATCGTGATGTCGCGAGGGCAGGTGGTCGAAACTCTTGTAGGGGAGGAGATCACCGAGGAGCGGATCGTTGCCGCAGCCGTCCGGTCCGAGGCGCATGACATCGGCCATGAAAGCTCTGGGAGCCCGCAGAGCATGTCGCGCCTGAGGCATTTCATGGAATCGGACATCGCGCCGGTGGTTCCACTGGCCCTCGTGACGATTTTGCTCGGCCTCTTCGTCAACAGCCAGAACGACAACTTCTTGTCGGCCTACAACATTTCGAACATTCTTCTGCTCGCGACCGCTCTGGGCTTCATAGCCATGGGCCAGACGATAGCGCTTCTGATGGGTGGGATAGATCTGTCCGTCGGGCCGCTTGCCGGCTTCCTTGTTGTGATCGCCTCATTCTTCGTGAATGAAGACATGTCTGCGGGGGTGATGGCCTCAGGGTTCCTGCTGATGGCCGTCGGTGCATTCGTAACGGGAGCGATCAACGGTATTCTCATCCGGTTTGCCAACTTCACGCCGATCGCGGCAACCCTTGCGATGTATATAGCGATCCAAGGCCTGAGCTTCCTACTCCGCGAGAACCCTGACGGTTACATCAACTCGACCGTCACTGATTGGGTGAATTGGCAGATTGGCCCGTTTCCGGTGGCTTTCCTCGTGTTGGTGGGCGTCACGTTGCTCGGGGAATACGCATTGCGTCGGTCCAGAGCCGGCAGGCGCCTCCGCGCTGTGGGTTCCAACGAGGACTCCGCACGCAGGGTAGGCATCCGGGTCGACTTGACCTATGTCGGAGGCTACATCCTGTGCTCCATGCTCACGTGCCTGGGTGCGGTCATGCTGATGACGCAGATTGGCGTCGGGGATCCGCGACAAGGCGTGGCCTACACGTTGTCCAGCATCACCGCCGTCGTTCTCGGAGGAACCAGCCTGGCAGGCGGGCGAGGGACGTTCGTAGGCACCATCATGGGCGCGGTATTGCTGACTGAGGTTCTCAGTGCGGTGACGTTTCTTAGCCTCACGCAGACCTACCAGTACCTCTTTCAAGGGGCGCTCATCGTGATCGCGGCTCTCATCTACTCTGCCGCCCGCCGCCGGTCCGCCTAACGCAGGAAGCACCAATGCGATCGTCTTCGTGTTCGCCGGACGGGCACGGGTTGGAACCACTCGGTTGTCTCGGGAGAAATGAAATGACAAACAAAGTTCGCGGCATGCACCACATCGGGATCACCGTGCCGGACATCGAGGAAGGCATTTCGTTTTTCAAAGCGGTGTTTGGCGCCGTCGAGGTGTTTCGCACTGGACCCTTCGATGTCGATCAGGACTTCATGGAAAACAAGCTCGGGGCTGCGAGGCATTCCAAAATCCGTGACCTCGTGTTCCTTCGCTGCGGCAATGGGACCAGCGTTGAGCTTTTCGAATACGAAGGGGAGAGCGTGTCGCCACCCAAACGATCATCTGAAGTGGGCGGCATGCATCTCTGCTTCGAAGTCGACGATGTCGACGCGGCCGCTGACAGGCTGCGTGATCAAGGCGTGGAGCTGCTCGATGGTCCCAACCTGGTAGACGCAGGGCCGTTGGCCGGGTTCAACTGGATCTACTTCCGTGCGCCATGGGGCCTCATTCTGGAGGTCGCGAGTTTCACTAGCCTCGGTTATGAGGATACTTCTTCCGAACGCCTTTGGCGACCCGATGAAACGCTAAGCGCCGAGCCGTGAATTCCAACTGATATTCATGGATGACCTAGATCGCAGGTTCGCGTCCTTTCAAGAGCCGCAGCTTTCGGCCCTAAGCGGTCATCGCCGCAATAAAGTCGACGACAGAAATTCGGCGGCACTCTGGTGAGCTTTGTCAGCGTTCCGCGTCCCTGGTCTCAGGAAAAAGTCGTGTGCGCCGCCCTCAAAAACATCAAGGCTAGCAGGCTTGCCAAGCTGTTGGGCCTTCCGTTGCAACTCCTGCCCAATAGACAAAGGAAATGTCCGGTCTGCACTTCCCCAGCAAGGTCAGCCGGTGCACAACCCTATCTTGCCGCCCTCGACGGGAATAAAAACCGCCCCTCCGACTTCGAGCGCAAGGCGCAACTGCGCTGCGGTGGCGCGATGGACATCATGCCGGCCACCTTCAAAGTCTCTGATGGTGCTGCGCGATACGCCTGCGCGTTCGGCAAGGTCCGTTTGTGTCCAGTCCAGGAGACCGCGTGCAGCGCGGCACAGCTCCGGTGTCAAAATCGTTGTCCCGCTTGCTTGACCCATCGCCTAGAGTCGCCCATATTGGTTGATATAAGCCATATAGAGCAACAAAGCCCCGATTGCTAGACGGCAGTTGAACTGTTGCCCAAGCGATGGATACCGATTTTTTGGAGGATTGAGGCGTTGGGATAACAGCCGAACCATTTTTGCTTCTCGTTCTGCTGCTTCTGCCTTTCGTCGGAAGCCTCCTCTCCATTCTCTTGCTCAAGACGACTTCGCCACGCCTGCCTGCAGGTCTGGCAGCTATCATCGTCACCGCTTTGTTGCTGCTCACGGGAAGCTTTTATCCGGCGGTGGCAGACGGCGGGGTGGTGCGGTTTCGGGCGGAATGGCTGCCGCAGTTTGGCCTGGACTTCGCGTTGCGCATGGATGGTTTTGCATGGATTTTCACCATGCTTGTCACCGCAATCGGCCTTCTCGTCGTGCTTTATGCGCGCTACTACATGTCCGAGGAAGATCCGGTTCCACGGTTCTTCTCGTTCCTTCTTGCTTTCATGGGAGCCATGCTCGGCATTGTCGTCTCAGGCAATGTGATCCTGCTGTCCGTGTTCTGGGAACTGACCAGCATCTTCTCGTTCTTGCTGATCAGCTATTGGCATAACAATGCCAATGCGCGCGATGGCGCCAGAATGGCACTCACGATTACCGGGATTGGCGGCTTCTGCTTGTTGATCGGCTTCATTCTGCTCGGCAACGTGGTCGGCAGCTATGACGTCGACAAGATACTCGATTCCGGCGACATCGTTCGCAGTCATCCTCTCTATCTGCCAACTCTGATTTTCATATTGCTAGGCGCTTTGACAAAGAGCGCGCAGTTTCCATTCCATTTTTGGCTTCCCAACGCCATGGCTGCCCCGACGCCGGTTTCGGCCTTCCTTCACTCGGCGACCATGGTCAAAGCCGGTGTGTTCCTGTTGGTGCGTTTCTGGCCGGTGCTTTCGGGAACGTACGAATGGTTCTGGATCGTCGGCGTCGCCGGGATCTCAACCCTGCTGCTGGGCGCATATTTTGCGCTGTTCCAGCGCGACTTGAAGGGCCTCCTGGCCTATTCGACCATCAGCCATCTTGGATTGATCGTGACACTGCTGAGCCTCGGCAGCCCATTGGCGACCGTGGCCGCCATCTTCCATATGCTCAATCACGCGACCTTCAAGGCGTCGCTCTTCATGGCAGCGGGCATCATAGATCACGAGACCGGCACACGCGACATGCGCAAGCTCAGCGGTCTCTTCCGCTTCATGCCGTTCACAGCGACCTTGGCGATCGTGGCAAGTGCCGCAATGGCTGGCGTGCCACTCCTCAACGGGTTCCTGTCCAAGGAAATGTTCTTTGCCGAGGCGGTGGAGACCCATGCCGATTCGATCCTCGACCGTATTCTTCCCTATGTCGCGACCCTCGCCGGCGCCTTCAGCGTGGCCTATTCGCTGCGGTTCATTCACACGGTTTTCTTTGGTCCGCCGCCGACCGATCTGCCGGTCAACCGTCCACACGAGCCACCCAGATGGATGCGGTTTCCGGTCGAGTTCCTCGTCATCGTCTGCCTGATCGTGGGCATCATTCCGGCTATATCGATTGGTCCGTTTCTTCACAGCGCCGTAGTCAGCGTGCTCGGGACTGCTACTCCCGAATACAGCCTGGCGATCTGGCATGGCGTCAACCTTCCGCTCGTAATGAGCGCGATCGCTCTTGTCGGTGGCGCGCTCATCTATTTTTTGCTGAAGGATTACCTCAGTCGTTGCGATGACGGTCCGCCGCTGTTTCGCAGGCTCAAGGGGCAACGGGTCTTCGAGCGCGTAATTGTCGAACTATCCTGGCGATGGGCGCGCCTTGCCGAGGGGCGCCTGGGCACACGCAAGCTGCAACCCCAGCTGCGCTGGCTGATCGTGACTGGTTTTGCCGCAGGCACGTTGCCGCTTTATCTGAGCGGCTTCGAAAGCCGGCCGGTTACCTACGCGAGCGTCGATCCCGCCTTCACGGCGATCTGGATCATCGGCGTGTGCCTTGCGCTTGGGACAGCCTATACGGCGAAATACCACCGCCTGGCCGCACTGGTGATGCTCGGCGGTGTCGGTCTCGTCGTCTGCATCACGTTCATATGGCTTTCGGCGCCCGATCTCGCAATCACCCAGTTGCTCGTCGAAATCGTCACGACCGTCCTGATCCTTCTCGGCCTGCGCTGGCTGCCCAAACGGTCTGAGGGTTTTGGCGAGGCGATGACGTTGAGAGCACGGTTTCGCCGGTTTCGCGACCTTGCACTGGCCGTTCTCTGCGGCGTCGCCATGTCCTTCGTCGCCTATGCCGTGATGACGACGCCAGTACCCGACGCGATTGCCAACTACTTTTTGGAGAATGCTTATACCGAGGGCGGTGGCCGCAACGTCGTCAATGTCATTCTGGTGGATTTCCGTGGTTTCGATACGTTGGGAGAGATCGCTGTTCTCGGTGTCGTTGCGCTCACCGTCTATGGGCTGTTGCGCCGTTTCAGGCCTGCCGAAGACAGCATGAGGGCGCCAGAGCAGCAGCAAGCGCAAAACCGCTTTGACGAGGAGCGGCCAGAGCGGTCTGCCGGCGATACAGTGCGCGACTATTTGCTCGTGCCATCGGTCATCATGCAGTGGCTTTTTCCAGTCATCATTACCTTCTCAGTCTACCTCTTCATCCGCGGACACGATTTGCCGGGCGGCGGCTTTTCGGCGGGCCTGACGATGTCGATCGCCTTCCTATTGCAGTATCTGGCGGGAGGAACACGCTGGGCAGAGGATCGCATCCGCATCCTGCCGCTCCGCTGGATGGGCGCGGGACTGCTGACCGCCGTTGCAACCGGGGTCGGAGCTTGGTTCCTTGGTTATCCGTTCCTGACTTCGCACTCCCGCTACCTCGATCTGCCGCTGATCGGAAAAGTGCCCGCGGCCACTGCGCTGCTCTTTGATCTGGGTGTCTTCTGCCTTGTCGTCGGATCGACGGTGCTCATTCTTGTCGCACTCGCACACCAATCCTTGCGCATCAACCGGCTGCGGATGATCGACGCGGCGAAATCGGAGGAGGCGTGATGGAACTGATCCTGTCGATTGCCATAGGGGTGATGACCAGTTGTGGTGTCTGGCTTATCTTGCGCCCGCGAACCTACCAGGTGATCGTCGGCCTTTCACTGCTCTCGTACGCGGTCAACCTGTTCATCTTCGGGGTCGGCGGCGTCAAGGCAAACGTCCCGCCTATTATTACTGACGATGCGGCAGGCCCTCTGGCCGATCCGGTTCCACAGGCTCTGGTTCTGACCGCCATCGTCATCGGCTTTGCGACGACCGCCTTGTTTCTGGTCGTGCTCCTCGCGTCGCGCGGTCTGACGGGCAGCGACCATGTCGACGGGAGAAATGAGCCGCGATGAATGCCTGGGCCCACCATCTGATCATTGCTCCGGTACTCGTACCACTGGTCGCCAGCGCATTGTTGCTGCTCGTGGACGAGCGTCAACGATTGGCCAAGGCGATGATCAGTCTTGCATCGACCTTGGTTCTGACCGCCATCGCCATCTGCCTGTTTCGCATTGAAAGCGGCCCAAACGCCTTCGACGGCATCTACCTGCTCGGTAACTGGGCGGCCCCTTTCGGTATCGTCCTGGTACTTGACGGACTGTCGGCGCTGATGCTGCTGTTGACGGCGTTGCTGGCCGTTCCTGCGCTGATCTTCTCGCTCGCTCGTTGGCACGCGGTCGGCGCGCATTTCCACAGCATGTTCCAGATCCTGTTGGTCGGCGTCAATGGTGCCTTCCTCACCGGTGATCTGTTCAATTTATTCGTGTTCTTTGAGATCATGCTGGCGGCGTCCTATGGTCTGCTCCTGCATGGTTCCGGTCCGCTTCGGGTCAAGGCGGGCCTGCACTACATCGCCGTCAACCTGGTGGCAGCCCTGTTGTTCCTCATCGGTGTCAGTCTGATTTACGGAACGGCCGGGACCCTTAATATGGCGGACCTTGCAGCGCGCATTCCCGAAATGGAGAGCGATCGCCGGATGCTCATGGAGGCAGGAGCGGCGATCTTGGGCGTAGTCTTCCTCATCAAGGCGGGGATGTGGCCGCTCTGCTTCTGGCTGCCGACAGCATATAGTGCGGCATCAGCTCCAGTGGCTGGAATGTTTGCCATCATGAGCAAGCTCGGGATTTACATAATCCTGCGCCTGACGATGCTTCTGTTCGGAGAGGGGCCGCTGGCCGGATTTGGCGCCAACGTGCTCTTATACGGTGGTGTGGCGACGCTTGTCTTCGGGACGATCGGTGTGCTGGCATCCCAGGCGCTCGGCCGGCTCGCAGGATTTTCCGTACTCGTCTCGTCGGGCACCCTGTTGATGGTCCTCGGCATCAATGACGGTGCCGTATCATCCGGTGCGCTCCTTTATCTCGTCAGTTCAACATTGACGATCAGTGCCTTCTTCATGCTGATTGAACTTGTCGAGCGCGGACAGGACGCCGGCGCCAACGTCCTTGCGGTAACGATGGAAGCCTACGGGGACGCCGACGAGCAAACCGCCGATGAAGAAGAGGGTGTCACCATGCCCGGGACGATGGCGATACTGGGAATTTGCTTTGCTGCCTGCGGGATCCTGCTGTCCGGACTGCCGCCGCTTTCCGGTTTCATAGCCAAATTTGCAATGCTGTCGGCAATGATGGGCACGGGTGCGATCGGGGTGCCGCCGACGGCGGCAATCTGGACACTGATCGTGCTCGTCATCCTCTCCGGTATCGCGGCGCTGATTTCCATGACGCGCGCTGGCATTCGCACCTTCTGGAGCTCGATCGAAGGCACAGTTCCGCGTGTCCTCGTGATCGAGATCGTCCCCGTGCTGTTTTTGCTGGTGCTCACCCTTGCCTTGACCGTGCAAGCAGGGCCGGTCCTGCAATATATGGACTTGACCATTCGCACGCTGAGCAAGCCTGCAAACTATATCGATGCGGTCCACAATGCGGTTCAGGTCCCGGGCTATCAGGGCCCGGCCGCGCCCGGAACGGAGAGCAACTGATGCTGCCTTATCCCGTTCTTTCGCTGTCGCTGCTCGTCATGTGGCTGTTGCTCAACGGCTTTACGGTCGGTCATCTTATTCTGGGTATCTTCGTCGCCGTGTTCGCCAGTTGGGCGATGGCGTCGTTGCGTCCGCAAAAGCCGCGATTGGTGAAGTGGTACCTGCTGCCCAAACTTTTTTTCGTCGTACTCTACGACATCCTCAAATCCAACATTGCGGTCGCGGGCATTATTATCCGGAGCGGTTCGCGCCGGCACGATCCCGGATTTCTGACCATTCATCTCGAAATGAGAAGCCCGTTCGCATTGGCCGTTCTTGCAGTGATCCTGACAAGTACGCCCGGATCTGCCTGGCTTGAATACGATTCCAACGAGAATTCCGTTCTTCTCCACATCCTCGATCTGCAGAACGAGACGGTGTGGCGAGACACGATCAAAAATCGATATGAGAAACTGCTGATGGAGATCTTCGCGTGAGCGCAATTATCTTGTTCAGCGCCGTTTCGATCGCTCAGTTGATGCTGGTCGCGTCGATGGCGATTGTTTCGGTGCGCATGGTCATCGGGCCCCGCGCGCAAGATCGGATTATCGGTCTCGACACCTTTTACATCAACGCCATGCTGTTGCTTGTGACTTTTGGCGTCGGCACGGGTCGCGTCCTCTATTTCGAAGCGGCATTGGTGATCGGGATTTTGGGATTTGTCTCCTCCGTCGCGCTGGCCAAGTTTTTGATGCGGGGTGAGGTGATAGAATGACTGCGGCTGCAGATATCCCGTTGTGGGCGGCCATCTTTGTCGCCTTCCTTCTTCTCGGTGGCGCTTCCCTGGCATTGATCGGCGCGATAGGCTTCCTGCGCCTCCCAACATTTTATGAACGTATTCACGCGCCAACGCTCGCGACCAGTTGGGGGATCGGCGGGATCATGCTCGCCTCGATGATCTTCTTCTCAGTCGGTTCAGGACGACTTGAGATTCACGAGATCCTCATCGGGATTTTTGTAACGGCGACGACGCCGGTTACTCTGATGATGCTTGCGCGCGCTGCTCTTTACCGTGATCGTGTCGAGAATGATGAAAGGGCGCCGCCAAAACAGATCGACGACGTTGCTGCAAGAAAACAAGGCAGCAACGGAGAGACTTAAACCTCCTCGGCCCCACGCAAATGGCCATAAGCGCGATTTTTCATGCGCATTGACGGCTGCGGCACCGCTGAGCCGTCCTCGTTGATACAGAGGACTATTGGGCGAAACGTTGGCTAGGTCGGAGATAGGCGACCTTCTCGGGCAGGTCAGATCCATCTGAGGTTTTCACTACTATAAATTCTAACAACCACTGTTCTGCCATCGGGCAACGTACCTCGCCAACCTGATCCTCCATGCTTCAATTTTATCTGCATGATGTTGACCAAGCCAGCCGGCTCGATGTGTCTCGGCACCGAGGAGCTGTTATAAAGTGCTCTCGGTCCGATCAGCCACAAGAGGACGCAATGGCGAGCGAGAAGGATTTACGGCGCTTGGCTTTGTTGCTGGAAGGCACGACCGAGGTGCCACATTTTGATCGAGCCGCTTTCAAAGTGGCGCGAATCTACGCGACAATTGCGGCCGATCGCTTGACGGCCAACTTCCACTTCACACCGGATGAGCAGGCGTTGAAATGCATGCTACTGCCGGAGGTTTTTTCTCCCATTCCTAATGCCTGGGGCAAGAAGGGATGGACTGTAGGTATTCTGTCAGGCCTTAGCGAAGACGACCTCAACAACGCGCTACGGACGGCCTGGGCGCATGGGCAGAAAGCTCATAAACCGGCGCGAAAATGAATGCCGGCAACGCTAAAACAGCCAGACGAACTCGGACGCGGTCCTTCAAATCTTTTGAACGCCGAAGCCGGGAGACGGACCCGGCCTTGATCGCCCCAAGACGCCACTGATCAACGGCGACGACGAGAAGGTGGTGATTCGTCGCTGTCAGCACGCGAGAAGCCGGATGGAGAGACAGCTGGCAGCTTCTATACTTGTCTGAAAGCGCTAGAGCGTCGCCGAGCAGCCTCGAGCCGCGCCGCCCGTCGGCGCCGAGCCGAACGCGTTAGGGCAATAGCAACTACAGCGCATTTTTTCAAAGAAGTCTTCGCAAGAGGTTGTGTAGACCTGTCAACGCAACCGGTTGTCGTCATCCGCCAGCCCATTCCGTTTTTCAGAGTGCTGCAACACAGTTGGGAAGAGGTTCGGTGTTCGGTCCCAGCTTCGCTGCCATGTGGACCAGGTCGGGGAGAGACCTTGCTCTCATTTTCCTCATGACTTGTCCACGATGCGCCTTTACAGTTATCTCGCTTATATTCAGCTTGAATGCCACCTGCTTGTTCAACAGGCCCTCAGCCACAAATTTCATTACCTGACGTTCCCGAGGTGTAAGCGACAGAAAATACGCTTCCAGACGGCTGGCGTCTTTCACCGCACTTACGGCTGCCTCGATCTCCTCCAGAAGATTGAGGCGATCAACAGACTTGGCCATGAATGTCACACGGAATTTGTTGGTTGCAACAGTCATCGCCCCACTGGCCCCTGCAGTCAGCACGATGACGGGGCAATACGAAGCACGCGAACAGATAAGATCCGTGAGATCTGAAACTGTCAGTTCTGCCGTTGTCGTATCAACGACGATGCAGGCATGCACGCCGACCTGCACCAATCTTAGAAAGCTATCCGCCGAGTGATAGAATTCTGGCTGCCACCCAGACTGAGAAAAATCTCCGAGCAAGGCTGAACAGACGTCGGTGGCATTACTCAGGATCGCCACCAGCGCGTCGCTGGTTGGTCTGTTCGGATGCTTTACGGAGGAGGTAAGGTGTCGAGTATAGTACATGTCATTCTCCCACGCCGATTATGTTCGCGCTGTTGCGATGCAAGACTTGAGGTAGACGTTTTGATAAAAGAGCTTCTGTAGTCGTTTTAGACGAACAGCCCGCCTGCTGCGACTTAAGTGGCGTGATAGAACCTGAAAAAAACTGAAATATTCTCCCGCGGGTTGCGGAACAATGGTTGGCTCAATCTCCCCCTCTATGGTTTTATCACTACGATTTGAAACGGATAGAATTGGCTGGCATTGGGACAGATTGAGATTGGCCGCTTCGAGTACTCCGGATGGGAGCTTGATCTCGAGAAACGGGAGTTGCGCGCCATGGGCGCTCCGGTTCCGCTCGGCAGTAGAGCTTTCGATATCTTGGAAACCCTTGCGCTGTCCTCGGGTGGGATGGTCACTAAAGTCGACCTGATGAAGCGCGTCTGGCCCGGACTTGCGGTTGAGGACAATACCCTGCAGGTCCATATCTCAGCGATCCGGCGGGCGCTGGGAAAGGATCGCGAATTGCTGCGCACCGTCTCCGGTCGGGGTTATCGGTTGCTCGGGGAATGGGTCGAGCCCGAGTCGCAATATGCCGAACCGGTGCCTGCGCCTCGAAAGCAGGTGGGCGAACGAGGCGATTTTGTCTCAAACATCCCTTCAGCAGCATCTGAACTTATAGGTCGTCAGGCCTCGGTTTCGCAAATTCACACACTCATGTCGGCCTATCGTGTTGTAACCCTGACGGGACCGGGTGGAATTGGTAAGACCGTGCTGGCGTCCGAGGTTGCCCGCCATCTCCAGCAGTCGATCGGCGGTGATGCGTATTTTGTCGAGCTCGTGTCTCTGTCCGATCCCCATCTGGTTCCGACAACTCTCGCCCAGGCCCTCGACCTGCGCCTCCAAGGCGACGACATCTCGACCGAGATCGTGGCAAGAGCCATAGGCAGCCGGAGGATGTTGCTCGTGATCGACAATTGCGAACACGTCGTCGACGCCGCCGCCGAGATGGTGGAGGCGATCCTGCGTGCTTGTCAGAACGTATCCGTGCTCGCGACCAGCCGAGAAATTCTTCGCATCGAAGGCGAATTCGCATATAGAGTGCCGCCGCTTGAAGTGCCGGCCAAGGAACAAGAAGCCGATCTGCTTCAACACAGCGCAATCCAGTTATTCATCGCTCGAACCCGGGCGCTGCAATCTGATTTTAACGTGACCAGGGAAAAGATCTCGGTGATTGCGGGTATTTGCCGGCATCTCGATGGAATTCCCTTGGCCATAGAGTTTGCAGCTGCACGTGCGGCCACTTTGGGCCTTCAACAGATTGCCGGTCGTCTGGATGATCGTTTCGTCCTCCTGACCGGCGGACGACGAACGGCGCTGCCCCGACATCGTACCCTGCGAGCCGCACTCGACTGGAGTTATGAGCTGTTGCCGGAAGGTGAACGTTTCCTCCTTCGCCAGCTCGCCGTCTTTCCCTCAGGTTTCACGTTGGAAGCTGCCACAGCGGCGAGCGGGCAGCAAGAAGGTGAAGCCGCTTCTGGGCTTTCAAATCTCGTCTCAAAATCGCTGGTCACCTTTGAAGGAACGGGCGCTGCGCCTCGATGGCGTTTGCTAGAGACCGTAAGGGTCTACTCCCTCGAGAAGCTGGGAACGGGTGCCGACTATCACGTGACGATGCGGCGATGTGTGGCGTTTTTCGCATCGTTCTTCCAGCCATTTTCAAACGAGAGTTCGCTACACGCAGCGATCGAACATCTTGGCCCCTTTAGGCGGGAGATCGACAACCTGCGGGCAACTTTGAACTGGGCATTTTCGCCCGGTGGCGACGGGACGTTGGGAGCCAAACTAGCAGCCGTTGCATCGGATTTCTGGATCGCCCTCGGTCTTGTGTCCGAATCCGGTGAATGGGCACAGAAGGCTCTCCCTTACCTTGAACGTACAGAAGGCAGCCGATCAGAAATGGTCCTTCAATGCGCCCTTGGATTTGCGCTGATTTATACAGAAGGGATGAGCGAACGAGGAAAGGATGTGCTGATCCGGGCGTTGTCGATTGCGAGAGCGCTGGATGATCGCGACTACCTGCAACGCGTAACTTGTGCCCTCTGGCTTTTTTGCGCCCGTTCGATGGAGTTAGACGATGCCCTTTTCTATGCGCGCGAATATGAGCGGGGAGCCAGTGGCCAGGACGAAAGGGCAACAGCAGCCTGGTTGATAGGCATCCCGCAAACCTATCAAGCCGAGCACTTGGAGGCGCAGGCCAGGCTCGATTGGGCTGCCCGACATTCGTCTTCCAACAATCGTCGCCGAGACATGCTGAGGCTCGGTGCAGACATTCGAACGTCTTCCATGGCCCACAACACGGTCAACATGATATCGCGGGGTCAACTCGACACTGCCTTGAGAACAGCGCAGGATTCAATCCTTGAAGCGCGCTCGACGAGACAACCCTTTGTCTCTTGTGTCGCTTTGGCCTGGGCTTCCGCTTTCCTATCCCTGAACCTCGAAAATTTTGTTCAAGCCAAAGAATGGGGCGAAGAACTGATCGAGCATGCGGTGCAGCACAATCTCAGACCATTTCACGCTGTTGGTGTGTGCGTGCGTGGCACTCTGGCGTCACGTTCGGGTTCGCCCGCGGACGGTATCGCCGACTTGTGTGCGGGACTTCGCGAAATGCGTGAGACGACATACTTGCTCTTCTACCCCTTTTTCATGTCTGAACTCGCAGCCGCGTTACACGGATCAGGGCGTTCGGATGAGGGCTTCAATCAGATTCATGAGGCATTGAAGTTTTCATCCGAGAAGGGTTATCACTGGATGGTCCCCGAATTGCTGCGCAGAAAAGCCGAGATTGTCGTGACACAACGAGCCGGTGCAGGTCTGCAGACGGATTTATTTGAAGAGGCCAGCCAGAAAGCTTCCGCCCAGGGCGGTTTATATTGGGAGCTGACGGCCGGTATCAGTCTAGTCGAACACCTTGCCGGTCTCGGCGAACGTCGCTCGGCCCGGAAGATCCTCCTGCCCATTTACGAACGTTTCACGGAAGGCCTTACCGCACCGCGACTGTTGCGCGCGAAGGCATTGATAGCCGGTGACGTCTAGTGCCCGGTCGATATTTTGACGCCGAGTCTTCTATTTACGAGACGACAATTTCTCGCAAGATGGCGGCGAGTTTGCGGCACGCGCGCCGCTCACAATCAATTCGGCGACGGACCGATGCGAGGCCAGCTTGCCGCGCAAAGGTGGCTCGCCAATATAGCTTTCAGGAGTAATCTCGATGCGGAATCTCCACGATTATAAAGTTGCCCCGCCAGACTATGTGACACTGAAGGGTCGCCACGGCACGGTCGAACCTTATGTTCCCGACCTGCATCTCCATAAATTGTGGGATGGACTGGGAGGAATGGGGATAAACCCTCTGCTCCTGTATTTTGTCCAGGACGATTTTGGCGGAATCGACGATTTCGGCAGGTGGCTTAAGGAGGTCAAGAATAATGGCTGGCTGACACATATCTTCCGCAGCAACATTACAGGTGAAATCTTGGGGATGGCGAGTTTCATGCGCGCTGACCCGTCAAACGGCGTGGTCGAAATAGGGGGCGTCGCCCATGGAGCTGGAATGAAGCGCTCCCCGCTTTCCACCGAAGTGCACTATCTTCTGGCAAAGCACGTATTTGAAGTCCTTGGATACCGCCGTTACGAGTGGAAGTGTGACAACAAAAACGAGCCGAGCAAAACGACGGCCGTGCGCTATGGCTTCAGTTTCGAAGGCGTTTTCCGCCAGCATATGATCTCGAAGCAGCGCAATCGCGATACTGCCTGGTTTTCGATGCTCGACAATGAGTGGCCTACGCTCAAGGCTGCATTCGAGGATTGGCTCTCTCCTGACAATTTCGGAGCAGAAGGAAGGCAATTGCGTCGGCTGGAGGATATCCGCGCGGAGTTGTCCGGGCAAAGCTCTCAAAAAGCTTAGGATCTGCAAGTGATCGTGGATGCTAGGAAGGCAAAAAAACGCAAACGTCGTGGCATTCTTTCGTGACGATCAACCCCAGGGTCGGTGGGCTTTTAGGCTTCTACTGATTGCAGGACGGGCGCCGGTGAAGCCCGGTGCCCTCCATTAGCATCACGTACACGACGCGATTCGAGTTTCCGCGAGAGAGCGGGCAGCCGGCAAAAGCGGCAACCCGGTTTGGACACTGCCAATAAAGCGGACAGGTGTCGTTTTGATCGTTTTCAGATCTGGTCGCGCAGCGACTTGAAGGAGGCGCGCAGCTCCTCGGTAAACAGCTCCGGCTGTTCCCAGGCGGCGAAATGCCCGCCCTTGGCCGGCCTGTTGTAGTGGATGAGCTTCGGATAGGCCTTTTCCGCCCAGCTCTGCGGCGCCTGGTAGATCTCGTCCGGGAAGGCGCTGACGGCCACCGGGATCTTGATGCCGCGCGGATCGAAGAAGCCGCCGGAGGGGAAATGCGCATTGTCCCAATAGAGCCGCGCAGACGAGATCGCCGTGTTGGTCAGCCAGTAAAGCGTGACATTGTCGAGGACATCGTCAGGCGTCAGGCCTTCCTTTTCTCCGTTGAAGGAGCGCGCGATCATTCGGTAGCTTCTGATGTCGTGGTCAAGCATCCAAGAGGCGAGGCCAACAGGTGAATCCACGATGCCGTAAAGCGTCTGCGGCCGGTTGTTCATCTCGATCGCGTAACCGAGGCCGTTCTTGTAGAAATCGTCGAGCTGCTCATAGGCGCGTTTTTCATCGGCCGTGAGATCGGCCGGCGCAGGCGCCCCTGCTGACAGCAGCTTGGCGATGTCGGCAGGCACGGTGGCTGCCATGTTGGTATGGATGCCGATAAGGCCGGCAGGCTCCTGCACCGCCATGAGCTCGGTCACCGCATTGCCCCAGTCGCCGCCCTGGGCGACGTATTTCGTGTAACCGAGGCGCTGCATCAGCACGGCCCAGGCCTTGGCGATGCGTGGCGGGTTCCAGCCCGCTTCCTTCGGCTTGCCCGAGAAGCCGTAGCCCGGCAGCGAGGGAATGACGACGTGGAAGGCATCGGCCTCGGTGCCGCCAAAGGCGGTAGGATCGGTCAGCGGCTTGATGATCTTCATCTGCTCGATGATCGAACCCGGCCAACCATGCGTGATGATGATGGGCAACGCCTTTTCATGATTGGACTTCACATGGATGAAGTGAATGTCCAGCCCGTCGATCTCGGTCATGAACTGTGGGAAGGAGTTCAACCGTGCCTCGACCTTGCGCCAGTCATGCGCCCGCCAGTATTTGGCGACTTTCTGGATCGTGTCGAGCCGCACACCCTGCGTATCGTCGGAGACTGTCTCACGGTCCGGCCAGCGGGTTGCGGCAACGCGCCGGTGCAGATCCTTCAGCTGCTCGTCGGTCGCCGAAAACTTGAATTGCCTTATGTCGGCGCTCGGTGCCGAAGCGGCCGGCGTGCCCGGAAGCATCCCGACCGCCGCCGCAGCAGCGGCTGCGGCAAGAAGCTTTCGACGTGTGAGCTCAGTCTGTATGCGGGACATGGTATCCTCCTTTGTGTGGGTTGATGTGGAGGAAGTTGACACTGAAAGCGCGTTTGACCTATTGCACCATGGTATCGCCGATATCTTCGTATGTAGCTCGCCGCTCGCATGACCGGGCAAGGTTCTCAGAACCCCTTCTACGGGCTATACTTCGCGCCGAATGAAAAACTCAGCGCGACAGGGGCGTCTCAACTGGCCTCAGTCTGCTCGACTGCGCGTCGACGGTCAGGTCGGGAGAGTGCTCCCCGACTTTTCGCTCACCATGTATTCGGCATACCAGTCCGGCCATGCCTCGTCATGTTTCCCGCCCGTGCGTTTTTCATGTTCGCCATGGGCTTCGGCGGCGCGACGAAGGGCGTTCGCAAGATCGGCAGCGGAGCTGAATGTTGCAGCTTCGACCCGGCCCGGTAGTCTTGTGGTCACTTCCTGAAAGAGCCATCCGTTACCGTCCGGATCCGTGAACGAGGCGAATGAGCCATAGCTGGCACGAGACGGATGGGGGCCGTGGAGCCGCCGGTCTGTGCCCTTGTGGTGAAACACTCCACCTGCATCATGGAAGACATCGCTAATTTCAACGCCGTGAGCGGCAAGGGCCGCATGGGCCATCACGATATCCGAAACGATGAGGTGCAGGCCTTGCGCCGATCCCGGGACGGCCGCAGTAACGTTACTACCGAAGATGACCGAGCAAGGCGATCCGCGAGGCGTTACCTGGACGACCCTGAAGCCGTCCGCGCCGGAGACGTCGGCGTCTAGCCTCCACCCAAGGCCCGTGTAGAAGGACTTTGCGCGATCGACGTCGGAGACCGGTATCACGACTACCTCGAGTTTCATGTCAATGTCATTGGCGGCGGCGGCAGGCTGCGTGTTGTGCTCCTGAATGGTCATTTGCTTTCCCTCTATGTGATCTCTGCGGACCGTCCGCAGAGGGCGTGACGATGCTCTGGCGCACCGGTCGCGTCCATTGTCCCATGGTGTTGGTTCCAATCTGGGATAGGCCGGAAAGCTCCTTCCAAGGTATCGACGATACCGTTGTTCAACGGGTTCTTGGAACGGAGTGGAACCGCAAGCCGTTCACCGCGACGCTTATCGCAGCACTGGCGGGTCGCGCGCGCTCGAACATCTCAGGGATATCGGAACTGCAGATGGTTTCCACGCGCACAGCCGTTCACATCGGCGATTTCTTTGCGATGTTCCCGATGGGCGGCAACGAACCAATCCAGGAGATCGAAGCAAATCTCCTGCCATCGGCCAAGATTGCGCTCGATGAGCTGGTCTGGTGGGCAAAGGCCACTATAGGCGCCAAAGCGACCGAAGCTTGAAGGGGCGAGAGCGGAGTTCAGGGACTGGCTCCGCAACTCTCCATTGCTCCAGAGGTCACGTAAATGACAAGGAAAACCCCGGCCGACCCTTATGGTCCGCCGGGTTTTTTGTTGCCCTTCAGGATCAGGCAGCCTGAGCGACTGACAGTACCGAAAGGATCTCGTTCGTATCGACGATGGCGCTTGCGTAGCTCGGCATGTTGATCTCCAGAGCGGCGTGCATCATCTCATGCGAGTAGTCGGCGACCGCGTCCTTGACGACGGTCACGTCGTAGCCGAGTTCGGCGGCGTAGCGCACCGTTGCCTCGATGCAGGTATGGGCAACGAGCCCGATCACGATGAGCCTCTGGATTCCATGCCGCTTCAGTTCGAGATCGAGATCGGTGTTGGCGAAGCCGCTGGAGCACCAGTGTTCGGAGGCGACGACTTCACCCGCCTGCGGCACGAACTCGGCGCGGAATTCTCCGCCCCAGGTGCCGAACTCGAAGCTCTTGCGATGCCATGCCGCGCGCTGGATAGGAGCGATGAACTTCCAATTCTCGTAGTCGCCGGGTCGATACCGGTGATGCATCGCATAGAAGACGCGAAGTTTCGCCTGGCGTGCCGCGTTCAGCACCTGGAGCATATGCGGTACGCAGTCGTTCGCCTCCGCCACCTCCTTGATCCTTGGCCAGATCTTCCCGCCTTCGGAAATGAAGTCGTTGTACGGATCAACCACCAGCAGACCGGTATTGTTCCGGTCGAAAGTCAGTTGGGTCATGGGGTATTCCTCCGGATGCTCAGGCCGCTTTCGTGGAGGCGGCGTTTTTCAGCGCCGCCCGTTCGATGCTTGCGGCGAACAGGGGTGTCTCGCCCTTGTTGTGTGCGATCGACATCGGTTGCCGCTGGGTCCGGAAGATGTCGAAGGGGATGCCTTGGCGGTCGAGCGAAGCCATCATCTCGTCCGTCGCATAGGACCTGACCCGGTTTGTGAATTCGCATCGACCTGCGTCGAGTTTCTTGACGCTGAGCTCCCAGGTGACGTGGATCGTCACGCGGCCATTCGGCGTGAACACGTCGGAATCCGAGTCGAGAATGAGATGATCCTTCTCCCCGAGGGTTTCGAGGTAATGCTGGACCATCAGGCTTCCGCCGATCGTCTCGACATTAATCGACATTCGCGTGCCGTCGGGCGCCGTCGTGAAGCCCGCGGCAATGTGCGCCGGAGAGCATCCCTGGTATTCCTTCTCGGGCAGGGTGAAGCACCACTTCGGAATATCCACCTGTTCGATCGGGGCATTGATGATTGCCGAAAAGCTGGAATCGACGATCTGGTTTTCGATGCTGTGCATGTGACGTCTCCATGGCTGGTTGGGTGGTTCGCGCGGAAGACCGCGCCTTCATCACCGCGGCTGGGGGCCGCGCGATTTCTCTGATTGGACGAACGGCAGGATGAGATGTGCGCCCGCGCGACCTGCCGTTCCGACGCGCGGGCGCGGCTCCGGCCTACTTGTCGGCCAAAGTCTGCGTGTAGTGCCCGAGGCGCGCTTCAACGTCGGGGTTCGTCTGAAGCCCCATTTCCATCAGGCGGCCGATGTTCTTTTGCGCCACCGGGCGCTGGACGGACTGGATGAAGGCGTCCCACCCAGTTCCGATTTCTGGATCGCTCGGGAGGCTCGCGAAATCGACGAGCCGCTTCGTATCGGCGATCGCCTGGCGGTCGAAACCGGAAATCCTCGCGGCGAGTGCATCTACGAACGGGTCGAGCTTGTCGTCGTCGAACGAACGGTTGACGTAGCCGTATTCCTCGGCGAGTTCGCCGTTGATGTCATCAGACCCGAGAAGCACTTCGAGCGCACGGCCGCGGCCCATCAGACGCGGGAGGCGCGCCATCGGACCACCACCCGGAACGAAGCCGGCTCCGACCTCCCATTGGGAAAGGATTGCATTCTCCTTGCTGGCAAACCGCATGTCGCTGGCGAGCGCCAATTCGCTGCCGACGCCCGTGGCTCGCCCGCGGATGAGGGCGATAGAGACAACGGGCGCCTTGCTGATGCGAACGAGCATGTCCGGCAGGGGATGGAGGCCGGTCTTCCCATAGGGAAGGCTCGTGGATTCGGAGAGCGGCGGCGTAAAGTTATAGTGGGTGAGGAAGAAGCCCGGGACCGCGCTGTCGAAGACGACGACCCTGAGATTCGGGTCCGCTTCAATCTCCTCGACGACCTTCTCCATTTGCGGAATGGTCTCCGGCCCGAATATGTTGAAAGGCGGATTGTCGAAGGTGACACGCCAATATGCGGGCGTGCGCTTCTCGATCCGGATCTGCGGCTTCTCGCTCGCAGGCTGTGACTTGGCGTCGGCCGGACGATCGGTCTTCTCCGCGACCATGGTCTGCCCGGAAAGCGCGAGCGCGGGAAGCATGAGCACTGCCGCAGCCGTCAGGAACTTCGACGATGCGATCATTGCGCTCGTCGAGATGGGTGATCTGACTTTCATGAATACCTCCATTCAGGTTGTTGCGAACGATGTCGCTAGGATTCGATCTCGAGCACGAGTTCGATTTCGACCGGCATTCCCAACGGAATGCTGGAGACGCCGAGGACGATGCGGGGCGGAACCGACGACGCGCCAAAGACATCCCGCAGAAGCTCGGATGCTCCGTCAGCCACCTTTGGGTGTTCCTGGAAATCGCCGGGCGATGCGATGTAGACGCCGAGCTTGGCGATACGGGTGATCTTGTTCAGCGACCCCAGGTGGGCTTTCGCCGCGGCGAGCCCGCTGAGGCAAGCAGCACGGGCGGCGTCGTATCCTTCAAGAACCGAAAGACCCTCGCCGATGCGCCCGTGGTAGATGGCCTCGTGTCCGATCACAGGGAGCATGCCGCTGAGGAAGAGAAGCGGGCCGACCTGGACCGCCTCGACATAGGCGCCGAAAGGTGTTGGCGGGGGAGGGAGGTCGATATCAAGTTCCAGCAATCGTGCGTCAGCGCCAGGGACTACCATTTTCCAAGATGTGCGCCGTTGTCGACGTGCAGCACCTCCCCGGTGATATTGGTGGATTCCGTCAGATAGACGACGCCGTTGACGATCTCCTGGACGGCGGTGATCGTGCCCATTGGCGAGAGAGACTTCAGAAAGTCCTTCGGATCCATTTCATGCATCGGCGTGTCGACGATGCCGGGAGCAACGGCGTTCACCCGGATATTGTCCTTGGCGTACTCCATCGCGAGACTCTTCGTGACGGCATTCAGGCCGCCCTTTGTGATCATGGCGAACGACGCGGTCACGCCGGCGATCGGGTGGTCCGTCAGCGAAGTCGTTATCGTGACGATGCTTCCGCCCGATCCCTGGCGGAGCATTTGCCGGATCGCATGCTTGGTGAAATGAACGAATCCTTCGACATTCGTCGCCGTAAACTGCCGAAGGTCGTCGATCGTGTATTCGAGGAATGGCTTGGTGAAAAAGATACCGGCATTGTTCACCAGCGCGTCGATCGATCCGAAGCGTTCGATCGCACGTTGGGCCACGCGTTCGGCGGTCGCCGGATCGCCCACGTCGCCATCGACCAGTTCCAGGTATTCCATCGTGTCGGCCAACAATGCCCGAGTGGCGCGTCGCGATGTGCCGACGACATTGTAGCCTCTCGCGATGAACGATCTGACCAGTCCGGCCCCGATCCCCTGCGACGCGCCGGTGATCAGGATTGTCTTACGCGTGCTCATTTCGCACCTCCGTTTTTGGACACACGGGATTCCTCGCCCGCCGAGGCACGGTGGGCTCGCCAGGATTTTCAAGGTCATGTCTCTGCTGTTGCGGACAGGAACGATCGTCGCCAGCCGCCGTGACGACACCATCTCGCGGATTGCTGCGTCTCACTATTGTACGAAGGTGTCCCCGATACCTTTGGATCGGGTGTCAGATATGAGGTGCAATAGACCCGCCACGACGCGGTCGCTCAGATGCGATGGAGGGCGATAGGTTTGCGCCGACACCATCGTACAATGGATTACGCCACTATCGCCGTGCATGCTGCCTTCGTCGGCACGGTCACTGAGTGTGAGGGGCGTTATCTCCTTCCGCAAGGCGACCGACTGCCGGCAGGTCGGCGTAGCTCGCCAAACGAATCCGGAAAGAGGTTTCGGCATGAACGAACGTTTCGAGGAGATCACGGGCGCGGAACAGAAGACAGGGGATGGTGGCCCCCTGGATGCGCTGATCGAATTCTACAGGGCATTTAATTCGGCCGATATGGCGGGCCTGGAAGGGGTCTGGTTCCCCGGGCAGGCTCCGAGCATGGACAACCCTATCGGTGGGATCCGTCGCGGTTGGAATGAGATCGCGGGGGGCTATGCCAAGCTGTTCGGTGGCGCCGCCACAGTGAACGTCACGTTCCACGACTTCACGAGCCAAGGCGGACGAGAGTGGCATCTCTTCGTCGGTCGCGAGCGGGGCAAGTGCCGCACCGCCAGCGACAGTCTGGATGTCGCCTTCCGCACAACCCGCTGGTTCGTTCGGATGGACGGCGCCTGGAGGCAACTCCATCATCACGGCTCCGTCGAGGATCCGCAGATGCTAGCAGACTATCAGAAGCTGATTTTCGGCAGCAGCAAATGATCACAGCGCCAGCACGGATGCGGCTCTGTGATCGCGTATGATTGTCTTGACCAAAGGCCGAAACAACATCGGTTCATCACGCCGGCGTCTGGATCGCCTGTGGGAACGCGTTGGCGCTTCCATCAGAAGGTTTCGACCGATCCTACCGGTGATCTGGCGGCGCTCGTGGCTTCCCTTGAAGCTCGCGTCGTTTGACGGCACAGCTAAGGACGTTGTCCGCGAACGAGCGGCGCGACATCAGTGCCGAGAAACTCGATAGAGCGGCGCATCGCCTTGGTCTCCAGGGCAGCGGTGCTCATCTGGAAGGTGATGCGAGACACTCCGCGCAAGGTCTCGTTAAGAT
The DNA here is from genome assembly GCF_014193955.1 of Rhizobium sp. BK379. Lineage (NCBI taxonomy): Bacteria > Pseudomonadati > Pseudomonadota > Alphaproteobacteria > Hyphomicrobiales > Rhizobiaceae > Rhizobium > Rhizobium sp. BK379. The sequence continues at coordinate 264,198 of NZ_JACIAD010000010.1, forward strand.
GCAGGATCTTGGCCGCAACCGTCCGCGGGCTGCCAACCAGGAATGCGCCGTTCGGACCGCACATCTGATCGAACTGGGCCTTCGTCGGCGGCGGCCAGCCCCGTTCCCGTCCCGCGTCGGAGAACATTTGGAACCAACCCGGAAAGAACGCTTCCCTCGCAGCCGCGTCCGTCTCTCCCACAAAGCCGAGGGCATGGACGCCGACCTTCTGGCCCTGCCGGGGGTGACCCGCGGCGTCCCATGCGCGGCGATAGAGATCGACCAGAGGCAGGAACCGCTCGAAGCTTCCGCCGATAATGGCGACCATCAACGGCAAACCGAGTGTTCCAGCTCGGACGAAGGATTCGGGTGTGCCGCCGACGCCCAGCCAGATTGGCAAATTCGGCTGATGTGGACGGGGAAACACACCCTCGCCATTGATCGCAGGACGAAAGCGACCCTGCCATTTGATGTTGGGTTGCTCCCTGATCTTCAGCAACAGGTCCAGCTTTTCCGCGAACAGCGTATCGTAGTCCCGCAGGTCGAATCCAAACAGCGGATACGCCTCGACCGAAGAGCCACGACCGACCACGATTTCAGCTCTTCCGCCGGATATCAGATCCAGTGTGGCAAATTCCTGGAAGAGCCGCACGGGATCGGCGGCGCTGAGGACTGCAACAGCGCTTGTCAGTCGGATCGACTTCGTGCGTGCCGCGGCGGCCGCAAGGATGACGGCCGGGGCTGAATCGAGCGCGTTCTCTCGATGGTGTTCGCCCATTCCGAAGACATCGAGGCCGACTTGATCTGCGAGCTCGATCTCCGCAAGCACGCTCTCCATGCGATCGATGGCTGACTGCAATCGCCCCGTGGCGGGGTCGGTCAGGAGCATTGCAAAACTATCGATACCGATTTCCAATGTCGGATCCTTTCAAGGTGACGTTTCCGCCAGGCGCAAGTTGGGCGATGCGCAGCGACAGATACGCGCCTTTCATCCTACTTCCGCCAGCGCCGCGCCACCCTCCTTATTAGGATGATGATGATCGATAAATTCGATGGGTGCTTCCCACGTGAAGGGGCGCTGAGTTCCCGTCATGCCCAGGCATCGACGTCCATCACTGCCTGCGCGAAGGCGTCTGGTGCTTCCTGCGGAAGGTTGTGGCCAATCCCACCTGTGATCAGACGGTGTTCATATCTTCCCTTGAACTTCGCGGCGTAGGTCTTGGGATCCGGATGAGGTGCCCCGTTTGCGTCGCCTTCGAGCGTGATTGTCGGGACCGATACGTCTGGGGCCTTGGCGAGCACGGCCTCGTATTCGTCGAACCGGTTCTCGCCGGCTGCCAGTCCGAGACGCCATCGATAGTTATGGACGACGATCGCCACATGGTCGGGATTGGCGAATGCGGCGGCGCTTCGCGAGAACGTTTCGTCGTCGAACTTCCAATGTGGGGAGGCGAGCTGCCAGATAAGCTTGGCGAAGTCGTTCGTGTATTTCTCGTAGCCTTCGCGACCGCGATCAGTGGCGAAATAGAATTGATACCACCACTGAAGTTCGGCGGTCGGCGGCAGTGGCGCCTTTCCGGCAGACTGGTTCCCAATCAGATAGCCGCTGACCGACACGAGGGCTTTGCAGCGTTCCGGCCAAAGAGCCGCGACTATGTCGGCGGTCCGCGCTCCCCAGTCGAAGCCTGCGATCGTAGCCTGCTTGATCCCTAGGGCGTCCATCAGCTTGATGATATCGACTGCAATTGCGGCCTGCTGGCCGTTGCGTTTCGTCTCCGCCGATAGGAAGCGCGTGCCCCCGTAACCCCGCAGGAAGGGCACGATGACGCGGTGTCCTCGGTCGGCAAGGAGAGGTGCGACCTGCGCGAAGCTGTTGATGTCGTAGGGCCAGCCGTGCAGCAGCAAGACTGGTGATCCAGTCGCCGGTCCTATGTCGGCATAAGAGACGAACAAGTCTCCTGCCTCGATGCCCTTGTTTGCTTCGAGAGTGGCTCCGTCAGCAACTGTCGGCATGTCCACACGCGTGGTCGCCTGAGATGCTTGGGTCGTCTTTTCGCCGAGGACACCCGTCGCGGCAATAGCGAGTGCAACGCTGCCGAACGATCGACGTGTGAGATTTGCGGGTACGAAATTGAACATTGCGCCAGTCTCCGATGGTCATTGCTTATCCTGGGTTAAGGCTGCGCTCTCGATCAGGATTCCGAGAGTGTTTGCGCTGGCCTTTCGTACCGAGATCTGCTGTCGATCCGTACCCGGAAACATTGAGGCTGGCCCATGCGGAGCGCCATTGCACGATGGTATCGCCTATAAAAACGTATCCCCTATACCAAGGTGCAAATGCCTTCCTGACAGTTCGCCGACATAGTCTCGGTCGAAGCCGGCGGTTGCGATCAACCGCGGCCAAAAATCGGGAGCAGATGATGATCTACCGCGCTGCTAGTTCAAGCCTTCCGCTTGTTGTGATCGTAATTGCCATGGTGGCGATCGTCGGAGTTCTGATTGCCATCGGCGATCGGCCAGCACCGACCCGTGTCTGGGTACCTTCCGCTTCCGTTGGTTCCGGAGCGACCGCCGCTGTGTCGGACCCAGTTTGAGCTGCCAAGGGAAAAACAATCATGCCAAGCCCAATCGATAGGCCGTGTCTTCGCCCGCTCATGCCGGAGGAGGTGTCGTTGGCCGCAGACGTCCTGAAGGAGTACTGCGAAGCTCGACGTTGCAACAGAAAAAGCGAGGAAGCGGAGGCCGTGGCACGGGATATTATTCGCTGGCTCCAGACCGGAGTTCCGAGCCGGGAGCGGCTTCAGGAAGTCCTCAGAGCAAGATACTAAGACCGCTCATACCGCGCGTTTGCTGACCTGGGACGGTAGCGGTCAGCAAGGCTCAAAGGCACGCCACCGTTTGTCACGTCGAAGACCACCTCCGCGCCTGGAAATGCGCGATACAAGCGTGGGTGTTGACATACCGAGTGCAAATGACACTTCACCATTGAGTCAGATGCTCCACAGTGTGCCGCCAAGTTCGATGTGTGACACTGGGCGATGAGTGGTATCCCGGTCATGCGAAATGTAGGGAGATCACCATCGTGCGGGGGCGGGATCATGTCCAAGTACAGAGGATGGACGCCGGACGTGCCTCCGGTCGCCCGCGGCCATTGCTGATCAATCTGCGCGGGATAAGCGGAATCGCTGTTCTTCAGTCGTAAAAGTCCGGAAGAACCTTCAATGTATCCGTCTGCCGTTTATCGTGGTTTATGAACATCGTCGCATTGTACTGCTTCATCAATTCCCGCACACGATCCATCGAGGCGATCGACTTTGCTTTGTCGACGTTGAGTGCGGGAACGATGTCATGTTCGAAATTGCTCTCGAAATGCACGACGTCGCCCGAGAGAACCACGTACCCTGTCTTGGCCAGGTGAACCATGAGTGACTGGCTGCCGGGAGTATGGCCAGGCGTTGAAATGAGCCTGACGCTTCCATCGCGAAAAAAGTCGATGTCACCAGTGACAAGTTCTAATCGCCGAGGTTGGCCAAGCAACTTCCTTGCAAGGATTACAAGCGTGTTGATGTTGGGATCAGCCGGGGGAGGCGAGTTTATCCAGTCGTACTCCGCCTTCTGCATAACAACGGTGGCGTCCGGGAACAGGCCGATATTTCCGATATGATCGCCGTGCGTGTGTGAAACAAGGACGTATTTTACATCTGCCGGGGTCAGCCCGATCTGCGCGAGCTGCGACGATATCGTCTTGTCAAGATGGTAGACGATGAGACTGGGAAGTGTGGACCAGCCGTTTGGATCGTCAATGGTGGCTTCAGGCACCCCGGTGTCCCAGATGAGTATATCTGAGCCGTGCTTTATCAGATAGCACGTCGATGAGAATTCGATGGACTTGCCTACGTTCTGACCGGGCGTCCAGACAGACTCGTCGTTCGCCAGAGAGTGACCACAGTCAATGTGGTACAGCTTATCTATTGTCCCTTTTGGTGCGGCGCCGTCTTCTGCCAGCATCGCGCTTCCCGGCATAGCAAACAGAGCAGCCGCTACGAACATTGCTGTTGGACGAGATCTCATTCCAATTCCTCCAGAATATAATGATACGAGGATCCAACGGAACACAACGAGCACCGGGCGCGCAGCCGGCCCCGCAGTCCTGCGAGAGCAGCAGGCGCTTCAGTCGAGATTGGGAGCTCGAGAGCCTTTGCCTGTTCCGAATTTTTGCCCAGCCAGAATGAGGGCGACGCGTCAGAGGTAGGCGGTTCAATCGCTCGCGGTAAGTGAACTAAGGTATCGATCGTTGCTGCCCGCTGGCGGCCAACAGTGTTGTTGCGGACATACGCGCGCACCTAGCAATGACGGGCGCGCTGATTGCTTCCGTTCATGCGAAGGCCCAGTTGATAAACAGGCGCCTTCTCGTCACGCATTGGGATAGTGAATAGAAGGGTCGTCACGGTTCCCCGTCAGTCGCTTCGGCTGATAACCGTCGACACCCTCCTCGCCGGACATACCAATACCAACGTGTCGGCGATACCATGGTCCAAGTGTGAAATGCCTCGATCCTCAGTAGTCCTTGTGTGCAGCTATTCTGCTGTTGGACAGAACTGGATGGAGCTGAACAATGAAGATCCTCATGGTATTCACCTCTCATGACATACTCGGAAGCACAGGGCGCAAGACAGGCTTCTGGCTCGAAGAGGGCGCCGCCCCGTACTATGTCTTTCGCGACGCCGGAGTCGATTTGACGCTGGCGTCACCCAAGGGCGGTCAACCGCCGATCGACCCGAAGAGCGATCTGCCAGAGAACCAGACGCCTGCCATGACGCGGTTCAAGCACGACGAGGCAGCGCAAAGGGTGTTCGCGACCACCACCAGGTTAAGTGACGTGCGCTCTGACGATTTCGACGCTATCTTCTATCCTGGCGGTCACGGTCCCATGTGGGATCTGGTTGACAACCCCGTGTCCATCAAGTTGATCGAGTCCTTCTACAACAACGGTAAGCCCGTTGCGGCTGTCTGCCACGCGCCCGCCGTCTTGCACCGCGTAACCTATAAGGGCGCTCCGATTGTCAAGGGCAAGCGGGTGACCGGCTTCACCAACGGTGAGGAAGAAGAAGTGCAACTCACGAAGGTCGTACCGTTCCTGGTTGAGGACGAACTCAAGCGGCTCGGTGGTCTTTACGAGAAGAAGGCAAACTGGGAGAGCTTCGCGATCACTGATGGCAGGCTGATCACGGGACAAAATCCGGCATCGTCGACCGCGGGAGCCGAGGCGCTTGTCACCCTCCTCACAAGTCTAAAGGCCGGTGTCGCCGTATAGCCGGGCATTGATGAGGAAAGGCCGGGAGATGAGTATCTCACGGCCTTCAAGTGATTTGAATGACTACGTGCCGCTTCGCGGGTGGGCAGACGCTGCGGCAATCCTGGTGAATGCAATTGCCGTCTTTGTCCTATTGGTGGTCCTCGGCATTGCAAATCTCAATTTTTGTGGTAACGTTCCCACATATCGGCTCATGGCCGTGTTGCTGTCGCGCGAATGGAGGAGGCCGATGGAGAAGAAGCCTCTGCGGAGGGCAACCATTATCGATGTGGCAGAGCGGGCCGGTGTTTCCAAGAGCACCGTTGCGCGCGTGCTGGCCGGTTCGGGGCGGATTTCCGATGAGGCGCGCGACAGTGTGCTGAAGGCGGTCGCCGCCACCGGCTACGAGCCCAATCATCTCGCCGTCGGCATGCGCTCCGGGCGCAGCGGCCTGCTCGGCATCGTCATTCCCGATATTACCAACCCATTCTGGGCTGAAGTCGCGCGTGGCGCTCAGGACCGGGCGGCGAAGGAAGATATCTCGCTTCTGGTCTTTTCCTCCGACTGGGATGCGGAGAAGGAAGCGCGGCATCTGCGGGCGCTGCGCCGCGCCCGTGTCGATGGCGCCATCATCAATCCGGTGGCCGACAGTTTCGACGATCTCGGGCGTTTCGGCCTGCCTTTCGTGCTGATCGGCTCCAGCGCCGAGCGCTTTCCCGATACGTCGAGCGTCGGCTCCGATATTCCCCAGGCGGTGCGTCTCGGCATGGATGTCTTGACGGCGCGCGGCCATGCGGCGCCTGCGCTGCTGCTCGGACCGCGTTCGCGCCTGGCGCGGGCCCGTTTCCTGCGCACGGTGCACGAACATTGCGTCGAGCGTGATTTCGATCCGGCTCTGCTGCCGATCGAGGAGGCCGAATATACGGTCGAAGGCGGGCGGCAGGGCATGGCCCGGCTGCTGGCGAGGAGAGGCCCCGGGCATCTGGCCGTCTTTGCCGCCAACGACCTGATGGCGCTCGGCGCCATGATGGCGGTGCGCGAAGCCGGCCTGCGCTGCCCGGAAGATGTCTCGATCCTCGGTTTCGACGGCATTCCGGCCGGCGCCTTTTCCTGGCCGGGCCTGACCACGATTGAAAAGCCCGGGCGGCTGATCGGCGTTCGCGCCGTCGAATGTCTGCTCGATGAAATTGCCGGCCGTCCCGAACACGGCCGGGTCTATATGCCATGCCGGCTCATAGAGCGAGGATCACTCGCCGATCTGTCGGTTCCGGCACCCATCAGGGTGGCGGCAGGGAGGTAATGCTATGACCGTAAGCAACAATATGCCGATGTCACTTTCGACGTCCAAAAGTGGGAACGTTCCCGCAGTTCGTCGAAGCCGACTCGGCAAGGGCATCCGCCAATGGTGGCCCTATTATGTGATGATGGCGCCCGGCCTCGTCTTCTTTCTCATCTTCCATTACCTGCCGATCTGGGAAGCCAAGATCGCCTTCGAGCAGCTGCGCATCATCGGCCCGAACCTCTGGGTCGGCCTCAAGCATTTCCAGACGCTGTTTGCCTCGGCGATCTTCTGGCAGGTGCTCGCCAATACGCTGATCATCTCGACGCTGAAGATCATCTTCGTCTTTCCGGTGCCGATCGTCGTGGCGCTGCTGCTGAATGAAATCCGTGGCGGTTCCCTGCGCAAGTTCATCCAGTCGGCGATCTACCTGCCGCATTTCCTCTCCTGGGTGGTCATAGCGGGCGTCTTCATCGCCGTGCTCTCGCCAAGCGATGGCGCGGTCAACGACGTGCTCGGCGTCTTCGGCATGCAGCCGGTCTCCTTCATGACCGATACGGGCTCGATCCGCTGGGTTCTGGTCTTCTCGGAAATCTGGCGCTCGGCCGGCTGGGACAGCCTGCTCTATCTCGCCGCCATCATCGCCATCGACCAGGAGCTTTATGCCGCCGCCGAGATCGACGGCGCCAATCGCTGGCAGAAGATCCGCTACGTCACCATCCCCGGCATCGTGCCGACGATCGCGACGCTCTTCATCCTGAATGCCGGCATGTTCCTCAATGCCGACCTCAATCAGGTCATCAATTTCTCCAATGACGTCGTGCGCAGCAAGATCGATATCATCGATACCTATGTCTACCGCATCGGCCTGCAGACCGGCGAATATTCGCTGGCGACGGCAGCAGGGCTCTTCAAGGCCGTGCTCGGCATGCTGATGATCGTCGGCGCGCACCTCCTCTCCAAACGCCTGACCGGCAAGGGAGTGTGGTAATGGCCGCCCTCAATATCCGCCGCACGCCGCTCGAACGCGCCGAATATGCGATCATCGTCTCGACGCTGCTCTTCCTCGTCGTGCTGACCGTGCAGCCGCTCCTCAACCTGCTTGCCATCTCGCTCTCCGATCCGAGCGAGGTCGCCGGCATGAGCGGGCTGACCGTGCTGCCAAACGGCTTCTCGACCGATGTCTGGAGCTTGCTTCTGAACAACCCGGCGGTGCTGCGCGGTGTCGTCAATTCGATCTTCATCACGCTCGTCAGCAGCTTCCTCGGCGTCATCCTGACGGCGCTGATGGCCTGGGCGCTGTCGCGTCCCGGCCTGCCCGGGCGGCGGGTCATCTTCGTTCTCATGCTGGTCACGATCGTCTTCGATCCCGGCATCATTCCTGACTACCTCGTCAACAAGCGCCTCGGCCTGCTCGACAGCTACTGGTCGGTCATCCTCTTCAAGCTGGTCAATGCCTGGTACCTGATCATCCTGATCCGCTTCTTCGAGGAAGTACCGAAGGAACTGCTTGAGGCCTCCGAGCTCGACGGCGCCAATCCCTTCCAGATCTTTTGGTATGTGGCGCTGCCGCTCGCCAAGTCGGCGCTTGCCACCATCGCGCTCTTCTATTTCGTCTTCCACTGGAACGAGTTCTTCCGGGCGATGATCTATCTCAACGACCAGTCGAAATGGCCGCTGCAGGTGGTGCTGCGCCAGTTCGTCGTCGAGGGCGACAAGCTCGCCATGGTCGGCGTCGATAATTCCAACAATTACACCGGCGCCAGCCAGATCAATATCCGCGCGCTGAAGGCGGGCATGATCCTGCTCACCATCGTGCCGATCCTGGCGATCTATCCACTCATTCTCAAGTTCTTCACCAAGGGCACCATGAGCGGTGCGCTGAAGGGCTGAGACACGAAACCAAAGCATATAAGGAGGAAATCATGCTTGGGAGAATGCTTCTGGGGGCCATGACAGTCATGGCGCTGACGGCGGGAACCGCCATTCCCGCTCTTGCCGATCCGGTGACGATCCGCGTCGTTTCCAAGGATCTGCTGACCACCAATCCTGATGACGTCAAGCTCGTGAAGAAATACGAGGAGGCGCTGAAGGCCAAGGGCACCGACATCCACATCCAGATCGTCGACCTGCCGTCTTCGGGTTATGCCGACAAGCTGAGCGCCATGCTGCTCTCCGGCGATATTCCCGATCTCATCTATTTCCAGGGCGGCGACGCCAAGATGGCCGAACAGGGTGTTCTCGAAGACTGGAACAACTGGCTGCCGAAGACGACCTATCTGAAGGACGCGCTCTTCCCGCACAATGTCGAGCGCCTGAAGAACTATCCCTACCTGCTCTACGTCTATCCGCCGCGCATTCCCCAGCCGGTCATCCGCACCGACTGGCTCGCCAAGAGCGGTGTCGCTGCCCCGCAGACGGTCGATGACTACGTCAAGCTCTTCACGGCGATCAAGGACGGCGATTTCGACGGCAACGGCAAGGCCGACACCTATGGTGTGACGACCGCCGACAATACGCAGGAACTCGATTCCATCTTCAACCAGGCTTTCGGCGTGACCGGCACCTGGATGAAGAACGACGCCGGTGAGTGGATCGCGGCGCGCACCTCCAAGCAGGAGAAGGACAAGATCGCCTTCTACGCCTCGCTGAAGGAGAAGGGCCTCTACGATCCGGAATACATCACCACCAAGTGGGACGTGAAGGAAGACAAGTTCTATTCCGGCCGCGCCGGCGTGGTCTTCGGCTCGTCCGCCGAGGTCATCGATATCTATGGCGGCAAGATGCGCCAGGCCCATCCCGACCAGAACCCGACGCTGACGCTGCTTGCGCCGCCCAAGGGGCCGGCCGGCCAGGGGCTGATCGCGCTCGACGTTTCCAAGGAAGCGCGCGGTCTCGCCATCGCCACGACCTCCGAGCACAAGGAAGAGGTCGTCAAGCTGCTCGACTTCATCGCCAGCCCCGAGGGCCAGGAGATCGAACGCCTCGGCTTCGAGGGTGAGCAGTACACGAAGGACGGCAATACCATCAAGACGACCGACAAGATCGCCACCTGGTATGCCCGCTTCCTCGTCGCCGCCAACTGGCAGCCGCCGGTGCAGTGGATGAGCGACGCCGCGCAGGGCTCGCTGAAGACGATCGCCGCCAACTTCAAGCCGGACAATGCCTTCGTCTGGCCCGCAGACTACGCCACCGACATCGACGCCACGGAAAATGTCTACCGGGCCTGGGTCTACAAGTTCATCTCCGGCGAAGCCAAGATGGATCAGTGGGACCAGTTCGTGTCCGAATGGAACAGTGCCGGCGGCGAACACATGACCGAATATGCAAGGACGGTACTGAATGGCAAATGATGCAAAGGGGCTCTCCCTCAAGGGACGAGTCCGTGCGCTTCTCTTTGGCGTCGCCTATGGCGACGCCCTCGGGGCGCCGGTCGAAAAACTCTCCGCTGCCGAAATCCGCGAGCGTTACGGCAGGGTCACCTCGCTCGATACCGAATGGCACCGCATGAGCCAGAGCGAGACGGCCCGCAACGGCCGGGTGCGCGGCAGCGGCATCGTCACCGACGATACGCTGATGACGCTCTGCCTCATGTCGATCTATGGCGACGTCAAGCGCCATGTCGATGCCTGGGATATGGCCTCCGGCATGGTGCGCGAGATTGCCTGGACGCCGCGCTGGGTGCCGGAACTGCAGCGCGAGGCGATGCTGATCGAGCGCCTTTTCTATCCCGAAAAATGGATCTTCCAGCGCCACCAGCTGTCCAATTGCGATCCGCGCCAGGGCGGGATCGGCAATATGGTCAATTGTGGTGCGGCCATGTATATCGCGCCCGTCGGCGTCGTGAATGCCTGCAATCCAAAGGCTGCCTATGACGAGGCGATCGCCTTTGCCTCCGGCCACCAGCAGAGCTTCGGCCTCGAAGCCGCCGGCGTGCTGGCCGCCGCAATCGCCGCCGCTTTCGTGCCGGGCACGACGCTCGATGCCGTCATCGATGAAGCGCTCGCCGTGGCCAAGGATGGCACGCGCGCTGCCATCGCCGATATCGTCGATGCCGCCCGCATCCTCAAACACGCCGACTACAAGACCGTGGTCGAAGAGTTCCACAAGATCATCGCGCGCTATTCGCCGATGGGTGACAATGTCAATCACACCGCGCAGAAGGCCGGCATTGCCTCGGACGCCTATCAGCCGTCACGGCTCAACGCGATCGAGGAACTGCCGCTGGCGCTCGGTTTTGCCATCCTCAACGATGGCGATTTCTACAAGACCATTCAGGACGGCATCAATTCCGGCCGCGACACGGATTCGATCGGCGTCATGGCCGGCGCGATCCTCGGCGCGCTGCACGGTGAAAGCGTGATCGACGCGGCCGCTGCCGCACAGCTCGACCGGGTCAACAGGCTTGATCTCTTCACGTCTGCCGATGCCTTCACCGAAACGGTCATCGCGATCCAGACGGCCGAGCACGCGCGCGATGCCGCCAAGATCAGGGCGCGCAAGGGGCTCCTCGGCCTTGCGGATCAAACCCAGCTTGAACGCCTATAAATTTTGGACAGGACGATGTTGAACACAACAGAGATTTTCGAACGCATTTATTCCGGTTTCATCGGCAAGGCGATCGGCGTGCGCCTCGGCGCCCCTGTCGAGCCCACGATCTGGAGCTATGACCGCATTCGCGGCACCTATGGCGAGGTCACCGAATATCTGCGCGATTTCAAGAATTTCGCCGCCGATGACGATACCAACGGGCCTGTTTATTTCATCCGCGCGCTGCGCGATTACGGGCTCGGCGCCACCGCCGAGGATGTCGGCAAGACCTGGCTGAACTACGCGGCCGAAGAGCACGGCATGTACTGGTGGGGCGGCTTTGGCAATTCCACCGAACACACCGCCTACCAGAACCTGCGCGCCGGCATTCCCGCTCCGCAGTCGGGTTCCATCGCCCAGAACGGCACGACCGTTGCCGAACAGATCGGCGGCCAGATTTTCATCGACAGCTGGGGCTGGATCCATCCGGGTGAACCTGAAAAGGCGGCCGATGCCTCCGCGCGTGCGGCAAGTGTCGCCCATGACGGCGAGGGGCTGAACGGCGCCCGTTTCTGCGCTGCCGCCATCGCCCAGGCCTTCGTCGCCAAGAGCATCGAGGAGATTATCGAAACCGGCCTTTCGACGATCCCAGCAAGCTCACTCTACGCCCGCGTCGCCCGTGCCGTCCTCGCCTTCCACAAGGACAATCCCGGTGACTGGCGCGCCTGCCGCGACATGCTGACGGCCGAATGGGGTTATGATCGCTATCCCGGCGTCTGCCATATCATTCCGAATGCCGGCGTCGTCTTCATGGCGCTGATCTACGGCCAGGGCGACCTGCCGCGCACCGCCGAGATCGCCACCATGGCCGGCTGGGATACCGACTGCAATGCCGGCAATGCCGGCGCGATCGTCGGCACCTTTCAGCAGGTCCAGCCGGGCTGGGACAAGTACCGCAAGCCGATCAACGATTTCGTCGTCGCCTCCGGCGTGACCGGCACGATCAATGTCGTTGATATTCCCTCCTTCGCCCGCGAACTGACCGTGCTTGCCCTGCGCCTGCAGGGCAAGGAGCCGCCGGCGCTCTGGGTCGAGGATTTCGAGCGCCGCGGCGTGCGCTTCGATTTCGATGCGCCGGGTGCCACCCACGCTTTCCGCACCGAGCCCTTCAACCAGATCGCCGTCAAGGCTTCGAACGAGCGCCATACGGACGATGCCAGGGGCTCGCTGGAAATCCTGCTCGACCGGCTGGAGCGCGGGCAGGGCGGCCGTATCTTCTGGAAGCCTTTCTATCGCCGAGCCGATTTCGACGACGAGCGCTACCGGCCGATGTTCACGCCGCTTGCCGATGACGGCCAGACGGTCAGGTTCAAGCTCTGGCTCGACCCGTGGAATGGCGACGGCCATCTGCGCGTCGCCCCCTATGTCCGCCGCGCCATGACCGGCACGATCGAGGAGACCGGCGCCTGGCACGTTCCCTCTTCCGAGGGCTGGCAGGACTATGAATTCACCATTCCCGATGGCAAGAGCGAGGCGATCGACGAAATCGGCATCCTCGTCGAATATTTCGGCCGCCTGAAATTCCTCGGCCGTCTCTTCCTCTCGGAATTCTCCGTCTCCGGCGAGGGCCGCACCGTGATCGACCCGGCCAAGGAAGTGCTGGAATGGGGCGGCATCACCCGCTTCACCTGGAACCGCGGCCACTGGAGCCTGCAGCAGGGCCGCATCCACGCCCACACGGCAAGTGACGCCGATGCCTGGACCGGCAATGCCTATCTGCGGGATGTGAGCGTCAACACGGATTTGAGACCGCTCTCCGGCGCTTCGCATCTTGTGGTGGCCCGCGCGCAAGGGACCAGCCGCTTCTATGCCGGCGGTTTCCAGAATGGCGAAGCGGTGATCCTGGCCGAAAACCACGGCACGACCATCCTGGCGCGGGCGCCCTTCAAGGCGGAATACGGCCGGGACTATCAGGTCAATCTGACGGTCACCGGCGACAGGCTCGCCCTGTCGATCGACGGCAGCCTGGTTCTCGAAGCCGAGGATCAGACATTCGGCTACGGCATGGCGGGCCTGCGCATGGCATCGGCTGGCCGCATGTCGATCGGCCGGCTCGAGATCGTCGAGCTGTAACGCCAAGGGGAGGAAGAACATGTCGGAGATCGAACTCAGGAATGTCGGCAAGAGCTACGGCAGCGTTGCCGTGCTCAACGACGTCTCGCTCGATATGGGCGACGGCGAATTCGTCGTGCTCGTCGGCCCCTCGGGCTGCGGCAAGTCCACGTTGCTGCGCATGATTGCCGGACTGGAGGATATTTCCGCCGGCGAGATCACCATCGGCGGCAAGGTCGTCAACGACATGCCGGCCAAGGAGCGCGATATCGCCATGGTCTTCCAGTCCTATGCGCTCTATCCGCACATGAAGGTCGCCGAAAACATGAGCTTCGCCCTGAAGCTCGCCGGCGCCCCGAAGGCGGAAATCCGCAAACGGGTCGAGGAGGCTGCCGGCATCCTCGGCCTTGAAAACCTGCTGGACCGCCTGCCGCGCGAGCTTTCGGGCGGTCAGCGCCAGCGTGTCGCCATGGGTCGCGCCATCGTGCGCGATCCGCGCGCCTTCCTGTTCGACGAACCGCTCTCCAATCTTGATGCCAAGCTGCGCGTCAAGATGCGCAGCGAAATCAAGAAGCTGCACCAGCGCCTCGGCAAGACCACGGTCTACGTCACCCACGACCAGACCGAGGCAATGACCATGGCCGACAAGATCGTCGTGCTGAACGGCGGTAAGGTGGAACAGGTCGGCGCGCCGCTGACGCTCTACAACGACCCCGCCAATCTCTTCGTAGCCGGCTTCATCGGCTCTCCGGAGATCAACCTGATCCCGGCGACGATGGGACAAGGGGCGGCCATGACGGCAAGCGGCGTCGCCCTGCCGCTGACAAACCCGCTGCGGCCGGGAACGGAAATCGTCTACGGCATCCGCCCGCAACATATCACGCTTGCCACGGATGGGGTGCCCGGCCGGATCAGCCTCGTCGAGCCGACCGGCGAGGACCAGGAACTCGTGGTCGACATGGGGGGCGAAGACATTTCAGTCGTCGTTCACGGCGGTCGGCTGCTCTCGGCCGGGCAGGATGTGAAGCTGTCGATCGATATCGACAAGGTGCTGCTCTTCGACAGGGCGACCGGCGAGCGCATCCGATGACCGGACATTCCCAAAGACAGTTCGACCCTGCAGCGAAAGGCCCGCTCGCCGGTATCCGCGTGCTCGACCTCTCCCGTCTCGTCGCCGGCAACATGCTGTCGCTGCAGCTTGCCGATTTCGGCGCGGATGTGGTGAAGATCGAGCCGCCGTCAGGCGATCCGCTGCGCGACTGGAAGGATGATGGCCACTCGCTCTACTGGAAGACCTATAGCCGCAACAAGCGCTCGGTAATGCTGAACCTGCGCGAGAAACCGGCCATGGACGCGCTCTGGGCGCTGATCGAAACGGCCGACGTCTTCATCGAGAATTATCGTCCCGGCACGCTGGAAGAAATGGGGCTTGCCCCTGACGTCCTCCATGCCCGCAATCCCGATCTCGTCATCGTGCGCATTTCCGGCTTCGGCCAGACAGGGCCTTATGCGCAATTTCCCGGCTTCGGAACGATCGTCGAGGGCATGAGCGGCTTTGCCTATCGCACCGGCTTTCCCGATCGCGAACCGGTGCTGCCGCCGCTTGCACTTGCCGACATGATCGCCGGCGTCTACGGCAGTTCGGCGACCGTCACGGCGCTGTTTGCCCGCGACCGCGGCCAGTCGCGCGGCCAGGTGATCGATCTCTCGCTGCTGGAGCCGATGTTTTCGGTGCTCGGGCCGGAAGCGGCGATCTACAAGGTCACCGGCAAGGTCAAGGAACGCGTCGGCAGCGCCTCGAACACCGCCGCTCCCCGCAATGTCTACCGCTGCCGCGACGGTAAATATGTGGCGCTGTCGGGATCGACACCGCAGGTCGCCCGCCGCATCTTCGACATTATCGGCCGCAGCGACATGAACGAGGATCCGCGCTTTGCCACCAATTCGGCGCGCGTGAACAATCGCGCGCTGGTGGATGAGGCCGTGGGCGGCTGGTTTGCCGGGCATGATCATGACGAGGCATTGCAGATCATGCGCGATGCCGGCGCCACCGTCGGCCCGATCTACAGCATCGCCGATGCGGCCGAAGACGAGCATTTTTCCGGACGCGAGATCATCGTCGATGCCGAAGATGCCGAATTTGGCAGCCTGCCGATGCACAATATCGTTCCCCGTCTTTCCGCGACACCAGGCGTCTGGCGCCGGCCGGCACCGTCACTTGGTCAGCATACGGCGGAAGTGCTTGCCGAAGCCGGCCTCGACGCCGCTGCGATCGACGCCATCGTGAAGGGAAGTGGCGCATGAGATTTCGTTCGCTCCTCTATGTGCCCGCCTCCTCCGACCGGTTCATCGCCAAGGCGCATGAGCGGGGGGCGGACGCGATCATTCTTGATCTGGAGGATTCAGTCGCACCCGCCGAGAAGGAGGCCGCCCGCGCGAGGCTGACCGAGGCCGTCGCCTCCGTCGGGCGCAATGGCGCTGTTGTCTTCGTCCGCATCAATTCCGAACCCGAATTGCAGATGCCGGACGCCGAGGCCGCCTGCCGGGCCGGCGCCTTCGGCCTTTACGTCGCCAAGACGCGCTCGCTCAGCCGCCTGCATCTTCTTGCCTATCACCTGCAGACATTGGAGCGCCAACTCGGCCGCGAGCAGACGTGGTTCGTGCCGCTCATCGAGGATGCCGCCGCCGTGCTCGATGCGCGCTCCTTCGCCGGCTGCCAGCGGGTTCTTGCCCTTGCCGCGGGCGGCGAGGATCTGGCGGCCAGCATGGGTGCCGAACCGCTGCCGGACGTACTGCGCCTGCCGAAGCTAATGGTGCACATGGCGGCAAAGGCGGAGGGCAAGCTCTCCTTCGGCACGCTTACGACGGTCGCTGACTACGGTGATCTCGAAGCGCTCGACGCCGCGGCGCAGGAGGCCAGGCGCCATGGTTTCGATGGAGCGAGCTGCGTCCATCCTTCCGCGGTTGCCATTCTCAACGCCGCTTTTTCGCCGAGCCCGGAAAGGCTTGACTGGGCGCGCCGTGTCATCGAGGCTGCCGAGATCGCCGGGTCAGCCGGCAAGGGTGCCATTTCGCTCGACGGAAAGATGATCGACGCGCCTGTCGTCGCGAGGGCGCGTGCGCTGCTGTCGCAGTGATGCTGGCATGCGGGATCAAGCCCAACCGGGAGTGCGAAATAAACGGCAGGAACGATAAGAAGCATCCAACACACCAGGCCAGCCAGGGTAACGCCAGTGGGCCGTATGAATGGAAAAACGTCGGGCCGTTGCGTCGGTAAGCGACGGTGGCAAGACGGCTACGGGTTAGCCTCTATGTGAGGGCAAAGAACCCTCGCACGCTGGTCCGGTTCGGGTCGACAGGCGCGCCGGGTCGTAGCCGAAGCTCGCACTGCGCAAACTGCGAGTACTTAATAGGTGAGCTTCGGATACCAGCTCGTACCGCGACCGGCTGGCGTCATGTCCAGAATGTTCCAGAGCGGCGCGATGTCGACGGCTCCTCTCGGATCCTGTCCGGGATCTGCCGCCTCGGCAGGCATTTCGGAACTATAGAACACGCGGACTTCGTTTCCGTCCTTCTGATAGACGGTAAGCCCCGGATACTCGTTGCCCTTGGCGTCGAGCAGACCCAGATCTCTCGCATAGTCGTCGCCGACGGTCTGAGCGAAATCGAGGTCGCGCCAGCCGCGCTCCATTGCGAACGCGCGCTGCCTCTCGACCGGGCTGCGACCGATGATTTTGAACGCGACCCGCTGCTTGACATCGGCGCCGTTGCCGTTCGCTCCGCCCAGGAAATTTGTGCACATCGGGCAGGGTCGTTCGCGCTGCGGACCGAACATCCAGAAATAAGTCACGAGCGTATCGTGATGTCCGAACATTTCGGCCAGACCGGTCTCGCTGCCGTTCTCGTCCTTGAAGCGATAGTTCTTTTCGACGACCGGGCCGGGAGGCAGCCGCCTGCGTTGCTCCGCAAGCCTCGTCAGATGCCGCCGAACTTCGATCTCTTCTGCCAAAAGCGCCATTCTTGCCTTGGCGTAGTCGGCTGTTTCGTTTGCGAACCTGCTTGCGCGTTTCGCGGCTAGCTCCGTTGCCGGTCTCAATTCGCCCGTGTCCATGTGATTTCTCCCTTGAACTGCTTGTTCGCCTCACATCCATAGACGTACGACAAAATTCGTTATCGACAAGGACGATCGATTTTTTGCCAATCGCATCTAGAGGCTCATCCGCCATATCGAGGAGGGCCGCATCAATCTCGGCTTCTTCCGGCCGGTGGAGAATATCGGCTCGTTGCGTTTCTTCTCGATTGCCTATGAGCGCTATCTGTTGGCTGTCGCCAAGGAGAGCCCGCTGTCATTTAAGAGCGAGATCGATCTCGAGGATTTGAGGCGAGAAGATCATCTCCTTTTCCCGTCAGAACCTCTCCTACAGCGAACGCTATTTTGCGGAAGTGCTCTAGGAACACGATCTGACCGACAATGTCACTTACACCTGCAACGACACCTTCTCGCTGGTGTCGCTGGTCTCGGTCGGTCTTGGCATCTGCTTGGTGCCCGAATGGACGCAGGATGTGCCGAACCGGGGGCGAGTTCAAGAAGGTGAAGGGCATCGATTTCAAGATCGGGCTCGGGGTTGCCTGGAACCGGGAGGACCCGACCGCCGGCCGCGACGATATCATTGATATTGCCCGGTCGCTCGCACGGCCGGGCAGGTGAGGGGTGTCAGAAGATTGGCAGACGCGCCTGTTCGTCGTGCCGCAAACGGTCGTTGAATTCAGCTTCAAGCAAGCGACCTGGGGTTTATTCTCCAGAAGAAGCACCACATCTTCAGATTGATCGCACATGGAGCCGACACATGATGGACAACCGGATTGATGCGAAGATTGCGAGCCAACAGGAATATGCCTTGAAACTCCTGCAGGCATCGACCGATCGCGACCCTGACTCTATCGCCGTGTCGACGACAACGTTGCCGAATCTGGCGCTGGATCTCGCCATCGGCGACACCAAGACACGATTCTTGCGCATCATCCTCGATGCCCTCGGCAATGCCGACGTTACAGTGCGTATCGATGGCGGAAAGGCGTCGGTCCAGACCGGCTCCGGCAATGACACGATATCGGTAGAGGCGGCCTGGGCCACGGTGCAGGCCGGTGCCGGCGACGATCGCATCACCGTCAAGACGTCGGGCCTATACGCTTTTTCTGACGGCATGTTGGTGCCGTCCGTGGACCTCGTTCGGGGCGAAGCGGGCAAGGACATCATCAACGTCAGTAGTCATGGCCTGATTGACCGAACGGAAGGTGGCGAGGGCGATGACGTCCTCGTCATTTCCGGTAACGGAAGCGTCGATCGCACCGAAGGCGGATCGGGCAACGATAGGATCTTCATATCGAACGCATCAGGCATCGACTGGGGCATGTCCGGGATCAATCGCACTGAAGGCGGAGACGGCGACGATGAGATCTACCTTCGAAGCGAAAACGATGTGTTCATCGCAGATGGTGGTGATGGCAATGACAAAGTCTTCGTCGAGGCCCAGGACACGGTTTGGTACGTCGATGGCGGGGAAGGGGACGACGACATGACGATTCGATCCCTGAGCGCCGCATTCATCGACGGCGGCCACGGCGACGACACGATACACATCGCTGCTACTGCCACCTATATCTCCGGGGGGAAAGGAAACGATCATCTTATTCTTGACACACCCGGAGGGCGGGCCACCGTCGATATGTTCGAAGGCGATGGCTATGACCTCGTCGAAATCAACGGGACACTCGAAATACGACGTAACGGGATTGACGGTGCTGCGCTGAGCGAAAGTGACATCTCGGTTGCGAAAAACGATGACGGTACAGTGTCTGTAAAATTTCCGGGGAGTGATGATGCGGTGACTGTAAAGTTCACCGGCGCGGCAGCCGAAGCGACGGGTTTTGATGTCGAGCTTGCCGGCAGCTCGCTCATTATCACGCCGAAGACAGAGGCCGGCATTGTCTGATGCCAATGAGACCGCAAAATATACGGATGCCTGTTCCTGAGCTTGCCTTCACCGGGCGCGTCACTCGTCACCACGGTTGCACGGTTCGCATCGCGCTCAATCAGTCGGCGGCATCGTTAAGCCCTCCGTCCTGGCAGTTCAGATGGCGAGCCATTCAGCTTCAGGATCTCATGGGCATCGACTGTAGCCTGGAGAGCTTCCTCGGAGGCGGTCGCCGTCGTTTGCTTCGGGATCGTGCATCTTGAGTTTCTGCTTGTAGCGACTTTTGATTTCGTCCGGCGTCGCGTCCGGTCCGGTGAGAGCCCTAGCGTCTCGAATGCTTTTGCTTCCAGCACCTCAAGTTTGCCGGATTGAGGCGCCGTTTTGGCCGTGAGGCTCTGCGCGGCTGACTGCCCCGTCCCACAGAAACGGCCGGCAAAAGCCGGCCGTTTCCAATACGGTAACTGCTGCATTCCTCAGACCAAGAGCGAGCTGGATCAGGATATCGCTATGGTCGAAGAAGGCCTTGTTGACGCCGACGAAGGCGAGAGTAAGTCCCAACGATGTGTCGAAAGAACCTATTACGAGCGAAGTATCAAAAGATCCGCCGGTGAAAGTAGTATTATCGACAAACTCTCCAAAATAGTTACTGCCGCTTTGCTTAAGAATGATCGTCCCCATTGAATCCCTAAAACTCCATGAACGAAATATGTCTTCCGCGACTACAACAACAAGTCAAAGTACAAATTAAGACATTATTAGGCTGCTGCAGGGAATCCATAATCGGATTCCTATAATATCTGGCGCTCGTTGATCGCGGCCACCGTGCCGAACTCGCTCAGCAGATGTAGACGGGCATCATCGCCCGTCCTCATTCGGGAACTTTCCCCTACGATGCCCGCGCTGGTCCGTATCCATTCTCGCCGATACCGGTAATGCCGCCGGACGACTCGAAGTCGAACATTCGCTGCGTGACGAGCGCAGCGGCACCTCTCGCCCACGAATTATCCTCCCAGTCCGGAAGGATTGGAGGGGGGCTGCGAAAGGTGCGCAGCGAAAAGGCTTCACGTAACGGCGCCAGGAAATATTCTCCGAGCGAAACCGCTTCGCCTCCAGCGACAATCACTTCCGGGTCGGTGACGTTGACGAGGTTTGCGAGCGCCGTGCCGATCCCGCGGCCAGCCTCCCCGACAATGGCAACCGCGGCCGGATCCTCGGCAACCAGTGCCTGGCGCAATTCGGGTGCGCCGAGGTCCTCGCCTCCGCCTCTTGCCTCTTTCCATCGTCGCAGGATCGATGCTTCGGAATGATAGGCCATCAGACAGCCGCGCTTGCCACACTCGCAAAGTCGCCCGTTTTCTTCAAAAAGCGTGTGGCCAAATTTGCCGGCCGCGCCATTGGCACCGCGATAGAGCTTTCCCTCGATGACGAGGGCGCAGCTTATGCCGACGCCGACCGCCAGCACCGCCATGTTGCGATGCTGGCGTCCAAGACCGAAAAGCTGCTGGGCGATCGCATAGGCATTCGTGTCGTCCTCCAGCCAGACGGGGACGTTGACTCGCCGGGCAAGCAGCGAGGCGAGGGGGACGTTGTCCCAGTTGAACCGATGGCTTCTGACGCAGATCGTCTGTTCGTGATTGATGACACCCGGCATCGATATGCCGATGCCGGCGATTTTTGCTTGCGGGCGTTCGGCAAGCCCGATCAGCCGCGGCACCGTCACCGCCAGTAGATCGGCGACATCATCGGGTGCCTTGCTTGGCATCGGGATGCGGATCGCGGCGATAGGGTTTGTCGCGAGATCAGTTGCAACGCACTCCACAGTATCGGCCATCAGCTTAAAGCCGATCGCCACCGCATGATCGTAGTCAATTTGCACCGGTGTCGGTCGACGGCCGGTAGAACCGGAGACTGCCTTTCCCTCGATGACAACACCTTCTCCCATCAGATCTGCGACAACAAACGTAACGGCGGCAGGACTGAGCTGAGTTATCGTCGCGAGTTCTGCGCGGCTCTTTGGCCCGTCTTGTCTGAGCAGGTTCAGGATCAGACGGCGGTTCATGGCCCTGGCGGTCGTCTGGTCACTTTTGAGCTTCACGGCAGAGTTCCTTTATTTTTTAAATAAACTATTGCGACCCTGTCTGATCTATGCATAAATTTGCCCTGTCGATCAACTCGGAATGAAGCGGTCGGCACGTTGAATGCCCGGCGTCTCCGTTTTGGAGGACGGACGCCGGGACGTGTTGATCAGCTCAACTGGGAGGAATTCAATGGCATTTTCCAAGCATTTTACATCGACCACAAGACGAACCTTTTTGAAGAGCGCCGGCGTCATGTCCGCCGCCGCGGTCGCAGGCAGTTTTCCGATTCCGGCCATTGCCCAGGCCCAGGAAATCAATGTGATTTCGGCCGAAAGCAACGGCAAGGCGCTCGAGGCCCTGAAAAAGATCGCAGAAGACTTCGGCAAGCAGGCCGGGACCAAGGTCGTCATCAACAATATGGACCACGAGGCCCACAAGACCGCGATCCGCAACTATCTGACTGCCGGCGCGCCTGATGTCTGCTTCTGGTTTTCAGGCAACCGCATGCGCGCCTTCGTCAAGCGCGGCCTCTTCGACGACATTTCTGATCTGTTCGAGAAGGAAAAGTACAAGGACGTGCTCGGTGCCAGCACCGGCGCCGTCACAGTCGACAACAAGCAATATGGCCTGCCGACCGGTGGCACGCTCTGGGGGCAGTTCTATCGCAAGGACGTCTTCGACCAGAACGGACTGACGGTGCCGACGACGGCAGATGAATTTTCCGCCTATTGCGATAAGGCGAAGGGCGCCGGCCTAACGCCGATCGCCATCGGTACGAAGGAGCTCTGGCCTGCCGCCGGCTGGTTCGACCAGATGAACCTGCGCATCAATGGTCTCGACAAGCACATGGCGCTGATGGACGGCCAGATGAGCTATCTCGATCCGGCCTTGACGCCTGTCTTTGACCAGTGGGAAGCGATGATCAAGAAGGAAGTGTTCACGCCGAACCACACGTCCTTCGGCTGGCAGGAGGCTGCGGCCCTGCTTGCGCAGAAAAAGGCCGGGATGATGAATCTCGGAGCGTTCCTGAGGGCGGCCTTCACCGAGGCGGATCTGCCCCAGCTGTCTTTCGCACCATTCCCGACGCTTGACGCCAGCGTTCCGCGCTTTGAGGAATTCTCGCTGAACTCTGTCCACATCCCGGCAAACGGCAAGAACAAGCAGGGCGCGCGTGAATTCCTCGCCTATTTCTACAAGCCGGAAAATCTCGCGACCTATCTGGAGCCGGGGGGCAATGTGCCGCCGCGCAGCGACCTGCCGCCAAGCAAGGATCCGCTGGTCAATGCAGCAGTGGAATCCCTGAAGCAGGTGAAGGGCACTTCGCAATATTACGACCGCGACAGCGATCCTGATATGGCCCAGGCCGGTCTCGTCGGCTTCCAGGAATTCATGGCCAAGCCTGAGCGTCGGCAGGCGATCCTGCAGCGCCTCGAAGGCACGCGCAAGCGTATCTACAAGATCTAGTTCTCCTCCCGACGACCGGGGAGCGGAATTGCGGTTCCGCTCCCTCATTTCCTCTAGAGGTTCTGGACAATGTTGATGTTATGGCGCCGCCAGCGATGGTGGCTCACCCCGACTTTGCTGATCGCTCCCGCGATCCTCCTGTTTTTTACGGTCATTCTTCTGTCGGCCGTCCGCAGTCTCTGGATAAGCCTGCATGACTGGGACGGGATGGGGCCGATGACGTGGATCGGCTTTGGCAACTACGTCGAGCTCTACAATGACCCGCAATTCTACACGTCGCTGAAGAACAATCTGATCTGGCTCATCATGTTCATGGCGGCACCGCCGCTCGGGCTGGCCATCGCGCTGCTCGTCAATCAGAAGATCCGCGGCATGCGCTTCCTGAAGTCGCTGTTCTTCATCCCGCTGGTGCTCGCCTCGGTGACGGTCGGCGTCGTCTTTACGTGGGTCTATACGCCGGAATTCGGGCTGCTTGCCCTGATCTTCAAGGCGTTTGGAGCGACCGCACCCGCCGTGCTTTCCGATGAACATTTCGTCACCTTCGCGATCGTCATCGCAGCGCTCTGGCCGCAGGTCACCTTCTGCATGGTGCTCTATCTCGCCGGCCTCAACAATCTGAGCGAAGAGCTGATCGGTGCGGGGCGCGTCGATGGCGCCAGGGGATGGAACATGCTCTGGCATATCGTCCTGCCGCAACTGACCCAGGTAACCTTCATCGCCATTGCGGTCACTGTCGTCGGCGCACTTCGCTCCTTCGACATGGTGTCGGTGATGACGCGCGGCGGACCGTTCGGCTCCTCATCGGTGCTTGCCTATCAGATGTTCGAGCAATCGATCTTTTCCTACCGGTTCGGCTATGGCGCGGCGATCGCATCGGTCCTCTTCGTGATCATGGGGGCCTTCATCATCTGGTATCTGTCGCGGATCGTCCGCACGGAAGAAAGGGGCGGCTGATGTATCCTCGTCCAATTCCGGAGACGGCCGTCTGGCAGCGCCGCTTCTACTTCCTCGCCGTCCTCGTCGTCCTTCTGCTCTGGCTCTGCCCGCTCTTTGCGATCATCCTGACGTCGTTCCGCTCGACGAGCGATGTCATGGGCGGCAACCTGTGGGGCTGGCCGACGGAGTTCGGCCTGATCGACAACTATAAAGCCGTCTTCACCCAGACGCCGATGGCACAGTATTTCATCAACAGCCTGACGATCACGATCCCCTCGGTTATCGGCGTCCTCGTCCTGAGCACGCTCTCTGGCTTCGTGCTTTCCCGATATCGATTTCCCGGCAACATGCTGATCTTCGCGCTCTTCGTCGGTGGCAACTTCCTGCCGCATCAGATCATGATGATCCCGGTGCGCGATCTGATGGTCAGGCTCGATCTGATCGACACGACGACGGCACTGATCATCTTTCACGTCGCCTTCCAGACGGGTTTTGCCACCCTCTTCATGCGCAATTTCATCGCCGCATTGCCCGATGAACTCTTCCAGGCTGCAAGGGCTGAAGGCGCAAGTCCCTTCCAGACCCTCATCCATGTCGCCGTGCCGCTGGTGCGCCCAGCACTTGCAGCACTCGCGATCCTGCTCTTCACCTTCATCTGGAACGATTATTTCTGGGCCGTCGTGCTGACGGTCAGCGATTCCGTCAAGCCGGTGACGGCTGGCCTTGCCAATCTTCGCGGCGAATGGGTCTCGGCCTGGAACCTCATCTCGGCAGGAACGATCGTCGTCGCCGTGCCACCGGTCGTGATGTTCTTCCTGATGCAGCGCCACTTCATCGCGGGCCTGACGATGGGAGCGGTCAAGGGATGACTGCCTCCACGAACCCGCACCTTAGATCTCGAAAAGCAGAGAGCCAGGAAGCATGACCAGCCTCGAACTGCGACAGATAAACAAGAATTACGGCGCCTATCACGCCTTGCGCGGCATCAATCTTTCGGTGGAGGAAGGCGAGTTCATCGTCATGGTCGGCCCGTCGGGCTGCGGCAAGTCGACCCTCTTGAAGACGATCGCCGGTCTCGAAGGCATCACCTCCGGCGAGATCCGCATCAACGGACGCGACGTCAGCCGCGAGGAACCTGGCGACCGCGGCATTGCCATGGTCTTCCAGTCTTATGCGCTCTATCCGCATATGACGGTCGCCGAGAATATGGGCTTCGGCCTCCGTATGGCCAAGCGGCCGAAAGCGGAGATCGACGCTGCGGTGGCCCGCGCCGCCAGGATCCTGCGCATCACCGACCAGCTCGACAAACGCCCCAAGCAACTCTCCGGCGGCCAGCGCCAGCGTGTTGCAATCGGACGGGCGATCACCCGTTCGCCCGAGGTGTTCCTGTTCGACGAGCCACTGTCGAATCTTGATGCGGCGCTGCGCACGCAGATGCGTGTAGAGCTTTCGAGCCTGCATGCCGAGCTCGGCGCAACGATGGTCTATGTCACCCACGACCAGGTCGAGGCCATGACGATGGCAAGCCGGATCGTCGTCTTGAACCAGGGCATCATCGAGCAGGTGGGCTCGCCTCTCCAGCTCTATCGCAATCCCGACAATCTGTTCGTCGCGGGCTTCCTCGGGGCGCCGCGCATGAACTTTCTTTCCGTCACGGTCGACGGCGTGTCGGGCCGCGAGATCCGCGTTTCCGCGCCGGGCCTTGCACCATTGACAGTCGAACTGTCGGAACCCTCGACGCTCGCGAAAGGTACGGAACTGACGCTCGGTGTCCGTCCCGAAACCATCTCCGTGGTCTCCGACGGGCAGCCGGGGGCCTTGAACGGCGTGGTGCGTCTCGTCGAGCATCTGGGTCGGGAGACGATCCTCTACGTGGATGCCGGCGAACTCAGGACCGTCGCTTCGGAAAGCGGGACGGGAAATATCACGGTTCAGTTGAGCTATGTCGCGCCCTTCAAGGCCGATCAGCCGGTG
This sequence comes from Rhizobium sp. BK379, assembly GCF_014193955.1. Classification (NCBI taxonomy): domain Bacteria; kingdom Pseudomonadati; phylum Pseudomonadota; class Alphaproteobacteria; order Hyphomicrobiales; family Rhizobiaceae; genus Rhizobium; species Rhizobium sp. BK379. The sequence continues at coordinate 289,818 of NZ_JACIAD010000010.1, forward strand.
ACGCTCAAGCTCGATCCGACCGAACTCTATCTCTTCGCGCCGGATGGCGGACGCACGATCAGCGCCCGCAAGGCAATCATCGACAAATAGCAATCAGGATCCTCGCCGTGTCTGAACAGAAATCTGCGACAATTTCCGCCTGGAACCCGGTCAAGACCGATCGATTCCTCGTTGGCGCCCCTCACTATCCCGAGCATGTCGACGAGAGCTACTGGGAGCGCGACGCCGAGCGCATGGCCAAGGCCGGCTTCAATGTCGTGCGAATGGCCGAATTCGCCTGGCATATTCTCGAACCCGAACTCGGGCGCTTCGATTTCGACCTGTTCGATCGGGCGATAGCCGGTCTTGCGCGCCACGGCATCGATACGATCATGTGCACGCCGACGGCGACCCCGCCACGCTGGCTGACGGCCGCCCATCCCGAGATCCTGCGCGTGGACGGGAAGGGGCGGTCAATGAGCCACGGGTCGCGCCAGCATTGCGATACGGCAAGCCCGGTGTTTCGCGAGCATAGCCGCCGCATCACGAGGGCAATGTCCGAACACTATCGCGACAATCCCCATGTCGTCGGTTGGCAGACCGACAACGAGCTTAACACGAGCATGCCGGAGAGTTTCTCAAAGGCGACGCTCAGCGAATTCCAAGCATATCTTTCCGACAAATACGGCACGATCGACAAGCTCAATCACGCCTGGGGCGGAGATTTCTGGGCAACTGCCTATCAGGGTTTCGACCAGGTTGTGCTGCCGATCGAATTCGGGCCGACCTTTCCAAGCCCCGGCCATCTCCAGGACTACCATCGTTTCCTCGCCTTTTCGACGGCCCGCTTCCAGCACGACCAGGTCGAGATCCTACGCGCCGTCAAATCGTCTTGGTTCGTCTTCCACAACCTTGGAGGCCTGCGCGACATCGATTTTCGCGGACAGTTCACCACTGATCTGGATTTCGTCGGCTACGACATCTATCCGCTACTCTATGACGAGTTCCAGCGCATCGGCAATCACGCCAAGGTCCAGGCGCTTCATCTCGACATCTGCCGCGGATTTTCGGGCAACTACATCGTGCCCGAACAGCAGTCGAACTTCGGCAGCCAGCCGGGCTTCTGCACGCTGACGCCGGAACCTGGAGAGATGCGGCGCATGGCGATGTCTTCGGTTGCCCGCGGTGCGGACGGCTTGATGTTCTTCCGCTGGCGTCCCGCCCATTTCGGCGCTGAGATCTACTGGATGGGTATCATCGATCACGACGACGTCCCGCGCCACCGCTACGAGGAGGCGAAACAGTTCGCCACCGAGATGACGGCGCTGCAGGACAAGATCCTCGGTACCTATGTGCGCATGGACGTCGGAATCGCCGGGTCGGATTTCGACAACCAGGAGGCCCACAAGACCTATCCGATCGGTTTGCCGAGCCCGCAGGACGATGCGGTCCTGCTTCACCAGTATTGCTATGATCGCGGCATTGCCTGCGGCTTCATCCATCCGGAAGACGATCTTTCGAAGCTGAAGCTTCTCTATGTGCCGCACTGGGTCATGTGGAAGGACGAATGGACCGAGCGGCTGAAGGCCTTTGCGGAGAAGGGCGGTACCGTCGTGGTCGGCGCCCGCACGGGAACGCGCGACGAGAACAATCACGTCATCAGGCAGACCGCACCTGGAACTTCGCTTTCGAAACTGACGGGTGTGCAGGTGGAGGATTTCGGACGGCTTGCCGCGCCCGGAGCGAAGGGCCTCTTCGACGTCATGGAGCGCTCCGGCGGTCTGGTCGTGCCTCCGAACAGACCCGCGGAATCCCATCGCCGCGAACGTCGCTTCAAAATCGGCAATCGTGAACTGACGGCCGGTTATTTCTACGAAAACCTGACCGTCGACGCCGGCGTCGAGACGATCGCGGTCTGGTCCAACCGCTACGCCGACGGAATGGCGATGGCAACCTCGAAAACCGTCGGCAAAGGCCGGGTCGTCTATCTCGGCACCTATCTCACGCCGGACCTGACCGAGGCACTATCGGAGCGCCTGTTTGGCGAGGCCGGTATCGAACCGCTGATCGCCGACCTGCCGGAAGGCGTCGAAGTCACGATGCGGATGAACGCAGATCGCCGGCTCCTCTTCATCCAGAATTACACGGACAAGCCGACCGTCCTGTCACATGTTACGGCCGGGGTCGATCTGCTCGATGCCGGCAAACCGGTCGATGGTCACCTCTCACTCGATGGCTACGGCTGCGCCGTGGTCCAGCTTTCCTAGACATACCGCGCTGCCAACGCCAACCGACCTGAAGGTTAGGAATACGAGATGACCGATATGGATAGAATTCGCTGGGGCATCCTTGGCCCCGGCAGGATCGCTGGCGACTTCTTTGCAGGTGTCGCGCAATCGAGGACAGGCCGGGTGGATGCAATCGCCACCCGCAACCCTGGTCGAGCAGGCCTCGCCGAGCGCTTCCCCGGTGCACGGATACTTGAGGGCTACGAGGCGCTCCTAGCAGACGGGGAAATCGATGCGGTCTATATTGCGTCGCCGCATCCGACGCATGCGGAATGGGCAATCAAGGCAGCAAGGGCCGGAAAACATGTGCTCTGCGAGAAGCCGATCGGCCTGTCGGCAGCAGAGGCGGAAGCCATGCAGACGGCCGCGCGCGAGGCCGGTACCTTCCTCGGCGAAGCCTATATGTACAGGCTGCACCCGTTGACGCTGAAGCTGATCGAGCTTCTCAAGGCCAAGGCGATCGGCGATGTCCGCATGATCAAGTCGAGCTTCGGTTTTGCCAAGCCGTTCGAACAGGAGCACCGGTTGTTTGCCAATGATCTTGCCGGTGGCGGCATTCTCGATGTCGGCGGCTATCCCGTCTCGATGGCAAGGCTGATCGCCGGCATCCACGAGGCGGGCGGCATCCTCGAGCCGGACCAGGTCTTCGGCGTCGGGCATCTCGGCTCAACCGGCATCGACGAATGGAGTGCGGCCATCCTGCGTTTCCCGAACGGCATCATTGCTGAAGTTGCCTGCTCGGTCTCGCTTATCCAGGACAACGTGCTGCGGATCTTCGGGACTGCCGGATCGATCGAGATCGATCATTTCTGGTTTGCCGCCGGCAAGCAGGGCGGCACTGCGGTCATCAGGCTCTTCGATGCAGCTGGAAAACGGCAGGACATTGACGTCGACGAGCCGCGGCACGTCTACAGTTTCGAGGTGGATGCGGCGGCCGAGGCGATCCGCGCAGGGCGACGCGAATTCGCCTATCCAGGCATGTCGGCTGCCGACACGCTCGGCAATCTCAAGGTCATGGACAAGTGGCGCGCCGCCATCGGGCTTGAATATGCGCTGGAAACGCCGGCCGTCAGAACGAGGACACTGACCGGGGAACAGCTCCGCCGCAAGGATGTGATCGTTCCAAGGGGACATATTCAGGGGGTGGAAAAGGAGACATCGATGCTGGCTCTCGGCATGATGCTGTTTTCGACCTTCCCGGCAGCCTCGATCGCTCTCGATGCATTCTTCGAAGCCGGCGGCAATCTCATCGACTCCGCCTTCCAGTATGGGGGCGGCACGCAGGACCGGCTGATTGGCGAATGGGTTCGCAGCAGAGGCGTGAGGGATCAGGTAGTGATCATCGAAAAGGGGGCGCATTCGCCGCTCTGCTATCCCGACGTGATCGCCAATCAGTTGGCGACGAGCCTGGAGCGGATGCAGACTGACCATGTCGACGTCTATTTCATGCATCGCGACAATCCCGACGTGCCTGTCGGCGAGTTCGTCGATGCCATGGATGCGGAGGTGAGGGCCGGGCGCATTCGCGGGCCGATCGGCGGATCGAACTGGACGCGGGAGCGCATGGACGAGGCGATCGCCTATGCCGAACGCACAGGCAAGACCAGACCAAGCGTGCTGTCCAACAACTTCTCGCTGGCCGAGATGGTCGATCCGGTCTGGGCGGGTTGCATCGCTTCTTCCGACGCCGGCTGGAAGAGCTGGTTGAGACAGCGACGGGTCACAAACTTTGCCTGGTCGAGCCAGGCACGCGGCTTCTTTACGGACAGGTCCGGGCCACAGAAATTCGACGATCGGGACCTCGCTCGCGCCTGGTATTCCGACCTGAATTTTCAGCGTAAGGGCCGCGCAGAAGATCTCGGGAGGCGTCTCGGCAAGGATCCGATCCAGATCGCGCTCGCCTATGTCCTCAATCAACCCTGGCCGGTCATTCCCCTGATTGGGCCGGCGAGCCTCGCAGAGCTTCGCCACAGCCTTGCAGCCTCCGCCATCCAACTGTCCCCCGAAGAAGTGCGGTGGCTGGAAGATGGGGCTGGGGACGCGACCGCGGAAGCAATGCAAGGCATCGGCCGGGCCGCTCACTGAGGAGTTCTACGATGCGCGAAGCACTTATCGTTTGGGACGGCTGGATCGGGCATGAGCCGGAGCAATGCGCTGCAATCGTCAAGGACATGTTGGAAGGTGAAGGATTTTCGGTCGCTGTCGAAACGGCGACAAGCGTCTTTGCCAGCGAAGCGATGTATGATTTCAGCCTGGTCGTCCCGATCATCATCATGTCGAAGATCGAAAAGGACGAGGTTGCTCCCGCCTATCGAGCGCAATTGAGGGGGGTGTCGGCCTTGTTGGATACCATGGCGGAGCGGGAGACAGCTTCCGTGAATTAACGGAATACCAGTTCATTGACGGTGCTGCGCTCAACGAACGTGACATCTCAGTTGCGAAAAACGATGGCGGTACAGTGTCTGTAAAATTGTCGGGGAGTGATGATGCGCTGACTGCAAAGTTCACCGGCGCGGCAGCCGAAGCGACGGGTTTTGATGTCGCGCTTGCCGGCAGCTCGCTCACTATCACGCCGAAGACAGAGATTTCGCGCGATAGGCCGGTACCGGGTCCAACGCGCGCCGCCGATAATGACGCCGGCCCAAGGCGGATAGAGCTGACGCTCGCAGGGCCGAGCTATTGCGAGCGGGTTATCCGGATCCTGGGTGAAGTGGATCCGCCATCGATGCTTTTCGAAGCAAGCTTGCACGGAAACTCGGCATTGTCGTGAGGAAATCGTCGAACAAAACGCCGGGGGTCGTTGACCTAACTTTCGTGGAGAAAGGGTGATGGAACGATATTCGTCGCAGCAATGGCGGAAGCGGCAAGACCTGACTAGCCGGAGCGCTGGCGGCGAAGCTCCGGCTTCCCTTTACTCATCGGGACGATCCACTGGTTACTAATTTCATGCGAGTGCCCACGTAACAGGTTGTCGACCATCGCCGCCATCGGCCTAAAGCTGCCAACCTCGTGGACGCTGCGGCTCTGACGAATCGTTCGGCATGGCCACGGGTGTTACGATTGCTTAATGCGGGGTGATATCGGATGACGTAATCCACACCCGTCCATCATAGGCCAGTTCACCGTCCGAGAACTTGCGATCGGCGATGCCCTCATAGACTTGAAGGCACTGAAGGAGGCCTTGCATGATGTCGCCTTCACCGGCAGGCATAGCATCGTCGGTGATGCAAACGGCCTGATGTAGGTTTCCTTCCGTCATGATCAGAATGGCATGACCGCCATACAAGCGAATTTTACCTGGCACCGTCACGAGCGACATGGCGTCCTCCTCGAAAATTGCCGGACATTCTTGCTTCTCTTTCCGGAAGCTAGGGAGCTATGGTTAATGAAAGGTTAACGCTTATCAAGTCCGCAATCAGGAGAGCCTGCCACCCTACAAGGTCGAAGCTGAATTTGCCGCAGAAGAAGGCGCCTTCGACGGTTCAGCAGGTATCTGCCGACCTCGGGTACGAATCCATCTCTGCGTTTATCACCACGGTCAAGAAAGCGCTCGGCGCGTCGCCAGCAAAATATTTAAGAAACTTCGACCGATAACAGGCAGGAATCAGATTACACAAGCATCCCACAGGAGATGAAGCATGTTCACGCACGTCATGATCGGCAGCAACGACTTGGAGCGGGCCAGAAGCTTCTACGACGCGACGTTCGCGGCGTTAGGCGGCAAGCCCGGCGAGATGGATGCGAGAGGGCGGCTGATCTATGCACACGAAGGCGGCCGGCTGATGATCACGAAACCGATCGATGGGAAGCCTGCGACCGCGGCCAATGGTGGAACGATCGGTATCGTCGCCGCGAGCCGCGACCACGTTCTAGCGTGGCATGCTGCCGGTACCGCGCATGGAGGCACGGCAATAGAGAGCCCACCTTCGGAGCGTCCGAACGGGGCATTCGTGGCATATCTTCGCGATCCTGACGGCAACAAGCTGAGTGCGAGGTCTCAACCGGCGAAATGACAGGCCGTGCATCGTCTGGTGGACAGCGATTGATTGTTGGAGGCGGGCAGGCGCGCAGCTTCAGCTCCGGGCCGTTTTGTGCCGGGTTCCGCTTTTGGCCGCAGAGGTGGACGACCTGGAGCCGATTCTTTCAGCCACAACCCCAGAACCTCTGACTGGCGCAATTGTCGGTTGCCGCATGGAAAACTCCTCATTACCGCCGGCGACGCCGGCCAATGCGGGATACCCCGGCGTTTCCGCCGGGGCTGCTGTCGTTCACAACCTATTTCTTGCCACCCCAAAGCTCCGGATAGCCAGGCAGGTCCTGGCAGCCGCAAAGCCTGGAATCTAACGGCGGCATGCGCTCGTCGATATAGCTTGCCAGCGTCTCCTGCGTGATCGCCGGCTGAGGCAGGATCCATTCTGGACCCGGCACCTGTTTGCCGTCGAGCACATCAAGAGCGCCGAGGATCGCTGTCCGCCACTGGCAGGTCGGATAGGATGGGCCGATTGCCGTCAGCTTGTCCCTTCTGCCATTTGCGCAAGAAGTCCTGCTGCTCTTCGCCGCTGATGACAGGATAGGGCAGTCCGTCTAATCGCCGACCAAGATGTCAAACCTCGCAACCGACTGCGGTGTTTCTGATATCGCCCTGAAAAACTCAGATCGCTCTCAGGTCCAATAAGGCGCCGACGGCAAGGATCACGGCGAAGGCAACCAATGCTGCGCAACCAAACTGCCGCGCAAGTGTTGGCATCTGCGCATGGTGTCCAACAATGAGACTGCCAAGGCCTAGCCAGATCGCTGAGGTCACCACCACGCAGCAGGCGAATGTTGCCATTACGGCAGGTACGCCGGCTTGGACAGCGGGCACGAGGGAGAGGCCGATAATGACGGCCTTCGGATTGAGCAGCGTGGTGATGAAGAGTGGACCGAGGCTGAGCCTGTTACGGCCGCCCGATCGTGCCGGAGCCCATAGCTTGAGCGCAAGATAAAGAACCCAGATCGCCGAAATCAGCTTGACGATGCTGGCAATGGTCGGATGGCCATGAAGGAGCGGAGCGGCGATCCCTGACACCGGAACGATGATTGCGAGGTAAGCGAGCAAGACTGCAGAGATAAGCGATAGGAACCGCCGGAACGTTAGGGCTGTCGACGCCAAGGCGAGAACCGCATTGGTTGGGCCGGGGAGGATCAACAGCGATAAGACGGCGAGTGCGAATGTAGGCAGGTTCATCAGATCCGGTCCTCGATTGTCTAAACCCTTTCTCATGGATTCTGACGGATCGTTTTGATCTGTATCAGTTCGAGGACCGCTCCGGGTGGATCGAGGTTGATCGAGGACGAGCTCCCAGAGGGCGATAGCATTTCGCCGGTCATGCAGGCACATGCGCTCCCCGTTTTGCCGAGCAGCTTCTCCAGCGATGCTCCTAAGAGAGATCTATCAAGCACCCGAAGACACGTTCTGCATCTCTGACGATCTTTCAAAGGCGCCATGTCTCAATCGCAACCGCGCGAACGAATGAGAACTGCTCGAGACCGAGCTTCGCGATATCGCGCGATCAGGACGAGGCCGTCTCGGGAAACTATGCGCCCACGAAGCGTTCGCGCTTTTCGGCCGAAGCGCGTAGCCGGGGTGTAGGTTCGGTCGGGCGGGGAACGGGGGTGATGGTGCCGACATCATGCCACGTCCACAGCGGTTCTGACTGTGAATGACCGCGGCGCCAGCGCCTTACGTCGGTTGCTGTGACGACCAGCGTTTCCGTCCGCCTCCGGTCGCATTTGCCATAGGCGAGCGCAATTTCGCAAAAGTTATGCTGGAACTGGAAAAGCCGCGCCTCGGTCGCGCGCGGTGGCGATGCAACACTCAGCAGCGATCGCCTGGTGACGATCAACTGCCTGATCTGGTTCGCGATTTGAAGATCGATTCGACCGCATTTTTCTGCGTCGTCGAACCGAGCCGAGATGATCGCGTAGTCCATCATGCGCTCCCCCGGCATCCAGCACAGTTGTGTCGGTCAGGATCAAGGCCGATCTGCATCGCCGTGCCTGTCCTTTCCGCTGACCTGCTCGTCGTCGAATCCCTTCCTGAAGGCCCGGATGCCATGTGCCACGTCGCCCATGAGTTCTGGGATCCTGCCGCGTCCAAACAGGATGAGGACGATGGCAAGGACGATTAGCCAATGCCAGGTGCTAAAACTTCCCATTCCGATCACTCCTTGCAATATGACGAGCATAAACCATTAGCCTCGACCGTGATTGATCTGGCGCAAATGCGATGATGTCGGTGACAATACCGGTCGACCACTGGCCGGCTTTCACGGACGTGGCCTCCCGCCCGCCTCATTGACGCCAATACGCAGACCGTTCAGTTGGTCGCCGGCAGTCGGCTCCGGCGCGAGGGTCGGCCGTGTCTGCAGGAGAAACATTTCGAGAGCTGCGCGCGATTCCCCGCCGGGCGAGCCGCCACAGCTTATGACCTCGAGCACGTCGACGTGCCGATCCCGGCGGTTTTCTGCCTTCATGATGGAATTTCCCCGGCCTCTTTCGCGAGAAGGGTTTGCTGGGCACCAAGAATGTCTCGCCGATTGGCGACGAAGGCTCTGAGCAGCTGAGAGCCCATTCTTGCCTGCTTTGCCACATCGTCGAAAATCAGAGCCGCTTCCTCGATCTCGCCGATTTCGGAGGCAGGTCCAAACTGCTCGAGTTCCTTCAGAAGTTCCAGGAGCGTGCCGACCTTCGTTTTTTGGCGCAGCGCCGACATGAACAGCTCCTGCACGACGGCGGCTCTTTGTCTTGGAACCAGATGCGCGAGCAATTCACCGATGATGAGGGTGCAGTTGCAGTCGGAATCCGGGTCCTTCGCAAAAGCCTTTATCTGACGCAGAGCAGAGAAGATCCGTCTGTCGCCGGGAGCGTCGCTTTCCGACAGTCTCATCTTCATTGTGCCAAATCCTTTGCGTTTCTCAGGCGCGCGACCCATTCCGCGCCGCTCTTGCCGTGGTGAAACCCGTTCGATAGCGGAATGTCCGGATAGAGATCGCGCAGCCTGGTCAGCGCCTGCCCAGGCTCGATTGCTCCATTCAGCATCCCGCGAAAAGTCGAGGATACTTCGACCATGTCGCAGGTCTGCGGCGACAGCCGAAGCGAACTGACACCCTGTGCCGTCCATTCGTCGGATCGCTCGAGCAGCGCCTGACAGGTATGCGACAGCGTCTGCACGCCGTTCAGGGCGAGAAAGGGCTGGCCTGAAATGGTGTTGACCGTGATGCCATCAGGATCCTCCTGGCAGACGAACTGGCAATTGTCCTTGGTTCGCCCTTTCGAGCGGGCGTGAGCGCAGCGCGCGGAGATGGCGAGCGGCATGCGGCCGAAGGCGAAGACTTCTAGATCCAGATCGGGACAGGTCCGGGCAATGGCGGCGATGGAAGAGGCCGGAAGTTCCGGCGGCAGGCAGATCGCCGTCGCACCATTGGATGCCAGAACGCGTGCTGTCGCTGCATTATAGACATTGATGAACGGTCCAACGGCGTGCGGCCGTCCCTTCAGAAGATAGAGGGCGGAGAGATCATTGGCCTCGACGAGCCTGACATCCTCCTGAGCGAGTGCCCTTTGATAATTCGCCTCGCGATCGAGCGTAACAAGCGCCAGTGTCGAGAGCCTGACCTCTTTTCCTGCTGCCTCCAGCCGCTCGATGACGACAGCAAGTTCGGCCTCCATGAAATGCAGGCGCTTCGAGCAGATCGTCTCGCCGATAACGACGACATCCACAGGCGCTTCGTCGGCGATCGCGAAATAGAAGTCGCGCCATCGGTCGGTCGGCCAGAGATACTGGAGCGGGCCAAGTGTCAGCTTCATCTCTTACCTCCACCGCTTCTCATAGGCGCCATGCGTCGTCTCCAGTCCCTCGCTGAGGGCCTTGAGGCGGGCCATGAGTGCGGGACGATCGGCGGGTGCGGCTTCCATCGTGGCGCGGAGCGTCGAAACGACCTGCGAGATATAAGCCTTGCCGCGTTGGCGCCCCTCTACCTTCAGCGCTGTGACACCGGCTGCCTGGAGTTCGTCCAGCTGGTCCATGACATCGAGAGAAACCGGGTCCTCGAAGGCGTAGGTCTTGCTCTTGCCGATTTCGAAGCGCCCCTTGCAGAGGGTTGGATAGCCGGCCGGTTCCTTCTCGGAGAACCTGTTGATCGTAAACCCGCCCAGTTCCGATACCATGTCGGTGCCCTCCTGCCGGTAGCGAACGTGGCTTGCCGGCGAGCAGACGCCGTTCATGTTGGGCGATTTTCCGGTGGCGTAGGAGGAAAGCGAGCAGCGTCCCTCCGCCATGACGCAGAGGCCGCCGAAGACGAAGACTTCAAGTTCGCAGGGCACGTGACGGGCGATGCGGGCAATGTCGGCGACCGTCAGCGTTCGGGGAAGGACAACGCGCGCTGCGCCAAAACTTTCGACCAGATAGGCAAGCGCGTCCGGATTGGAGGCTGAAGCCTGCACGGAAATATGCAGGCGCTGATGCGGGTGACGTTCGGCAACATGGGCCATCAGGCCGAAATCGGCGACGATCAGCGCGTCGGCCCCGGCATCGGTTGCTTCCTGCGCCCGGCGATACCAGAGATCTTCCCGCCCTGCCGTCATGAATGTGTTCAGTGCCACGAATGTCTTGACGCCTCGGGCGCCGGCATAGGAAACGGCCTGTCGGAGCTCCTGCAGATCAAAATTCAAACCTGGGAAGTTTCGGGCGTTCGTTTCGTCGCGAAAGCCGCAATAAACCGCGTCCGCACCCGCATCGACGGCCTCCCTGAAGGACGAGGGGGTTCCGGCTGGGCATATCAGTTCCATCCGGCACCTTCGGCTTTGAGTGCACGGCGCCGGATGGATGAGAGTGCCGCCATCACGGGACGGCGAATTGGCCCCGACATGTCTCCGGCCAGTTTCACCAGATCGATTCCGCTGTCGTCGAGCGCATTTCGAAGTGCGAGCACAGCTTCCATATTGCCTGTCACGGCAAGCTTGCGGGCAAAGAAGACGGCATCACCATCCAGGCGGCCCTCGGCAAGCCCGAGCATCAGAAGCAGGGGGCCACTGATCCTGGCGTCCGTTTCCGGTGCGCGCCCGCGCCGGAAAGTTCGGATACTGCCTCCGGCGGGCCGGATCACGAACTCGAAGGCAAGGTCCGAGGGAGCAAAGCCAAAACACAAATATCGATAATCCCCGAGCCGGTCGAAGAGCCGGGGGTGGGATTTGAGCACCTGCTCGAACAGCAGGGATGCGGCGCGGGCCGCGATCGGCAACGGCACAATACCGGCCGCGGTCATCAAGCGGGATGGAACAAGCATAAAGGCCTCTTCTCGTGAGAGTGGCACCCTAGGGCCTGTCGCATTCGCCCTGTTTGTTTTGAGACAAAGACAGGAGCGGTTTCCTCGCCGATTGCATCCCCATGCTAAATGATGCGCCCAAGATCAAACGTCATGCCGACCTGCAATCCTTCATTCGCGAGCTCGAGCAGCGCCGGCTGCTTCTGTCGATCGACGAACCCGTGTCGCTCGTCCACGAACTGACAGCCCTGCATCAGCATGTCCTTGAGGAAAACGGGCCGGCCCTTCTCATAAAGGCACCGATAGACGCCGATGGACGGCGCAGCCCTATCCCGGTGCTCGTCAATCTGTTCGGCACCAGGGAGCGCATAGAGCTTGGTTTCGGGGTCGGGCAGGGTGGCCTCGGGAGACTGGCAGAGGATCTCGCCGATCTTCGAAACCCATCTCCGCCGAAGTCGCTTTCAGACGCCTTGAGCAAGCTGTCCCTGCTCACGGCCGCAAGTCGCATGCGGCCGAGGCATCGACGCACAGCCCTGTCGCAGGAGGTGGTCTACCGTGGAGCCGAGATCGATACCGGCATGCTTCCAGTCCAATGGTGCTGGCCAGGCGAGCCGGCCCCCCTGGTGACATGGCCGTTGGTGATAACCTGCGACCCCGACGATCCTGCCGACGTCAACGTCGGCATCTACCGGATGCAGGTTCGCGACCGCTCCTCCCTGATCGTGCGTTGGCTTGCCCATCGCGGCGGCGCAAAGCACTTCCGCCAATGGCAGCGACGCGGTCAGGACATGCCAGTGGCGATCGCAATCGGCGCCGACCCTGCGACGCTGCTTGCCGCTGTCATGCCCCTGCCCGAAGGAGTGAGCGAACTGAACTTCGCCGGTCTTCTGCGTGGCGCGCGCACGCAGGTCGTCAGCGCTCTGACCGCGCCGCTCGACGTGCCGGCCTGCGCCGAGATCATTCTGGAGGGGCACGTGTCGATCGATGAGACTGCGCCTGAAGGCCCCTACGGCGACCACACCGGTTATTACAACAGCGTCGAACCCTTTCCGATCGTCCGGTTGAGCGCCATCACCACCCGCCGCTCGCCGGTTTACCTGTCGACCTATACCGGCCGCCCGCCGGACGAGCCTTCCAGGCTCGGGGAGGCGATGACAGAGCTGTTCGTCCCGATCCTGCGGCGACAGTTTCCGGAAATCTGCGATCTCTGGCTGCCGCCGGAGGCCTGTTCCTACCGCACGGCGGTCGTCTCCATCGACAAGCGGTATCCGGGACAGGCGCGCAGGGTGATGATGGGGCTCTGGTCGATGCTGCCGCAGTTCAACTACACCAAGCTGATCATCGTGGTCGATGCCGACATCGGCGTGAGGAGCTGGGAGGATGTCATGTGGGCCGTGTCCACGCGATTCGACGCGTCGCGCGACCTGACGGTCCTCGAAAACACGCCGATCGATTATCTCGATTTCGCGTCACCTCGAGCGGGTCTCGGAACGAAGATGGGCCTCGACGCCACCCGCAAGATCGGGCCGGAGAGCGACCGCGAATGGGGTCGCGAACTGCGCATGCCGTCAGACATTGCGGCGCGCGCAGCAACAACATGGGAAAGGATCAAACGTGACATCGTTTCATGAGCAGCGCGACGTCGTACTGGCGGTTACAGGAGCCTCAGGCGCGGCTATTGGCCTTGCTGTCCTCGATCTCTTGTGCGGGCTCGGCGTGCGGGTCCATCTCGTCGTCACGCAAAGCGGCAAGCGGACCCTTTTGCACGAGGCTGGGGCCGACGCCCATGACGGGATGCTGCCAAAGGCCTACAGAAGCTACGACAATGGCGATATCGGTGCGACCATCGCCAGCGGCTCGTTTCCTGTCGCGGGAATGATCGTTGCGCCTTGCTCGATGAAGACGCTGGCCGCAATTTCAACCGGCCTTTCTACAAGCCTTGTCGCGCGTGCCGCCGATGTCCAGCTCAAGGAGAGGCGACGGCTTGTGCTGATGACGCGAGAGACGCCCCTGCATCTCGGGCATCTGCGCAACATGACATCAGTTACCGAAATGGGCGGGATCGTGATGCCGCCGGTCCCCGCCTTCTACAATCGCCCGCAGTCGGTGCAGGAGATCGTAGATCACCTTGCCCGTCGCGCCGTCGATCTCCTGGGCCTGCCGGTCGCGCCGCTGGCAAGCGCCTGGTCCGGCGAGGCGGACTTCAATCAGCCGAAGACGGAAATCGGGTCGGCGCCGAAGAGCAGGGCGTGACCGCCCGCAAGGAGCAGCCAGGCGACCAGCGCGATCGTGGCCACCGCTGCTGCCACAAGCGCCGTGTCCGATTTCGGCCGGACCCCGGAAACAAACGCCGCCAGGGGCCAGACGGATGTCTGCGCGGCGTAGACCTCCCAGTGAGCGCCGAGACGCTTTCTCGCCCGGCGCTCGGCCATCGGAATGCCGGCGAGTGCGAAAAGCCCGAGACCTCCGAACAAGAGAAGCGAACGCAAGTCCCCGTTGGCGACGACATGGCCGAGTGCCCAGAGAGCAAATCCCCATTGCACGGGATGTCGGGTGATTTGCGAAACCGCTCCGGCCGGCCCCGCCGAGCGGATCGATATGGACAGGGGATTTGCGCTCATCAGACCGGCAAGCACGAGAAAACACCCGACCGGCGCGAGCAGGAAGGTCATCGCCGCATGCCAGGGACGCAGCTCCCACAGCGGGACATAGTCGAGGGCAAGTGCTGCGGAAAAGAGCCAGACCAGCGCCGCGAGCGAGACAACGGAATAGCCAAGGATATAGGTCGGCTTGCCGATCGACCGGATGATACGAAGGCGAATGTTCGGGATCGCCGGGATCGAATGCAGCATGAGAAAGACACCAAACGCGCTGACGAACTGGATCACGTGATTTTCCCCCTTTGGCGAAGGTGATGTATCGGTCACGGCCCGCCACAGCTTTGACCAGAGTCAAGCAATGGGCGACCCGTTGATGAGATTTGGGTCGCGTGCGGCCGGCAAAGGCCTGCCCGACGCTAAACCGCGCATCTTTGCGCCAGCGCAAAGAGCAGGGCGATCGCGCTGTTAAACGTGACGGCAACACTCATCTTTAGGGATTGCCATCATGCTCCGCGCTGCCAGCCTATTCGCCGCTCCTCTCGTTCTCATCGCAATGCCGCTTGCCCTGAAGGCTGCCGAATATCCGATCGGCTCACCTCAGATCGCAGCGGGCATGGAAGTCGCAGCGGTCTACCTGCAGCCGATCGAGATGGATCCGCCCGGCATGATGCGTGCTGCAGCGGAGTCCGACATTCATCTGGAGGCGGACATCCACGCGACTGCCGAAAATGCAAATGGCTTTGCGGAAGGCGACTGGCTTCCCAACCTGCATGTGGAATACACGGTCAGGAACCTCGACAATGGTGAGGAGCAAGTCGGATCGCTGGAGCCCATGGTCGCGAGCGACGGGCCGCATTACGGCGACAACGTCAAGCTGTCGGGACCGGGCCGCTATCGGCTGGAGCTCAACGTTCATCCGGGCGGTCACGGCGAGATGTCTTTCGGACGCCACGTCGACAAGGAGACAGGCGTTGCTGTCTGGCCCGGCGCTTTTGCGCTGAAATTCGACTTCGTTTTCGCCGGCATTGGCAAGAAGGGCGGTTATTGATGTGTGCCATCGGCTGGTTGATGCGGCTGCTGGCTGCAGCCGCGCTGATGGCACCTTGTCAGACCGCCTTCGCCGAAGAGGAAGATCCGGTTTTCGAGGTTCATTTCAGCAATGGCGTCGTCTCACCATCGGTCATCGAGGTGCCTGCGAACACCCGTTTCAAGCTCGAACTCCACAATGACGGTTCGACCCCGATCGAGTTCGAGAGCATTCCGCTGCGCAAAGAGAAGGTTCTGGCACCCGGTGCATCGAGTTTCCTCGTGTTCCGCTCATTGCGCGAAGGGAACTATGCCTTCTTCGATGATTTCCATCTCGACATGCCTCCTGCAGCGCTGGTCGCCCGATGAGCGCGGATCTCACTCTGCAGACATTCGAGATCGCTTCGGTGGTCTGGCGGGAAAGCTTCGAAGCCTTGCTGGTTGTGGGGATACTGTTGACGTGGTCCGCGAGGGCGGCGCCGGCGACACGTGGACGGGCAACCAGTTGGATCCTTGCCGGCGCTGGCGCCGGCCTCGCGCTCGCCCTGATGCTGGCGCTGATCGTGAGCAGGGCGAGCGATATCCTCGAAGGGGATGGCGAGGATATCCTGCAGATGATCATGGCAGCATTCGCCGCTGTCCTCATGCTCAGAATGGTATTCTGGATGCGCGCGATGGAGCGTGGCCAGACCGGAGATCTCGCAAACAGGGCCGTCCGGCACGTAAAGACCGGTAACTGGCTCGGGCTTGCCACGCTAGCAGCGCTGGCGGTGGCCCGGGAGGGCGCGGAGACGGTTGTCTTCCTGTTCGGACTGATGGCTTCGCCGCAAAGCTGGCAGGCCGGTTTCGTCGTCGCCGCGGGCCTGTCCGGCTTCGTGCTTGCTGCGATCAGCTTCTGGGCGTTTAAAGCCGGGTCTAAATTGATCTCCAGGACGGTGCTTTCACGCTTCAGCGAGGTGCTGCTCCTGATCCTCGGAAGCGGGCTGACCATGCTTGTCGTCGACAAGGTGATTTCGCTTGGAATTCTTTCGCCGATGACAGAGCCACTGTGGGATTCAAGCCGGTTGCTCAATGATGGCGCCGGCTTCGGCGCCTTTCTCGCCGGTCTGGCGGGCTATCGCGCCCGGCCGGAGCTTCTTCCTCTTCTGAGCATCGGCTTCTACTGGCTGATCGCGTCTCTGGCCTATGCGCCTCCTCTGACCGGCAAGGCGCCTGCATGACGTCTTCTCTTCGCGCCGCACCGGCACTTGTTGCCAGGTTCGGTGATGTCCTTCTCCGCCATCAGGCGGCTATCCGGCGTCTTCAATGGGTAATGGTGGCACTCTATGCGGTGCTTCTGACGGTTCCGCTCCTGCTGCCGCTTCCCACGCACACCGATTATGTGTGGAGCAATGCCGTGCGCTTTGCACAGTTTGTTTTCTGGGGTGTCTGGTGGCCGTTCATCATCCTTGCCACCGCGTTGGTGGGCCGCTTCTGGTGTGGGATCCTGTGCCCGGAAGGTGCGCTTTCGGAATTTGCCAGCCAGCGCGGCGCCGGGCGGGCAATTCCGGGATGGATGAAATGGTCCGGCTGGCCGGTCGTGTCCTTCGTCTCGACTACGGTCTATGGGCAGCTGACAAGCATCTACCAGTATCCGAGGCCCGCAGCATTGCTGCTTGGCGGCTCGACCTTCGCAGCCATCGTCATCGGCGCGCGCTATGGAAAGGTAAAAAGGGTCTGGTGCCGGTTTCTGTGCCCGGTCAACGGCGTCTTCGGGATCGTTTCGAAAATCGCGCCACTGCATTTCCGTGTTGACCCCGACAGCTGGCGCATCGGGCAGCAGGGACGATCGAACGCCGTCAATTGCGCGCCGCTCATCCCCATCAAGACCATGCAAGGCGCTAGCGCTTGCCACATGTGCGGCCGGTGCTCCGGTTATCGCGGAGCGATCCGGCTTTGCTGGCGCAATCCGGCGAGCGACATCGTCCACGGGTCGGGCCGGCTTGCGACCATGTGGGAGACAATTCTGATCGTGCCGGTTCTGCTCGGGTTGGTTCCAGCCGCCTTGCATTGGTCCGATAGCGGCCTCTTCCAGGTGATCCGCCTGTGGCTGGTGGAGCGATGCCTCGATCTGCATCTGGTCTGGCCGCTTTCGCTGCGCCTGCCTTGGTGGATCCTGACCGACTATCCCTTGGAGAATGATGTCATGACGTCAGTGGATGCCGTCGCGCTTCTGACACTTCTGTCGGCTTCGGTCACCGCGGCCACGCTCATGTTCGGCATTCCCCTTGCTGCATGCGCAAGGATCCTTCGGATGAAGGGAGGTTTCTCCCATCATCTGACCCAGGCGCTCATTCCGCTTGCTGCGGCCTGTCTCTTCAGTGGGCTGCTTTCGCTGACCGTCTCGCAGTTGCGCTCCGACGGCGTCGTCATACCCTATTCGGATCAGTTTCGCGGCGGTATTATTCTTGCTGCGGCCGCCTGGTCCGCAGCCTTGGTCTTCCGGATCGGTGTCTTTTACGACACGCGTCTTGCCAACAGAGTGTTGGCGACACTGATCATGGCCGTTCCGATTACGTCTTTCTCGATCGCCTGGATTGCAGCCTTCCTGAGTTGACGTGCTGCACCGGTCACGATGCCAGACCTGGAGTGTGCAAGCTGCGCGAGGCAAAACCGGCGGGCCTGACCGTGTCGGATATCTTGTCAGGCGGGCTCTTGGTGAGGTCAACGTGGCGAGCCGGACGACGGCGTCGGCGTCTCTTGATTTCGACGATGAAGGGCTTTTGCGATGTAGGCACCGGCATTCCTTTCCTTATGTCCGAAACGCGACCACTCGCCGCGAACCATCGGCTGAGTTTTACGGTGTTCGGCCTTCTTTCTCTTTGATGGACATCAAAGACGTCGAAACACCAGCCGCTATGCTCTGGTCCATCGTGGACGAAAGAGGAGGAAGCCTGGATGTTGCCGAGGTTCATCACTGCATTTCTGAAATCTTCCGGAGAAACAGGTGTCGTGCTGATGGAGCACGAGGGCGCACAGCGCGTGGTCATCATCGATCGCGATGCCTTGCGGGAGATCAGCAATCCGCCGCGCGCCGATGAGACAAGACTGCAGGAGCATGTCGGAACGATATGCGAAATCGCCGCCTCCAAGATGCGCCTGCAGCCGCACTCGTCATTTTCCCGGATAAGGGTATCGAAGGACGATATCGAGGCGTGGAAGGCGTCGCACGACACCTTCCACTAGGACAAGCCAAGCCACGACGGGACCGGGCTCGGTTCAAATCCTTCCGGGCAGTGTCCCGCGTGGCCGTTAGTCGTCTTCGCCTTCAGCAAGTCTTAGAAGACGCTGCGGATCGGTGACAGTCAGCTTCTGCCTGCCACCCTCGACGATGCCCTTGCCTTCCCAGGCACTCAGGATTCGCGACACTGTATGCAGCGTCGTGCCCGTCATTTCAGCAATATCCTGCCGCGAAATCGGGAAATCGATTTTGATCGCGGTTCCGACCGCCTTGCCGGCTTGTTTGGACAGACGCAGCACGGCATGGGCAACCCGCTTTTCCACTTCTTCGGTCGACATCTCGCGGATGCGCGTGTGCGCCTCCTCAAGCCGCTGGCCGATCGTCTGCATCGCGGTCATCGCCAGGCGGGGATTTTGCTCGACGAACCGTGACCACATGTCGGTCGGCCATCCGAGGATGAGACTTTCCGCGGCGGCTGTGGCCGTGCCCGGATAGTCCTGTCGGCGCAGCGCCATGGCGAAGCCGAACAGGTCGCCCGGATGGACCATCCTGACGATGATCTGCTGGCCGTCATGCGTGACCTGCGTGACCTTGAGCCTGCCGTGCAGCAGCAGGAAGAACGATCTTGCCGGCGCTCCTTGCTCGAAGACCGCATCGCCCTGGGCGATGCGGCGCGGTGTGGCGTGCTCGAGCATGGCGTCGAGATCGGCATCCGTCATGCGCTCGAAAAGCGGCAGTGACTTCAAAACTGTACGGTCAACTTTCATCGTCGTCCCGCTGAACTCCTCTGAAAATGGCGCCGCCGATCATATCGGTCATGGCGCTGCGGGTGAAGTCTTCGATGCTCTCGAGGAGGCCTGGTCGGCGAACGAGCCGGAAACCGAGATTGTCCGGCGGGCTGCCGACCGAGCATCCGCCGCCTTTGGGATTTCTCACAAAGGTGCTCATCGGAGCGCGGTGCCTGCCGGCGGCGATCATGATGCCGCAATTCGCCGGATCAGGCTCGTCGACAATGACTTGCTTGTCGAGGTCGATGCGCCTGTTGCAGGTCGAGGTCCATTCCCAGATGTTCCCGCCGAAATCGGCAAGGCCGGTCTGGCTCACGCCGAACGATCCTCTTGGCTGCGGAGCCGGGTCGCTCGAAGCGGTGCGCCGTGCCTCGCGTTCATAGTCTGCAAGCCAGCGCAACGCAGGGTTTTTGCTGTCCGCCTCGATGCCGAGTGCATCATCGGGAAAACGGTCGGCCGCAGCGTAGGCGAGTTCGAAGTCGGTCGGAAGTCGCCAATATTTGCCCGTCTTCTGCGACAGCCAGCTCGCGTAGCGCAGCGCATCCTCGTAGCTGACGCCGCTGACCGGCGTGTCGTCGCCGGCGGTTGCACTTCGCACTTCCGGCTCGGGGCAGGCGCCGTCGGCCACGCAACGGTCATACTCGGCAAGGCTCGTCTGATATCTCGTGATCGTCAGAGGCATCCGGACGTCGGCCTTATGCTTCGGTGCGTCGACAGCCAGGCCGCTGCGGAAATACTCTGTCGCGTCGCGATACTGGAATTCATGGGGTGCAATGGTTATGACCTCGGGAGCGACAAATGCGGCATCGCGCCGCCCGATGTTCACGAGCCCCGCCTCAACCGCAAGCGTTGCGGAAAGGACCGCAAGAAGCACAAGCGGAAGTGCGATCGAAATGCCGGAAACTCCTGCAGTCTCGGCGTGCGGTGTCATGTCCTTTTCGCAACATGCGCCCCCTTTTTGGAAGAAAACATACTGTGCAGGCCGCCCTCACGGCCTGCACAGTCCCATCAAGGTCAGCTGGCCGACGGCGACTTCACCGAAGTCATCAGATCGTCGTTCCAGTCCCCGGTGACCTTGAAGTGGGCAGCCGCACCGAGTTCGAATGCCTCGATGAGGTTGTGGTTGACATAGGCGTAGATGCCCGGCTGCGCGAAGGTGTAGAGCGCAGCACCCGCCGTGCCGCCCGGGATGAACCAGGTCTCCTGGTCCACGTCGGGCACGTTCGCAAATTTGCCGGTCGCCCAGACATATTCGCCATGGCCGCCGATGAGATGCGGCCGCGTATCGCGATTGGCCTGCGAATGGACGATGAGCACGGTCTCACCGACCTTGGCGGTCATGGCATTGTCGCCCGTCAGCGCGCCGACGGCGCCGTTGAAAACGATATGGGTGGGGGTCAGCGTCTTCATGACGGCAAGCGTATCCTCGTAGGCCTCGCCGGGACTGTCATATTTCTTGAATTTGCCGTCCTCATCGCGCGGGATGTAGAAGTCCTGCTCGCCGACATAGTAGATCTTGTCGTAGACGAGGGGTTTTCCGTGACCGTCGGTGAGACCTTCACGTGGAAGAACCATGATTGCGCCGTTCATCCCCGACGTGACATGCCAGGGTACCATGCCGGGAGGCGCGCAGTGGTAGACGAAGACGCCTGCCTTCGTCGCCTTGAAGCGCAGGACGGTGCTTTCGCCGGGGCCGACGACCGTCAATGCGCCGCCGCCAAGCCCGCCGGTTGCAGCGTGGAAGTCGATATTGTGCTGCATCGTGTTCGTTTCAGGATTGACCAGTGTCAGTTCCACATAATCGTCCTGGTGCACGACCATCATCGGACCAGGCACCGAACCGTCGAACGTCATCGCGTTCACCTCGGTCCCGTCCTTGTCGAGCACCATCTTCTTTTCCTGGATGGTCAGCGTGAATTCCTTGATCTTCACCCCACCCTCGGCTTTCTGGCTGTGGGGGTGGACGAAGGGCGGCTTGACCAATTCGACCTTCTCGCGCTGAAGCTTGGTGAAGTCGACGGTCGGCGCCTTCTTGGGCGTGTTCGCTGCCACCACCTCGTCGGCATGGGCAGCGTTATTCGCGATGATGATGGGCGTCAGCGCTCCTGCGACAGCAGCGCCCGCAAGCATCGTGCGACGGGTCATTTGCAGAGTATTCGTCATTTCTAATCTCCCGTAGTCGAAGAGCGAGCGAATGCCGCCCGGTCGAGAAGGAAGGTAGTAGAAACTCCGCTGGACTCTTTGATTTGGAGCAAACTGACTGTTTGTGTCAGCGCAAAGTTCTGCTGCCGCTATTTGCGTAATCTCAACGACTACCCCAAGAAACTTTTGCATTGCTGTGTCGTCAATTTGGAGACACGGAAATGAAAAACACTTCGGATGCCACGCGAGATCTTCCGCGCGGCATGTCGCGAACCGGACCGGTGCTCTTCTCCTACGGGTTCCGGCCCTTCTTTCTGGCATCGGCGCTTTGGGCCATCGCAAGCATAGCCCTATGGATGGCCTATCTCAGCTTCGGCGTTCCCGTCGCATCGGACTATGGGACATTGTACTGGCATGCGCATGAGATGCTGTTCGGTTTCGCGCCAGCCGTTCTGGCCGGCTTCCTGCTGACAGCGATCCCGAACTGGACCGGACGGCTGCCGATCGCGGGCAGGCCACTGGCGGTGCTGTTTGCGATCTGGTGCGCCGGCCGTATCACCATGCTGCTCAGCGGCTCGATCGGGATCGTGCCGGCCGCCGCGGTCGACAGCCTGTTCCTGCCGGTGATGCTCCTCATCTGCGCGAGAGAGGTTGTGGCTGGAAAAAAATGGAAGGATTTGAAGGTCATCGCCGGGCTTTTCGTCCTTTCGCTCGCAAATGTGCTTTTCCACATCGAGGTCATCGCCGGCGCAGGTCCGGAACTGGCCATACGTTTCGGGATCGGTGCCTACGTGCTGCTCGTGACGATTGTCGGGGGCCGAATCCTGCCGAGTTTCACCCGCAACTGGATCAATCAGTTCGGCCGTACGGACTTTCCGGTGCCGTATAACAGTTTCGATGCGGCAACCATCATCATCGGTGCTGTCGCGTTTGTCCTGTGGGCGTGCGCGCCGGATTCGACGGGAGCGTGCGGGACGGCGGGTGTCGCGGCGGTCCTCAACATGATCAGGCTTGTTCGCTGGCGCGGCTGGACCACCTGGCGGGAACCCATCCTGTTCGTCCTGCACGCCACGTTCCTGTTCGTACCGTTCGGTTTTGCCGCCATTTCGCTTCAAGCCGCAGGGTGGCTGCCCGAAGTGGCCGTGCTGCATGTCTTCGCGATCGGTACGATTTCGATGATGATGCTCGCAGTGATGACGCGGGCAACACGCGGTCATACCGGGCGGAAACAAAAATCGAGCCGGATGACCAATATTTCCTATGTCCTGGTTGGCTGTGTTGCCCTCGTTCGGCCGCTTGCCGAACTCATCCCGGCGCTGAGCACCGAGATCCTTGCGGTCGCCGCGATCGCCTGGACGGCGGCTTTCGGATTGTTCGTGGTGGAACATGCGCCGCTCCTATGGTCGGGGCGCAAGCCTCTGACGATGAGGGGAGGGTGACATTGCCGGCATCGAAAAGGCCGCACGAGCGGCCTTTTTTCGTTCAGCTGCGCTCGCCTCCCGGCACCATGCCCGAAAACCGCATTTCTTCGCTGAGCACACAGCCGTCCTCGTTGACGATCGCAATCCAGACCCGATTGCCGATACGGACGGAAAGACGCCGCTTGCCGGTGTCGTCACCGGCGCCGATCTCCACTCTCGAGCGGACAAAACCCCTGCGCAGATGATCCAGCAGGAGGTCGGGCGTAAGGCCGAAGCGCCCTGCGAGCACGGCAGCGTCGACGATGGGGCTGCCGTCTGTCTGCAATCCAAATAGGCTCGTCCTATCCGCAAAGTCTTCGCTCATGGCCTTTCCAATCAAATGGGAGGGCAGACTGGCCGTCCCTACTCGATGTGCAATCCTGCTCGTCGGGCGATCGGTCCGCCATAGGAAAAAACGTGACTGCAAAGCCTCAGGTCTTCGGCAGGCCGAAGAGCGATACCATGTCCGGCGACCAGGCCGGTTCGTAGACAAGGTCGACGACGGCTCGGCTTACGCCGGCAATATCCTCGATGCGCTGACGCGCCGCGTCGGCGATATAGCCGGACGCAGGACAGAAGCGGGTGGTCGTGGTCATCTTGATCTTCACGACCGCAGGCTCGGTGACATCGATTTCGTAGATAAGGCCGAGATCGACGATGCTCGTTCCCATTTCGGGGTCTTCTATCTCGCGCAGCGCATTGCGCACGTCCTGTTGCGTCACCTCAGGCACCAGCATTGTTCTGATCTCCCGTGGTCGTCCTGATCATGATTCGGTAGGTCTTGCCGGACGAATCGAAGTTGCCGATCCATTCGTGACCCCGTGCTTTCAATTCGTTGAAGAGGAAGACGGGTTCCCGGTTGAGAAGAGCAAACAGAACCTCGCCGTCGTCCATTGTCTCCAGCCGGGACAGAATGCGCTCCATCGGCTCCGGTGGCGCAAGGTCGGTCAGATCGAGGTTCCAGACTGGCTCGGGCCAGACCGCTTCCGTCGCGGCGATAGCGGGTTCCGATCGCTGAATGGGCTTGTTCGGGACGAAATCGATTTCCCAGTCATCGTCTGCCAGACGCTTTGCGACATGTGAATAGCCGCGCTTTTCGAGCTGGCGGATCAAAGGGACGGGCTCGAATATTGCGCGCAGCTTCAGACCCTCATCGGGATCGAGGCCGGCGAACGTGTCCATGATGAGCTGGAATGGCATACCGCCATCGCGCAGGATCTGTCGGACGTCGAGTTCACGGAACTGAACCATTGGCGTTACCTCTGTGGTTTGCGGCGACGAACAGCGCCGGTTTGTGAAAGGGTGCGGTCTTGATCTCTGGTTCTACATTCGCGAGCGCGCGGGCGAGCACCAGCTCGACGATAAGAGCGAGCGTCGATGCGGTTTGAACGATCGCGAACACACGAAAACCCAAGTCCCATCCAGCGCAGAGCGCGGCCGCGGCGCCGAATACCGAAACGTAGAAGATGCCAAGCCAGACGCCGGCGCGGCGCCCGTTGATCAGTTCGCCAAGCTTCGGCGTCGGTCTGCGGCCAAGAAGCGGACCGAAGGCTTCGATCCAGGTCAGGAATGGAACGATCTTCAGGAGCTGGGCGAGACCGAAGCCGGTGAGCCAGCCGAACACGAAAAGATAGACGATCGCCGATACGATACGCGTCTCGGCATCGAGGAAAAGGGACAACGCAAGAAGGGAGACGGAGAGGCCGAGCATCGCGAAGGCCGGCAGCGATCCCAGCGTATTCAGCTCGAGCGTGGGGCGGCGCCTGGCGTGATATGTTCGGTAAATTTCGAAGAGATAGGCGGCTACGATCAGCCCAAACAGCACCGCGGCCGACAGGAAAACCACGCGTGCAAAATCGGGTTCGACGGCGGCGGCGATCGCTGCCACCGACAGGAACACAACCGACAGTGTGCTCGCTCGGCGAACGAACTGGACCTTGCGCATGTCGTCGGACAGCAGGAACATCGGAAGCAGCTTATAACTGACGCCGATCGCCGCAAAGGTCATCCATCCGCCAAGGCCGAAGCTCGCGTGGAAGGCTACGGTTTCCATGCCATAGGCCACGATTTCGGGTGCTTCTACCTGGCCGGAGATCGTCAACGCAAACAGGGCGCCGAAGGCTGTCGTGACGAGCAGGCATCCGATACCGACAAGGACGATAAAAGAGGCGGCATGCACGCGTCTTCCTCGCCAGAGTAGGGCAGATAAGGATAGCGAAACAGCAGCGATGGAGGTTGAAATCGTAGCAGTCGCCGCAATCATCACCGGACCGGCCGCAGAGGAACCGAGGCCGATCAGATAAAAGCCCAGCATGAGAAATGCCGGGCCGGCGACCATGCCGGCAAAAATGGTTGGATCGACGCGGCTGGCCGGTCTGTCATTGCCTGTCAGGACCGGCGCGAACTGAAGCAACGATCCGATCATCAGAAGCAAAAGCCATCCGAGTGTCACGGCGTGCACGATGGCAAGCGCTCCAGGCTCGGCGATACCAAGGGAAGGCGTCCAGACGCCGGCTGCCAGCAGGCACTCCGCCAGCAGCAGGTAAGACAGCGCCGCGCCGAAATACGACATCGTCCACCGCGACAGGGTCGTGCCTACTGGCATCATGGCGCGTCTCCGGCGCTAGTGGCTGCCGCAGCAGCAGTCGCAACCCGCATCGAGGCGGGTGATCTCCACGCGCCAGACATCCGGCCCCTGTTCGAGATATTCCCAGGCGAATTTTCCGGGAAGGGCAGTGTCGAGCTGGTACTGCAGCGGACGAGGTTCGTGGTCGCTGGTAATGTGGAGGCTCTGGCCCGGTGTCAGCGAGTTCAGCGTGCCGAAGATCCGGGGATGGCGTTCGACGGGTGGCAGGATCCGGACGTCGATATGCGCAATCGCGGTCTGCGTGGCTGGCGCATCTGTCATTATGGCTGTTTCCTTCTGCCGCGGGATAACTGATGACCGGACCGCGACGCATCCTGTGTCGAGGCGGAAGATAGCCGGGTGCGGGTCAGGCGACTTTGACAGTGAGCAAACAGCCGGGCGATTGTTGGTTGTCCTGGACGCTGGCGACCGCCGAACTTGCTATTGTCAACTTTACACGGGTCGTTGTTGATCCAGGACAAGGAAGCCTGCCCCTTCGTCGGCCTATGAACATCATGATTGTCTCATGAAGGAAGCCGAAATGTCCGATGCCCTGGTCGCCAAATATGGCGAGGCCCGCCTGCCGCGTTACACCAGCTATCCGACCGCGCCTGCGTTTTCGCCAGCCGTCGGGCCGGAGCAATATGCGCAGGGTCTCGCGGAGGTCGCAGCTGCCGGACCTGTCTCCGTCTATCTGCACGTTCCCTTCTGTCGCTCCATGTGCTGGTATTGCGGCTGCCACACGACGATCACGCGCCAGGATGCGCCCGTGCTGGAATATCTCGACGTCCTGAGCCAGGAGATCGAACTCGTATCGCAGGCGGCTCGAAACGAGGTTCCGGTCAAAAACGTTCATTTCGGCGGCGGCACGCCGACGATCATGAAGCCGGACGAATTTACAAGCCTGATGGACAAGCTCAAGAGCGCATTCCAGTTTACCAGCGACTGCAGCGTTGCGGTGGAGATCGATCCGCGGACGCTATCGGGTGCAATGATTGCCGCACTCGGCGAGAACGGCGTCGACCGCGCAAGTCTTGGCGTCCAGAGCTTCGACCCGGTGGTCCAAAAGGCGATCAACCGGATACAGAGCTTCGAGCAGACCCAAGCCGCCGTGACGGGGCTACGAGGCTATGGTGTGACGAGCATCAATTTTGATCTCATCTACGGACTTCCGTATCAGACCATCCAATCCTGTATTGAAACGGTGAGGACGGCGGTCGAGCTGCGACCGGAGCGTTTCGCCGTTTTCGGATATGCCCATGTGCCGGCCTTCAAGAAGCATCAGCGGCTGATCGACGAAGCCGCGCTGCCTGATGCAACGCAACGCAACGAGCAGGCCGAGGCGATTGCCAGGGAGCTGGAGAGCGCCGGATATGTTCGTGTCGGCCTCGACCATTTCGCGTTGCCCGACGATCAGCTCGCCGTCGCCTCTCTTTCGGGAAGCTTGCGGCGGAACTTCCAGGGCTACACGACCGATGAATGTGAAACCTTGATCGGGCTCGGCGCTTCGGCGATCGGCCGGCTGCCTGATGGCTACGTCCAGAACCATGTCGCTCTTGGTCGCTATGCCGAGCGGATCGCTTCCGGAATCCTCGCGACGGCCAAGGGCTATGGGCTGACCGACGAGGACAAATTTCGCGCCAGGGTGATCGAACGGCTGATGTGCGACTTCAAGGTCGATCTCGCAAAGCTTGGCGCGGAGGCCGGCTACGATGCCGGCTTTCTCCTCGAGCGGAACGACCGGCTAGACAGCCTTGCGTCGGATGGTGTGGTGACGATCGAGAATGGCCGCATCACCGTCTCGAAGGAGCATCGCTTCATGGTCCGCGCCGTCGCGGCGGCCTTCGACGCCTATTTCGGCTCGTTCGGCCGGACGCACAGCAAGGCGGCATGATCGCCGTCCGAGCGCCACTTTTTGACAAGCGGCAGGTGACAACAACGATATGCCTGCCGGCCATCCCTCCTTTAGTTAGAAAAACCAGGCTGGAAGCGATTCCGCCTGGTTTCTGCGTGTGAAAGGCTCGGCTTTTTGCCTCGCTATGCCGTCAAGTTCCGGTAGATCGCCGGCAGTGCGCTCGGCAATTTCGAGATGTTCGACACGAGGGCAAAGCCGGATCTGCCGAAGATCGCCGGGAGATAGTCACCGGCGCTGCGGTCGACCGTGACGGCGAAGACCGCTTGTCCTTTCGTCCGTGCCTCCATGACGGCCTTGCGGCTGTCTTCGAGGGCAAAGCGACCCTCGTAGTGATCGACGTCGTTGGGTTTGCCGTCCGTCAGAATAAGCAGCAGCTTCTTTCTTGCGCCGTCGCTCTCCAGCTGCCTGGATATATGCCGGATGGCCGCTCCCATGCGCGTGTAGTAACCGGGTCTGAGGCTTGCGATGCGACTGGCGGTCCTGGCTGAGAATGTCTCTTCGAAATCCTTGATGGTCTCGACGCGAACCCAGTCGCGCCGACGCGACGTGAATGTCTTGATGGCAAAGCGGTCGCCGCAGGATTGCAGGCCGCGGGCAAGGATGTCGAGCGCCTGCATTTCGACGTCGAGAACCCTGCGATTGTCGACCCAAGAGTCCGTCGACAGTGAGACATCGACGAGGATTGAGGTCGCAAGCTCGTGGCTGGCAGGGCGGGCGCATCCGTAGATGCGATCATCCGGCTGGCCGGTGGCGATGAAGTCGATGCGGGAGCGGATGGCCGCTTCGAGATCGATCTGATCTCCGTCCAGTTGTGCCCTTCGCAGTTCCCGCTTCGGGCGCAGCGTCTCGAACTGGCGCCTGACCTTGCGCACGAGTGCGGCGTCGCTGACGATTGCCTGATCTGTCTTGTCGGAGGGTGAGCCGATCACCACGCGGCAGTGGTCGGCAAGGTATTGGCTCTTCCGGAAATCCCATTCCGGATAGGTGAATTCGCCGTCTATCGTCGCCGGGTCGGCGGCTTCCGGGGAGAGGTCCAGGTCGAAGTGAAATTTGGACTTCGGCCGTTCGCGCGTTTCGCTGAGTGCGATCTCCTCAAGTTCATCGGCCGCCGCCGGATCGTTCTCCTCGCTGTCATCGCTTGGGCGATCGACGTTGACCATTTCCGCCATGGCGAGGATTTTCTCGAAGCGGTTCAAAATGAAGGGATCGCGCTTGCGATCGTCGGCGTCGCGTTTGCGTGTTGCCTCATGCGATGGCCGCGCCTGTTGGTCGTTACCCGCCTGATCCGACGGAAGGTCATCGCGCTCTGACGAGTTCGTCTCACTGCGGCCCCTGAAATCCGGCCAGATCGGCAAAGGCAGCATAGGCAGATAGCCGGCAGGGGCGGCGGTTACCTTTGGGCGGACGGCGTCGGGAAGGGAATGATGCAAGGGAACGGTGAGTGCCAGTTGCGCGAATTCCTCGATCCACCGTTCGGCCTGAGGAAGCGCTCCGCGCCTGCGGCAGCCAAGCAGCGCCCGGGTGAGCCGCACATAGCGTGCCGCCATTCCTGGGAATCTCTGGATGACCAGGGCGGAATTTTCCCGACCCGCTTCGATCCGCCAGAGATCGGCGAGAGCCGGATCGGCAGGGGACAAAGCGGACGGCGCGGTCGCCACATAGGCGGCCAGCCAGAAGTAAAGATCCCGATTGAGCGAACGATCGTCGAAAAGATCGATAGCCGCCGGCAGGTGGATCGCCGTGCCGTCCCAGGTCGGGTGGTCCGATCTCTCCTCGCCGAGGCCGATGACTTGTCTGAGCCGCAGCCTGTGCATCGAGGTTTTCTGCCGGGCCCTCTGGATCTGCAGGGTGGCGTCCCCGCCGAAGGCCCTGAAGCAGACTGCGAGCTGCTGTCTGAGCTCGGCAAGGTGAACGGCCGCAGCCGGGTGGTGCGGCCATGAACTGGTATCGCCGACCAGCCGATGCCAGGCGCGGCCCACCGTCTCTTCGAGTTCCAGAAATTCCAGCATATTTCACCTATCCGATCGCGGCCCTGGCGACCTCGACGAGGGCGGCCTTGACGTCCGGCTCGTCGGTCAGCGGCTCGATGATGGCCGCCCGCACGGCGTCGATCGTCGGCAGGCCGGCGTCGATAAGCGAAGCGCAGTAGATCAGCAGGCGGGTCGAAACGCCTTCCTCCAGATCCTGGCCCTTGAGCGCGCGCAGACGCCGGGCAAGTTCGACGAGCGGTGCAACCTTGCCCTCGGCAAGGCCGCTTTCCAGAGATACTGTGGCGATTTCCCGCTCGCGCGGCAGGAAATCAAATTCAATCGAGACGAAGCGCTGACGCGTACTGGGCTTCAGCGCCTTCATCAGGTTCTGGTAGCCGGGATTATAGGAGACGACGACCATGAATCCGGGACCGGCTTCCAGGACTTCGCCGGTCCGCTCCAGCGGAAGGATGCGGCGGTCGTCCGTCAACGGATGGAGAACCACCGTCACGTCCTTGCGCGCCTCGACGATTTCATCGAGGTAGCAGATACCGCCGTCCCGAACGGCCTTGGTTAACGGGCCATCCATCCAGACCGTTTCGCCGCCCTTGAGAAGATATCGGCCGGTGAGGTCGGCGGCCGTGAGGTCGTCGTGGCAGGAGACTGTCGATAAAGGCAGGCCGAGACGGGCGGCCATGTGCTGAACGAAGCGTGTCTTGCCGCAGCCGGTCGGCCCTTTCAGCAGGATCGGGAGCTGTCGCGTCCAGGCGTGTTCGAAAAGTGCGCATTCGTTCCCCTGTGGCGCGTAGTGCGGTATCTCCACATCAGGATTGAGCGGGTGGTTGAAGGCTATTGTCATCTTTGTTCTCCAGGAAAATGGCCCGCCTCATTCGGCGGGCTGGACCACTGGGCTTGCGACGCGCGTCCGTCCGGGAACGAGCACCGACCAGATGAACATCAGGGCGCTGATGAACACGAAGATGCCGGAGCCAAGTCGCACCCAGTAGAAGAGAGCGAGCTGATCCTGGACGTCCATGTAGGACTGGCCGAGAACCCGCTGCAGGTGCACCTGGATGATGCCAGCGAATGTGAGCGCGAAGGTCATGACCGACATTGCGGTGCACATGATCCAGAAACTGGCGATCGACAGCCATTGATTATAGGGCGCGCGGCCGCGGATCTGTGGGACGGCATAGGCCATCGCCGCGAGATTGAGCATCACATAGGCGCCGAAGAAGGCCAGATGCCCATGAGCTGCGGTGACCTGCGTGCCATGGGTATAATAGTTGACCGACGACAGCGTGTGCAGGAAACCCCAGACGCCTGCCCCAAAGAAGGCCATGACCGAGCAACCGATCGACCAGAGGAGGGCGGCTTTGTTTTCGTGCTTTCGACCGGCGCGCCAGGTCATGACGAAGGTGAATACGACCATGGTGAAGAAGGGCGCCACTTCGAGCGTCGAGAAAAGCGATCCGATCCACTGCCAGTAGCCGGGGGCGCCGATCCAGTAATAATGGTGGCCGGTGCCGAGGATGCCGGAAAAAAGCGCCAGTCCGATGATGACGTAGAGCCACTTCTCGACCACCTCCCGGTCGATGCCGTTCAGCTTGATCATCAGGAAGGCGAGCACCGACGCCATGATCAGTTCCCAGACGCCCTCGACCCACAGATGGACGACATACCACCAGTACATCTTGTCGAGCGCGAGATTGACGGGGTTGTAGAAGGCGAAGAGGAAGAAGATCGCTACACCCCATAGGCCGAAGAGCAGGATGTTGGTGATTGTCGTCTTTCGTCCCTTGAGCGCGGTCATGGTGACGTTGAAGAGGAACATCAGCGCGACGATCACGATCCCGACCTTGATCGCGAAGGGCTGTTCCAGGAACTCGCGGCCTTCGTGAATATGGAAGAGATAGCCGACGACGGCGACTGCTGCGGCGATCAGAAAGATCCAGAACTGCGCGATTGCGATCTTGGTGCTGTAGAGCTCAGTTTCGCATTCCTCTGGCAGCAGGAAATAGGTCGTCCCCATGAAGCCCATCAGCAGCCAGACGATCAGCGCATTGGTGTGGATCATGCGCACGATGTTGAAGGGCAGTTCGACGGATAGCGTATTGGGCAGCACGTAGATGGTGCCGGCGAGCACGCCGAACAGGAGCTGGGCCATGAACAGGCCGAGAGCTCCGTAAAAGTAGAGCATTGCGACGCTCTGGGTCTTGTACTTCATTTCTATAGCCTCTCGCTGTCAGCCGGCCTGGTTCGGGGGCCAGT
Organism: Rhizobium sp. BK379; assembly: GCF_014193955.1. Classification (NCBI taxonomy): domain Bacteria; kingdom Pseudomonadati; phylum Pseudomonadota; class Alphaproteobacteria; order Hyphomicrobiales; family Rhizobiaceae; genus Rhizobium; species Rhizobium sp. BK379. The sequence continues at coordinate 321,408 of NZ_JACIAD010000010.1, forward strand.
TCTGAGTATTGGTCTTGCTGACCCATTCGAGGAAATCGGCGAGGTCATTGACCTCCTGGTCTGTCAGGTTGAACTGCGGCATCTGCCGTCGACCCTCGATGCCGGAAGGTTGCGCCGCCATCCACGCGTGGAGCGCCTCGCGGGCATTCGCCGGATCCTTGTCCCCACCCCAGCGGATCCAGACATTCGACAGTTCCGGCGCGAAATAGGCGCCTTCGCCATCAAGGGTGTGGCAGTTGATGCAGGCGTTCTTTTCCCAGATATGTTTCCCGCGGGCGACGCCTTCCGTCAGCGTGGCCTCATTGGTGGAAACCGTGCGGATGTAGTAGTGACTGTGGGCCGTCAGGCCCACGAATATGGCGAAGAAAAATGCCGACCCGCCGTAGAACACGTTTCGGGCCGCGGTTTTTGTCAGGCGTTCAGCCATTGATCATCCTTTCATGTCAGTGGCGGTGCCGCCGTGACGTCGGAAATCGAGCCAGCGGGCTCGCTGGAAGGGAATGGCGGAATTCGACCGGGGGCTCTTTGCTCATTCGCAAGCAAGCCGACGAATGTGCGGCATGCCGGAGAAGCTGCACGCCGCGGACAGTCGGCACTCACGCGGGTGGCTTTTTGAAGAGCAGAGCGAAATGTCAGACGGACAGTTGCAAGGCGGCGCGCGTGACCGCGATCAACAGCACGAATGCCGCCCAGGACCACAAGGCCGCGATCAAGGGCGTCTGAGCTCCACGAAGTCCGAGAAAATCCAGCACAACGAGCCGGACCTTGGTGACGGCAATGACAGCGATCGTCACAGCGACCAGAACCGGAGGTACGCTATTCGGCAGAGCGTGTGTCAGGATGAACGTCGAGCCTGTCAGAGCAAAAAGCAGCAGTAAAGCGCGCGAGCAGTTCGGACGACCGGAGTGCTTCATAGCAGATAGATCACCGGAAACATGACGAGCCAGACGATGTCGATCACATGCCAGAGCGTGGTGATCAGGTGGACATTTTCCCGCGTCGGAAAAATTGCCACGAGGACGAGGATCATCGATCCGAAAGCCACATGCGTCAGATGAAATCCGGTGATGAGAAGATAGAGCTGCGAGAAGGGATCGCCGGACAGAAGGGACGCGCCTTCGAATGCATATTCCAGGCCTTTGAGCCCGCCGAATACGACCCCGCCCAGTGCCGCCGCAAGCAGCATCAAACGCCGGCGAGAGATTGCGCCCTGTTCGGCCGCGTTGGCGGCAAGCCAGCCGCTTGCCAGAAGCACGACCGTGTTGGCGATCGGCAAGGCATGATCAAGCCTTGCCTTGCCGGCTGCGAATGTTTCCGGATGCAGCACGGAGGCGACGACGAAGGCCGTCAGCAGCGCCCCGAAAGCGACCAGCTCGCTCCAGGCGAGGATCCATACCAGTAGATCGCCATTATCAATATCGCGTGTATCGCGGCTTGAGATCATCGAGGTCATGTTCTCAAGCCTATGACGAGGCTGAGTGCTCGTCTTTGTGAAACCGCAAACAGCTATGCCTCCTCCTGCGGACAGGCCGCTCGCCGAGCGAGGGCAATCTTTGACCGATCTCAAAGAAGCGATCGTTGCGGCTAGCTATGTTGCGGTCGCAAAGGAGACCTTATGAGCGACGCGCAAATCGGACTTTCGATAGCAACACCTGTCATCGTGATCTTCGCGATCATGCTTTACCGGATGGGCGTGCTGCAACGGACAGGTGTCGTGACTGCGGTCATTGCCGCGATCGCTATCGCCGCAAGCCTTTTTCTCCAGAGGTAAGCGATGAACCGCCCGACATCGGCATTTCACGAGCTTGAAGCGCGTTACGGCGAGCTCCTGTCCTGGTGCGAACTTCTTGAGGCGATCGCTGATTTCCTGCCATGTCGCGTCAATGAACGCCTTTGCGGCGCGGTCGCCGACGGGCTCCTTCCTCTGCTTCTGACCAGTCATCGACTGGAGGAACAGATCGGTTCCGACTGGCTGGGAGCGATCATGAGCGGCAGCGAGCGATCCGAGACGGAGAACCACCTCGAGGCTGGTCGACGGGTCAATCTGGAGTCGGGGGAGGATGTTGTGGAGGTGCTGCAGGCGTTACAAGGTTGCCGCTGCTCGCTGTCCTTCGACGCTGTCAACTACCTGCTCAGATCGTTCTTCTGTGGCTTGCGTCGGCATATCGCTGCCCAGCGTCGAATCATCAGACGGATAGACGCGGCATCCAGGATCGAGCTCGACGTGGCGTGATTGAGACATGCCTGTGGTCTATTCGGTTCCTGCCGGAAAGTCGCCTTCGAGATGGACGAGGTTGAAGTCGTCGATCAGGACCTGAAGGTCCACGCTCCAGCCCGCAGTATCTGAAAGCGGCAGGTTTCTCACGGCCCATGTGCCATCGGCAGCGTTTGTCAGTCCGTATTTGAGAGGCTCGATCCCTTGCAAGCTGTTCCTTAGGCTCAGAGATACGCTTCGTGGCTGCATCGGATCGAATTCCGGTGTCAGGATCGAAACGCGGATATCGACCATACCGTCAGGCTGCGGCGACATTTCGAGTTCCGCCATTGTCTTCTGCCCATGGAGATGGAGTGACACGGGCGGTTTGGCATACGCGTATTGATATTGTTCAGGACCGGCGAAACGCCATAGCGAGGCGGCAGCGACGATCAAAAGCGCAAGCCCGATCTCGCCGCCAATGCTCAAGCGCAGCCTGCGCCGGGCGACAGCCTCCCCCGCCAGCGCCGGAGCAGTCAGCCAGAAACGATTGTAGAGGGCGATCCCGCAGAGGACCGCGACGAGGGCTATCTTGACGGCCAGCACGCGCACAAACAGCGACGACCATGCGATGTCGATGCGGGGTATTTCCATCACTGCAAGCACAAGTCCCGCCAGCAACATAAGGACGAAGGGGACCGGTATCAGGCGAGAGAAGAAGCGCAGCGAATGCTGATCGCCAGCAGATCGGCTGAGACGCAGCAGTGGCAGCAGGCTTCCGATCCAGAAAATCAAGATAGCGGCATGCAGGAGGATTGACGCCTGTGCGATGAAGCGCGGTTGCGCAATCGAACTGTGGCCGGTCAGCGTGAAGGCAAGTGAGGCAACGGCAAGTGCGGTAGCCGAGACTATGCGTGCGGACTGCGGACGACGGACAAACGGCAAAAGAGCAAGCACAATTGCCACCAGCTTGAGGCATTGGGCGATCCCCGTTCTGTCGGAAAAAGCCTGGGCAAACGGCTCTAATCCGGCCCAGCCAGGGCCCAGGCCAATGTCGTCCAGTCCCTGAAGATAAAGCCCCGTCATGATAAACACGATTGCTGCCGCAGCGAGGGCGGGAGATTCCGCGCGCCTGCCTGCCGGAGAAAGCCAGCAATTGAAAAACGAGCCGCCGACAATGATGGCGAGACCGAGTGTCGAACCGATGGTGACGAGCCAGAGGGCGCCATGCAACGCCTTCGACGGTCTATCGGAAACACTGCTGGCGGGGGCCGAGGGTTTGCCGACATGAAAGACGACGGATCCGCCGACCGGATGGCCGTCCTCAGAGGCCACCCTGTAGCTGAAGATCACTGTGCCTTCTGCAAGCGGGCGGGGAAGGGGCGCTTCGACTTCGGCACCCGTCGAGCTCGCTGAAATCTCTCTGGCAACGCCATCGCCTGCGGCCACGCCGAAGCGAACGACCCTGACGGCTTCGTTGAAGCGCAACAGGATTTTTTCCGGCGCGGCGGCAAGAATATCATTATTCGCGGGCGATGATGCGATCAGGACAGCATGGGCGTCTGCCCCGGCTGCCAGCAGAAGAAACAGCCCCGCGACACGCGCGAGCATGCAAAGGGTGGCCCATAGGGGAAAATTCCACGCCATGGGCGACCCATCTCAGGAACGAGGCTGAACGACGACGTCGAAAAACGGCGCCGGCGTCTCATAATCATCCGACGTCTTGCCTGCAGCGGGAATGTCAATCCAGCGCTCGACCGCGCCTTCGGTGCATTCCTGGACGACAGGGACGTAAATCCGTGTCGCTGCCGGCAGTTCCTTCGCCACGGTGGCGCGAAACACGAATTCATCATATTCGTCGTCGGCAAGCTGGCCGCCCTGCCATACGATCTCGGTCAGGCCTTCCTTGACCGGCTTGCCGTAGAGATCATAGCTCTTTTCGTAGGTTCCGCGGATTTTTTCCACCGTCCAGCCCACCTTGGGCATCGGTTTGGCAGACAGCAATCCTTCGGGGATTTTTACCCGGATCCTGACGGTTGCCTTGCCTTCGCAGCCGTGGCCCACGCGCAGCACGGCCTTGTAGGCCTTGCCGGATACCGCTTCGGTCTGCTCGAGAGTGATATGGGCCTGCGCCGATCCGGCAATACAAAACATGCCCGCCACGGTGAGGGCCAACTGTCTGATCATCACATGTCTCCTGGTCCGCAGGTGGGGCGCATCGCGCGCCACCTGTGATCGCTCCTGCGTTATTGGGTGACCTGCGCGATCTGTGCGAGATCGGCGTCAAGGCGCTTACGCACCATGTTCGGAAGCTTGGCAGTCTTGATGACTTCGAGGTTGGTGGGGTTTTCGCCAACCTGGATCAGCGCCACCATACCCATGCCTGCATGCGGTGTGCACTTGATCACATAGGCGCCGGGCACGTCGAATTTGGCTTGGTACTGCTCGCTCGCCTTGGATTTGAACTCCGCAGCCCCATCCGGAATAAGGCCCTTGTAGGTCTCGGCATTGTGGCTCTTGTCGGTGGGCACAAAGGTGACAGTGTCGCCGGGAGCGATCTTGACGAATCCCGGCTCGAAGACCATCGCGCCGTCGGCGCCCTTGTTGAGCATCTGGATCTGATGGTCGGCGGCCATGAGCGGCGCTGCCGATGCCATCAGAACCGCTGCGGCAGCGATCAGTCCAAAATTCAGACGCATTGCATTTCTCCTATCGTTCGGGGCCGACCTTGGCCTCGGCTAGGGTTTAGGACATGCAAGCGGCTCACTCTTTGATGCCCGTCAAATTGGCTGTGCCAATTCAGCGACCGGCGGCTCTCCCCGGTGTGTTTTCGACGACAGGTAACAGAACGGTTGAGCCGCCGCAGATCATCGCTGATAACGGCATCAATCTCCTGACCGTTGGGCATCCTCCCAACTGCTGGAAGACTGACTTCAGGCCCAGCGCGAGTGCAGGTTTGCCCTCCCGGAGCCGTCGGGAGTCCCGGTGGGCGAGCAGGTTGCTGGGTTTTTGAGAGAGTTTACGCGCGTCCGCCTCACCGGGCGTCGATGAGCTCGCGTATCTTCAGGGCAAGGTCACGCGCAGTGTATGGCTTTCGAAGCCATTGCGCTCCGGTGATGACCTCGTTTGCCGCCAGTGCTGGCTCGGAATATCCCGAGGTGAAGAGTACGGCGAGGTGTGGCCGTTCCACACGGGCAGCCCTTGCCAGCTCGTCGCCGGTCATGCCTCCGGGCATAACGATGTCGGTGAACAAAAGCGCGACATCGGGCTGGTCCTTGAGCAATTGAAGGGCGCGGCGGCCATTATCCGCCTCGATCACCGAATATCCCATCCCGGCCAATCGGGCGACCGCAACCCTTCGGACGCGTGAATCATCCTCGACCACGAGAATGCGTTCGTCGCCACCCGGCAGTGCCGCTTCGGCCTTGCCGCCAGCCGTCGCTTCATCCCTTGCGCCGGCGCTCGAAAGCGCGGGCAGGTAGATACGGATCGTCGAGCCGCGACCGACCTCGCTGTAGATTTGCAGGTGGCCGCCCGATTGCTTGACGAAGCCGTAGACCATGCTGAGGCCCAGTCCGGTTCCCGATCCGACTTCCTTGGTGGTGAAGAAGGGCTCGATCGCACGCTTCTTGACCTCTTCGGTCATGCCGTCCCCGGTATCGCTCATGGAGACGAGGACGAAATTGCCGCTGCGAACTTCCGGATACATTTTCGCGTAGTCCGCATCGAGCTGCACACGCGAAACCTCGGTGGTCAGAGTGCCGCCTTTCGGCATGGCGTCGCGCGCGTTCAGAGCGATGTTGAGGATCGCGTTCTGCAACTGGGAACTGTCGACCAGCACGTTGAAATCGGATCCCGAAAGGACCGTTGACAATTTGATGTTTTCACCGAGCGTCCTTCGCAACAGGTCGGAAAAGCCGGTGACGAGCCGGCCGAGATCGGCCTGCTTCGGGTTCAACGGTTGACGTCTTCCGAAGGCCAGCAATTGTCCGGTGAGCTTTGCGCCGTCGGCCGCGGCATCCTGCGCTTCCTGCAGCATGTCGCGCAGCGGGCCTGACGGGAGCTTGTCCTCGATCATTTCCAGATTGCCGCTGATGACGGTGAGGAGATTGTTGAAGTCGTGCGCCAGCCCGCCGGTCAACTGACCCACGGCTTCCATCTTTTGGGCCTGGCGAAGGTCCTCCTCGATCTTGAACCTGCTGGTCAGATCGCGAACGAAGCCGGTGAAGATCCGTTCGCCATTTGCCGTTGCCTCGCCGACGTGAAGTTCCATCGGGAACTGGGTGCCGTCAGCGCGCTGGCCCGTTACGACGCGACCGTAACCGATGATCCGCTTCTCGCCCGTCTGCATGTAATGGTCGATATATCTGTCATGGGCTGCGCGATAGGGTTCGGGCATCAGCTTTTTGACGTTCTGGCCGCAGATTTCTTCAGAGCTGAAGCCGAAGAGCATCTCAGCCGCTTTGCTGAACGACATGACATTGCCGTTCTGGTCGATGACAACCATCGCATCGGGTACTGTGTCGAGGATTGATGACAGGTGTGCCTCGCGCGCCAGCACAGCCTCTTCCGCCTTGCGCAGGGCACTGATATCGCTGTTTGCCTCGATGACGACGGGATCGCCGTCTGGAAGATTGACGAGAACGCAGCGTGTCGTCACGTACATGTCGCGACCGTTCTTGTGACGATGAACGACCTCGCCTTGCCAGAAGCCCCGCGTCGTCAGATGCGCGCGTATGGTGTCCATAGGCTCGGGAAAGCGCGCATCGAGCAAAGTATAGACGGATTCGCCCACGGCCTCTTCACGAGACCAGCCATACATGTTCTCGCTGCCGATCGACCAATGGGTGATCGTGCCTTCGAGCCGGTGCACGATGATGTCGGCCCCGTCGAGCACATGTACGAGCGCGTCCAGTTCCTGGGGCGATGCGATGCGCGGCGAGATCAGACGGTGAGGCATAGACATTCGTTCCGGAGTCAGTGGACGCTACCCCTATGGCAGGTTCTGTCCGAAAAATCATCCACGTTGCCCGACAACTGGGCGAGGCGGGCCAGATTGACGATGCGCAGATTGTGCCGGCCGTCCGGAATGACGATCTTCCTCTGGGCGAGCTTGCTGATCGAGCGCGAAACGGTTTCGATGGTCAGGCCGAGATAATCGGCGATGTCCTGCCGGCTCATCGGCACCTCGAGCAGCCCCTGATGGAGCGTTTCGCCATCACGGGTCGCAAGCTTCATGAGAAAGGTGCAGAGGCGTTCCTCGGCATTTTTCCTGGACAGGAGCACGAGCTGGTCGTGGGCCGACGCGGTCTCCCTGCAGAGCAGGCTGATATAGGCCGGCCGCAGAAGGTCGGAACGCTCGATCTCTTCCTGGAACTGTTTGCGCGAGAGGCGGCGAATCTTGCAATCCGTCACGGCTTCGGCGGTAAACAGGAAATCGCCCTGCAGGAAAGAGCCGACGACATCGCCGGCGAAGTGAAAGGCGGTGATGACCCGGCGCCCGTCGCCGATGATGCGATGAAGCCGAACGACGCCTTCGGTGATCTGGAACAGATGCCGTGCGGCATCACCCTCCCAGCAGATCGCCTTTCCCGCCTCGACCGTTTCGGTCGCCGACATCTGGAAAAGCGACGACAACGAATTGCCCTGAACCGCCTTTACGCCAAGATCGACGTTCTCGAATGCCTGCTGGCCCTGCATCAACATCCCAATGATCCCCGTGCCCTGATTGAATGTGAGGCCAATAGAAAGGCGTTCGGTCACAGCGGAATGAGCAGACGGTGCCAAAGGGTAAGACCCTGTAACAGTCTGTAACAACGGGCAAAGCTACGCCTTCGTTGACCTGGATCAAGGAACAGACGGGGTCTCCATGACAGTCGTTCCTCAAAGTACGAGAAAGGCGACCGCGCTGTGGTCGTCTGCGCACTGGGGACGTCATCATGAACTATACTACGGAAACCATGGTGGTCGCCGTGGGAGCATTCCTGGCATTGCTTGGCGCTGCTTTCGCCCACGACCATCTATTTTCAATCCACATGGGGATATTGAGCTTCTGCCTTTTTGCGGGAACGCTACTTCTCGTCAGGAACGTGGATTTCTCGCCGGCAGGGCGGCTGCCGAAAGCGGACCCAACGGGTTATTTCGACGAGGTCATCCGCTATGGCTTGATCGCCACCGTGTTCTGGGGCGTCGTCGGTTTCCTCGTTGGCGTCGTCATTGCGGGGCAATTGGCGTTCCCCGATCTCAATTTCGCTCCCTATCTGAATTTCGGCAGGCTCCGGCCCGTCCACACCTCGGCGGTGATCTTCGCCTTCGGCGGCAATGCGCTGATCATGACGTCCTTCTACGTCGTCCAGCGCACCTGTCATGCGCGCCTCTTTGGCGGCAGCCTCGCCTGGTTCGTCTTCTGGGGCTATCAGCTCTTCATCGTCATGGCGGCGACAGGCTATGTCCTCGGCATCAATCAGGCGCGCGAATATGCCGAGCCTGAATGGTACGTCGACCTGTGGCTGACGATCGTCTGGGTCGCCTATCTCGCCGTCTTCCTCGGCACCATACTGAAGCGCAAGGAGCCACATATCTATGTGGCGAACTGGTTTTATCTCGGTTTCATCGTGACGATCGCGATGCTGCACGTCGTCAACAATCTTGCCGTGCCGGTTTCCTTCCTCGGCTCGAAGAGCTACTCGCTGTTTTCGGGGGTTCAGGACGCCCTGACGCAATGGTGGTACGGCCACAACGCCGTCGGTTTCTTCCTGACGGCCGGTTTCCTCGGGATGATGTATTATTTCGTGCCCAAGCAGGCGAACCGCCCCGTCTATTCCTACCGGCTGTCGATCATCCACTTCTGGGCGCTGATCTTCATGTATATCTGGGCCGGGCCGCATCACCTGCACTACACCGCGCTTCCGGACTGGGCGCAGACGCTGGGCATGGTCTTCTCGGTCATGCTCTGGATGCCCTCCTGGGGCGGCATGATCAATGGTCTGATGACGCTGTCGGGCGCTTGGGACAAGATCCGTACCGATCCTATTATCCGCATGATGATCGTCGCCATCGCCTTTTACGGCATGTCGACCTTCGAAGGCCCGATGATGTCGATCAAAACGGTGAACTCGCTAAGCCACTACACCGAGTGGACCATCGGTCACGTGCATTCGGGTGCGCTCGGCTGGGTCGGCATGATCACCTTCGGTGCGATCTATTACATGACGCCGAAGCTCTGGGGCCGCGAACGCCTCTACAGCCTGCGCATGGTCAACTGGCACTTCTGGCTCGCAACGCTCGGCATCGTCGTCTATGCGGCGGTCCTGTGGGTCGCCGGCATCCAGCAGGGCCTGATGTGGCGCGAATATAATTCCCAGGGCTTCCTCGTCTACTCCTTCGCCGAGACCGTGGCGGCGATGTTCCCATACTACGTATTGCGCACGCTTGGCGGTGGTCTCTACCTCGCCGGCGGTCTCGTGATGGCCTGGAACGTCTTCATGACAATTCGGGGCCATCAGCGCGACGAAGCCGAAATTCCTACTGCCTATGTGCCGCAGGCACAGGCTGCCGAGTGAGGTGACACATGGCATCAATCCTGGACAAACATCAGATCCTCGAGAAAAACGCGACCCTCCTTCTGGTCGGCTCGCTGCTCGTCGTCAGCATCGGCGGTATCGTCGAAATCGCCCCGCTGTTCTACCTGCAGAACACGATCGAGAAGGTGGAGGGGATGCGTCCCTATACGCCGCTCGAACTGGCAGGCCGCAACATCTATATCCGTGAGGGCTGCTATCTTTGCCATAGCCAGATGATCAGGCCGTTCCGCGACGAGGTGGAGCGCTACGGCCATTACTCGTTGGCAGCCGAATCCATGTACGATCACCCCTTCCAATGGGGCTCGAAACGCACGGGCCCGGATCTCGCGCGCGTGGGCGGCCGCTATTCCAACGAGTGGCATGTCCAGCACTTGTCGAACCCGAGGGCCGTCGTGCCGGAATCGATCATGCCGAGCTATGCCTTCCTCAAGGAGCACGAGATCACCGTCAAGGACGTCGGCATGGACCTGAAAGCGAATGTTGATGTCGGCGTACCCTATAGCGACGACATGATCGCCAATGCGGAGGCGGACATGAAGATGCAGGCCGACCCGAACGCCGATACGACGGCGCTTCTCGCGCGATATCCCAAGGCCAAGGTCGGCGACTTCGATGGCGATCCCAAGAAGCTCACCGAGATGGATGCCCTTGTGGCCTACCTGCAGATGCTCGGCACGCTCGTCGACTTCTCAACCTATGACGACGCCACCGGCTACCGATGAGGTGAAACATGGAAACCTACACCGCAATGCGGCACTTCGCCGACAGCTGGGGCCTGCTGGCAATGACGGCCTTCTTTATCGGAGCGGTGATTTTCACGCTCCGTCCCGGCGGCAAACAGGCCGCCAAGGATGCCGCCAATATTCCTTTGAAGGACGATTGAGATGTCGGAAAAACATATCGATGAAATCAGCGGCGTCGAAACCACCGGCCATGAATGGGACGGGATCCGTGAATTGAACAATCCAATGCCACGGTGGTGGGTTTGGACCTTCTATGCGACGATCCTGTGGGCAATAGGCTATGCGATCGCCTATCCGGCCATTCCGATGATCACATCAGCCACCAAAGGCTATTTCGGCTTTTCGAGCCGCGCCGAACTGCAGCAAGACCTTGATCTGGCCAAGGCCTCGCAGACGAAGTTTCACGACATGATCGCCGCCAAGACCGTCCAGGAAATCGATGCCGACCCGGCGCTTCGCGAATTCGCGATCGCCGGCGGCGCCTCCGCCTTCAAGGTGAATTGCGCGCCGTGCCACGGTTCCGGTGCGAGCGGTGGACCTGGTTTCCCGAACCTCAACGACGATGATTGGCTCTGGGGTGGTGACCTTGATTCCATCCAGACGACGATCGCCCATGGCATCCGCTTCGACGGCGACACGGACACGCATGTCTCCGAAATGCCTGCTTTCGCAGACATGATCGACAAGGATCAGATCCGCCAGGTCGCAGCCTATGTATGGAGCCTGACGAACAAGCCATCCGACGAAGGGCTAGTGGAACCCGGCAAGCAGGTATTCGTGGACAATTGTGCGGCCTGTCACGGCGAGGATGCCAGGGGCAAGGCGGAGATGGGCGCACCGGATCTTGCCGATGCCATCTGGCTGAAGGGCAGGGGTGAAGACGCCATCATCAGACAGGTAGCAGCTCCAAAACATGGCGTCATGCCGGCCTGGTCCGCGCGCCTTGGGGACACGACCGTCAAGGAACTCACCGTCTTCGTCCACTCGCTCGGCGGCGGCCAATAAGGAACCTGCACGATGACGAACCATGACCATAATGCGCTCCTTGAACTCTATGGCACCCCGCGTGCGGTGATCCGCTCGCGTGTGTCGATGCGGGCAAGGTCCGCACCACCATCCTGCGAACAGGAAGATCCTGCAAAGATCGGCAGTTCGATCGTAAGTTTGATCTGCCTCAAAGATCACAACCCGACCAGCCGCTAAATCTGCAAACGAGGACGTCCCAGCGGCTTCTCCCCGTTGTCCTCCAGGCCGTGCCCTCTCTCCCGGGCGCGGCCCTTTTTCTTTGACCAAGCGCAAGGAGCGATCGGACGCAACCGCCTATGCCTGTCGATTGCCGGGCTCTTTCAGGGCCGCATCCTGCCTGCGCAGCGCATGTGCCGAGCAAACCACGTTCTTGATATGAATCAAGGATGGTCAGCTGGAAACGGAGGAGAAGGGCAGTCACAAATCGGAACAGGCCCATGAACCTCTACACAGCACCCGATCCCAAATTAGTGGAACGCGTCAATGCGGAGCCGGTCAACGCCCGGCGCAACCGTCAGCCGCTTTATGCGGCTCGCAAGAAGGTCTTTCCCAAGAGGGTTCAAGGACATTTTCGCCGGTTCAAGTGGATCGTGATGCTGATCACGCTCGCGATCTACTATCTTGCGCCCTGGATCCGCTGGGATCGCGGACCTTATGCGTCCGACCAGGCTATCCTGATCGACCTGTCGTCGCGCCGCTTTTTTTTCTTCTTCATCGAGATCTGGCCGCAGGAGTTCTACTATGTCGCCGGGTTGCTGGTCATGGCTGGGTTCGGCCTGTTTCTGGTCACCTCGGCAGTCGGTCGCGCCTGGTGCGGTTATGCCTGTCCGCAGACGGTCTGGGTCGACCTCTTTCTTGTCGTCGAGCGCGCCATCGAAGGCGACCGCAATGCCAGAATGAAACTGGACGCCGGGCCGTGGACGTTCGACAAGCTTCGCAAGCGCCTGCTCAAGCATGCGACCTGGCTTGTCATCGGCGTTCTCACCGGCGGCGCGTGGGTATTCTATTTCGCCGACGCGCCGACGCTCGTCAAAGGGCTCTTCACCGGGCAGGCTCCGGCCGTCGCCTACGCCACGGTCGCCATTCTGACGTCGACCACCTACGTCTTTGGCGGGCTCCTGCGCGAACAGGTCTGCACCTACATGTGCCCCTGGCCGCGCATACAGGGCGCCATGCTCGATGAGAACTCGCTGGTCGTGACCTATAACGACTGGCGGGGTGAGCAGCGCTCGCGCCATGCCAAGAAGACGCAGGCGGAGGGACAGGCCGTCGGTGACTGCGTCGACTGCAATGCCTGCGTCGCGGTCTGTCCGATGGGCATCGACATCCGCGATGGCCAGCAGATGGAGTGCATCACCTGCGCGCTCTGCATCGATGCTTGCGACAATGTCATGGACAAGATCGGCAAACCGCGCGGCCTGATAGCCTATGCGACGCTCAGCGAATATGCGAGCAACATGAACATCGCCACCGACGCAGGCAGGACGCCGGTCCAGCCGGCGCGGGTCAGAAATCCGGATGGTTCTTTTGTCGACGGCATTCGCCACTTCAACTGGCGTATCATCTTCCGGCCGCGCGTCGTCTTTTACGCGGGCGTCTGGACCTGCATTGGCATTGCCATGCTCGTGCACCTGTCGATGCGCGAACGGCTGGAGCTCAATGTCGTCCATGACCGCAATCCGCAATACGTGCTGGAAAGCGACGGATCGATCCGCAACGGATATACGCTGCGCGTCCTCAACATGGTCCCCAAACCGCGAACGATCGAGCTGACCCTGTCGGGCATCGATGGCGCGACGATGCGGATTCCTGAACTCGGCAAGGAGGAAGGACGTCGGTTCACGATCGACGCCGCGCCTGACGCAGCCACGACACTCAAGGTATTCGTCACCCGCAAGCCGACGGGCGACGCGATCAACGAATTCCTCTTTTCGATCGAAGATGCCGGTCACGCCGACCGCGCGACCTATCGCGCCGCATTCAACGCCCCAGGAGATGTCAGATGAGCACCCGCACGCAAGGATTCACCGGCAGGCATATGTTGCTGACGACCTGTGCTTTCTTCGGCGTAATCATCGCCGTCAACTTTACGATGGCCTGGTACGCCTCATCGAGCTGGAGCGGGCTCGTGGTCGAAAACACCTATGTCGCCAGCCAGGAATTCAATGAGAAGGCCGCCGCCATGAAGGCGATGGCTGCCTCCGGGATCGCGGGCAGGCTTTCGCTGAAGAGCGGCGAAATCCATTATGACATCAGCAACAAGGACGGCTCGCCGGCTGTTGTCGACGATGTCGTGGCCAACTTCAAGCGGCCGGTCGGCGATCATGAAGATTTTCGCGTTGCGCTGATCAAACTTTCGGAAGGGCGGTTCGAGGCGGATCACGTAATCGCCGAAGGCGACTGGATCGTCGAGGTCACCTCGCGCCGCAGCGGCGAGATCGTCATGCACGAGGCCGTGCGCATCGACACTGCGGAGTTCGGCCAATGACCTGCTGCACCATGAATGCGGACGGCGTCCTGGCGATGAGCACGACCGCCTTCAGCGCCGAGGAGATCGGACTTGTAAGCCATGCGCTCGGCGGAGGCCTTCGTCAGCTCGATCTCAGCGTGCCTGACGTCCATTGCGGCGCCTGCATATCGACCATCGAGCGGGCTCTGTCGGGCCTGCCCTATGTGCGCAAGGCCAGGGTGAACCTCACCTCCAGGCGTGTGAGCTGCGTCTATGCCGAGGAGATGGACAACAAACCGGTTGATCCGACCGGCATCACTGCCGCGATCAGCGCGACCGGATACAGGGTCCATCTCTTCACGCCGCTTGCGCCGGAAAGCGACAAGACACGGAACCAGCTTCTCCTTGCGGTCGGGGTCGCGGGTTTTGCCGCGACAAACATCATGCTTCTCTCCGTATCTGTCTGGTCGGGCGCGGATGCCGCGACGCGTGACATGTTCCATTGGATCTCGGCGATGATCGCAGCGCCTGCGCTCGTCTATTCCGGCCGGTTCTTCTTTCAATCGGCCTGGAACGCGTTGAAGCGCGGGCGCACGAACATGGATGTGCCTATCTCACTCGCCGTGACGCTCTCCTATGCGGTTTCGCTCTGGGAGACGATGCATCATGGCGAGCATGCCTGGTTCGATGCGACCGTATCACTGCTGTTCTTCCTTCTGATCGGCCGGACCCTCGACCACGTCATGCGCGAGAAGGCGCGCGCAGCGATCAACGGGCTGGCGCGGCTTGCTCCGCGCGGGGCGTTGGTGCTGGCGGCCGATGGGTCGAGACGCTACGTGGCGGTTGAGGAGATCGCCGTCGGCGACGAGTTTGCCGTGGCGGCCGGCGACCGCATCCCGGTCGACGGTATCGTCGCCAGCGGCGAGAGCGATCTCGACCTGTCGATCGTGACGGGTGAGAGCAGCCCGGTAGCCGTAAAACCGGGAACGGATGTCCATTCCGGGGCCATGAACCTGACAGGCTCGCTCATCGTGCGCACAACGAAGCTGGCACGCAACTCGCTGCTTGCCGAGATCATCGGCCTGATGGAGGCTGCGGAAGGCGGACGGGCGCGTTACCGGCGGATCGCCGACAGGGCCGCAGCACTTTATTCGCCCGCCGTGCACCTGCTTGCGCTGGTGTCATTTCTGGGCTGGGGCATCATCGGCGGGGACTGGAAGCAGGCGATGCTCGTCGGCGTTGCCGTGCTCATCATTACCTGCCCATGCGCCCTCGGACTGGCCGTTCCGGTCGTGCAGGTCGTCGCAGCCGGAGAGCTCTTTCGCAGGGGCGTCATGGTCAAGGACGGTTCGGCGCTCGAGCGGCTCGCCGAGGTCGACGCCGTCGCCTTCGACAAGACGGGCACGCTGACGCTCGGGCAACCGAGGCTCATGCGGACCGAGGCCGACAATGTTAAGAACATTGCGATCGCCGCGGGACTTGCTCTGCATTCCAGGCATCCGCTCTCGCAGTCGCTCGCCCGCCAGGCGGTCATGGCGGAGCAATTCGATCGCGTGACAGAGGTCGCAGGCGGCGGTCTCGAAGCCTCGCGCGGCGATATCGTCTACAGGCTCGGAAACGCATCCTTCGCGTGCGGCGAGGCCGAGATCGCGACATCAGACAGTCCGCTGTCCGAAGTCGTGCTTTCGGCAAACGGGGTGGTGCTGGCCCGCTTCTTCTTCGATGACACGCTTCGTCCGGGCGCGGCCGAGGCGGTCGCCGATCTGGAATCGGCCGGTTTCCAGACGCTGATTTTTTCCGGGGACCGCCAATCCGTCGTCGAAAGCACGGCGCGCAGCCTCGGCGTCGATCGCGCCCTTGGCGCATTGACCCCGAAGCAGAAAGTGGAAGCCTGCGAGGCCCTGCGAGAGGCGGGACGGCGCGTCCTGATGGTCGGCGACGGCATCAATGACGCGCCTGCGCTCGCCGCAGCCCATGTTTCGATGGCGCCGTCCAGCGCTTCCGACATAGGACGCCAGGCGGCCGACCTCGTCTTCTTCAACGAGAGACTCGATGCCGTGCCCGATGCGATCCGGATCGCCCGACGCTCGGCCGCGCTCATCCGGCAGAATTTCGCACTCGCGATCGGCTATAACGTTCTGGCCGTACCGATCGCGATCGCCGGCCTCGCCACGCCGCTGATTGCTGCCGTGGCGATGTCAACCTCTTCGATCATCGTCGTCACCAATGCCCTGCGTCTCAACGCTTTTACAGCACGAAACGCTTCTTCGCCGGCTTTGCAGAGGCCGATCCACGATCAGGAGGTGAAAGCCGCATGAATATGCTCATCTATCTGATTCCGATTGCACTTTTCATGGGCGGCCTCGGATTGGCGGCGTTCCTCTGGTCCCTGAAGAGCGGTCAGTATGACGATCTGGAGGGCGCTTCCTGGCGGGTGATTTCCGATGATGATTCCGATCCGACCGCTACATGATAGCATCAGCCGGAAAAGGACCGATGCTTTCTAACAACGAACGGCTTTTGCGGTCAGACCTGTTTCATGGGCTGAACGAGGATACCGCGAGACGACTTGCGGCCCTCGCTCGCCGGCGCACCTATGTGCTGGGCGAAGAGATTCTCTCGGAAGGTGAGCCCGGCATCCACGTCGTCTATGTCGCAAGCGGCGTTGTCAGGCTGACGCGAACCGAATCGAGCGGGCGTGATGCGGATATCCGCGTCTGCGAACCAGGCGACTTCATCGCCGAATATGTCATTGTGCTCGGCGGTAACTATGCGCACGGCGCATGTGCCGGCGCCCTGAGCGATCTCGTGCTGTTCGAAGCTGCGGCGCTGCGGGCATTGGCCGACAAATGCCCGCAACTCCAGCGCAACCTGCTGAAGATATCGGCCCGCCACCTTCTTGAAGCTTTCGATGGCATTGCTGGCGACCGTTTGTATACTGCGATCCAACGTGTGGCGAATTTCCTGTTGCGGCAGTGCCCGGAAGCGGCTCTTCAGGCGACATTCCATCTTCCGTACAAGAAGCAGATTCTGGCTGGAAAACTCGGGCTTGGGCCGGAGGCCCTTTCCAGGGCATTTGCCGCTCTCGCAAGATGCGGGGTCGACGTGAAGGGTCGAACTGTGCGCATTGAAAACGTCGTTCTCCTGCGTCAGGTCTGTTAGCGACAATCGCGTCAGCTGTCCGAAGTCATGACGTTGGAGGTTGTGGCGACAAATCCTACCAGGCGGTCATCACCAGGTTTCTTTGGGAACTATCGCATGCGGCGCTGAGAGCGGTGGCGCTGGCCGAATTCCTGCGCTATCTGATTGGCAAGTCGAAACAAGCTCAACGAGGACAATGGAACCGGACAGGATTCTGGTGGTCGATGACGACGCGCGGATCAGGCAGATGCTGGTGCGTTACTTCGAAGGCAACGGATTTAAGGTGAACGCGGTCGCGAACGGTGCGGCGATGCGTTCCGAACTTGCCAAGAGCTCTTTCGCGGCAATTTTTCTCGATCTAGTGCTCCCGAACGGCGAGAATGGTCTCGAACTGCTCCGGGAGCTTCGAAGCACATCCGATGTGCCGGTACTCATGCTGACCGGTCAGGACGATGTCACGGATAAGGTCGTCGGCCTTGAAGTCGGCGCCGATGATTACATCGCCAAGCCCTTTCATCTGAGAGAACTGCTGGCTCGTCTGAGGACAATCCTGCGACGCCGCACCTCCTCGGACGCGACCCGTGCCACCAACGGAGAAGACGAAACGCTCGCCTTCGAAGGCTGGTCCCTCGATGTGTCGCGCAGGCGGCTAACCTCACCCCAGGGCGACGACGTTGCTTTGACGACGGGCGAGTTCGATATGCTTCTTGTTTTCGTGCGTAATCCCGGCCGGGTTCTTTCGCGCGAAACGCTCATGGATCTGACGAGAAACCGCAATTTCGAAGCCTTTGATCGCGCAATCGACGCCCAGATCGTCCGCTTGCGTAAGAAGATCGAGGATGATCCGAAGAGTCCGGATCTCATTCAGTCTGTACGCGGCGTCGGTTATGTCTTCACCGGTCGACCGGGACGAACACCGAGATAATTGATCCTCGTCAATGTCCGATCCGCTGCTGGCGCTATGAGTTGAGCCATTATGGCTGCAACAATGACGATCTGGATACTTTTCGCGGTGATGACGACCGCAGCGACCGCCATCCTGCTTCATCCGCTTTCGACAGGCGGCCGGAAGGCAGCGGACGCCAAAGTGGATGCAGGCAAGGTCTATCGCGACCAGCTTTTCGAACTTGACGAGGATATCGCCTTCGGGCGTATCTCGCCGGACGAATACGAACTGGCCAAAGCAGAAACGGCGCGCCGACTGTTCAAGGCCGCCGATAACGACCGGCCGGCAAAGACCGCGCAACGCTCCGACAGATGGCTCAAACACGCGATAGCCGCGTTCCTGCCCGTACTCAGTATCGCTCTTTATGTCTCTCTCGGTTCTCCTGATATCCCCTCGCGTCCTTTGGCGGCGAGGCTCGCGGAGCCGGGCGAGGATCTCGCAATCCTCGTGAAGAAGATGGAGAATCATCTCGCCGAGCGCCCCGAGGACGGGCGGGGATGGGACATCATCGCTCCGGTTTACCTGAAGATGGGCCGGGTTGATGACGCGGCAAAGGCGTATCGAACCGCACTTCGCCTGGACGGAGCCAATGTTCCCCGTCTTGAAGGGCTGTCGGAAACGCTCATGGCCACCTCAAATGGCACGGTGACGGCAGAGGTGCTCGATGAACTCAATCAGATTCTCTCCCTTGAGCCGAACAACCCGCGCGCACGTTTTTATGTTGCGTTGAGCCTTGAGCAGGCCGGCCAAGCCGATCAGGCACGCGGCGCCTTCGAGGGTCTGGCGAAGCAATCGCCGGCCGATGCGCCGTGGCTGCCGCTGGTCAACGAGCATATCGCCAGGAACGGCGGTACGGCGGTCGCGCCTGCAGCCGGGCCAGACGCGCGGCCTGCAGCACAACCGCCCGCTCTGGGCGGCCCGACGGAGCAGGATGTGGCGGCGGCTGAGACCATGAGCAGCGGCGACCGTCAGCAGATGATCCGCACCATGGTGGAGAGCCTGGATGCCAAACTGACCGCCGATCCTGATAATTTCGAGGGCTGGATGCGCCTTGTCCGCTCTTACGCCGTATTGAACGACAAGGATCGCGCCGCCGATGCCCTGAAGCGCGGGCTTGCCGCCTTCCCGGCATCGGGCGATCAGGGCAGGCAGCTCCTGGCGCTGGCCAAGGAACTGGGCATTGCGACGGAAGGATCGGTGGAATGACGCGCAAGCAGAAACGCCTGGCGGTGATTGCCGGCGGCATGAGCTTCATCCTCGTCGCCGTGCTGCTCGTGATGTTCGCCTTCAGCCAGTCGGTCGCCTATTTCTACATGCCCGGTGATCTCGCCAAGACGCCGGTGGCACCCGGCACCCGCATCCGCCTCGGCGGCCTCGTGGGCGAGGGCAGCGTCATCCGCAGCGAAGGCTCGGTCGTGCGCTTTGCCGTGACCGATCCGAGCGGCGAGATCGTCAATGTCCGCTATGAGGGCATCCTGCCGGACCTGTTTCGCGAGGGGCAGGGGGTGGTGACCGAAGGCACGTTCGAGACGGGCAGCACGGTCTTCACCGCCGATACGGTGCTTGCCAAGCATGACGAGACCTATATGCCGAAGGAGGTGGCCGACAAGCTGAAGGCTCAGGGCCTCTGGGAAGAGGGCAAGGGCCCGACATCGCAAGGTGAGGCGCCGCAGGGCGAGGCGCCACAAGGTGCTGAAGCCAAGGGCGAACAAGCCAAGGCTCAGGAAGCCCAGGCGCAACAGACAAAGGCAACGCCATGATCATCGAGATCGGCCACTATGCGCTGGTTCTGGCGCTCGCAACCGCGATCGTCCTGTCGCTCGTGCCCGTGATCGGTGCAAGGCGCGGCGATCAGGCGATGATGGATGTGGCGCCCTTGGGCTCCATCCTGCTCTTTGCCCTCGTCGCCTTCTCCTTCGGCGTCTTGACCTATGCCCATGTCGTTTCCGACTTCTCGGTGCAGAACGTCTGGGAGAATTCGCATTCGCTGGTGCCGCTGATCTACAAGTACTCCGGCGTCTGGGGCAATCACGAGGGATCGATGATGCTCTGGCTTCTGAT
>NZ_JACIAD010000011.1:0-164503 GCF_014193955.1 Rhizobium sp. BK379
AGATGAAGCATGCAATTCTCATCGGACCTGGAGCGTCAGCTCAACGGCTATGGACTGACCACCGCGCATATCCTCTATCGCATTCCCGACTTCGAATCCGTCCTGCAGACTTACGTTTGGCAGGACTACGATCTTGCCCCGGATTTCCCTGAGATGCACAAGTTCCTCCACTTTTGGAAGGCCAGCCTCGACGGACCACTGCACTCGGTGCGCTATACACACCAGCGGCTGATTAGGCCGAACGAATGGCGTCGTGTCGAGGGCGAATTCAAGCTTCAATGAACCCTTGAATTCGATTTTTTATCTTCCTAGCTCATTGCCCGCTCGAGACGTTGAACTCGGTGTGCGCCGGTTGTGTTGGAGTAACACCTGCATGGAAGAGAATATCAGTATCATCAAGAGCGTTGGCATCGATGAACGAGAAGAGATCATCGTTGATTTCGCGCGGTGGCTTGAAAAAGCTTCACAGGAGGCGCTGGTTCATGGCGAAAGAGGCTTTGCCATGATGTCCGCCAGCATGGCAGAGGCAATGCGCGTCAATGCCGACGAACTGGCGCGCGATGATCCACAAAAGGCCGAGCGTGTGCTGCAACAAGCCAGCGCAATGATGGCGCAGTTCAAGGCCGCCTATCCCCATCGCGTCATCAGTCGATCTGTCCATTGATAGAGATAGTGGTGGCGGATCTATGAAAGGTCAGCTCATGCCGGCGCTGCGGTAGGCAACCATTCTTGGTGGTAACATGGTGGGTCCGAACGATTTGGAAGAAATGCAACGGGAAGATGTCGGCGGATTTCGGGCCCTTCTCCGTCGTTATCGCACTCAGCTCGTGGCAACTGCGACGGTGACCCTGTTCTGCCTTGTCGGCTACGCGATCATGCAGTTGACCGATGAGGTGCGCTATGACGACGTCGTCGAAGCCCTCGCGGCAACAAGGCCAAGCTCGATCCTGCTCGCCTTGCTCTTCACGGCGCTGAGCTTTCTGGCACTCGTTTTCTACGATCTCAACGCCATCGACTATATCGGCAAGCGGCTGCCTTTTCCGCATGTCGCGCTCACCGCCTTCAGCGCCTATGCGGTCGGCAATACTGCCGGTTTCGGTGCATTGTCAGGCGGGGCGATCCGTTACCGTGCCTATACGAGGCTTGGGATTTCGCCTGAGGATATCGGCCGGATCATTGCTTTCGTGACGTTGTCTTTCGGCCTCGGCCTTGCGGCTGTGGCTGCAATCGCGCTGCTCGTCATCGCCGATGAGATTGCGCCGCTGATCAATGTCAGCGGCCTGTGGCTCCGGATCGTCGCGGCGGTCATCCTGGCGATCCTCGGCTCTCTCATGATTGTCGGTCGCGAGGGCAGGGTGATCGAAATCGGTTCGATCGCGCTTCGCCTGCCGGATTCGCGCACCTGGTCGCGCCAGTTCCTGGTGACCGCATTCGATATCGCGGCTTCCGCCTCGGTGCTCTACGTGCTCCTGCCTCAAACGGCGATCGGTTGGCCGGGGTTTCTGGCGGTCTACGCGATTGCCGTCGGGCTTGGCGTGCTGAGCCACGTGCCGGCGGGTCTTGGCGTTTTTGAAACTGTCATCATCGCCTCACTCGGCAGCGCGGTGAACATCGATGCCGTTCTCGGCTCACTGGTTCTTTACCGCCTGATCTATCACGTCTTGCCGCTGCTGGTTGCCATCCTTGCGGTGTCGGCGACCGAGCTTCGCCGCTTCGTGGATCATCCTGCGGCCTCCAGCGTGCGGCGTATCGGCGGGCGGCTGATGCCGCAGCTTCTTTCGGCACTGGCGCTGCTTCTGGGCGTCATGCTGATCTTTTCCAGCGTGACGCCGACGCCCGATCAGAACCTCGAATTTCTCTCCAACTATCTGCCGCTGCCAATTGTCGAAGGTGCGCATTTCCTCTCCAGCCTGCTTGGGCTTGCCCTTGTCGTTGCGGCCCGCGGCCTTGGCCAGCGGCTCGATGGTGCGTGGTGGGTGGCGGTATTTTCCGCCGTTGCTGCCCTGACGCTTTCGCTGCTGAAAGCGATTGCGCTTGTCGAAGCGGCTGTCCTGGCCTTCCTGGTTTTCGGCCTCTTTGTCAGTCGCCGACTTTTCACCCGTCATGCTTCGCTTCTCAACCAGGCGATGACGACATCCTGGCTGACGGCGATTGCCGTGATCATTGTCGGAGCTGTCGTCATCCTGCTCTTCGTCTATCGCGATGTGGAATACAGCAACGAGCTCTGGTGGCAGTTTGAATTTGCCGCAGAAGCGCCGCGCGGCCTGCGTGCGGTGCTCGGCATCTCCATCATTTCCTCTGCCATTGCCGTTTTCAGCTTGTTGCGGCCTGCGGCCTTCAAACCGGAGCCGGCGGACGAGGAAGCGGTTCGCCGAGCCGTCGAGATCGTCGGGAAGCAGGATAGTGCGGATGCCAACCTCGTGCGCATGGGCGACAAGTCCATCATGTTCTCGGAAAAGGGCGACGCCTTCATCATGTATGGCCGGCAGGGGCGTTCATGGATCGCGCTGTTTGATCCGATCGGTGACCGTCATGCCGTGCCGGAACTGGTCTGGCGTTTCGTGGAAGCGGCGCGCGCTGCGGGATGCCGCGCTGTGTTCTACCAGATCTCGCCGGCGCTGCTTTCGCATTGCGCCGATGCCGGCTTGCGCGCCTTCAAGCTGGGCGAACTGGCGGTCGCTGATCTGCGCACCTTCGAAATGAAGGGCGGCAAATGGGCGAACCTGCGCCAGACCGCAAGCCGCGCCCAGCGCGATGGGCTGAGTTTCGAAGTCATCTCGGCGGAAGGGGTAACGTCCGTTTTCGACGACTTGTCCGCGGTTTCGAACGCCTGGCTACAAGACCATAATACCCGGGAGAAGGGCTTCTCGCTCGGCGCTTTCAAGCCCGATTACGTCAATTCGCAGCCAATCGGGGTGTTGAGGAAGGACGGCCGAATTGTTGCCTTTGCCAATATCCTTGTCACCGGAACCAAGTCCGAAGCCACGATCGACCTGATGCGCTTCTCGCCCGATGCGCCAAAAGGCGCCATGGACTTCCTCTTCGTGCAGATCATGGAATACCTGAAAGCGGAGGGCTACAAGCACTTCAACCTCGGCATGGCGCCGCTTTCAGGCATGTCGAAACGCGAAACAGCCCCTGTCTGGGACCGCATCGGCCGCACTGTCTTCGAGCACGGCGAGCGCTTCTACAATTTTAAAGGCCTTCGTGCCTTCAAATCGAAGTTCCACCCGCACTGGCAACCGCGCTATCTTGCGGTTTCAGGCGCGGGCAACCCAATGATAGCTTTGATGGATGTGACCTTTCTCATCGGGGGCGGACTGAAGGGAATCGTCAGGAAATAATCGAAGCCGGCGAACTTCGCGTGGGAAGAGCAGCCGGCGGCCGGCTCATCTGCTGGGAGCTGCCGAGCCAGTTCGTTGTTCCGAGAGACGACGGCACACGTCGGACGTCGCTGTAAGATCTGACTTTGCGAGAGGAAAACAGGCAATGGGAAAGGATCACATGAGGTTTTATTTGGCAGCAGCAGGAGTCCTTGCATCGACGGCAACTGCAGCAGCAAGTTACTGGACGGGTCGTGATCTACACGATGCTTGTCAGCGAACGCCAAGCTTTGTGACAGGCTACGTTACCGGATGGGCAGACAAATGGTCGGCTGACAACCCGACCGGTGCAGACGGCCCCAAGGTCCATGACGCGCCAGGGCTCTGCTTAAGCCGGGATCTGACAGCTAGCCAATTATCAACAGCCTATTGCCAATACCTCAATGACCACCAAGACGCGCTTTCGCAAAGCTCCGATGAATTGTTGATCGATGCTTTGAGCAAGGCATTTCCGTGTCGACAATGATGGTGAGATCATTGGTAAGCAGTTTCGGTGTTTACTTTCCACGTCAGCAACAGTTGGTCGGCGCGTTCATTGCTCCGTTACAACTACCTTTATATAGCAGCCGCGCCGAAATGGCCTTTTTGTTCCGTGGATGGACGAGAGATGACTGAACCGTCCCGGCTTTGCCGGAGACCCCAACTCGTGAGAAGTAGGGTCTATGACAAGCAAGACGACGAACAAGTTTTCTCCTGAAGTCCGCACCCGCGCCGTTCGGATGGTGGTCGAGCATGAAGCCGAGCATCCTTCGCGGTGGGCGGCCGTGTCTTCCATAGCCGCCAAGATCGGCTGCTCGGCTCATACGCTCAATGAATGGGTGAAGAAGGCGGAGGTGGATAGCGGCAAGCGTGCGGGTTTGCCGAGTGACGTTGCGGAGAAGATGAAAGCCCTGGAGCGGGAGAACCGCGAGCTTCGTCAGGCCAACGAGATTTTGCGTAAAGCCTCTGCATATTTTGCGATGGCGGAGCTCGACCGCCCACTGAAGCGATGATTTCCTTTATCGATGCACACCGCTCGGTGCTCGGGGTCGAGCCGATCTGCAGACTGCTGCCGATTGCCCCGTCCACCTATTATGAGGTCATCGCCAAGCGCACGGACGTGGATCGTCTGTCATCCCGCGCCCGACGCGACATTGCCATCAAGGTCGAGATACGCCGGGTGTTCAACGAGAACTTCCAGGTCTATGGCGTGCGCAAGGTCTGGCGACAGTTGCAACGGGAGGGTTACGACATCGCCCGCTGCACAGTCGCTCGGCTTATGAGGGTAATGGGGCTGCAGGGCATCATTCGCGGCAAACCGATCCGCACGACGATCAGCGACAAGACCGCGCCATGTCCACTCGACCGGGTGAACCGACACTTCTTTGCTCCAGCACCGAACATGTTGTGGCTTTCGGATTTCACTTATGTTGCGACCTGGCAGGGCTTCGTCTACGTGGCCTTTGTCATCGATGCCTTTGCTCGCCGTATCGTCGGTTGGCGGGCAAGCCGGACTGCCCATGCGGGCTTTGTGCTCGATGCCCTCGACCAGGCACTTCATGATCGGCGGCCAGTTCACCGTGGCGGGCTGGTTCATCATTCCGACCGCGGCTCGCAATACGTGTCAATTCGCTATTCCGAACGATTAGCGGAGGCAGGAATCGAGCCTTCCGTCGGAAGCGTCGGCGACAGCTATGACAACGCTCTCGCCGAAACGATCAACGGTCTTTACAAGGCCGAGGTCATCCATCGACGTGGGCCGTGGCGCAACTTCGAAGCCGTGGAGTTCGCCACTCTGGAATGGGTCGATTGGTTCAACAACCGACGCCTTCTGGAGCCAATCGGCAACATACCGCCAGCCGAGGCTGAAGAACGATACTATGCCATGCTGGACGCACCAGCATTGGCCGCATAACTTAAACCAAACGGTCTCCGGTAAAGCCGGCGCGGTTCAGACCTACTCGGCGGTTCGAGTCTACTCAAGAGCTCTGGCTGGAGCTTGCTGTTACCGTCAGGGTTCAGCTCCGTTCCGATTTTAGTTTATCGAGCTGGCGGCCGAGAGCACATGCATCAGTGTGGCGTAGCGAACCTCGTTGGCTACAGGCTGTCACCTTCTATGACAGTACGTGGAACGTGACCGACCAAGTTTGAGCTGTGGTCGCGGCGAACACTATGGCCGGTCCGATCTTGTTTAAAATATAGATTTTCACTCAAGACGAGCCAGCCAGGCAAACAGTGAAAACCGACCCTGGGATAACTACATGACCGAGAGGAGCGGCGATCTAAGGTAAAGCATGCGGACGGTTAAGCGCAACGACAAGGTCTGGAAAGTCATCCTGGTGCATGGCTCATATTATCTGCAACATGAGGACGATGAACCGATCGGCCCGTTTTTCTCGCAGGGTCAAATCAATGAGTGGGCGGGTGCCTCGAATGTCGAACCAGATGAGGAGCCCGACAGTCAACCGATTCCGGATAAGCCAGTTTAGCGCTCTGCGTCTTATGAATTGAAACCGCTCTCGCGCGGCAAGCGCTTCCGCTTCGGTGCGGATAGAACGTGGCGTAGAGACGAAATGGGATGGCCCACCCCCGTGAGGCCATCCCATTCCGGCCTTTCGGCCCCCTTTTGCTGCCAAGCTACCCAGCAGAGAGGATACTTCAATCCCGAAATCTTATGAGTGGGGGTGTGCGAGAGAGTCGCCGGAGCGGCCGTTGACGTGCCGACGCCAAGTTTGGACGAGCGTGAATACGAGCGTCGTGCGAAACCATCCCTTGGCACGGCCTATACTGGGAGCGAACCAAACGACTAGCTCGCCTGCTTTTCTTTACTTGTCAGTCAGCGCTCGCCACGGAAGGCGGCTTATTATTCATTGGTGACGGGGCTTCGTCACCCTTAACATTGAATTCACGATCGGCGGCCTGGTTTGCATCAGTCAACTCAGCGGCTTCCGTCTCAACGGCCTCACCGTCCTCGTCTGCGCGAACCCAATGATCGAGATGCCGACCTCCCTGGCGGCCTTCTGTTCGCCAAATTTTGTAGGCTCGTTCGCGCTGTGCTTGCTCTCGGTCGTCCTTTAAATGCGCAAGTTCCAGTGAGAATGTCGCAGCCTCGCGGTCAAATTCCGGAACATCAAAGATAGCAGGGTCGAAGGCATAGACGAATGATTGCGGAAAAATGGCGCTCGACGAGAATGCCTCGGAGCGCCGTAAAAGCATCGGGATTTGTTGCAAAGCGCCGACGCCTGCTGGGTATATAGCCGAGATTCGTGGCGCAATTTCAACCGGCAATCTAGCTTATCCCTACCCAGCCTCAGTCCCGCGGTGGGATAGGAAAATAACCTTTTCGCGTTACGGAAAATCAGCATTTACGATGACGATCATCCGTCTTGCTTCGGGAATTATGGGATACCCTCTAAGGGTAGCTACTAGCGAGAGAGACCGCTCGTCTGCTGGTAGGCCAGCCATTGTCGCCTTGATATGCCTCCGTCTTCAACCCTGTGACCAATCTGATCAAATCCGCTAGATTTCGCGCTCTCGTCTTCGCCATCACGTTGGCGCGGTGTACCTCGACTGGTAGCCTCCTCCTCCAGGGAGTCTCACGATGAATATAGCAACCTTTGTAAACCGTCCAATCGTTGGGCGGAATAACCAGAAAGCGGTCGAGCGTACGGCGGCGGGGAAGCCCCAGTTTCACACGGCCGACGACAGAGTTTACAGCGAAGGGCAGACCGCGAACAACGTCTACCGTGTCGAAAGCGGAGCCGTAAGGGTCTTTCGATACCTGCCGGACGGAAAGCGATACATCTTGTCCCTCTGTTCTTGCGGTGACTGGTTCGGGATCGAGGGAGGAAGCAGGAGATCGTGATTCGCCGAGGCAATTTGCGACGCGAACATCATACGGTACTCCACTGCCAACGCGGCCTGCCTGCCAGTCGATCTCCTCGCTTTGGCTTTCAAAGACTTGGCGACAGCCCACAATCGGCAACTCGCGATGCTACAACAGAGCGCTGTGGCGCGGGTTGCGGCGTTCATTGTTGAAATGGCCCAGCGGCTTGGAGCTTCGGAGTTCGAACTGTTCATGTGTCGGAGGGACGTGGCCGACTACCTCGCACTGACAATTGAAGCCGTGGCGAGATCGTTCACCACTCTCACGGCCTCGGGAGCGATCAGCCTCGAAGGGCACACCCATAGAAAGATAAGAATCTTGTCCTCAAGGCGGCTTCAAGAATTCGCCGAGTAAGGTGGAAATCTCGACCCCACCACACAGATAATCTGTAATCGCGAAGATCGGGGTAGGCGACATGAACGAGACGAAGCTACCAGACGGAGAGACGCAACGATCTCCTTACCAAGGGCGTGAAACACCGCGGGCTTTCAGGCGCAGCGGGATATCGTCGTGGTCGGCTCTCGGTCTTGGCGTTCGCCTTTTGCTTGCCGTCCTTCTCGTCGCAAACGGGTTGCGGGGAACGGCGTCGACCGCTCCTTTGAGATCGTCGGGAGGCCTTCAAACCGTGAAGGCCGCGGAGTTCCTGCACGCGGACCACCTCCTTAGGTAGAGAGACTACCGTAATATACTCCTTTTCAGGTCTGGCGGTGCTAACCTCTCTTCGGGGGACAGGCGAAATGGGCGAGGACGAATTCGAAAGTAGTCGGGCGACGGCACATTCGGGTCTGCGTCGCCTGATGCTGAAGCTGCCCGCGAGGCGACATCAGTTGGCAGCGCTCAGCACTGCATGCCCCGAGACGTTGCTCGATCTTTTCCAGGCTTATGATGTGGCCTGTCTTGCACTCGAAGCTTTTCGTCGCGATTTCAATCGCCATCATCTCGTTGAAGAGTACGAGACCGTCTGTGGTGAGATGGAGCAGGAGATCAGCCAGGAACTGGAAAGGCGGCGAGCCGATTGACCCCGCTACGAGGTCTAGTCGATGCTTCTGCGGCGATCCAGCTTTATCTGCACGAGCATGCTGTGGCCCGCTATGATCAGCTCGTACAGAAAAGCGATCAGCGAAAGCATCAATGTGACCGCCGCGCCGCCGTCAGCCTCATTCGAATTCATATCATTTCTGAGCGTCACCTGCGATGGCACGTTTCGAGCAGGTGAAGCCTACAAGTCGACTGAGCGAGATTGTTCTGATCAATGGGGTGACTACAACGGTGAAGTTGGCCCGTGTCCGTCTGCCAACCCATTCCATGTTCGCGAGACCTATGTCGCGAGAGCCTAAAGACAGCGTGTAATGCTCACGACGAGCCGCAATGATCCTCTGCAGGTCATGCGGAGCTAGATGAGCTAAATGCCGCGAACTAGGAATGCGCACGTGTGTAACGACAACGCCTTTACGGACCTTGTAAAGATATTGTCGTTACACTATATAGATGCAAACAGGAGTTTGCCATGCCGACCTCACACACGAGCAAAAGCTCGGACGCAAGCGTGCCGCTAAATATGCGCATCAAGCCTGCGACCCGTAACTTGATCGATCGCGCCGCTGAGTTGCTTGGCAAGACGCGTACGGATTTCATGTTGGAAGCGTCCGAGCGCCGAGCCGAGGAAGTGCTGCTCGACCGCAGTATCTTCGCGGTAAGCCCCGAAATCTATGCTGAATACCTTGCCCGGCTCGATGCACCCACGCAGCCCAATGAACGTTTAGCACGCACCATGTCGACCAAAGCACCGTGGGATGAGGCGTGACCCTCAGCGCACCGGCACCCCTGGCCGAACATCATGAGCTGGCTGAATTCAATTCCGGCGTCGCCGAACTGGACGACTGGTTGAGACGCCGCGCTCGTTCTAATCAAGCAAGCGGTGCATCGCGGACCTTCGTCGTGTGCGACGAGAGCCGCGTCATCGCCTATTACGCACTCGCCTCCGGCGCCGTGAAGCAGCCGGAAGCGCCTGGCCGGTTTCGGCGCAACATGCCTGATCCAATTCCGGTCGCCGTGCTTGGTCGCCTCGCAATTGATGAATCCTACCAGGGGCGTGGTATCGGCAGGGCATTGGTCCGCGACGCGGGCCTGCGCCTGCTCAATGCCGCTGACGTACTCGGCATCCGAGGTATGCTCGTTCATGCGATTTCAGATGACGCACGAGCCTTCTATGAGGCCGTCGGCTTCCTGCCTTCTCCTTCCGACCCCATGATGCTGATGGTCGGATTGCATGACCTCAACAACGCGCTGAACCCTTAGGCGGAACTTATCAAAAGTTTCGGTTGAATGCATTCCATCTCGCCTCTAACTCGATGAATTTTTGGCAGAAGGTCCCGACATTGAATGAGGGCCGCTAATCCTAATCCCTTCAAGACCTCTAAAGCGCATCAATGACCTCTGCGCGCCTTGAGGTCGGTCAGCTGGCGCGGCCGCGGAGGCGAGAGCACGTCGAAGAATTCAGTGGCGATAGACTCTTAGTAGCCCGCCACTTCTCGAAGTAAAGCTGAAGCGGGGCATCACGATGCTACGCATCGAACGACAAGAGAGCTACCGCAATGCCGTCATAATGCCCATCGCGATTAAGGCCGGCCCTGCTATAAGGTGGAGGTGCGTGAGAAGCTGGCTCGGGAGGCGCTGGCGCAAGAGCCACGCTGATCCGCTCATCGTCCAGTACCAGGAGAGCGTGGCGAGGCCCACACCGCAGACGATCAGGATGTGGAAGAGGCCGCCGATCCGATCGGTCAGCGCGAGGGAGCCGGCGAAGGCGAGATAGGGCAGCAGCGTCATAGGGTTCGCCAGTGCCAACCCCGCCCCGGCGAAAAATGGTCTAAGTCCCCCTTTGGTGGGTGTCTTGTTGTCCCGGGTCCTAGGATGTCGGAATAGCGTCCATACACCGAGCAACACAAATACCATCCCTGAGAAAAAATGAGATTGCGTTTGAAAGCCGGCGAAGGGTGCGGCCGAGACATGAGCGCCGAATACCGCCAAGGTCGCATAGAGGCCATGGGTCGTTGCTGCGCCTGCACCACTTGCCAACCCAGGTCCCACCCCTCGCACGAGACTCTGCTCCAGACACATCATGCTGACCGGTCCAAACGGCATAGCGATCGACAGCCCGAAGACGAAGCTTGAGATAAAATGATCCACGCCCACCCCTCTCGGTGTTCCCTAAAAAAACACCCTCTTTGGCATTCTTGTTTTGACGGTCGACACGTCAACATCGGAAGAAGAACATCCTGACTCCTGTTCCGCATCACCTGAACGAGTAGTGCTTGTTAAAATTTTGGCGCCACGTTATCGTTTCGAGGAAAGATCAGCGTCGGTCACACGTCGGAACGTTTGTATGAAACCCTCAACATCGGAGCTGGACGGGCTGTCGGAGATCATCGGACTGATCTACGATACTATCCTCGATGAGACGATTTGGCCGGAAACGCTACAGAAGATCTGTAACTATACTGGTGGCACCGCTTCTCGCATCTATTGGCGTGATGCGACCAATGGCGTCGGCGAGACTGTCTATTCCTGGGGGATCGCGCCAGAGTTCCTCCGCTTGTATCGAGAGAAATTCGTCACCCTCAATCCCACCTACCCAGCGTCGATCTTTATTAAACCCGGAGACGTGTTTTCGAGCCGCGATCTCGTTCCCTCGGAAGAGTTTCAAGCCAGCCGTTTCTTTCGTGAATGGGCAGCCCCGCAAGGGTTTCTGGACGCCGCTATCTTCAACATTCAACGCTACGAGGCCAGCGCCGCGGCTTTCACGGTCATTACTGGCGATGGCTACGGCCTCGTCGACGAGACCTTGCGGGTGAGGCTGAAGAGGCTGGCGCCGCATCTGCAACGCTCCGCTATAATCCGCCGCGAATTTGGCAGACAGGAAAAGCGTATTCTCTCGCTGGAAGCGGCATTGAACCGGGTGGAGGCCGGTGTGTTCATTCTCGATCCGGGCGGCCGAGTGACCTGGACCAACGAGAATGCGCAATCTCTTCTAACCAGGGGCGACATCGTCCGCGACGACGCGTTCGGCTTAACGCTCTCCGACCCAAACGCCCATCGCCTGCTCCGCGAGGGATTGTCGGGCGACGGCGGCCAGCCGGAGCAACTACTTCAAGATCGTCCTGCACTGATCAAGTTGATCGACAGTCAGGGCGACGAATGGATCGCCTCTCTGATGCAACTGGCGCCGCGTTCGCAAACGCAAGCCGCCTTCGAGCGGGTCGGTCGGTCGGCGCGCGCAGCACTGTTCGTGCGCCGCGCGGAGACCGTGCCGAAATCCGGAATTGAGGCCTGTGCGATCCTTTATGGCCTGACGCCCTCCGAGACGCGTGTCCTTCAGGCCGCGCTGGACATTCACACCGTCGCGGAGATGGCGAGCGCGCTGGGGGTTTCTCCGAACACCATCAAGAAGCATCTATCTGCGATCTTCGCGAAGATGGGTGTCAGCCGCCGCGCGGGCCTCATCCGCCTCGTCATGGCCGCTCGCCCTTAGTCCGAACGGCGAACAAAGCGGCTTCACGCTTTTTTGTATCAGAGACGCTACCGGTCAAGCATAGGTGCCGACAGCGTCCTCGCAAGCGAAGCTGCCGACAAACTACAATGGCGATTGTGGTGGCGAACCGAGCTGATAAGCAGCTGCCAGATTCTCTACCGGCGCACCGCCCCCATTAGCGTCTTTCTGGTTCGAATCAAGGCGTTCGGACCTTGCTCCTGGTCTCAATGATTTAAAACAAAGCGGAAAGATTGCGCCGTCCATCCACCACTCGGACGATCTCGGTTGTATGAACAGGCCCGTCCTCGGTGTCGGGCTTTGCTCGTAAACAGTAACGTAGGGCGCCTCCACCAACACCCGGGCAGTGCGGAACACTTCCAGGTGACGCTTCGCCTACAGGATGGCGCAGCCCGGTCGCCGCCGTCCTTGAGCAGTGATCGAAGCGTTGCTGCGATGAACTATCTGCGAAGGAACTCTGGCCTTTACGGGGTCGCGTCCAGAGGTACGGGATCCCCTTCTGGTAAGGGCTGAGGGGCATCGCCAGGCTTACCGTCTTCGTTTTCCAAACCGAGTTGATTAAGAATAAGGTCTTTGATCCGCTGCTCGATTGCCTCTCGATCCTTCAGGCCCATTGCAGCTAGCTTGTCTTCGGTTAGCTCGCGTTCTTTCAGGAAGAAATAGCGGATACGTTCAGCTGGCGTCATGTTGGACACCTTCAGGAATTCATCAGCTGCGTCGGGCTCTTCGTCTTTGCTAAGAGCGGTGCGATTAGGCTTTTGGTCCAGCACAACGCCGTTGCTCTCCATCAACCACAGCGCGTCCGCGAGCTTCGAGCCATATCGAGGATCAAGTGAAACAGACGGGGGATTTCCACCTGCTTTCCCCTGCTGTGCTTCCCGGACCGTGTCCTGCCCAGGCACGCGGGAAGTCGACTGCAAGTGCAGGGGGACTCTAGGGTTGCCCGTAACGATCATCGTGTTGATTCCCTTGGTTTTGCCTCTGAACATCGCATCGACGGCTTGCTCAAGGCTGGTCGTTTTGCCGACGAACGCGTTCGCAGACGAGGTCTCTTCTTACGGCCGTGCTCAGTGTTGGAAGTGCGCCGAGGCCCGGTGGATCCTATCTGGCGCCAGTCGACGCGCGGTGGTGAGCGACGGACATCTTCAAAGGCCGACCTCCGAAAAAGGGCCGTTAGGCTTAAAGCCGGCGTCTACGCTGAGAACTGCGCCGTTTATCAGGACCAGCCAGGAAAGCGACTGCGTTGGCGATTTCCCCGGGGTTTGCCAAAGCGTCCAAGCGAGGTGAGGCTTCTCTGATAGTCAACATCACGCTCCGCCAGGGCCGAGAGAGATGATCCGGACGTCGGACGAGAGATTTGAAATTGCTGCCCGCGCAAAGAGAACAGGAGTGCGAACGTTGACATCATGCATAGCCTGCGGTCGGCGAGTACCAGATCCGCGTTCATGGGTGCGGTCCCAATGACTGCGCCGTTGACCAGAAAATGAAGCTGTGGCGGCTCTTGCAGTGCTTTTTGCACGAGAACTCGACTAAGGCTGGGCTGCCAACGACTTGCTATAGATCGCTGCATGAATCCCGATAAGGCGCCGCATATCCTCAACATCCTGGGCGGCGTAGCGCAAGCCCCGCATGCCATAGGTGAGCGTCAGAGCATAATTCTCGGGCGAAGCGGGTATCGGCCAGCTCTCCACGCTCGCCTGGAGGATCTCTACGACCAGAGCCTGGAAGTTTCGATAGACTTGGCGGACGGCGGGAAATTGCAAATCGAAGAGATCGGCCGCATCTGGAAACGCGGCCGCGAGTTCGACGCCATGCATGCCCCAGCTCGTGCAGGCGTGAAGCAGCTTTTCGTCGAGCGGGCCAATCTTCGCCGTAGCCGTCCTGATCTTAGTCAGCGCCTGCGCGTCCATGTTTTCGATGACGCGGCTGAAGATCGCTTCCTTGTCCCTAAACTGGAGGTAAAGAGACGGGCGGGACATCCCGGCCGCCTTAGCGATATCGCCCATGGTTGTGCGAGCGAAACCGTAACGCACGAAAACATACTCTGCAGCCCCGAGGATATGGTCTTCTTTTTCAGCTCTGGCGTCCATGCCTTACCTTGACATTTAGACAAAAATTGTCAACTGATGACAAAATGACGGAAAATGTCAGGAGGTAAAGTATGCAGGATGTCGAGTTGCCCGAGCATCTTTTGAACGAGGCGGTGGAGCGGCTGGGGGGTGGCCCCGTGGTCATGGTGAACCTCCTGACCTTCAGGAAGAGCCCGCTCTACCCGGACGGCTTTGCGGATAGGAAGTCCTCCGCGCGTGCCGCCTACTACGAAGGTTACGCCGGCGCATTCGGCCAGATCGCGGCGAGGCTTGGGATCGAATATGAGCTGGTTCATGCGGGCAGCCAGCTCCTGACCCTTGTGCCGCTCGAACAGGAAAGCTGGGACGACATCGTCATCGTGCGCTATCGCAGCCTTTCGGATCTGCGCCGGATCACTGAAACCGAGGATTACGCGCGCCAAGCCGCGCCCCATCGTGTGGCAGCCATTGCGGCATGGCGGTTCATCGCGACCCGTTCGTGAATTGCGGGCTGGTCCTAGCGGCGATTTCGGAGCTATTGGTGCGTACGGCTTATCGACGATATGCGATTCCGGACGGGCGCCACGACATGAAAGGCTGCACATGGATTGGAACGACCTTCGTTATTTCTTGACTGTTGCCCGCACCGCGAGCCTCACCCAGGCCGCGTCGGAACTCAAGGTCAGCCAATCCACGGTTAGCCGACGCATTGTCGAACTGGAGGACGATCTCGGCGTGGCGCTGTTTCAGCGCCATCAGACCGGTTATTTCCTGACGGATGAGGGGCGGGAGGTGCTGCGCCATGCCGAGCAGGTCGAAGATAGCATCCTGGCCCTAGAGCGCGGCGCGGTCGGCCTCGACAAGGATCCGCAGGGCGTCGTGCGGCTTGCGACATCGGAAAATCTGGCGACCGATCTGATCATCCCGGCACTCCCTGCCTTCTGCGAGCGCTATCCCGGCATCTGTCTCGAGATCATCACCAGCACGGTTGCCGCCGAACTTGGTCGGCGCGAGGCCGATATCGCGCTACGCGTTGTTCGACCGACCCGCGGCAATCTGACGATCAGGAGTGTCGGACGCATGACCTATTCGGTCTATGGCAGCCGGGCCTATCTCGACCGCCATCCCTATGTCGAGGGAGAACCGCTAGGCGGCCGGCGTTTCATCACCTGGGACGACAGCCATGCCTTTATGCCGGCCGCAGCCTGGCTGAAGCGGGAGCATCCCGGTTGCAAGATCGCCCTCGTCACCAGCAGCCTGCCGTCGCAAATCGTAGCCGTGCGGGCCGGTTTGGGCCTGGCCGTGATTCCCGATTTCCTAGCAGTTGGAGACGATCTCGTTCCCGTCATTCCGTCGGAGCGCTTGTTCAGCAACAAGGTCTGGCTGGTCACCCATGCCGATCTTGTGGCCTCGGCGCGCGTGAGAGCGGTCGGGGATTTTCTGGCCGATCGGGTAATGCGCACCAATCTCGACCTTTCCAGGCGCCCCCCCGACGGCTGAGAGCCGGCCACGACGGCGGCGTGCCCGGATCGTCTGCATCAGTCGGGCTGAAATGCTTTCCAGAGCCCGTAGGAATCCTCGATAAAGTTATAGCTGCTGACCTTCCCATCGCGCACGGAGCAGATCGCCGCAAAGTCGCTCGCGAAGGTCTTGCCCGTGGTGAGAATGCGATGGCGGAAATGGCCCGTGACGACGACCGTATCGCCATTTTCGAAGATCCGCTCGACATAAAAATCGAGAGGCTCGAAATGATCGGGAAAGACCGCCATCCAGGCCCGCACCGCATCCTTCCCATGGCGGATGCCGATCGTGGGAACGTCGGAAGCGCCCTGCACTTTCCAAACCACGTCGTCGGTAAGGCAGTTGAGCGTCTTGTCCACATCCTTGCGGAAGAACGTATCGAGATAATGCTGGACGACCTGTGCGGCCGTCCTCTCCTTTATATCTGTCATCTTGAAATCTCCGGGCCGCGTCGCGGCGCATTATTTTGCTTCAACTTAGCGGTGGCCGCCGGCAAAGACGAAGAATTCGCCGGTCGTCCAGCTGGATTCGTCAGAGGCGAGGAAAATTGCCGCCGGCGTCACGTCGTCGGCCGTGCCCAGCCGTTTGAGCGGCGTTCTGGCCGTCACTGCGGGGCCGAAGTCCGTCTTCAGGAAGCCACCGGCCTGGACGCCTTCTGTATCGACAACGCCGGGCTTGATCGCATTGACGCGGATCTTGCGGGGCGCGAGTTCGTTGGACAGCGCCCGCGTCAATCCGTCGATCGCGCCCTTGCTGGCTGTGTAGACGGAAGCGTTTTCCGGGCCGAAAATCGTTACCGTCGAGGACATGTTCACAATGCTGCCGCCCTCCGGCATGTATTTCACGGCCTCCTTCACAGCGAGCAGATAGCCGAAGACGTTCAACTCCATATGCCGGCGGAAGAGCTTGATGGAGAGGTTTTCGAGCGGCTGGAAGTCATAGACGCCAGCATTGTTGACGAGCACGTCGACGCGGCCATAAGCGCGGTTCGCTTCGGCGAAGAGCGCCTCCACCTGTGCCGGATTGCTCATGTCTGCCTTGACGGCAATGGCTTGGCCGCTCTTCGCCTCGATATCCGCCACCACATGGTCGGCCGCATCCTTGCTGGCCGCATAGTTGACCACCACCGAGGCTCCCTCGACGGCAAGGCCCCTCGCGATTGCTGCGCCGAGGCCCTTGGAAGCGCCGGTAATGACAGCGACCTTCCCTTTCAATCGATCTGTCATGATCCTTATCCTCTTGGTTTGGTTGTCGCTATTCGGACGCTCCCGCGCATCGATCAGGACGTTTGCGACGTCTTGTCGGCCCAAAGATCGACGGCGCCCATGCGGTCCGCACCCTGCGTGGCCAGCATCCAGCCCGGATATTCCGGCGGCAACTCGCTAACGGCGTCGAGCTTGGCGCTTTCGTCCTCGGTGAGGGTGATATCCACTGCGGCGATATTATCCTCGAGTTGGCTCAGCCGCTTCGCGCCGACGATGATGGAGGTGACGACAAGCTTGGAAAGAAGCCAGGCGAGCGCGATTCGGGCTGGGCTGCAGCCATGGGCTTCAGCAATCGGCTTCAGCACGTCGATCACATTCCAGGCGCGCTCCTTGTCGACAATAGGGAAATCGAAAGAGGAGCGGCGCGAACCTTCGGGCGACTGGTTTTCCCGGCTGAACTTGCCAGACAGCAGGCCGCCGGCAAGCGGGCTCCAGACGAGAAGGCCCATTTTCTCGGCTTCGAGAAGCGGCCGCAATTCGCGCTCCAAATCTCGTCCGGCGACCGAGTAATAGGCCTGCAGCGTTGTGAAACGCTCCAGATTGAGGCGGGCGGAAACACCCAGCGCGGTCGCAATGCGCCAGGCTTGCCAGTTGGACACGCCGAGATAGCGGACCTTCCCCTGGCGTACCAGATCGTCCAGTGCCCGCAGCGTTTCCT
The DNA here is from genome assembly GCF_014193955.1 of Rhizobium sp. BK379. Lineage (NCBI taxonomy): Bacteria > Pseudomonadati > Pseudomonadota > Alphaproteobacteria > Hyphomicrobiales > Rhizobiaceae > Rhizobium > Rhizobium sp. BK379. The sequence goes on from NZ_JACIAD010000011.1 coordinate 17,308, forward strand.
CGACTGGCGTCAGGATATCGGTGGCGTGGACCTGATAGAGATCGATGTGATCGGTCTGAAGCCGCTTGAGGCTGGCTTCCACGGCATCCATGATGTGCCCGCGCGACGCGCCGACATCGTTCCGGCCTGGTCCCATGCGGCTATAGACCTTGGTGGCCAGGACCATCTCGTTTCTGGGTATCCCGAGATTCTTGAAGGACTGGCCGAGCGTGCGCTCGCTGGCACCAGCTGAATAGACGTCGGCAGTATCGAAAAAGTTGATCCCAGCGTCGATGCTGGCCTTGACCAGTTCGTCGGCGTCGCTCTGGCCGACATCGCCGATATGTTCGTAGATGCCGGTGCCGTCGCTAAAAGTCATCGTTCCCAGGCAAAGCTGCGAAACCAGAAGACCGGTATTGCCGAGTGGCTTGTACTTCATTTTACGCTCCTTTAGACGCGTCAATCCGTTCGGACAGGAAGGTCCGCTCCGCGTCAGTTGTGATTGATGGGGTGTAGAGCTGCCTAGCGCTCGGCGCGATCAGGCTGCGTCACTTCTGTCGGGCGCGCCGAATATCTCGTTGATGCGCAGCGAGTCCGTGAATTCCTTGCCGCTTGCGATCTTCCCGTCCCGGAAGCGCAGCAGGAAATGATAATGGTTCCGATAGTGCCGGCCATCCTTCATCGGCAGATCGCCCTCGGCGACGATCGCCAAGCGATCGCTCTCGCCGGTGATTTCGTGATACTCCAGCCTGAGTGGGCCGGAGGCGTTTTCTAAAAGCTTGGGCAGGTTTTTGAGATATGACCCCTTAGCGTGCAAGCCCGAAAACTTGTTGCCGGGCATGATCCACCAGGTCATATCCTCGGTGCTGAGCTTCGACATCGTGTCGGTATCGCATCGTGCAAGCGCATCCAGAAAGTCCTTAGCGACGTCCTCGTGGTGCTTTCTATCCATGGCCTATCTCCTTCCGAGCCATTCGTCATGACATCACACGACCTGACTTAGGCGCTCAAATTTCGAAAAAAACGGCAAAAAATGCTTAACCGTTTTTCAAATTTGGAAAACTGGGAGGGTGCAAGCGCACAGACATCGGAGGCTTGGGAGGAATCGCCAGAAGAGGGAGCCATCCACCTCATCAAGCTCAGTGCCATCGATCGGTTCGCGTGCTTCGCTTTGCAGAAATCGTTTTGGTCTGAGGTATCGCGATGCGGATTTGCTACGCGAGATGATTGGCTTTGCAGCCGAGAAGCTGATGGAGCTGGAGGTCGGCGCGAAGACTGGAGCGGCCTACGGGGAAAAAATGACTTTCGACTTGCACAGCGTAACGGCTATCGCGACCGCAATTGGGAGACCCGAGCTGGTACCGTTGAACTGCGAATTCCAAAGCGGCGCACTGGCAGTTCCTTCCCTAGCTATCTGGAGCCGCGCCGCATGGCCGAGAAGGCGCTGACCGCGGTGATCCAGGAAGCCTATATCCAGGGTGTTTCGACCCTCTCGGTGGACGATCTGGTCAGGGCGATGGGTATGAGCGGCATCTCCAAAAGCCAGGTCTCCAGGCTGTGCGAGGAAATCCGACAAGGTGAAGGCCTTTCTCTCCCGGCCCATCGAAGGCGAGGGGCCATACCTTTGGATCGATGCCACCTATCTCAAGGTCCCGCGCGGCGGACGCATCGTCTCCGTCGCGGTGATCATCGCCATCGGCGTCAACACGGAAGACGGCAGGGCAATGGCGATCGCACAGATGATGATCGTGGAAATGATCAACGGCGGGCTGGCCCAGCTCTCGATAAACGGCTTTCGAGCGGTGCGGATGACATGAATGATCAGCGTCTGGGTCAGGATTGGTTCCACGAACCACCCGTTTGAAATAGCGACGCATTTGTCCAGGCATCGACGACAAACGGCATGGTGAAATAAGTCGAATAATCGAAGATCGAGCTGATCGGCCCGATGAACAGCATAAAGCGCATGTATTGCCGATTTCCCATTTTCGGGGACGCAGGAAGATCGACGCGCCGAGAACGCTGAACATGTTGCCGAAGTTCGAGCTTGCGCCCATCTTAATGTATTTGACGATGTTGCCGAAAGACGCGTCGGCCCTCGATGACATCGTTCAAGATGGCCAGGTTTTTTTAGAGCAGGATAATATCTGCGGATTCCTTGGCGATATCGACCGCCGTGTCCACGGATATTGCGACATCGGCGGTCTTCAATGCCGGACCACCGTGATTTCATCGCCCATGAAGCCGACAACGTGATCTCTGGCCTGCCGGGCAGCGACGATGCGGGCCTTCTGGCAGGACGACACCTTGGCGAAGGCGTTCGCTTTCTCTACTGCGTCCCCAATTTCCATGTCACTCATTGCTTCCAGATCGTGCCCGAGTAAGAGACCGGAAATATCGAGACCCACATCCCGGCAGGTCTCGCGCGTCACCAGATCGTTATCCCCGGTCAGAATTTTGACAGCCACGCCGGATGCACGGAGCGCAGCGAGTGCGGCGGCGGCCGTTTCTGGCGGGGTCGAGGAAAGCAATAAAGCCTTGCAGCGTCAATCCGGTTTCATGGACGGCTTCATAGGTTGGGGTAGCGCGGCAGTGCCAGGAACAGCGCCATCGCGCCGCCGTTAGTCTTCGCCTATCTGTTGGATATCCAGGTTGGGAGGAGGGCCGGCACTGACAAGTGACAGAGGGATGACATCCGAAGCCGACCGCCTCTGTTGCGACCGCGCCGGGCGTTTCAGTGGGCGCAATCAGCTTTGCCACCGTCAGATCGGGCACGAGATCTGTGTATGTCTTAATAGCCCATTGAAAAGGGCGCCTCCCGGTCAGGGAGAGGCACCCCTTTCGTGCTGAAAGTTGAGGGCGTTCTGCATCGTGGAGATTTAAGGAACGAGCGAAGTTTTTCCAGCACCTTCGGAAGGAAAAGATCTTGGATCGGTTAACGACTAGGCGCACCCCATCGCCTCTTCAACTATTGGCCGGTCGACTGGTGACGACTACCTGACCGAAAATATTCTCATTTATTGGCCCAATGGCACTAATTGAGCGTATGCTAGAAACAAATAACTTTCGACTGCGCGTGAGAGCGTGCGTTTCACTTCAACGGACGGTGACCGGGCCGATGACAGCTGCATTCACGAACGCCCTCCAACTTAGTGAGCCTTCTCCAGAGCAGGTCAGGGATCAACTCACACGCATGTTGAGCAGTCAGAACCTCGAACTGCCGCAGCGTGGACGTAAATTTCTGCAATTCGTCGTCGATGAAACTCTGGATGGCAGGCAGGGATACATCAAAGCGGTGACTATCGCTCAACTTGTGTTCGGTCGGGATGCATCCTTCGATGCACAGGCCGACCCTTGTGTCCGGATCGAAGCAAGTCGCATCCGCCGCGAGTTGGAGCGATACTACCTGCTCCAGGGTTCGGAAGACGACATTGTCATAACCGTTCCCAAAGGGGCATACGTTCCAACCTTTCGGATGAGAACGATGCCGAAGGGACAGGCAATATCTGCACCAACAAAGCCTCTGGCCTTGCCTGAGGATCCGATACGCAAAGCCGGCTTGGAGCCTTGGCAATGGGTCGTGGGTGCCGTGACCATCGGAAGCTTTGTGCTCGTCCACGGTCTGGTTCTGATGGACAGTCCGAGCTCAGCGATCACAACGACCATGCAATCGATCGCCGTCGAACCATTTGAGCCTATGTCCCCGGACTCAGACACGGTAGGCATATCTCTGAGTTTTACATATGAGGTTGTGAGCAAGCTGGTGCCAATCAAGAAGCTTGTCGTAAAGGCCGGTCGTACCTCGAGTTCGAACGATAGCCTCTATCTGCTCCAAGGGGCGGTGCTACTGGAGGGACGGCGACTAAGGTTGGCGACCCGGTTGGTGAGGCGTTCGGATGGCGCTGTCGTTTGGGCTGAAAATTATGACGACGAGCTGGACAGGAAGCCATCGTTTGCAATCCAATCGGACATCGCGGAGAAAATCGCCAAGTCCGTTGCGCGTCCGCTTGGCATTGGTAAGGAGTGAGCGTCAAAAGCGCGTTGTTTTCAGACCGGCAGGATGTTAGCCCACTGCCCCATCATCACGCGGATGGTTGGTAGCGAGCGCGGGAAAGGGCCCATCGCGGGGTGGGCGATGAGCCTCTAGGCCCGTACAGGGAAAACAAGCCCAACCGACAATGGATTGACGTCCCGAATGTTCCACCAGACCAACGAATGAACGCGCGGGAGCCAACGATGCTGGCGTCGAGTGGACGCCAGCACCACGGCCCGCTCCACATTGAGTAGTCGCTGACCCGATTTCACTCCGTGAAGCAGCGCAGGATCTTTTGAAGGCTCAGAAGACCGGACGCTTGCATATTGGCTACCGGCTGGATCTTTGAGCCGTTCCGGAAGCCGCGCTTGCACCTCTAATCCCGGTCGTGTTTCTTACGGGCCCAGGTGAAATAAAGGCTGGCGTCGACGCAAGGAAAGCAGGTGCACAGGACTTCTTGGAAAAGACCAGCTCGGCGGCGGTGCTGATGGAGGCGATCGAGCGAGCGCTAGCGCAATATGAGAGACGACGGGCCGAGCACGACCGTCTGCAGAAAGTGAGTGGCTTGATTGCGAGTCTGAGCGCGCCTGAAGCCGAAGTCTTTGGGCTTATCGTCCGTGGCCACCAGGTCATGGAGAAGATCGCCGCAAAATTGCTTGCGGAGGTCTTATTGATCGCCGCCGACATCGGTCGTACCGCGACCACAGGGTGATCGGACGCTCTTCCCCTAAGGGCAATATCAACCGACCGCCGGCACGCCTAGAGTGACGTAAACCCGCGTATGTAGCGCAATGTCACGCATGAGCGCATGAGGTGGGAAAGCTGCGCCGCACTGTCGCCGTAGTCGATGATGATACGAGCCTACGTCGAAGCGTGGGTCGGCTCCTCAATGCCTACGGATTTGCGGCTGTCGAATATGCATCGGCGGAAGCTTTTCTCCGTCACGACGTGAAAACGCCGATCGACTGTCTCGTGCTGGATATCGATCTCGGAGGCATGTCCGGCATCGAACTGCGCAAGCTGAAAGGGGCTGGAGCGAAGCTGCCGATGATCTTCATCACTCGTGGGATCCGTACTCATCGATGCAGTCAAGAAGGCGCTCGGATCGTGGGTTCGCGACTGGGGCAACCAGTTTCGAGCGAACCAGCAGCGCCGGTCGGGTTTGGAGCCCACTCCCACGGGTAGCATTGAAAGAGAACACAGTACGGGTCGGCCGTCGGTTCACATCGCGTCAAGAGCAAGCAATATTTGCCCAGCCTAACTACCCCGAAATCGTCGTTTCCGTCCCTCCGATGGAAGGCGACCTCCGTCGGGCGATCTTTCGCACTACGGTCTTGAGGCTTACAGCGGCCGAAGAGGTTAGGCCAGAACGAGCAGCCTGCGTTATCGTGATTGCCACGAAGTCTGCATCTATCTCCTTCGGATCGATCTGAGCGAAGTCCTGGCCGTTTGCTGTCGGAATGAGAACACCGACACGAAGCGCAGGCTTTAGGCGCTTGAGGCGGCGGATCATCTGGCGGGCACGGGACTTCGAATTGCCGTTAAGATACGTGACGATCGCCGTGTCGACCCCGTCGACGGGAAGTGCCAGGGATCCACGAGCAGCATGCTCGGCATAAAACGATCGCGTCGCTGCGGCGCCCTGGACTTCTAATATCTGCGAGAGCATGGCAGCGGCAGCGTCGTCCAGACCACCGCGTCCGCCGATGCACAGAAGGGAGTGGCCCTCGCCGTCAGGAAGCTCCAATTCGGCGTCTGCCGGTGACGGTTCCTCCGGCGCAGTTTCATCCTCATTCTCCTCGTCATCCGCTATATCCGACAGGTTCCCAACCAAGGACAGCGAGCTCGACGCGACCATCTCAATCTGCCTCTCCGACATCACGCCGCGCTGACGATCGAGTTCGGCCAGTAGAAGCGCCGGCATACCTACCTTGTCGTAGTACTCGACGAGATATTCCTCTTTGAGGAACTCTTCGGCATTGTCAGAAGCTTCGTTAGGATCCCCGGCCAGGAGTCGTTGATAAAGCTTTTCGTGAGGCTCCAGCACCGGCTCGTTGCCGAGCAGGACGTCAAGGAATTCGAACTGCGGAACATGTCTTCCCAGCACGACGAGGCAGACCGTCAAAGGGGTCGATAGCATAAGGCCAAGCGGACCCCAGAGCCAGGACCAAAAGATCGCCGAGATGATAATTGCCAATGGCGACAATCCCGTATGCGTCCCATAGAGCCATGGCTCCAGCACGTTGTTGCTGACCAACTCGGTAACCAGATAGAGGGTGCCAACCCAGACCACCAGTGACCATCCCGGTGCGATCGCGAGCGCGAGAAACAGCGGCAACATCATCCCGATGATTGCGCCAATGTAGGGCACAAACCGCAAAACCAGGCTCAGCAGTCCCCATAGGATTGCGTTCGGGATGCCGAGGGCCCAGAGACCGATGGTAATAGGCACGGCGTACAGCGTGTTCACCACCAATTGCATCAGCAGATATTTTCCGACCCGCGCGCCGGCATCCTGCAGCGCTGCTGTGGTTCGGTGGAGGTCGCCCAGGCCGACCAACCGGATGAACCGGTCGCGCAGCTCTTCCCGCTCGAGAAGCATGAAGATTACAAGTACCATAACCAGACCAGCGGTTGCGAACGGACTAATAAGGGGCAGCAGAAAGTTGCCCAGCGTCTGGATTGGATCGGAGCGCGTCACGATCTCGACAGGCATCGGCGTTCGGATGGTCGGCGCCTCAACTTTCGGATCCTGGCTTTCGACGGCACGGGTCTGTATTTCGGCGCCCACGCGTTCGACGGCTTTGCTAAGGTGCTCGAACACGCCGTTTCCCGCACCTGCCTGCGCCAGTGAATGCACCTTATCGACAATGTTTCGCTGATATGTCGGAATGTTCTCGGCAAGATTGGTAACCTGCGTTGCCACGACGACGCTGAATACGGTAATCGCGCAGAATGCCGACGCAACGGCCAGCAGAACGGCGGGGATCTTCGGCACAGAACGCTTGCGAAGGAAGGATACGATCGGCGCGAGTGTAAACGTCAGGAGCAGAGACAGCGCGAGCGGTACGAATATCTCTTGGCCCAGCCGAAGAATAACGGCCACGCCGATCAGGATCAGTATCGTGCGTCCGGAGAGCCGGTTGCGAAGCTCGCCATCCGGAAGTCCATGGGGTGCCGCGGACGTCGCCGCCTTTAAAAATTCTGTTCCGCTCATCAGCCACCTCCAAGCATTGCGAAGAACACCCAAGTGCCCGAAATGGACCCAAGCCCAAAGCGGGCACGGGAACAATCAGTTATACCGCAGGCTGGCCTTGAAGTCTCTGCGTTCACCCTCTTGCCTCGCCACCAGCTGCTCCGCGGTCAGCCAGGGCAACGACGATCCGGTCAGCCTTCTTCAGGCGGCCGTTCATCTGCGAGCCGGTCTCGACGACTTCGCCCATCATTTCGTGCCTGATATTATTTCCCGACTTCATCTTTGGGATGAAAATATGGAAGAGATGGGGGTCCCGAGCCGCAAATCGCGCAGCTCGTCACTTTGATGAGCGCATCACGGGGATGCTCGATTTCGGGGTCCGATACCGTGTCGCATCGGATGTCTTCCTTGCGATGCCAGACGCGCGTCGAATGTCTGCTCGATGAAATTGCCGGCCGTCCCGAACACGGCCGGGTCTACATGCCATGCCGGCTCATAGAGCGAGGATCACTCGCCGATCTGTCGGTTCCGGCACCCGTCCGAGTAGCGGCAGGGAGGTAATGCCATGACCGTAAGCACAATATGCCGATGTCACTTTCGACGTCTAAAAGTGGGAGCGTTCCCGCGATTTGTCGAGCCCGTCTCGGCAAGAGCATCCGCCAAGGGTGGCCCTATTATGTGATGATGGCGCTGGGCCTCAGATTACCAGTAATCGGCGAAACGTCACGAGCTGGTGCAACAGATGCAGTCCATCATTCACCGGATGATGGAAGCGATCTCAATGATGGCTAAAATCAGTGGAGGGATAACGCAATTCGAACTCGCTCAAAAGTCTTATGGCTTGGGCGGCAGCCGTTTCGGCCGCTTCCGAGGTTTCCTGAGCAATGACGGCCGCGTTTCGCGTTAATTCTGCGGCCAACACTTCCATTTCGTTCCAACTCGGATAGTGTCGAAGCTTAGCTACTCCCGCAGAGTATTGCAGCATCGACGCGAGCGAACGCAGGACCGACTCCCGCCGTTCAGCACTCATACTCCCCAAGGTCGATCGGGTGGACATTGTACGCTCCTATAAGGGGCTGTCCGAAAGATGACCGAGAAGTGGCGACAACCATTCTCCGGGTGAGCTTGTCATTTAAGTAGGGCGTTCGCTGCTTGTTGCAAGCCTTGGCTTCAATACCTCACCGGAACACAAAGCCCGTTCATCGATTGGCTAGCAACTTTTGTGGAATATTTTCCCGGAATATTCTGATTTAATGGCCGCCATCGGTATTTATTGGGAGTAGGCTGGAGAACAAATCTCTTCGCACGGCGCATAATAACGCGCATTTCACACGCGACCGAGGAACCCCTGACAGCTATACTCCCCCCGATGCCCCACGAAACGGGTGATCCATCTCTAGATCAGATAAGGGGGCAGGTTGAACGAATCCTGACCAGTACAGAGTTAAGACTGCAGCTGCGGGCGAGAAGATTTCTGCAATTCGTCGTCGAGGAAACCCTTGATGGCAGGCAGGGTACCTGAAGGCAGTGACGATCGCTCAACTTGTGTTCGGTCGGGATGCATCCTTCGATGCACAGGCCGACTTCTGTTTCCGAATCGAAGCAAGTCGGATCCGCCGCGAGTTGGAGCGATACTACCTGCTTCAGGGCTCGGAAGATGACATTGTCCTTACCGTTCCCAAAGGGACATACATTCCAAGCTTTCGGGTGCGAAATATGCTTAGGCAGGAAGCTTCTGTGTCGAGAAAGCCTCAGCCCATGCCTGTGCATTCGGTCTCGAAACGCAAGTCGATTTGGAGCCATGGCGTTGGTTCGCTGCATCACTGACTATCTTGGCTGTTGTCATGGCCCAGACGTTGATTTGGCTGGTCGGGCGGGGCTCGGCGACCACAACGACAATTTTTCGATCCTAGTCAAAACGTTTGGGCCAATACGCCAAGGCGGGGTAGTGTCGCTCCTATCCCGAAGTCTTTCCTTTGAGGTTGTGAGCAAGCTGATGCCATTCAAGAAGCTTGTCGTAAAGGCAGATGGGACGCGCTCCAGAAGGGAGGACGTAGGAACATCCAGCCACGCGCCGAAACATCACCGTCGAATTTTCGGACAGACCTTCGATTGCTGAATTTTATATCCTCTCCTTTTCTCAAACTCGCCCCGCCTGGCAAGCAAGCAGACCTTGCGGGTATTCATTCTCGCTCAAATGAGGACGGCCTTCGAGGATCAGCCGAATTGATTCGCTAATACATGTGCTCTGTGAGCCTACTGTCTAGCTTGGCCGTTTGGTACCTGTTCCGGCATCTAAGCTTCTCGGAGCCCCCCACACCCCTGGGAGGGCTCCTTTTGATGAGGTGTGGTGGCAAGATCAATGGGTCGCTCACTTTCGACCAGGCCCAGCTGAAGATCTTGCCTGCAACGTCGGATTGGATTTTCAGTAATGGCTCCACGCCCAAGTCAGCTTCGTAGCTTTCAGCCCAAACAACAGTACCATCCGCAAGCCTCACCAACCGAGCCGACGACCTTACTTTCTTCACTCGGTTAGGACGCTGCCCTGGAGTAGATAATGAACCGCCCCGGATCTACCGGAGACCGTTTGGTTTAAGTTATGCGGCCATGGCTGGTGCGTCCAGCATGGCGTAATATCGTTCTTCGGCCTCGGCAGGTGGAATGTTTCCGATGGGCTCAAGAAGACGCCTGTTGTTGAACCAATCTACCCATTCCAGCGTGGCGAACTCCACGGCTTCGAAGTTTCGCCACGGTCCTCGCCGATGGATGACCTCGGCCTTGTAAAGACCATTGATCGTTTCGGCGAGAGCGTTGTCATAACTGTCGCCGACACTCCCGACAGACGGCTCGATGCCAGCTTCCGCCAGCCGTTCGGAATAGCGAATGGACACATATTGCGATCCGCGGTCGGAATGATGAACCAGCCCGCCACGATGGACGGGCCGCCGATCATGCAGTGCCTGGTCGAGGGCATCGAGAACGAAGCCCGCATGGGCAGTCCGGCTTGCTCGCCAACCGACGATGCGGCGAGCGAAGGCATCGATCACGAACGCGACGTAAACGAAGCCCTGCCAAGTGGCCACATACGTGAAATCAGAAAGCCAGAGCATGTTCGGCGCAGGCGCGAAGAAGTGTCGGTTCACCCGGTCGAGCGGGCATGGGCCGGTCTTGTCACTGATCGTCGTGTCGATCGGCTTGCCACGAATTATGCCCTGCAGCCCCATTGCCCTCATAAGCCGAGCAACAGTGGTGGTGATAGTAGCCCTGGTCTTCTAGTCTGGACGTGGGGGTGCCAGGGGCTATCCTTGCGGTGGCGATGCTGGCCACTCCCAAAATCGTCTGCGATGGAATATGGCCTGCTCCCATCGGACACTTTCTCAGCGGTGACGAATAAAGGCGCAACAGACCTGGGCCGAACAGAAGAAAAAGGGGATCCCGATGCAATGCGCTCGCTGATCCCGCTGAGGTTAATCCGCAGCGACATTTCCCTGTGAAACGTTGCGGGGGCTGAGAGAAGAACCGCTCCATCTCTCATGCGGCGTTTGTTCTGTGGGGTCGTTCTGAACTTGCCCGGCCGGGCATCGTCGGCGCCCTCAACAAGCTTGTTTCCAACACGAGAAACGCTTGCGTATGGGCTACAAAGGACGGGAAATCCTATCACCTCGATTTGCATCACCTCAACATCTCTAATTACTTTCGAAATTATATCAAAAGTTGGAACAAGCTTTCACGGATCGTGTTAGTGCGTATGGATAAAGACCGATTCGACAAGATCGCCGAACCCATAGCACTCGTCGTGGATGACGAGCCATTGATACGTATGGATACTGCCGACTTCATTTCAGAAGCAGGATATTACGTCGTGGAAGCGGATACGGCCGACGAGGCTTTCGCTTTTCTCGAAAAATACAGCTTCCTCCAGCTGCTGTTCACCGACGTGCAGACCGGTGGAGATCTTGATGGTTTCGAATTGGCCAGGACGGTCGCCGAGCGGTGGCCAGACATAAAGGTGATCGTCGCATCGGGAGCAAGGATGCCCCAAGAGGGTGATCTCCCAAGCAATGCGAGTTTTGTTCAAAAGCCGTTTTCTGCCGCGACCCTTCTCGAAGCACTGCAAGAGCACTTTCCACATGAAGTAAGCAAGACCCGAGATAAGAGCTGATACTTGGTGCAGGGCGCGTTAGCCGTTTGAGAGACCTCCACTGGCTGATTGTAAAGGCATCGTGAATATGAACCGGGTCTCTGAGTCGTCCGACGTAACAGAAAGCTTCCCGCCATGTACCCTGGCGATCTCGCTTGCTATGTACAATCCAAGCCCGAGACCCTGTTGGCTGCCTCTGACATCACCGCGGAAGAACGGCCTAAACAGCGTTGTCTTCACCTGATCTGAAATTGGTTCGCCAGCGTTGGCGACCCAGAGCTCTAGGCGACCTCCAGTTGTCGTCGCACCAATTTGAATTGGCTTTGCGCTGTCGCCATGGGTAACCGCATTCCCGATCAGGTTCGAAAGAAGTTGGGACATACGGGGATGATCGCAACGGACGTCGCGATCTAGTTCGAAATTGCTCCGAATATCCAGATGCGGATGGACCGATCGGATCTCCTCGACAACATTTTCCAGAACGGGACGTAGCGGCGCCTCCGAAACGACGTCTAACTTAAGTCCGTCGCCGAGGCGCGCTCTGGCGAAATCAAGCACATTGTCAACGAGATCGCGCATACGGATGGCACTCGACTGCATAAGACCAAGAACGTTGCGGTCCTCCACGCTCATCTCTTCCGTGCGACCTAAGCGCCTGATTCCCGCCATCATCGAAGCAATTGGATTTCGCAGATCGTGTCCAAGCACGGCGACGAACTGCTCTCGAACCACCGAGAGCTCGCGCTCCTCGGCGAGCTCGACCTGAGCCTGGACAAGATCGGCATTGTTATCCAGATTATTCGCAATCAGCTTGGCGAAGAGCCGGAACATGCCGATCGTCTCGGGATTGTCGACCTTATGAGGTGCCGGATCGATGGCGCAGAGCGTTCCGAAAAAACTTCCGTCACGACGGATGATCGGAACGGAAATGTAGCTTTTCAGGCCGTAGATCGCAGGCGTGTGATGGTTGCGGTATTGCGGGCTTTCATCGACATCGTCGATGACTACGAGATCATGACTTTGGCGGATCTCGTGACAAATCGTCGATTCGACCTTGAGTTCGCCGCCAGCCTTCAGCCCGAAATCGACATCGTCGAGTACCGCGCAGGCAACCCAGCGGCTGTCGGTGACGCGAGCGACGGCCGCAAAGCCCATGTGGGTTGTCTTGCAGATGACTTCGAGGATCGTGGGTACCTCGACCATCTGGCCGATGGCCTGCAGGTCTACCTGGAGATCATCCATGGCATCGCTCCTTCTATAATCTTTCCTCTTAAAGCTTCGGCGGCAGGAAGTCATTGCAATAAGACATAGGCTACATGGAGGATGAGGTGACGATCAAGAAGGACAAAGTGACGTCCGTCGATCCTCCGAATTTGGCGTGAGTGCAACGCCATCTTTTTGGCTCGATCACATCCATCGCGGTGGCCTTGCCGGGCAGCAGCTCCGCCGGCAAGCTCTTGTGATGGGCCGACCGGTGCTGCACCGGCACAGCCGCATGCCGGTATCCGCTAAATGGTGGTAAAGAAGCTTTTGATGGTCCCAAAGCCGCCGCCTGATGCTGACGGTGAGAAGATGTTCCGATCCGCCAGCGCCGGGAACTGTTATTTCATCAGGCTGCACTGCGAAGAGCATTTTCGATTGTCGTTCGGACAAAGTCGCTTGTACCAACGTCATGCGGGGCTATCCGCGCCGCCGCCGAAGGTTTCTGCTTTTCCGCCGCTCAAATGATGGGGTCAAACCCCAATCACGAGCAATCGTCCGCGTCGATGAAATGCCGATGTCGAGCATGTAAGCCCTGCTCTCGCCGTAGCCGCTCGAAACGTCGAGAGGCGTGCCATGACCCATGCCGGAAATCCTGTACAACTCGATCGCGTCACGCCCCGAACTGTCCTTCCAAATGAGATGTTCATGCCCGGCAGCGACATCACAAACGGGTTCTGTGACGCCATGCACGCCTTTCCACTGATCAACAATCGCACGTCCGTTCGCGTCGTCGACCGTACGGTCCGATGTGCCATGCCAGACGGACACAGTTGGCCATGGCCCCTTGTGCGTTGAGGCGGGCAGGAGGATGACTTAAAGAGCCGAAGCCGAAGGAAGGGCATGTCCGCGCATTCGATCGAAGGCTTGCGGGACTGTCGACGCCGTGCCGTATGGAATCCCCGCGATGATAGCCCCCCTGCAAACATTTCCGGATAAGCGGCAAGCAGCGCGTTCGCCATCGCGCCACCGGCCGACAGTCCCGTGATGTAGACCCGCTTGGGATCGACGCCATGATCGGAAACCATGCTTTCGATCATCTCCCGGATCGAGCGCACTTCACCCTCGTCGCGCGTCATATCGGCTGCGACAAACCAGTTGAAGCAGAGGTTTGCGTTGTTCTCCCGTGATTGCTCCGGGAAGAGAACCGCAAATCCAAAGTCATCGGCCAGCTTCGACCAGCCCGAACCCTGATCATACCCTGATGCAGTTTGTGTGCATCCATGCAAGATGACGACCAGCGCAGGAGCAGGTTGTCCATCGTCTGGCACCTGGTATCAAGCCGAAAGATTGCCCGGATTTTTCCCGTGAGATTTCAGTTTCTTCAAGGCACTACTTGGAGAATTAGGCTGTGGTATCGCGCGGTAGCGCGCCAGGCGTTCGATCGTATCGGAAATGCTGCGCATAAAGCGATGCTCCGGTTGGCGCGGAATGCCTGATGACGCCCCGTCAGCGTAATGTAATGCTGCTTGCACAATTACAAGCGAGCCCGATCGGGTCCGAGGGAGCGTTCGTTGCGGGGGGCGCAAGGTCTACCGGTTTCAGCTGCCATCCACACGAACCCAAACGCTCAGGCTACCGCCATTTGTCGGGAAGGTTGCCTGACCTGCGTCGTCGATGGTGATTGTTTCCCCGTGATGGCCAAGAAAATCCATGAAAGTGACGCCGCGGTGCTCGATACCGACGCCCACCACTTTCTCGGCTGCTCCGCCGTTTGACATGACGACGACGCAGCCGGGCGCTTGCGCGCTGCCATGCCGTACGAAACCGACGCATGAGGCATCATCGAACAGATCGGTCTGAGGCCCGTTGGCAAAGCGTGCACGCGCCTCGATCAGTTGCGAGAGGCAGTCGATGACCGGCATGTCGATCTCGGTCTTGCTGTCGTCGTCCTGTTCAACTGTGTATTGGGCGCCGTAGAGGTCCGGATAGAAAATGCATGGCACGCCTTGTTCACGCAAAAGGATCAGCGCGTAGGCGAGGGGTTTGAACCAGGGTTCCACCGCCGCCTCGAGTGCCTGCCCAAGCTGCGTGTCGTGGTTGTCGACGATGGTGACCGCATGTCCGGGCATTGCAGCAACGAGCGATCCGTCAAAAATCGTGCGCATATCGAAGGCCTCACCAGCAAGCGATGCCTCATGAAAGCGATGATGAAGTGCCACGTCGAAGAGCATCAACTGCTTGTCCACGAGATCGAGATAGTTCTTCAGGACATCCATATCTGGATGCCAGTATTCGGCGACCACGAACAGGTCCGGGTTGATCTGATCGCGCATGTGGCCGACCCAATCCTTGAAAAACCAGGCGGGGATGTGCTTGACCGCGTCGAGTCGAAAGCCGTCGACAGGCACCTGGTCAGGAAGCCATCGGCCCCAGTATTTGAGTTCCTCGCTGACTGCTGCGTTTCGGAACTCGACATTCGCACCCATCAGAAAATCGAAGTTGCCAAGTTCATCATCGACCTGGTCGTTCCACTCGCCGTCGCCATACTCGTTAACGAGGCGGAAAATGCCCTTTTCGTTGGGTTGCTCGATTACATCGACGCCACTGAAACACGTCATGTCCCAGATAAAGTTCGAATACTTGTCCTGGCGCCCAGGGAAGGTAAAGCGAGTGTAGGCAAGCGCATCGAACTGTTCGTCCTCGATCTGAAGCCGGTCCTCTTCGTTCACGCGACGAACTTGGACACGCTCTTTCTCGTCGGCGCCCATCTTATGATTGAGGACGACATCATGGATGACACGCATACCGTTGTTCTTGAGGCTATGGCAGGCCCTTTGCAGCGCGGCGCGATCCCCGTACTTCGTGGCGACCGTCCCTTTCTGGTCGAACTCACCGATATCGAACAGGTCATAGGTGTCATACCCGACCGAATAGCCGCCCGAGGCGCCTTTGTATGCCGGCGGCAGCCAAACGTCGGTGATGCCCATGGCGGCAAGGCTTTCGGCCTTGTCTTCCACTTCTTTCCAGAGACAGCCGCCATCGGGATAGTACCAGTGGAAGAATTGAAGGAGGGTTCGCGGTGTCATGGATTTGGCTTTCGGGAAGGATGTTCAGATGCAAATCATCGATTGGATCGGCGAGGTGGCAGGCACGTTCGCGCGGACGCTATCGGGCGCGGCAGCCATGCCGCGCCCATCGTCGCTCATTTCGGTTGCGGCGATTTCAAGGTAGCCTTCAAATCCTTGAGCTCGGCATCCTGTCGAGCCGCCGCCTGTTCGAGACCATCTCGATAGGAAGAATTGGTCTCGGCGATAATCCTGTTTAACTCCGTGATCTGGCCCTGCAGCTCATAAGGCATGCAGGCCAATGTTATCGTATCCCCGGTAGCTGTCGCCGCCCGTCTCATCACGGACGCGCTCTCTTTCCAACTCTCGTTAAAGGCGTTGGCCCGATCGACCGGCGCAACGCCCGAAAGCTGCAGGACCATCGTCGTCAGCGGCCCTACCGCCGCCCCAGATGCGCCTTCGCTTAACTCGACGATGCTGATATCCCGAAACTCGGTCATTGGAACGGTCCTTCCTTCAGCTGTCCGAATTGCCTTGGCCGGTCACCGCGACGACAGGCAGTGACCGGCCGTAACGCGGCTGCGTCAGATTCAGGCAGCCTTCTCGGTGTTCTGATTGACGACCTTCGTTGCAATGGACGTCAGAGCAAGGTCGGTCGCCTGCTCTTCGTCGAGCGTTGTCTGAAGGAGCTTGGCGGCATCCTTCATGCCCAACTCGAGCGCCCAAGTACGCAACGTCCCATAGCGTGACATCTCGTAGTGTTCGACTGCCTGGGCTACCGCAAGAAGGCCGGCATCGAGGGCTGGCGCGCCGGCATACTCATCCATGATCTCCGCGCCTTCCTTGACGATGCCCATCATCGCGTCGCAGGTCTTCTGCTCCGGCTTCTTGCCGATGAGCTTGAAGACATCTTCGAGACGGGTAACGTGCACCTTGGTTTCGGCGAGATGTTTCGTGAAAGCGTCCTTGAGCTGCTTGCTCTTGGCGGCCTCATGCATCTTCGGAAGGGTCGCAACGATCTTATGTTCGGCGAAATAGACGTCCTTCAAGGTATCGTGAAACAGGACGTTGAGGGTTTTGGATTGCTTGGTCATGATTGGCTCCTTGGGTTTGGAATAACTTATGTGGGATCACATTTCCGGCCGCATTCACTGGTGCCCGGAGACAGCCGTGAGTTGTGATCAAACTGCCGGAGGGCGACGGTAGCGGTCACGTTCCCGTTCGATCTGCTCTGGCCCGTATGGATCGAGCGTGTCGTCGAAACGTGTCCAGCCTTGCGCGTTGTAGGAAGCCCGGCGTTCTGCAGGATCGACCCAGTTCGAACGTTTCAGGATTGCTTGGGCTTCAGGCGCAAGAGCATCATCCACCTTGGCCGTGACCAGGGTGCCGCCGCGACGCACGCCTTCCGCGTAGAGGTTGGCGTCGTCCTCGGATACGCCCGAGCCTGTCAAGGCCCCGATCAGTCCGCCGGCTGCGCCGCCGGTTACTGCACCTGCAACGGCCCCAACTGCGGTTGCCGCAAGCCAGCCGGCGGCAACCACTGGACCAACACCAGGAATGGCCATGATGCCGAGCCCGGTCAAAAGACCGCCGGCGCCACCGACAACGGCACCGAGGCCTGCGCCCGATTCTGCGCCGGTCGCGGCACCCGACTCCCTGTCGGAATGGCGCTCGTCCGCGTTGTTGGAAACGATACTGATATCGTTCGAGGGAACGCCGGTTGCTTCAAGCGCGCTGACGGCGGAGCTTGCATCGGTATAGTCGTCGAAAAGTCCAGTAATGGTTTTCATAAAAGTATCCTTCGGATTCGTGAGTTGAGTTATTTCGCGACAACGTTGCCTTGATAATCGAGGGCGACCATGACGGCCTTGCCGTCCTTCATGCCGGCCGCCATCCAGATGCCGCTGTCGTCTTTCTTGAGGTCCTTGACCTCCGAATAACCGGCCTTCTCGATCCTGTCCTTGGCTTGAGCCTCGGTGAAGCTGTTCGCGCCCGCGACGGGTGCGGTCGGGTTCTTCGTGCCTGGCGTCGCGACCGCCGGATTTCCGGCATCAGTCGACGGGGCGGGAGTCGTTTGCGCAACAGCCGCCAGTGCCGAGGCTCCGACGAGCGCCGCGGCCAGGATCATATTTTTCATTGAGGATCTTCGCTTTCTCTGACCGGGTTCACACGGCCGTGAACAGACAACCGGTTCAGCCGGTTTAAGTTCCGTGTTTGAACTGGGTATCTGTCATAAACGAGAAACAAATAAAGCTCTTGATAATGCTGTCGAAAGAATAGCTTGTAAATATTACTGAGGAGAACGACATGATCGAATTCAAATCGGTCAACGGCAGCGACGAGCGATTAAGGGAATCGCTAAGCAGTTCATAACGCTAGACGCTGAAATGGCATCACCCAACATTAAGGAAACGAAGCACGCCGAACTCAATACGCTTTACCGTAAGTTGAGTGCCAAACGTGAGGCTTTGGCCTTGTCATAGTCACGCGAAGCGCGGGTATCCAGCTGAAAGTCTTGGCGATGAAAATCCGACGTCAGGGTTGATAAGATCATCTCGTTCTCGCGACTGGGATACCAAGCACTTCGACCTGCTTGCGGAACATGTCGAGGGGATTGAACGCTCCCTCCGATCCGCCACGATAGGCGATGCGTTGCTCTGGCCTCGCCTGGCAGCCGCTTTCAGCGACTGCGCGAAGATCTTTGGTCCGCCCACATCAATGATGTGATCGAGCCGTGTCCGTCCGTCATTTCAAGCACCGACGTCGACCATTCCGGCATGCGCCTATGATTGATCCTGGCAGCCGCGCCGAGCACTTTTGCGCGCTTTAGCCTTTCGTCGCTGCTAGATGTGACAATGACACGCGCGCCGCTGAAAGGTCGCCTTCACCTAATTCCGCGACAACCCCGCGGCGGTAAGAACGCCGCGGTGGCTTGAGAGAAGAAAGCCCCATCTCCGGTGGGGCTTTGTATCGCTTGGGGTGATGCGTTCACGTCTTAAAGCGTGTCGATAAGGCCGCCGTCCACCCGCATTGAAGCGCCGGTGGTCGCCGATGCTAATGGTGAGGCCAGATAAGTCACGATGTTCGCGATCTCCTCGACGCTCGCGGCGCGTTGAATGAGAGAGCTGCTCCGGTGTTGCTTGACGAAGTCGGCGGCGACCTCCTCGATCGACTTGCCCGTCTTTTCGCGCTCATCGGCAAGCATTGCCTCGACGCCTTCCGAGAGAGTGGGGCCAGGAAGAACGGAGTTCACGGTCACTCCGGTGCCCGCCATTCGCTTGGCGAGCCCGCGGGCGACGGCGATGTCGGCCGTCTTGCTGACGCCGTAGTGGATCATCTCGACTGGAATGTTGAAACCTGATTCTGACGCGATGAAGATGACCCGGCCCCAGTTCGCCTTCTGCATTCCCGGCAGATAAGCTCGCGACAGTCGAACTGCGGACATGACGTTCACCTGCCAGTGCCGGTCCCAGACCTCGTCCGCGGTGTCGAAGAAATCACTTGGTTGGAAAATACCAGCATTGTTGATGAGGATGTCCACATGAGGCAACTTCGCTACAAGCGTTGCGCAGCCTTCGGCGGAGGCGAGATCTGCCGCCGCTGCCGTGACGCCCCCCTTGGCGCCTTCGCTCTTCAGCCGCTCGGCGGCCCTCACGGTCTTTTCCTCGGATCTGCCGTTGACGACGACGTCAGCGCCCGCTCTAGCGAGCTGTCGGGCGATCGCATAGCCAATGCCTTCCGTAGATCCTGTCACCAGGGCGGTCTTTCCTTTGAGATCGATCTGCATAGTTCTGCTCCTGTAAAGTTGGACGCCATTAATGGTTGCACGCACGGCGGGCGATGACGAGGTCGCTGCCGACAATAGAGGACGCGTCGTCAGCTGCGAAGAAGATGGTCGCCCTTCGCCGTCCCCTTGGTTAGAAGGGCGGCTTTGTTTGCAAGTCTGAACATGATGGACTTCTTTGCCTTATTGAGACGGCCTCGATGCGGGGGTCGATGACGTTGATTTACTGCCGGAGATCTGTTCGAATTAGTAGGCCGAAGGCAATTCTGCTGTTCGGCGTCGCCGAACAACCCCAATCGCCCTTTGTCCTTTGCACGCCGGCCTTCCACTGTCGCCGTAATGAAAGAAGGATGGGAAATGGTCTGGCAGCTTACTGATCGATTGCGCGATCGACCAGACTTCTCGTTTGCCGTTTCACGTATGTAGATGAGCCTGAGGTCGAGACTTGGCCAGGTCTCCGGGGACGACCAAACAACCCAGATCTTAGCTTGATCGGCAACGTCATCGTAACGTTACGACTTTCGATCAATTTTTGCTTTGCGTCGAATTTGTCAGCGTCGGAAAACAATTGACAACATGCGCCCGATGCTTCATCCGTAACGTTACGAACGGCCGATGGAGGGAATAACCGCCGCAGCCCGGTCTTGTGAGGTGCAACATTCGCCTTGTGCCGCCTGCCGAAAGTGCCAGGGACGGCGAGGCCGCATGCGTCCGAGTGTGGAGACTCGGCGACGAGTTAGGATCCGATGGATCATGGCGGTCTTACCGCAAAGCATCTTTGTCGACGCGGCTAGAGGAGGAGCATGTGCACAGATCGTTTCGGCATTTCATGGCGCCACGGCACTACTGACTTCGTCGGTGGTCGGTCCTGACGCCGATGGAAAAAAGGTGGACGGACTCGGGCGATCGCGGCTGGAAGCAGGTCGGGAAGGATAAGATGTCGATCCGCATCGATGCCGATGAAGCTGTCCCGCTCAACCGCGAGCAGCCGGTCTTGTTGAAACCTGGCCCGTCATCGCTCCTCGGCGGGAATGGTGGGGATCTGATCAACGATGGCACAATTTTCGATGACTGCTCCACCACTACTGAAACCGTGAGTGGCGTCGCGGATTTTAAACTGACATCTGAAAGTTAATCAACATCCAGGGCCCCCCCACCTTGGCAGCCTTCAAACGGAGTAACGACCATTTTTTGCGTAGAAATCGTAGGACCGCGCCAAGCGCAGATCACTCAACGGCCAGACCCACAGGCGTCGGGCGATATCGTCAAGGTCGAGGTCCTGGTCGCTCCAATGTGTACGGAGTGGCAGGGGTGGCGCGCGGGAACGCACTCATGCGAACTCGGCCATGAGGCCGTAGGCGTTGTGGTTGATGCTGCGCAGTCGAGGCGCCTGAAGACGGGCGACAGGGTTATCGTCATGCCTCACGCCGGCTGCGGCGTCTGCCCCGCCTGCGCAGCGGGAGAGCACATCCACTGCACCTCGCAGCGAGACTTGTTGGGTGAAACGGGATCGTCTTCCGGGATCGGCTGCTATGCGCAATATCTTCTGAAGCCGGACTATATCTTGCAGCCGGTTCCCGATGATATCGAGACACACCACGCTGCCATGGCGATCTGTGCGCTTGGCCCGAGTTTCACGGCGATGAAGCGAATGCAGCTAACCGACAAGGACACGATCCTGATTTCGGGCTGTGGGGCGGTCGGGCTTGGCGCGGTCGTCAATGCTCGCACGATCGGGGCACGTGTCATCGCCCTCGAATTCAATCCCTACCGCGTTGCATTGGCAAAGGAACTTGGCGCAGAGCAGGTGATAGACCCTCGTGCGCCGGATCTTATCGAGCAGGTGCGCGCAGCGACCGGGGGCTATGGCGTCGACGCAGCGCTCGATACCAGCAACAATGAGGCGGCCCCACCGGTGGTTCTCGAACTAGTGCGAGCCAGGGGCCGGCTGTCCTTTGTCACCTGGAGCGGCTCGCTACCGGTCAACCGCATCACAGGCAAGGGCATTGAAATCTACGGCGCATGGCATTGGAACCATGATGTCTTCGCCGACGAGGTCCTGCAGCGCGTCCGCGATGCAAGACCGCTTCTAGACAAGCTGACGACACATCGTTTTGCGATGTCGCAGGTCGCAGAAGCCTTCGCTCTCCAGGAAACGGGCAATTGCGGCAAAGTGTTGCTCTATCCCCCCGAAGCCCAGCACTAGGGACGAGTGCTTAGCTTGGGCAAATGCGTTGCTCAATCCGAAAGAACGGGAGACCTTCTATGACCTTTAGACTTGGCGGACACGGAATTGACTACGATGGCGATCCGGAGGCTTACGCACAGGCGCATATCGAATTCGGATACAACGCCGCCTATATGCCAAACATCAGCATCGAGAGCCGCGAGGAGATAAAGGCTCTGGTAAAGAGCTTTGCTGCGGCCGATCTGGTAATGGCCGAAGGCGGGGCCTGGAAAAACCTCATTGCCCACGATCAAAGCACACGGAAGGCCAACCTCGACTATGCCGTCCATCAGCTAGCGCTGGCAGACGAATTGGGAGCAGGCGCCATTGTTGCGTTCCACGGAACTGTTGGTCATCCGGGTGATCCCTGGCAGCTTAGCGACAATTATGATTATGGCCCGCATCCCGACAATCAAAGCGAGGCCGGCTTTCAGCGTGCAGTCGAGACAGCCCGATACGTCATCGATATGGTGAGGCCGAAGCGCGCGAAATTTTCGCTGGAAATGGTGCCTTGGCTGGTGACCGACACGCCAGAGAACTATCTCAAATTGCTGAAGGCGATTGATCGCCCGCAATTCGGTGCACATATCGACGCGGCTAACATGGTCATTTCGCCTCGACTTTATTTCAACACTGGAACAATGATCAGAGATTGCTTTGCGCTACTGGGGCCATGGATCGTTTCTTGCCATGCCAAGGATCTTGTTATGCAGGGGGGCCCGGGCACGATCTCGTTCCATCTCGATGAAGTGGTGCCCGGCGAAGGAAACCTTGATTACAGTGCCTATGTGATCGAGATCGCCAAACTCAAGCGGGACGTTCCACTCATGCTGGAGCACTTCGACGTTCCCGGCTATCGTCGCGGTCTCGCTCACATCAAGTCGATTGCGCAAACTGCCGGCGTTATTTGAAACGGATTAACCTGCCATGCTGGTTTCGACGGCGCGAAGCAAAAAAACAGCGTACGTGGGATAGCCGCCGCCAGAAGCGAAGTCACCATGTCCATTAAACTTTTTTCGGGTCAGGCTCTTTGATCTTCATCGGTGAAATTGTGAGGCTGGGGCCGACTTGTTCGAACAAGGCACAAAAAGGTGGTCGTACATGTCTGCTGGGAAGAGGCGCTCCTACACCTGGAACGACGAGGGCTATTCGCTCTACGGCGAGGTGGCGGCCAGATCCTCGCTGAAGGACTTCGGTGACAGCTATGCGGTGAACGGCAAGCACTGCCGGTATGCGCGTAAAGGGGTAGCGGTTTTACTCGTCTGGCAATGACCAAGCTTCCAGCGGCTGCTTTAACTCGGTGTAGCCGAGGGAGGGTGGTTCGATCCCCGTCAAGAGCGACTGTTAGTTGTTGCTCACGATTTCGCCAATCGGCGCCTTTCCAAGGCTAAGGATTGTGATACAAAAACTCGGATAATATATCCTATGCTCCGAGCTTTTGTATCAATGCCGGCTTCCGTCTGTTGCGCCCGGCTGATCGTTGGCGAGCCAGTCATAGAATGACGTCCGGCCTTCACGATGCGCGGGCTTATCGTGATTGGGGCCGGCTTTCACTGTCATGGTCTTCGGCGGTTCGATACGGATATCGATATTCTCCGAGAAGCGGTTGATGATGTGGTATCCTTTCGAGAGCGAAGTACCGCCCTTCAACTCGAACGTCATCTTCAGGTGCTGCAGGCCATACAGGCAGTGCATGATCCGGTAGTCTTTCTCGACCAGCACCAGCGGCACCTTCATCCCGTCAGCGACGATGCGCAGGAGCGCCCCGAAATTCCTGTCGTTATGCAGGAAATCAGCCGGCATTCGTGTCCGCTACGAGACCGTTGAAGAATTTGCGCGTGCGCACCATGCCAAAGCCCTTGGCGACACGGTCAGGGCGGTGCGACTGCCTTGCAGCGCACGTTCCTTCACGGGGGCCAGCACCTGATCGCGGTGTTCAGCCAGCCCCCTGACCGGCTTCGCATCATGCTTCGCGTCGTGGCGAGCATCTGCGGACAGGGATTGCGAGTCGTCGACGCTCTCCTTGACCTTGCTTTCCTTGTCGCGCCGCGGTAGCGGCAGCCTGCTGCCGCCCTGTGCGGACACAATTGGATTTATGTCGGCGCGGTCGGAACGGGCTTCAAGGAAAAGGACGCCGCTTACCTGAAAAACACGCTCGACACGCTGAAGACCAAGACACCTGTCGTTCCTCTTAAAGGCAAGAACTGCGTCTTTGCGGAGCCGAAGCTGATCGCCGAGATGGAATTCGCGGCTGGACCGACGACGGTAATCTGCGGCATGAATCTTATAGAGGCCTTCGGGGAATTCAGGATAACGCCGCGGTTATGCGCTGGATTAGGGTTGCGTCGACACACTCCAAGCGGAAAAAATTTTTTCGTCCGGTGCTCTTGAATCGTAAATCCTCAAAAACCAAATCGTTTGCCGCCAGCCGCTAATGATGGGCTGGCCTTGCTGGGAGCGCTGTCTTTCGGCGCTTCCGTACCCATGTTGCTTCAAGGAGGATATGGCTATGGCAACATCTTACGACTACGCACCCTTGTTCCGATCGACCGTCGGCTTCGACCGGGTCTTCAATCTTCTCGAAAACGCCCAGCGTGCCCGCGCGATCAGCGACTGGCCGCCCTATGACATCGTCAAGACTGGCGACGACAGCTACCGGATCTCGATCGCAGTGGCTGGATTTGCCCAGGACGATCTCGACATCACCTTCCAGTCCAACTTGCTGACCGTCACCGGCAAGAAGCAGGAGGCTGCCAATGAAGGCTATCTGCATCGCGGCATTGCCGGCCGGCCGTTCGAGCACCGCTTCGAGCTTGCAGACCATGTCAGGGTGAACGGCGCCGATCTGCAGAACGGTCTCCTTTCGATCGATCTCGTGCGTGAGATCCCCGAGGCCTTGAAGCCGCGGAGGATCGACATCCATACCAACCAGGCTCTTTCACAGAATGTCGCCCCGGCGCAGATCGAAGCGCAGAAGGCTGCTTGATTGAAACCTTGGAAAACGGGCGCCGTCGGGGCGGCGCCCATCGACATCGCGGGTTGGAAAGGAGAGCGTCATGAAACCCGATATGTTCAAACAACCTGTTACAATCCTCGTCGGCCTTGGCTTTCCCGCCGAGGTCAAAACCGTCATGGATGCCTACCGGCATCTTGCAGAATGGCCAGTGTCTTTGCGCGACACGGCGCATTCAGTCGCATTCAAGGCGTGCAGTGCCGCGCTGCGCGGTGATATCGAAGCGGAGACCGCACGCGGCCTGTTTGCTGCCTTTGCCGAGAAACACGATCTGCTAGCGCCCGAAACGGACATGGTCGCCGTCTCCCGTCGCAGGCACGACAAAGATCCGCACGTTCGATAAGGAGCTCGACATGCACGACATCTTGAAGGAGGCGGTTACCAACGCCATAGCGATGGGACCAATGGTCCTGCTTCAGGGCATGCAGATTGAGCGGCCGCTTGACGTTGTGAAAGCGACTGCGCTCTCCGCAGACGACAAGCGGACTATCCTGGCGTCGTGGGCTTCCGACTTCTATGCGATCGATTCAAAGCCGGCGTTCCGTCATATTCCGGGAACACCGGAGCCGGTTTCCATCGATGAGGTTCAGGCTGCCCTCAAAGAGCTCGATCGGCGTTACGGCTATTGATTTACCGGCCCAAACGGGCCGGTTCATTCACGGGTGGGCCATCCATCATCTTGATCATCGTCGATTTCGCAGGCCCCGTTCGGCCCGAGATAGCCAACGGCCTCGCCCGCCGCGACGTGGAAGCTGATGTCGGAAATGTCCAGAACCTCCGTGTACTCGTTGGTCACCAAGGTCTTCAGTGCGCCCATCAGGCCCGGAAGCCGCTTGTGCTGTCGGAACCGCTTGCTGACGGCTCGTGCCTCAATCAAAGCTGTCATGTGTGCTCCAGATGGTTCATCGAACACGCGCATCGGCTCGCGAACATATGCTCGCGGGAGATGTGGTTGTTCAAGCGAAGTCTGTCGGGACCGGTGAGGGGAAGATGACTTATTCCCCTCAAGGAGGTGAAAAGGTGCTTTGAACGTGCGCCGCTTTTTGATCACCCACGCCGTAAGGCGCACTCAGTCGCTGATGACGGCAACGCCACGATCCTTGAGGCCGATCTCGACCTCCGTTTCTGGTTTGAACGTCTTCCCCACTGCGGGATCGACGACAAAGAGCGTTCCAGTTTTGGTTTTCACCTCGTATTCGACATGATCGCCGAGATAAGCGGCGTGGGTGATCGCGCCGCTGAAGCCGCCGCCGTTCTTCGGCGCAAGCGTAATCGCGTTGGGCCGGATAGCAAGCTGTGCCGGGCCGGGGCGAAGGTTGCGACCGGAGAGCTGATGGATGAGGCCCTCGATGGTGATGGTTGCACGATCGCCGTCGACCACGACGATGTCGCAGGGTACGACATTGGCTTCGCCCATGAAGTCGGCGATGAAAGCGGAGGCCGGTTCGTCATAGAGCGCACGCGGTGCTCCTTTTTGGGCGATCTCGCCATCCTTCATGACGATGATCTCATCTGAAACGGCGAGCGCTTCGTCCTGGTCATGGGTGACGTACACGGCGGTAAATCCGAGCCTTTGCTGCAGCTCACGGATCTCGGTACGGACACGGCGTCGGAGCCGCGCATCGAGGTTCGAAAGCGGCTCGTCGAGCAGCAATACCTGCGGTTCGAGCACGAGCGCGCGGGCAACCGCTACGCGCTGCTGCTGGCCGCCGGACAGCTCTGCTGGCAGACGCTGCCCCATGCCGCCGAGACCGACGAGCTTCAATCCGTCCTCGGCGCGGTCGCGCGCCTCTCTGCGCTTCAGCCCTGAGGATTCGAGGCCATAGGCGACGTTGTCGAGCGCGCTCATATGCGGAAAGAGCGCATAGGACTGAAACACCATCGAGACGTCACGTTCGTTTGCCGGGAGCATCGTCACGTCTTTGCCGCCGATCAGAATGCGCCCGGCGGATGGGTGTTCGAGGCCGGCTAGCATGCGCAGTGTCGTCGTCTTGCCGCAGCCGGAAGGGCCGAGCAGCGTCACCAGCGTGCCTGGCTCGATCGTCAGCGACAGGTCGGGGATGGCGGTGAAGGCGCCGAATGTCTTCCGGACGTTCTGGAAGACGACAGAACCGGCTTTGGGGTTAATCATGCGGTTTTCTCCTGACCGAGGGGCGCGGAAGCGGTGGCCGTTGGCGCAGCGATGGCAATGCGGTTTTCACGCCGCAGCCTCCGCTCTCCGACGAGAAACTGGAAGCCCGCGATAACAGCGACCATGACGATGATCAGCGTCGAGGAATAGGCGATCGCCACACCGTATTCGCCGTTCTCGACGAGGCCGACGATATAGGACGTTGCCATGTTGTACTGGGCACTGACGAGAAAGACGACGGCGCTGATCGAGGTAATGGCGCGAACGAACGAATAGACGAGCGCGGCGGTGATCGCGGGCCGCAATAACGGCAGGATGACCTTGCGGATCGTCCGGAAACTATCAGCGCGCAGCGTCAGCGACGCCTCGTCGAGACTCTTGTCGAGCTGGCTCATCGCTGCAACGCCACCACGTACGCCGACTGGCATATTGCGGAAGACGAAGCAGGCGATGAGGACAACAGCCGTGCCGGTCATTTCCAACGGCGGCAGGTTGAAGGCCATGATGTAGCTGATGCCGATGACGGTTCCAGGGATCGCAAAGCTCATCATCAATGCAAATTCGAAGAGGTTGCGGCCCGCGAATTTCTGCCGGACGATGAGATAGGCGGTCAGCAAGCCGACAGCGGCCGTGAGCGGGGCAGAGATCAGGGCGATTTCCATTGTCGTCCAGAACGAATTCCAGGCGACCCCCGTCCACGCCAGGCCGCCGCCATCACGGAACCCGATCGAAAATGCGCGGATATAGTGTTCTGTCGTTAGCGTATTATCGAGACCCCAAGTGCGCACGAAGCCGCCGAACAGGATCATCGCATAGACGATGATGGTGAAGATCATCCAGGGAATAACGATGGCATGTACCGCGATCGAAAGGCCGCGTGGCAGCGCTATATGTTGGCCGGAATCGCCCTTGCCGGTCACCGTCGCAAAATTCTTGCCCGACAGCCAGAAGCGCTGCGCTAGGAAGGCGGAGAGGGTGAAGCAGAGCAAGATCATCGCAAGCACGGCGGCGCGTGATGGATCGTTCTGCGAACCAACTACGGCAAAGAAGATTTCGGTCGACAGCACGCCGTGGCTGCCGCCGAGGACGAGCGGATTGCCGAAATCTGCCATGCTTTCGATGAATCCGATCAGGAAGGCATTAGCGAGACCGGGTTTCATCAGCGGCAGAGACACCCGCCAGAACGTACGCCAGCGGTCGGCACGCAATGTTTGCGACGCCTCTTCCATCGATGGGCTCACGCCTTCGACGACGCCGATGAGCACCAGGAAGGAGATCGGAGTGAAAGAGAGAACCTGGGCGATCCAGATCCCGGTCAGGCCATAAAGCCAGCGGCCGGGCTCGACGCCGAGCAATGTAGAGACGAATTGCGTCGCTACACCGGAGCGACCGAAGAGCAGGGTCAGTGCCAGGCCGACGACGAAGGGCGGGGTGATGATCGGCAGGATCGTTAGAAGCCGCAGCCCCTTCTTGAAGGGGAAGCGGGTGCGGGTGGCGACAAGCGCAAAGCACAGGCCAAGCGTTGTCGAACCGGCAGCCGTCATGATCGCCAGCCAGAGCGTGCGCCAGGCGACGCCGCAACGCTCGCCGCCGACCACGCAGCCCAGGCTCCAGACCGAGGCGTCCTGGATATTCGTCAGGAATCCATCCGGATTGAAGGAGCCGTCGAAATCCTGGAAGGCGCCGACGAACATGCTGCCGATCGGATAAAAGACGAAGACGGTGACCAGGAAGACCAGCATCGTGATGGCGCTGACGACGAAGGCATCGCCCTTCATCACGCCGCGCTCGGCCAAGCCGAAGGAAAAGAGGAGAACGAAGACGAGGCCGACGACGATGGCGCCAGCGCCCATCGACGGCTGCCCGTCGGGAAGAGCCCCGAACAGCGTTTCGCTGATCGTCCAGCTCCAGCCGGAAAAACCGATCGCGAGTCCCTGCAGCGCCAGGAAGACAAGCCCAAGCCCGGCTGCCCAGGCAAGCAGCGCGCCGCGGCGATTGGGATCGTGAAGAAAGCGCGCGACGCCGCCAAGCAGAACAAAAAAGACAGCAATCGCGAGCCACCATCGTCCATGGAGGATGATCTGCAATATGCCGGGCGCGGTGGAGGGATCGTCCGGGAAATCCGAAAGCCAGCCAAGGCTGAAGAAGCCGCCTTCGATCCGATACCACGGGAGCAGTAGCAGGGCGACGATGGCGAAGACGAGAGCGGTATCCAGTCTGCGGTTGTGGTTCTTCATCAGTTCGCTCCCGCGTGCGCAGCATCATGCATCTGGCCGGCGGCGTGCGCAGCCGGCCAGAGGATTGGATGGAGATCAGTTGGCCTTGGCGCCGATTTCCTTGTCCCAACGCGAGAGCAGTGACTTGCGCTTGTCGGGATCGCCGTAGGTCTTGAAATCGTATTCGATGAGCTTGATGTCCTCGAACTTCGGCGATTCCTTCGGCACCTCGGCGGACTTGTTCGACGGCAGCTGGAACGACTTGGCGTCCTTCATATGCGACTGCACTTCGGCCGTCAGCGCCCAGTCATACCACTTCTTGGCATTGTCCAGGTTCTTGGCGCCCTTGATGATCGACATCGACCCGATCTCGTACCCGGTTCCCTCACAAGGCGCGACAGACTTAACCGGGAAGCCTTCGACGGTCTGCGCTACCGCATCATGCATGAAGACGATGCCGATCGTCGCTTCGCCACGGGCAGCGGCCTTCACTGGCGCCGACCCCGATTTCGTGTATTGCGAGATATTGGCGTTGAGCTTGCCGAGATAATCGAAGGCCTTATCCTCCCCCATGATCTGCACGAGCGTTGCGAGTGCCGTATAGGCGGTACCCGACGAGTTCGGATTGGCGATCTGGATCTCGCCCTTGTAGGAAGCGTCGAGCAAATCGGCCCAGCACTTCGGCTCTTTCAAGCCCTTCTTTGCCAACAGGTCGGTATTGTAGCCCCAGCCGAGCGCGCCGGCGTAAACGCCGACCGTACGGAAATTGGCACTCTCCGCCTGCTTCTTTGCCCAATCATTAAGTTGGTCGAGCATCGGCGATTTGTATTCCTGGGTCAGGCCTTCGCTGGCCGCCTGCAGATGCGGGTCGCCGGTCCCCGCCCACCAGATATCTGTCTTCGGGTTGCGCGCCTCGGCACGGACTTTTGCATAAGTCTCGCCGGATGACAGGCGAACCATGTTCACCTTGATATCCGTCTGCTTCTCGAAACTATCCTTCATCATCTCGCAGATGACGACATCTGCCGAGCAGATGAGATTGAGATCACCGGCGGCGTGCGCCGAGTAGGCAACAAGAGAGACACTTGTGACAAGTGCCGCCGCGACGATATTGGCTGAACGCATTCTATCCTCCTCGTTCATGTCTGGCGCCTCCACGCCATCCGCCTTTGCAAGCGTGTGCAAAGCGTGCATGAGCAGGAAGGTCCTGTCAATTGCTATTGTCATAAAAGTGTCATGGTGAACTGCCGCCTGTGCACTTGCACACAATTGCAATTATGTGCACAGTCCGCGCAAAGGGAGCGGCCGGTGGTCACCAAGGATTTTGTCAGCGCACAGGAAGTCGCGAAAAAAGCGGGCGTTTCGCGTTCTGCGGTATCGCGTGCCTTCACTCCGGGTGCCAGTGTCTCTGCGGAGACGCGCAGGCGCGTGATGGATGCGGCGGAGGCGCTTGGTTACCACGTCAACCACCTGGCCCGCGGGCTGATGACAAACGAAAGTGGCATCGTCTGTCTCATTGTGTCCGAACTCGGGACGCCATTTCGCTCGTCATTGATCCAGGCGGTTACCCAGCAGCTCCAGAACTGCGGAAAGATCGCCATGCTGGTCAACACCGACCGTTCCGACGGCAGTGTGGATCGGGCGCTGCGACAGGCCATTCACTATCGAGCCGATGCGTCGATCATCCTGTCCGGACTGCCCGACAAATCCATCACCCAACTCTGCCTGAGGAATGGCCAGCGCCTGGTTCTCATCAATCGCGATGACGACCAGCCGGGGCCGCTACGCATCAACCTCGACGACCAGGAGGCCGCTGGCCGCATTCTGACGGCTTTTCTACGCGCGGGCTGCCGCCAGCTCGCATTTGCCAATTCCGAGGCCGGCACCCCGAGCCTCATGGCACGCGAGCGCGGTTTCATCGATGCTGCCGCGGCTCTCGGCATGGAGGTTGCCGTCGAGCGTCACGGCTCTACGGGATATGAGGCGGGGAAGGTGGTCGCCCAGAGACTTTTGACGCGCAGGGAGCGGCCGGACGCGATCTTCTGCGCCAATGATCTGCTTGCCTGCGGCGTCATGGACGCCGCGCGGCATCAGTTCAAGTTGTCCGTTCCTGATCAGTTGTGTGTTGCCGGCTTCGACGATGTCGAGCAGGCTTCGTGGTCTTCCTATGATCTGACAACCTTCGCACAACCGGTTGCGACGGTTGCGCGCGAGGCCGTCGCCTTTCTGGCTGCTCCGGCTGCGACAGTCGATGTGGATGAAGTTCGGACGCTCAAACTCCATGCCGAGCTAGTCTGGCGCGGATCGATCCGCGGCGGGTGATGCAATCGCCTTCAAAGCTTCGTAAGCATCCCGGGAGATCGATGAAGAACGACGACAAGCCCAAGAAGGCCAAGACCGGCGGATTGCTGCAACATTTGGCGGCCGCTCCCGAAGCTTTGTTCAAGGGTGTCTTTTTGCAGCAATATGGAGCTATTTGCTTTCGCTATATCGGGAACGAGGATCAGATCGAGATATTGCTGATCACCTCGCGTGACAGTCGTCGTTGGGTTATTCCAAAGGGTTGGCCTATCAAGAAGAAGAAGCCGTTCGAAACGGCTGCCACCGAAGCGTTTGAGGAAGCGGGCGTCGAGGGGAGCGCGCGAAAGAAGCCGATCGGCCGATATACCTATCTCAAAGAATTCGGACCTGACGTCGTGTCGCCCTGCATCGTTGACCTGTTCGAGATTGAGGTCGTGGCGCTGGCGGATGATTTCAAGGAGTGCGGCGAACGGGTTCTGGCCTGGGTTCCTCCGGACGAAGCCGCCCGGCGTGTGCGTGAGCTCGAACTCAAGTCGCTCCTCGTATCCTTTCGACCGCATCGGCCGAAGCCAGAAATGAAATTGCGGAGACGAGGAGGTGGGGGCTAGGGTGATTCATTGGCCGCTTTTTCAGGCATGAAGCTGACCAATCAAATTGAGTTCGGGCGTTCAAGGACAAGGAGCGCGAGGTTTTGAATTCGTCTTCAATCGAGATATCTGAGCAAGGCACGAAACCGGATATCGTCACAGTCGGTTCGACAGAGGTCTATGCCAACCGGTGGATGACGGTCCGCGAGGATACGATCCGGCGCCGTGACGGCTCACCCGGGCTCTATGGCTATGTCGACAAACCGGACTTCGTGATGATCCTGCCGTTTGAGCGCGGTCTCGTTCACCTGGTTCAACAATATCGATATCCGATCAAGTCGCGCCAATGGGAGTTTCCGCAAGGGGCCTGGGAAGATAAACCGGATGCAGATCCCGAGGTGCTCGCCCGCGGCGAATTGCAGGAGGAAACCGGTCTGGTTGCTGGTTCGTTGGTCCGGATCGGCACCATTTATCCGCTCTATGGAACGGTAACCCAAAAATGCCACGTCTTCTTTGCGACGGATCTGATGGCAGGAGACATCAGGCTGGAGCATGAAGAACAGGACCTCGTTCAGGCAACCGTTTCGGTCCATGAGCTGCAGCGTATGATCCTCGACGGTGATCTTCGGGATGCCGGCACGATCGCTGCTTTCGGGCTTGCGCGAATGCGAAATCTTCTGTGACAGGCTCGTCACGTCATGTGACGACGGAAAAGCTTTTGCAGACGATCAGCAAAGGCTATCGATCTGCGGTCGGATATCAGGGGCGGGCATGAAACGGATTGTCTTGTTCTCGGGCGGCAGCGCCTGTCGATCGATCAATGTTGCGCTGTGCCAAAACGGAGCCGACGTCACCCGCGTGGTGCCCGCCTGGGATAGCGGCGGCAGCTCGAAAGTCATTCGTGAGCGGCTTGCCATCCTTTCGGTCGGAGATATCCGCCAGGCTCTGATGACCATGGCGCATGGAGAGGGCTGTGCCGGTGACGTGGTCAAAATCTGCAGCGCCCGGCTTTCGGCCAATCTTGGCCGTGAGGAAGGCCGCAATGAATTTCTCTTCTATGCAGAAGGCCGTCATCCGTTGCTGGAGAGGATGGAGCCGGGTCTTCGTGGTGCGATCTTGAACTATCTGAACACGTTCGCCTCTTCTGTCGGCCGTGAATTCGACTTCAGGCACGGCAGCATCGGCAATTTCATTCTGACGGGGGCATGCCTTGCGCATAATGGGGACGTCAACACGGCGATCTTCGTGTTCAGAAAGCTCTGCGGCATCCGCGGAAACGTATGGCCGTCATCCTGCGACAACGATCTGGTTCTGTCCGCAAGGCTGAAAGACGGTCGCGGCCTGATGCCACAGGACGTTATCACGTCGATGGTGCCGGAGGATGCAAGGATTGGAATAGCCGAGGTCGAGCTGGCTCGCGCCGATCGGAGTCCGGCGGTTGCAAACCCCGCAGTGCTCGACGCAATTGCCAATGCGGACCTTATCGCCTTCGGTCCAGGCAGCCTTTATACAAGTATCCTGCCGCATTTGCTGGTAAATGGCCTCGTCCCGGCGATTGAGAATGCCAGCTGTCCGGTTGTGTTCATCGGCAATATCCTGCAATGCCGGGAGACAATGGGCCTGACGCTCGAAGACGTCTTGTCCGCTGCAAATCTGCATGGGCGAAAAGGTGGCGGAAACGCCGATCTATTCGCTTCCGTCCTCGCAAACAGAATGCTCTTTCCCTTTGAAAAGACGGTTGGAAAGTTTCCTTATCTGAGAGAAAACCTTCAAGAAGATGCCGGAACCGCTATCTTCAGAGGCGAATTCGAGGATGCCTGGAGCCGCGGCCAGCATGACGGCGATGCAACAGTCGCAGTCCTGCTAAAAATCGCGACCGGAGGCGCTTCAGATGCGTGAGATACCAGACAGAATTGATGAGGTCAGGCGCCTGAAAGGTTTCCTGACGATTGAGGAGACGCTGCGGCTTGCAGATCTGGATGTCACCATCATCGATCCATTTTCGACCCTGATTTCCCGCCGCGCCAGCCTGGCGCCCGGTATCTTCATCTGGCCCAATGTGACGTTGGAGGTGGCCCCCGAGGCGGCGGTCAGCATCGGTGCGTCAACCGTCCTTCACAGCGGCGTGCGGATAGCGGCTGGCGCCGGCTCAATTGCCATCGGTGCAAACGGCGATGTCGGTCAGGAGGGGGGCTTCACCTTTGTCACCAGTGCGCCAAGTGACAGGATCCACATCGGAAACGACGTCCGGTTGAACGGCGGCGGCTCCATTGCCGGGAGCGCCAGGCTTGGGGATGGCGCGCAGGTGCTTGGCCCGATCCGCATTCAGAATTGCCAGCTCGGCGCCGGCAGCTCTTTTCGAGAGCCTGATCCGGATAAACGCGGAGGGGTCCTCAAAGGCACCGGCATTGCCAGAAACATCGATGTCCCAAGCGGTATGGTCGTTCAGGCGTTTGGGCTGTTTTCAGAAGCGCCGATCCGGTGGCAGTCCCATTTCCATCCGAGAATAGACGAGCGCCCCCAGAAGACGGACTAGTGTGCAGGCGGGTGCGGGCGCGCTTGCAATTCTGGTAAAATCATAACTCGTCAACGCAATTCATATCCAACGATTGCAAGACTTGACCGTTTTGCACGCGCGTGCAATGGTGATCGCGTGTGCAAAGCGCCTAAGGGGGATTTCGATGCATCCAGGGTCCGATGTTGTCTTGACCGAAACGCGTGCGGACTATTGTCGCACGATCATCCGCGCGGCCGGCGAGCTGGTTCTCCAGGGCTTTCATGCGGGAGCCGGAACAGGCGTGTCGATGAAGGGCCCACAGGACTATCTGACGGAGACTGACGCCGCGTCGGAGGCTCTGATCCGCGACGGTATCCTGGCAAGCTTCCCGGGCGACAGCTTCTTTGGCGAAGAAGGCGGTGGCGCTATCGGTGAGCGCGTCTGGGTCGTCGATCCTGTCGATGGTACGGCCAATTTCGCGCGCGGAATTCCCCATTTCTGCATTTCGATCGCCTATGTGGAAAAGGGGGTGACGGAGTTCGGTGCCATCTACAATCCAGCGCTTGATGAGCTTTATTTTGCTGAACGTGGTCGTGGTGCGAGCTTGAACGGCAAGCCGATCCAGGTTGCTGCGACAAATCGCTACGACGCCACGACGATCGAAATGGGATGGTCGACGCGCATAGCGAACGAGACCTATCTCGATGTGGTGAAGGGGCTGCTCGATCTCGGGACCAATGTGCGCCGGGCGGGCTCGGGTGCCTTGGCCTTGGCCTATGTGGCCGATGGCCGCTCCGACGGCTACGTCGAACTGCATATGAATTCCTGGGACTGCCTTGCCGGCCTTCTCCTTGTCAGCGAGGCGGGTGGCGATGTCTGCCCCTTCCTGGAGATTGGCAGCCTGGAAAAGGGTGGCCCTGTCCTTGCGGCCGCTCCGGCGATTGCGGCCGGGATCAGCAAGATTTCAAAAATCCCGCTCTCTCTGGCGGGCAAGCGGCCTGAGACAACACATCCGGCCAGGTCTGTAGCGTCGGTAGAAACGTGAGCATAGACCGTTTTCAATGGTCTGCGGTGGAAGGCCTGGAGGATTTGACATGGATGGACCTGTCTACGAACGCCCGGCGATCAGTTTGATCGCGGAAGGCCTCGGACCCTTCGGGGCCACCCTCTTCATTGGCGGAGGTAGCGGCGCAAGCAACATCGGCCTGCTACGCGAACACCAGATTACCACTGTGGTGAACTGTGCTGTCAATCTCGACATCAACTACGTAACGGCGGATGAGGAAACACTCGACATAAGGGCTTCGGGCTACGGCGATATCCGCTACTACAAGGTTGGTCTGATCGACGGGGAGGGCAGCCCCGATACGATGATGCTTGGCGCCTATTACATTCTCGACGGGGCTCTGCGCCAGACCATGCCGAAGCGGGAGACTTATCCCTTCCCTGACGGCGGCAACATCCTCGTCAATTGTCGAAGCGGTCGCAGCCGCTCTGTTTCGCTGGTTGCGCTTTTCCTTCACAAGCAACAGCCGCATCTCTATCCCTCGATCGACGCCGCCCTTGCCGTCATTCGCGAGCGGCGCGAATTGCGTCCGGACGAATGGTTCGAAACGCCGAAGCCGGCGCTCTATGACGCGGCCCTGCGTGCATCGGAATGGATCGGTCTGATCGAAGCTCGAAAGCAGGGCAATTGATGACGTATCGTTCCTTCCCCGAAATTGCTGTTATTGCGGACGCACATTTTCACGATACCGATGCCGATTTCGGCTTTTCCGGCATCAGGATCGGCGGCCGGGCGCTGACGATGCGCAGCTGGTCGGACACGCGCCAGTCGACCCGGGTGTTCAACGAGAGTGCCGGCGCATTGTATGCAGCGCTCCAGAAGGTGGAGAAGCGCGGTATCCGCCATGTCGTGCTGTTGGGCGATTACAGTGACGACGGCCAGCGGGCGACGACCGAAAAATTGGCCGATATCCTGCAGCGGCACAGTCGCGACCATGGCACAGCCTTTTATGCGCTACCTGGAAATCACGACATTTTCGGCCTGCGTGGCCGCCATCACACCAAGGAGTTCCTGACGGAAGCCGGTCGGCCGATCCTCGTCTCCAGCGATGCCAGGCTTGCCGGCAACGGTACTGTCTTCAGCGACAGGATGTATTGTGAAGGATACCCGGAGGGGCTTCGCCCGATGGCGAATTTCGGCTTTTTCCGGAAGCCGGAATACATTCATTGGGAAAGCCCGTTCGGATCGTCCGACGCCGAGGAGGACAGGCTTTACGAGGTGGCGTCGCCAGACGGTCGCAACTGCTACCGGCTCATGGATGCCTCCTATCTCGTCGAGCCGGCGTCCGGTCTCTGGCTGTTGATGATCGACGCAAATGTCTTCGAGCCGCTCGATGGTGCATTTATGCACGGGGAAGAGGCTGCTTTCACCGACAGCACCGCCGGCGGCTGGAACGCCATGCTGCGCCTCAAGCCTTTCATTCTCTCCTGGATCGGCGACGTCACGCGCCGGGCAACCCATCTCGGCAAGACCTTGCTTGTGTTCTCTCACTACCCCGCCCTTGACCCGTTCGATGGCGCCTGTGAGGCCGAGAAGGCTCTCTTCGGTGAAACCAACGTCGTGCGCCGCACGCCACGGCGCGAGGTCGAGGACGCCTTTTGCGCCGCCGATGTGCACGTTCATTTCAGCGGTCACCTGCATGTCGAAGGCGTCACTAGGCGGAGTAGCGATCAAGGTTCCTTTACCAATATTGCGGTGCCGTCCCTCGTTGCATTTCCTCCGGCCTTCAAGGTGATCCGGCCTTGGCATCATGGTGTGGTGATCGATACGGTCGAATTGGCGGCCACGTCCGTCGATCATCGCCTCCTGGAAGGCTATCGGCTGGAAACCGCCGCATCCCACGAGAATGGCGAGGCGGCGCACGCCGCCGAAACCTACGGCGATTTTCTGCGGGCACATAAACGGGCGCTTGTCATCCACCGCTACCTTCCGAAGGAATGGCCAGACGCGATTGCTGCATCGGTCTTGCCGATGCGAGTGGCACAGGCGGTAGAATGCCTTGCCGGCAAGGGTAAAGGCTTGACGCCATCAAGCGTTGTCTTGGCCGAAGGCCTCCCGATGATCGAGCTGATTGCCGATTGGTACTGCCTGCGGCAGGGCGCTCATCTGGCGATGGCGCATATCGAACCGGAGCGGCTGGCGCTCTATCGGTTGCTGGCAGATCGATTCGGACTTGAGCCCGGCGCCCAAGATGGGTCGCTTCCACGGTTTCTCGGCATTTTCTTTGGAGCGCTCGGAGCGTTTCTCGATCGCGCCACAAACGGCCGAAACAGCGTTGTCGTCCGCCTTGAACGGGATCTGCAGGATGAGCCGGCCTAGCGGCGAGATCGAATGGAAATGGCGTTGCATCGGCTGGACAGCGGTCTGACGGCGAAACATTACGACAAGTGCCGGGTGCCCGTCGGGTCAATAGGCAGCAGGTGATGGCATGGAATCGACTATCGTCAGCATCAATCTTTTCGGCGCAGTTGCTCTGCTTCTCTTCGGTCTCGCCCAGGTCAAGGATGGAATGACGCGCGCCTTCGGCACGAAACTCCGTGCGGGGCTGGCGAGAAGTACCAGAAGCGGTGCCCGATCGATCTGTGCGGGCTTTGTTGCCACCATTGCTTTGCAAAGTTCTACGGCAACGGCCTTGATGGTCGCCTCCTTCGTCGAACGAGACATGATCGTGGCGGCCATGGCGCAGATCGTGCTTCTCGGAGCAAATGTCGGGACGGCTGCGACCGCGTGGATTGTCGCTCTTGGCCTTGGCTGGCTTTCGCCGCTGCTCATCCTCGTCGGGACGGTCCTGCTGCGCGGGAAGTCCACTGCGCGCCAGGGCGCGGGCACCGCTCTTGTCGGCGTCGGCTTGATGCTCTTGTCGCTGCATCTGCTTTCGGGAGCGACCGATCCCATCCGTCAATCGCCGGCCCTCGCCCTCTTCATCGCCATGCTTGGAAATGCATGGCCAGTAGCGTTGATCTTTTCGGCTTTCCTGGCAATCCTGGCATCGTCGAGCCTCGCGGTCGTCGTTCTCATCCTATCGCTTTCCGCTGGCGGCGGCATCGACACAGGGCTCGTGATCGTGCTCGTCCTTGGTGCCAATCTAGGAGGAGCGGTCCCCCCCGTGCTTGCCACCCTTCGTGCGCCGACGAGCGCCCGCAGGGTGACGCTCGGGAACCTGATCGTGCGTGGAATCGGTGTGTGCATCGCTCTTCCGCTTGCAGGCTATGGCGCAGACCTCCTGGAATTGTCGCCGCTGCCGCATCAGAATTTCGCCGTCGATGCCCATCTCGTCTTTAATCTCATCGTCGCTCTTGTCGCCTGGCCACTGTCGCCCTTTGTTCTGTCGCTGATGTCTCGCCTCCTGCCGGAGACCAAGCAGGATCCTGAGGAGAACAGCTACCTGGACAGCAATGATCTCACTCGTCCGCTCTCTGCTCTTGCAGGCGCAAGCCGCGAGGTCATGGTCGTCGGCGATCTGGTCGAACGCATGCTGTCGCAGGCGACCGAGGCGATGACTCGTAACGATTCTTCGGCTCTTGCCGGTATTGCAATGCTGGAAGGCCGGGTTGATCGAATTCAACACGCGATCAAGGTCTATATTTCCAAGCTTGGTCATGACGGATTGAGCGCAGAAGAGCATCGCCGCTCGATGGACATCGTCGAATATGCCATCAATCTGGAGCATATTGGTGACATTATCGAA
Organism: Rhizobium sp. BK379; assembly: GCF_014193955.1. Taxonomy (NCBI): domain Bacteria; kingdom Pseudomonadati; phylum Pseudomonadota; class Alphaproteobacteria; order Hyphomicrobiales; family Rhizobiaceae; genus Rhizobium; species Rhizobium sp. BK379. The sequence goes on from NZ_JACIAD010000011.1 coordinate 56,435, forward strand.
AAAGGCATCCTCCCGGAAATCGCCAAAAAGATCGATCGAAGCCTGCAATTCTCGCGCGACGGGCAGGAGGAAATCGCCGGCCTATTTAACGTGACGCTGGAGAGTATCCGTATGGCACAAACCGTCTTTGCGACACAAAACGCGATGCTGGCGCGCCGCCTGGTGGAGATCAAGGAGGATGTGCGCCGGCTCGAGAAGCAGTCAGCTGAACGGCACCTGCAGCGCCTGCGCGAAGAGCGGCCTGAAAGCATTCAGACCAGCTCGCTGCATCTCGATATTCTGCGCGACCTGAAACGGATTCATGCCCATATCGCAGCCGTCGCCCATCCAATCCTCGACCAAAGCGGTCTTCTGATCGAAAGCCGGATCCGCCAGGCGAACTAGCGCACCGTCGTCCTCTCCACCATGGCAACCGACACGACCCGGAGCCTCGTCTCGGTCTCGTCGCTTTCGAGCGCCGTCAGCACTTTTTCGGTCAGATCCTCGAGCGGCTGGGCGACCGTGGTCAACTGGTAGCTCTTCCAGCCCGCCTGCGGAATGTCGTCGAAACCGACGATCGACAGATCCTCAGGCACGCGACGGCCCATTTCCAGGCGGGCTGCGTCCAGGAAGCCAAGCGCCATGAGGTCGGTGACACAGAACGCGCCATCGATTGTCCTGTCCGAAAGCAATTCGCAGGCGGCTCTGTAACCGCTGTCGTAGGCCGTCGGACCGCCGGACCAGGGAACGACTTCCACACCCTCGATCCCCATGCGCTGGCAGAAGGCATTCGACCGGCGAACCTGTGACGGAGTCTGGCTGCTGCTTGAAACGACGGCGACCTTTTTGCAACCGGCTTTGACCAGCCGCATGGCGGCAAGCTCTGCTCCGTGGGAATCGTCGCTCAGCACCATGCTGGTATCGGTTCTGTCGATGCGCTGGTTGATCAAAATGAGACGCACGCCATTGGCAATGCACTCGTCGATGATCGATGTGGGCGGCTCGCCAGACAGCACGATGATAGCCTGCGCTCGAAACTCGAAGAGAAGCTCGATGAGCGGCGCAATGTCCTTGCGCGCGTCGGCCGCGTTGAGCAGCAGGCACTGCAGGCCCTTTCGCAACAGGCCGATACTCAAGAGATCAAGCTGCCTGGAGATGAATGGTGAACTCAGATTGGCGCCCACCACGCCGATAAGGTTGGAACGATCGCTCATCAATCCCTGCGCCAGACGGTTGACGCGATAGCCAAGTTCGCCAGCCGCTTTCAGCACTTTGCGGCGCACCGATTTCGATACGCTGCCGCCGTTGAACGTGCGCGATACCGCAGAGCGCGATACGCCTGCGCGTTTCGCGACTTCCTCTGCCGTCACAAATGTCTGTGCCATCAATCGTTCCCACCTAAACCAGAGCGCATATCACAGGACATAAAGCGCAGGTTTTTCCAACCGAAAAATTCCGCGCGTCGGCCAAGCAGGCGTGGTTGGCGATGTCGATCGTTAATAAGGACGCAAGGAAAATGGCAGCGATTTGCACTCTTGGCGAACGTGGATGCAAACCTGTTCGAAAAATCCAACTAAATGGCAGAAAATAGTTAGTAAAAACAGATAGATATGACATTGATCGCGCGTGCATTTTCTCGTTGACAAAGTCATCAATTAGATGAATCATGTGTTCCAGAATAGAGGGCAAATGGAATGCTTATTCCATTGCCCTGGCCAATGGGTGAACGCCGGGAGGAGCCGCGCGTTTGCCAGGACGGCGGGCTGCAGAGGCCTGTCGGTGGAGGACTAATTTTCTTTCTCGCGCTCGATGCGCCAGGGCCGCCTTCTTGGTGGATGCTCTGCTGTGTCTGCCTTTGCCTGAGTCAGGCAAGTCAAGCGCGGAAATGAAGCTCGATTGGGAGGTATGATGGCTCTTTTAAGCGATACTCTAAAAGCGCAAGCGCCTGGAAACAGGGTTGCCGCAAAGCCATCCGGGTGGCAGGCATGGCGCTATCGGATCAAGGTCGCGTTGCGCGAGCCAACGACACTGATAGGTGTCGTGACGGCGCTGCTCTTTACCTATCTGATTGTCGTTCCGATCATTTCGATCATATTCGACGCCGTTCGCGTTCAATTTGGCCACGAGCGACGGCTCGGCAAGGAGGTGGGGGATTTCACCTTCTACTATCTCGATCGGACATTCTTCTCGCCGGTGGCGACCGATCTCTTCTGGCATCCGCTTCTTAATACGCTAACTGTTGCATTTGGCGCCATCGCCCTTTCCTTGGCGATCGGCACGATCCTGGCTTGGTTGATCAGCCGTACCGACATGTTCGGGCGCCGATGGTTTGCGACGGCCCTGATCGTCCCTTACATGCTGCCGGCCTGGACTTTCGCGCTTGCCTGGACGACCCTCTTCAAGAACCGCACGATCGGTGGACAGCCGGGTTGGTTCGAGGCGATGGGCATGACGCCGCCCGACTGGGTCGCTTACGGCCGGTTTCCGATTACGATCATCCTTGCCTTGCACTATACGCCGTTCGTGATTCTGTTGTTCGGGTCGGCTTTGCGCCGCTTCGATTCGCAGTTGGAGGATTCTGCCCGTATCCTTGGCGCCCGGCGCCACCAGGTTGCCCTACAGGTGATCCTGCCCTTGATGCGGCCTGCACTCCTGTCGTCGATGGTGCTCATATTCGCAAAGTGCCTTGGCGAGTTCGGCGTTCCCTATGTCCTCGGCCTGCCTGTGAAGTTCGAAGTGCTCTCGACGTCGCTGTTTCGCAGCATCGCGTCACGCCAGACAGGTGTCGCAGGCGTCGTTGCGGCCTCGATCATGGTGATCGGCATCATCACCTTGATGATCGATGCACGACTGGTACGCGAAGCACGTCGTTTCGTCACCATTGGTTCGAAGGGCTCGATGAACCGTCAGAGCCGCCTGGGCAACATGCGCCTTCCGGCCACAGGCTTTGCGGCAGCAATCTTCCTGCTTAGTGTCGGCTTGCCTTTGCTGACGCTCGCCCTGTCGACCGTCATGAAAATTCCTGCCCAGTTCACGCTCGACAACTTCACGCTCGACTATTGGATCGGCACCAATCTCGATACGGTGGCGCTACAAACAGGCATTCTCCTTAGCCCGGATCTTTGGGCGGCGGCCGGCAATACATTGATGATCGTCGGTCTTGCATCTTTGACCTCGGGTATTCTCGGTCTCTTCGTCGGCTACGTCGTCATTCGCACACCGGTGCGCGTCCTGTCAGTCTATCTCCGCCAGGTGACGTTTCTTCCCTATCTCGTGCCAGGCATTGCATTCGCGGCCGCCTATCTCTCCCTGTTTGCAGTTCCGCGCGGTCCGATGCCGGCGCTCTATGGCACCGTAACCATCCTCGTGCTCGCCCTCATCGCTGACCAGATGCCCTACGCCTCCCGCGCCGGGATTTCAGCGATGACGCAGCTCGGCAAGGATCCAGAGGAGGCAGCGCAGATTGCCGGGGCAGGGTGGTTGCGGCGCATGATCTCGATCGTGATCCCCATCCAGAAAGGCTCTCTGGTGACCGGCGTGCTTCTACCCTTCATTTCCGGGATCAAGGGCCTCAGCCTGTTCGTAATCCTCGCCGTCCCGAGCACTGACGTCTTGACCACCTATTCCCTGCGGCTGGTCGATTATCACTATACCCAAGCGGCCAATGCCGTCGTCCTGATCATAGCCGGCATTGCTTATTTCGGCACGCTGACGGCCCAGAAACTGACCCGCACAAATCTTGCAGAAGGACTTGGAAGCTGATGCCTACGATCAACCTGCGCGGTGCGCAAAAAAACTACGGCGTGAATTCGGCAAATGCGGTCTCCGACCTCGATCTGGAAATTCGCGACGGTGAATTCATGTGCCTTCTCGGCCCCTCGGGCTGCGGCAAGACGACGACGTTGAGGATGATCGCGGGGCTGGAAAACCTGTCCGGAGGTGAAATTCGCGTTGGAGACAGGCTGATCGATTCCGTTGCCGAAGGCGTTTTTGTTCCACCCGAAAAACGCGAGATGGGTCTCGTCTTCCAAAGCTACGCCCTCTGGCCGCATCTGACGATCGAGCGCAACACCGATTTCGGCCTGCGGCTGCGCAAACTGCCGAAAGCCGAGCGTGAAGAACGCGTCGAGCGCGTGATGCAGGCGCTCGATATTGCCAAATACCGCGATCGCTACCCCTCACAGCTTTCCGGCGGCCAGCAGCAGCGTGTGGCACTGGCGCGCATGCTCGCCGTCAATCCGGGCGTCCTTCTCCTCGATGAGCCCTTGTCCAATCTGGATGCTCGGCTTCGGCTCGAGATGCGCGCTGAACTCAAGCGGCTGCACAAGGAATTCAAGACGACCATCGTTTTCGTGACCCATGACCAGTGGGAGGCAATGACGCTGGCGACCACGATCGCGGTCATGAACGAAGGCACGCTGCAGCAGATGGGCACGCCCAACGATATCTATGATCGTCCGGCCAATCGCTTCGTTGCGGAATTCGTCGGCAGTCCGCCGATCAATATCCTGACCTTTGGACGGCCGGGTATCAGCGATATCGCCGACAAGGCCGAAGGCTATTTCTCGTCGCGCTATCCGGCTCTTTCCCGCATCGGCTCTATCGGCATCCGGCCGGAGGCGATGGGCTATGTCCTGAAGATGGAAGACGTACCGCAAGGTGATTTTTTCGGTGAGATGACTGTTACCGGCGTCCTGCCGACCGGCGGCAGCTGGATCCTCGAATTGCGCAGCGAAAACCACACGCTGTTTTTGACGACCCATGCTCTACCGCGTCTCGATGGGGGCGAACGCGTGTTTTTCCATGCGCCACCCGAAGCATTGCATGTCTTCGACGGGCATGGAGAGCGAATATCGGAGGCCGATACGCTGTTGAAGGTGAGCGCCTTCAATTGAAGGCCCGCTGCAAAGGATACGCTTGCTGAAGGAGGAACAGTATGAAGCGGACTATGATCGGCGGCATGAGCCGCGTGTTATGCGCGAGCGCGCTCGCGGCCACATTGGCAAGTGCGGCAAGGGCTGACGAGCCCTTCGACCTCGACGGCTTAATTGCCGCCGCAAAGAAGGAAAAGCCGATCACGGTGTATGACAGCACCGGCAAGATCGTGGAAATGGCCAAGAATTTCGCCAGGAAGTATGATCTTTCCGCCGAGGGTTCGAAGGTCAAGGCGTCGGCTCAGCTCGAAATGATCATTCGCGAGGCGCGCGCCAACAATATCCAGGGCGACGTTTCGATCGTCAGTGATGCGCCTGCCGCTGTGGCCCAGCTCATCCCGCAGGGTTTTGCCGAAAGCTGGCTTCCGCCGGATCTCGCCAGCAAGATACCGGCCGAGTATCAGGATCCCCTGACGGTCGTCACGAGCGCCAACGTCTGGGCCTACAACACCCAGATTTTCGACAAATGCCCCGTCACCAATATCTGGGAACTGACCGAGCCGAAGTGGAAAGGCAAAGTCGCGATGCAGGATCCGCTCGGAAAAGCGTCCTATGTTGATTGGTTCAATCAGATGGCAAAGCATGGCGACGACAAGGTCGCCCAAGCCTACAGGGAGCAATACGGCAAGGATCTGAAAACTGGAGCGGAAAGCGCGACTGCTGCGTGGGTCAAAGCGCTCGCGGCCAACGCCCCGCTCTTGACCGATGCAGATGCGGCCGCTGCAGATGCGGTTGGCGCCCCCGGTCAATCCGAGCCCTTCATGGGCCTCATAAGCTCGGCCAAGTTCCGCGATAATGCCGATCAGGGAATGAAGCTCGGTCTCTGCAAGGACTTGAAGCCCTGGGTTGGATGGCTCTACCCCGGCGTTGGCCTCATTACGAAGGGTACCGATAGCCCGAACGCGGCCAAGCTCTTCATCCACTACATCATGACCGAAGAGGGCATCGCCCCCCAAGCGATCGACGGCAAAATGTCGACGAACAAGGACGTCGGCCTTCCGGCAGACGAGCCATCCGGCATTGGCAAAGTTCTCGACCAGCTTCTGCCCTACGCGATGACGACCAGTCTTGATGACTGGGATGCCCGTGAAACGTGGCAGGACTTTTGGCGGGTCAACTACCAGAAATAATCGAAGGCGCGGGGAGGGAGACATGACCTATTCGAATGAAGCCAGAAGGGCGAAAAGAGGGGTGATTGCCAGCATTGCTGCCCTCATCTGTGCGTCGGCACTCTGCAATGGGGCCCATGCCGAGGAGGTGTTCGATCTGAACGGACTGATTGAGGCTGCAAAAAAGGAACCGCCGATTACGGTTTATGCCGTCACCGGCAAAATCGTTGATACGGCGCAGGCCTTCACGAAGAAATATGGCGTGCAGGCCAGCGGTAAGAAGGTCAACGAGGCCACACAGATCGAATTGATGATCCGCGAGCATCAGGCAGGCAACGTTGTCGGCGACGTCAGCGTCGCAACTGATGTCGCCGCCGCAATGGGCCAACTCCTGCCGGAAGGGATCGTGAAAAGCTGGGCGCCACCGGACCTGCAGAAGGATATCCCGGACGCGCTGCGCGATCCCCTGGTGATCGCCTCCGATGCCCATGTCTGGACCTACAATACCGAGAAATACGACAAATGCCCGATAAACAATATCTGGCAGCTGACCGAACCGCAGTGGAAGGGCAAGCTCGCCATGCTCGACCTCTTCGATAAGCCCTTCTATGCCGACTGGTTCAACCAGATCGAGATGCACCACGATGCTGATGTGGCAAAGGCCTATGAGGCGCTTTATGGCAAGACGCTCGATACCACCAAAGAAAGCGCTACTGCCGCCTGGGTCAAGGCATTTGCCCAGAACGGGCCGTTGCTCTCGGACTCGACGACCGTCGCTGATGCAGCCGGGGCGCCCGGCCAGGCAGACCCATTCTTCGTGATCACGTCGACGGCAAAGTACCGGGACAATCAGGCAAAGGGCCTGAAGCTTGGCCTCTGCTCTGGCGTTCAGCCTTTCTCCGGCTTCCTCTATCCGGGTTTTGGTCTGATTGCGGCACAGACAAAGAGCCCGAATGCGGCAAAACTTTTCGTACGCTACCTGATGACGGAAGAGGGAATAGCACCTCAGACGGCAGATGGGAAAATCTCCGGCAATTCAACGCTCCAGTTGCCCGCAGACGAACCGTCTGGTGTCGCCAGCCACATCAAGGAGCTTATGGCATTCGATGCGTCCACTGCCGCGGTCGATCTCGACAAGCGTGAGAGCTGGCAGGATTTCTGGCGGATGAACTACAAGAAATAAGCGTCGAAATCCGCTCTTTCATCTTCTTCCTGGGAGGGAAACATGAACAGAAATGCGATGTCTTTTGTGGCCTGGGCGACCGTCGTCGCTGGATCCGTGATCGTTGTTGCTCCGGCTGTAGCTGGTGACGCCGCCGTTATCGATGCGCTGGTCAGCGCGGCCAAAAGCGAAAAGCCGATCACCGTCTACGACAGTACCGGCAAGATCGTCGAGATGGCCGAGAACTTCAGTGCGAAATATGGCCTGAAGGCGACGGGCATGAAGGTTTCAGCCAACAGCCAGCTAGAAATGATCATCCGCGAAAGCCAGTCGAACAATGTCCAGGGCGATGTAGTTCTGATCACGGACGCGCCGGCAGCGTTGGCGCAACTTTTGCCTGAAAAGTTCGTCGAAAACTATCTGCCTGCGGACATGGCCGCAAAGATACCCGAGCAGTTTCAAAATCCGCTGGCGATCTCCACCAATGCCAATGTCTGGGCCTACAATACCGAAGCCTATGACAAGTGCCCTGTCACCAATATCTGGGAGCTGACGGAGCCGAAATGGAGGGGCAAGGTCGCAATCATCGATCCGCTGACAAAGGGCAATTACACCGATTGGTTCAACCAGCTTGAGGCCCATGGCAGCGATGCCGTTGCGGCCGCCTACAAGGCACAGTTCGGCAAGGATCTCGAGACCGACGAGAAGAGCGCTGGGGCTGCCTGGATCAAGGCCTTGGCGCAGAATGCCCCTCTGGCGACCGACAGCGATGATCGTATCTCCGAGGCCGTGGGCGCGCCTGGGCAGAAGGAGCCGTTCTTTGGCTTGCTCAGCTCGGCCAAGTTTCGCGACAACAAAGACAAGGGTTACAAGCTCGGCATCTGCGCGACGCTCGAGCCCTGGGTTGGCTGGAACTATATCAAGCTCGGTCTGATCGCCTCAAAGTCGCAGAGCCCGAACACGGCAAAACTCTTCGTCCACTACATCCTGACGGAAGAGGGCATCGCGCCGCAGATGAAGGACGGTAAATTGCCGACCAATGTCGACGTCAAGATGCCCGACGATGAGCCATCGGGCCTGATGAAGGTTGCGGACAAGCTGCAGGCCTATGACTCATCAACCGGTCTTGATGATTTCGACCGGCGCGAGGAATGGCAGGATTTCTGGCGTGTAAATTACACGAAGTAGGCAATCTCGCTTGTTCTCAGCGCCGGAGCCGAATCTGAAATGACAGACTGGATAACCCTATGGAAACCACCACTCGCTACAAACTTGATCCTCATAGCGACGACCTGCTCACGCGTTCCCGCCGGTTGAAGGACATCGCAACGGGCGCGGCCCTTGCCGTTCGCGAACCACTGCTCGCTGCCTTCCGGTCCAATATTGACGTCGACTACAAGGTCGATCTTCACGACGTCGTCACCATCCACGATAAGCAAGCTGAGCATACGATCCGGGCCTATATTCTCGAACATGAACCCAATTCGACGATCATGGGGGAAGAAGGTGGACAGACAGGAAGCGGCGCCATCCAGTGGTATGTCGATCCGATCGACGGTACAGCAAACTTTGCTCGCGGACTTGCCTTCTGGTGTGTCTCGATCGCCGCGGTAATCGACGGGCAGGTCGTTGCCGGGGCGATTTATGATCCTGTCGCCGGAATGATGTTCAGCGCAGATATCAACGCTTCTAGCCTCAACGATCAGCCTCTTTGGTCGCGCTCGGTTGGCGAGGAGGTGCATGCTACGCTGATCACCGGCTATCCGGTCGCGCGTGATTTCCGATTGGATGGCCGGGAGATAGCGCTCGCCAATATGGGCGAACTCGTCGAGACATTTTCGACGCTACGTCGTCCCGGCAGTGCGGCCCTCAGCATTGCCCATGTCGCTGCGGGTTGGGCGGACGCTGCCGCGGGTTTTGGCGTGAACGCGTGGGACGTGGCAGCAGCCACGCTGATCCTGAAGAATGCCGGCGGGACCTATGAACCGCTGACCCTCGGCAAAGTCCCGCCGGGCTCGATCGATTTTCTCTGCCCCGGTTATATCGCAACCGGTGCCGGTGCACATTATCCGACGTTGGAACGGGTGGCGCGATCCATTTCCAGTGAACGGGATGCCAGGGCCGCCGCGTAGCGGATCACCGGACGAACCATCGGCGGGCTCTTCTGCCCGCCTGATTATTTTGGTCCGTGGCCGATAAGCGCGGTGCCCTCGGAGACAAAACATGACAAAACCTGAACTTCAAATCGGACAGGAAGATCGACTTCTGCCCAAACTGAGCCTGATCTACGAAGCGCATCCTCACTACGGGGTCGACCTGTTCATTTCTGGAAAGGAAGGAGCCAGCGATCTCGAGCTTCTTCGAAAAAACGGTATCACGACTGTCGTTAATTGCGCCGTCAATCTCGATTTCAATTTTGTGGAGCAGCCCAAGATCGTCGCAGATCACCAGGGCAGCATCTACGGGCCCGGCGAGATTCGTTACTACAAGGTCGGCCTGATCGACGGCGCCGGCAATCCAGAGACACAGATGGTAGCCGCGCACTACATTCTGCGCGCAGCACTTGAGCAGGTCCTTCCGGACAAGCCGTCCTACCCAAAGCGCGAGCGCGGAAGCGTTCTGATCAATTGCCGGGGCGGCCGATCCCGTTCCGTTGCCGTTGTCTCGCTTTTCCTGCATCTCACCTTGCCGGATGAGTTTCCGACCCTCGACGAGGCGATCAGCTTCGTTCGGCTGAAGCGGGAATTGCCTGCAGACGAATATTACAAGGCGCCGAAACCGGTTCTTGCCGACGCGGCTCGGCGGGCTGCCGGGTGGATCAGGATGATCGACGCGGCTCAATAGTCTCCGTCTGTCATCGTTGGGTGTCGAACACCGTCTTCCGATGGGTGCATTATGAAATGTCAGACACCAAACAGCAGGCCAGCGGACTTGCAAGATCTGAAGAACCTCATCGCCGCAAAGATGATCGTTTTCACCCCTCAATCAGAGCGGGTGGCCCGCTTGGCTTTGAAAAGGCCGGAAGTCGTCGCCTTCGGGACGACCCTGTCGATTGCCGCAGAATGCCGCGTGGGACCGACTACGGTGTGCCGGGCGGCCAGGCTGGCTGGATTTGATAATTTCGCCGATTTCAAGGATCTGTTTCGACAACATTTCAAATCATAGCTGTTACGGCGGCCTTGAGGCCTATCGGAATTGTCGATGGTGCCCTGGGTTATCAATCGCGGGTCTGCGGTTCGAGTAGGTTCAAGAGCCACATCGCGCTCCGTGATTTCAATTAGCTAAAAAATGAACATTTTGCAGAGAAGATTTTTCTCGACCGCTTGCGAAGAAATCCAGCAAGGAAACTTGGCCGTGCTGATATTGGACATGAACACGAATGACTCCCTGGGCCTGCGGGTATCGTCGGGGCAGGGACGTACACTAGCCTCAGCTGTTTACCCATACCGCGCCAGGTTGCACGAGCCGCGGCACGCAATGGAAGTCCTAAGCATCAATATGGGTGAGCTTTTCGGGGTTTTTGACGATATAGATGGCGAAGATCTTACTCTCGCGGATGCCCAGCGCCGTTGTTTGCAACACACCATTCGGATCAAGGCTGACATACCCTGCCAAGCCGTCAATAATTGCAGTCCGCAGCAAGGTGGGCGGCGTCACGGCCTTCCGCTGAGCGGAAACAAAGATTCGCAGTGCATTCTCCAGGCCGCGAACGATTTTGCGGAACGCCAGCACTTTGCCGCCGCCATCGATATGTATTTCCACATCGCTCGCAAGCAGCGCCGAAAGCGCGGTGACATCGCCGTCACGCGCTGCAGCGAAAAAGGCTCGAGCAATTCTATCGGCATCTGCGGCCCCGACGCTGTATCGTGGTCGTGCAGTCTGGACATGCTTGCGTGCGCGAGACGCAAGTTGCCGGACGGTGGCCGCTTCACGATCGAGCACGACCGCAACCTCGGTCAGCGCCATGTCAAACACTTCGTGGAGCAGAAACGCTGCCCGTTCCAAGGGCGAAAGTCGCTCTAACGCTAACATCAGCGTAACAGTGACATCGTCAGTATGGGCTTCGTACATATCGACAGGCTCAACCAGCGGCTCTGGCAGCCATGGGCCGACATAGATCTCGCGGCGCGCACGCGCCGACTTCATCCGATCAAGGCACAGTCGGGTGACGATGCGGGTGAGATAGGCGGCCGGAATGCGGACTCGGTCTTTGTTGCCTGCCCAACGCAACCAGGCGTCCTGCACGACATCTTCCGCCTCGGTAACTGACCCTAGCATCCGGTAACTCAGGCGCAGCATGCGCTTGCGCTCCAAAGCAAATTCCGCAGTCCTTCGATCACCAAGCATCACATCGGCACCCGCTTCGGTACCCCTCCCAACTTTATGGATGCTACGGGCGCACTCCGTCTTGTTCCTGCCATGCTGACTCATGCCTCATTACCTCGCACTCGGACGTCTGCCTCATCGACGAGGTAGTTCATGCGAGTGTGACATGGCACCTTCTAAAAATAAAACGAGGTCGCGATGTCACGCCTCCAACTGCCACGTCGTCAACCAAACTGCGCCGGCTGTTGGCGCAAATTCAAGGAGATCATCATGAATGAGACCACGCGCCTCAACTGGTACGAGATAGCACCGGCTGGAGCCAAGGCGCTGTTCGGCGTCCATCACTACATTACACACAACACGAACCTGACTGAGGAACTTATCCATCTCGTGTTCCTGCGCGTATCGCAGATTAATGGCTGCGCACATTGTATCGATTTGCATACCCGCGATCTACTTAAGACGATGGCCGCCGACAAAGTCACTCTGGTCCCGGTATGGGAAGAGGTGCCGCACCTTTTCCCCGAACAGTACCGCGCGGCGCTGGCCTGGGCCGAGGAGGTGACGCTCGTCAGCGAGACCCATGCTTCTGAGCAAGCCTATGCTGCTGCTTCGGCAGTCTTCGAGCCCAAAGATTTGGTAGATCTTACAATCACAATCGCGGCTATGAATGCGTTCAACCGGCTAGGCGTTCCATTCCGGCTGCCAGTGAAGGCGCAGCCCTGAAAACGCGCCGGCGCCGTTGCTCAGACGGCGCCATTCGTCTCATATGTCGGGCTGTTATTGGCCGCGTTCCGCAGAAGGCGCCCGTCAACTCGACCGATAAATGCGCACGTTGTGATCCGCTCATTGATGGAACGCAGTCGCCGTTTGAAAAAGCGCGCCCGAACCATCCAAAGGTCGTCGATCAGGTGAGTGCGGCCGCACTGGTTCCCCTAAGGTGGCATTGTCCTGAAGTCGTCATTGAGCTGCACGCAACCGCTCGTAATCCTTAAGGACAGGTCGTGCAGAGGTTCCCGGAATCTGGCCACGGCCACCACGGCGTCAGCCGAAGCACTTGCCGCAGATGCTGAGGAGCTGCTGAGCCTGATTGCCAAATTCCGCATCGACAACAGCGCCACCCGAGCGTCCGGCCTACACCTAGTAGCGCAGAGGATGCGTCAAGCAAGCTGAGCCTTCGTTCGCAAAACACCTAGATAGGTGGAAGGAGCCAAGATCCGCGAGAAAGCATCGGAACGTTGGCACCGATTGTGGTGGTCCGACGTCGAGCAGTCATCTTGGCGTCCCCCGACGAGGGTTACCCATTCGCTAAAGCTGAGGTTGGTGGTGATCACAACGCTGGTCCGCTCGCTGACGCGCCCATCCGCACTTCGTTCCCTCACAAAAATCGACTTGAACTCTAGTGCATCTGTCGGGTTGCCGGCAGGCCTCAGCTGAAACCGATGGCTATCCTCAACGGTGGCCAACTCGCAATCGAATTCCTAAAGCTGCCACTTCACTTCAGCGGCTCTTGAATGGCGCGCAACTCTCGCCCACGACGAGCGAGGGCTGGAAGACGATATTGCGCGCGTCGGCGCCGGCCCCGCGACTGATACGATCTACCAACAGACGCAACGCCTCGTTGGTCATATCGATAACCGGATGCTCTGTACGCGTCAGGCGAGGCCGCAGCCCTCCAATGCCGGGAATAGTGTCCGTCGACGCGATCGAAATATCATCGGGGCATTTGAGGCCAAGATCGGCGAGCGCTCTCATGACACCGAGCGCCATGACACCGTTAGCGACATATATCGCAGTCGGGGGCTCAGGCTGCGTCAGCAGTTCGCGAGCGACGGAATAGGCGGTATCCTCCCGAAATTCGCCGGCACGGATATGGTTTGGCGCCGGCGTCAGCCCGCGTGCGCGCATAGCCTCCAGCATGCCATCAAGACGGCCACGGCCTGTTGTCAGATGCAGGGGACCGGTAATGGTGCCTATGCGTGTATGCCCGAGATCCATCAGGTAATTGGTGACCTGTCGGGCGGCAGAGACGTTATCGATGGTGATCGTGTCAGTATTCTGCCCCTCGACGGTGCGGCCAAACAGGACAGTCGGGATCGCTTCACCTTCGCTATCGCGCTGCGGCTGTGTCGAGACGACGTCGACCGGCACGAGGATGATCCCGTCGCAGGAGAGCGCACGGATCCGCGCGAGGATTCGCCGCTCGTTTTCCGGTTTCTCGTCGCTGTTGAACAGGACAAGCGAGTAACCCCAGGCGGCCACCGCAGCTTCTGCAGCCCAGACAAGCCTCGCAAAAAACGGATTGGCGAGATCGGCAACGACCAGCGCGAGCAACTGACTGCGTCCGCGCTTGAGACTGCGGGCCGCCTGTAACGGAGCATAATTGAGCTCGTTGATCGCCGCGTTGACCCGCGCGCGCAGTTCAGGGCTGACATAGGCGGATTCATTGACGACTGCCGATACGGTCGCCGTCGATACCTGTGCACGGTTTGCCACATCTCTTATGGTTGCCATTCGCTGTCGGGACCAATCCAGCTAATCGTTTCGCTGGAATGCTTGCGGCAAATCCGCAAATTTGTCCAGATATCCAGCAAAAATACTTGCGGATTCACGAGAAATCAAGAATGCTAGCGAAACGGTTAGCTGACGTTTGCTGAACATCGGCGGTCGGATTGGGAGGAAAGCTATGAAGTTCGTTTCTTTGGGTATTGTGCTCGCGGCTGCAACGCTCGCGGCTGTGCCAGTGCATGCGGCCGACAAGCCGCTGGTTGGTCTCGTTTCGATCGCGGCAACCGAAGCCAACAATGTCCGCTATATCAATGGCGCCAAGAAGGCCGCCGGAGAGCTCGGGTATGAAGTCTCCGTCGTCGATGCTGCGGGCAGCGCCGACCAGGCAAATGCGGCCATCCAGAATTTTGTGCAGCGTGGTGCCTTTGCGATCGCCGATCTCGTCTTTCCTGCATCCTCGATCGGAGCCGGCCTTGATGCGGCCAAGCAGGCTAGTATCCCGGTCGTCACATGGGGCGGCGGGCTCGGGTTGAGCGTGGCGGCGACCAACGGTTCCGGCGCGCCGATTGCCGAGCCGGTCATCCAGAAGATGATCGACGATATGGGCGGCAGGGGCGAACTTCTAGCACTCACCTACCGCACTGGCGAGGTCTGCCGAAACCGTGAAACGCTGATGGATAAGATGCTGGAAAGCCACCCGGACATCAAGGTGACGAAGAACGAGGTGCGCATCCCCGGCTATTTCGAGGATGGCGCCCAATATGCCAATGCGTGGCTTGCTTCTCATCCTCCGGGAGAAGGAAAGCTGGCGATCTGGGGTTGCTGGGACGATCCGGCAATCGGCGCAATCGGCTCGCTTCGCTCTCAGGGGCGCGATGACGTGATGGTCTATGGCGTTAACGGCAACGCGCAGGCGATCGAAAATATCAAGAACGGTCACATGGCCGCGACCGCATGGGAAGACAGCTACACCGAAGGCTACAATATGATTAAGCTGCTGGCGGACATCAAAAAGGCCGGCGCGGACTGGAAGCCGCAGGCTGTCGAGGTGCCTGCAGTGCTGATCACCAAGGATACTGTGGCGGACTTCCTCAAACAACATCCCGATGCGGTCCAGTAAGCCGGCTTCGGACAGGATCGGAAGAGAAGCAATGCTTGCGTCCAACCCGGAAAAGGAGGCGTCTGTAACGCCTCCGTTTCTTGTTGCCCGTGATGTCCGGAAAACCTATGGCGGCGTCCAGGCGTTAAGGGGCGTGTCGCTGACGCTCCGTGCCGGGGAAATCCACGGCCTCGTCGGTGCAAATGGCGCCGGAAAATCGACGCTGATTAAGGTTCTTGCCGGTCTCACCCATGCCGATGCTGGGGAGGTGTTGATCGACGGCAACCCGGTCGCCGTCGCCAGCCCGGCGGTCGCGACTGATCTCGGCATGAATTTCATCCATCAGGAACTCGCTTTCATTCCCGGAATGACCGTCCTGGAAAACATCATGCTGGGCCTGCCGAAAAAGACCAGGTTCGGGATTGTCGACTGGACGGCGATTGCGCGCGATGTCGAGCCGGTCGCCCGCCGTGTCGGCATAGTTGCTCCACTGAACGCCAAGGTGAAGGACCTCTCGACGGCGGAAAACTGGCTGATCAATATCTGCCGGGCGCTGATGCGCAAAGCGCGGCTGATCGTCATGGATGAGCCAACCGCATCGCTTTCGGCGGCAGAAAGCGAAAAGCTCTTCAAGATCATTGAGGACTTGCGGGATACGGGTGTTTCGATCCTTTATGTCTCACACAGGCTCGACGAGATCCTCAGGCTGTGTGCCGCTGTCACCGTCTTCCGCGACGGCAATTTCGTGACTGTCATCGACAGACCGAACCTCACGCGCGCCGCTCTTGTCGAAGCGATTGTCGGCGGCGTGGTCGAAAATCTCAGCCACGAAAAACATCATGTGCGGAAGGAAGCGATGCTTTCGGTATCGGGGCTGAGCCGGCTGCCGAAGGTGAAGGATGTTTCCTTTGAACTGCATCGCGGCGAAGTGCTTGGCATAGGCGGCCTTGTCGGCGCCGGGCGCACGGAGTTGATCCGGCTGATTTATGGCGCCGATCGCGCCGATGCGGGGCAGATGACGCTGGACGGCCAGGCCTTTCTGCCGAAGACACCTGCACAGGCGGTTAAGGCGGGGCTGGGGCTGGTGCCGGAAGAGCGTCGCGCCGATGGGCTGCTCCTGACAAAGAGCGTCGCCTTCAATCTGCAGCTCTCCAATCTCACCAATATCATCCGCAATCCAGCGCTGCCGTTGATCGATTATCGTCGCCGCGCAGATCTTTCGTCGCAAACCGCCCGCGACCTCTCGATCAAGGCGCAGTCGATCGAGACGCCGGTCGGCCTGCTCTCCGGCGGCAACCAGCAGAAGGTGGTGATTGGCCGGTGGCTTTTGCGCTTGCCGAAAATCCTCATTCTCGGCGAGCCGACGAGGGGCGTCGATATTGGTGCCCGGGCAGATATACACCGGCTGATCCGGGAATTGGCCGCGCGCGGCATGGCGGTCATCGTCGTGTCCTCAGAGCCCGATGAATTACCCGACCTCTGCGACCGCGTTCTCGTCATGGCGGAAGGCCGCATTGTGCGGGAACTGACCGGCGCCGGCATCACCCGCAATGCACTCGTCGAAGCCAGCTATGCTTTCGACGGCACTGAAAGGAACTGACATGAGCGATCTGGCCGTTTCGACCCGCAGTCTTTCTCCAGGCGCAAAACGCGCGCTCGGCGCTTTTGCCCGTTATGCCACGATTATCGGCCTGCTGGCGATGATCGTTGCCTTTTCGATCCTGTCGCCGCGCGCCTTTCCGACGATCTATAATTTCACCAATGTGCTGAACCAGACATCGCTGGCGATGATTATCGCCGGTGGCCTGACGCTTGCGGTAATCGTTGGCGAACTCGATCTCTCCATCGGTTTTGCCGCTTCACTGCACGGCGTGTTGGTAACAGGGTTGATCGTCTCCAGCAAACTGCCGATCGGCGTGGCAATCTTGATCGTCATCCTGCTCGGCGGCCTGATCGGCCTCGTCAACGGGCTTATCGTCACCAAGGTCAAGGTCAACTCGGTTATCGCAACGCTCGGTGTCGGCACCATCCTGACAGGCCTGTCCTTCGCCTACTCGGCAGGTGTTCCCATCACCGCCGGCGTGCCTGAGGCATTTCTGCAAGTATCACTCGGACGTTTTCTGTTCGGCATCCCGAACAATATCGTCATCATGGTCGTCGTGCTCGGCGCACTCTGGATTCTCGTGGAGCGAACGGCACTCGGCCAGGAAATCCAGGCCGTCGGCGGCAACCCGT
Organism: Rhizobium sp. BK379; assembly: GCF_014193955.1. NCBI lineage: Bacteria > Pseudomonadati > Pseudomonadota > Alphaproteobacteria > Hyphomicrobiales > Rhizobiaceae > Rhizobium > Rhizobium sp. BK379. The sequence continues at coordinate 73,787 of NZ_JACIAD010000011.1, forward strand.
CCGCGGCCAGGCTCGCCGGCATCAATGTCGACCGCGTCAAGATTTTAGGCTTCATCATTTCCGGCATGTGCGCGGCCTTGACCGGCATTCTCTTGGCCTCGCGCCTCGGGAGCGGCACGACGAGTGCAGCAGATCCCTATCTGCTGACGGCCTTTGCGGCAGTCTTCCTTGGCTCGGCGACGTTACGTGACGGAGAATTTCATGTGTTCGGAACGTTCATCGGGGCATTGATCATAGCCTTCGGTTTCAACGGGCTGAACATCTTCGGCGCGCCGACCTATTCGCAATACATCTTTCAGGGCGCCATCCTGATCATTGCGGTCGGTCTATCAAGCCTCGGCCGCATTCTTTCGCAACGTTAGGAGTTTACGATGTCCGATCTCTGGGACGTCCACGTCATCGAATTCGCACGGTCAAAAGACCAGCCGCTGATCGACCTCGTCAACGGTGCCCCGCCATCGACAGTGCTTGACCTTCCTTTTGGCTTTGTCTTGGCTCAGAACGGTGACAGGAACGTTCTGATCGACACCGGCTTTCTCAACGAAGGCAGCGGTGCAGAGTTTTCAAAGAAGTTCGGCATTCCCGACTGGATCTCGCCCGTGCGCATGCTTGAAGAGCTTGGCGTCAAGGCAGGCGATATCACCGATATCGTGCTCAGCCACGCCCATTTCGACCACATGGGTTCGATCTCAGCCTTTACCAAGGCACGGATCTTCATCCAGAAGCGCGAATGGCTCTCCTGGAACGAAGCGATGGCCTTGCCGCCACAGTACGGATTTCTAACGGCTATCATAAACCCGGACAACATGCGCTCGGCTTTCGACGCGGCCGTCGAACACCGCCTGGTGCTGGTCGATGGTGACAAGGACAACATCCTGCCTGGCATGCATGTCCGCCTCGGCGAGGGGCATACGCTCGGCCAGCAGTTCGTGATCGTTGAAACCGCCCGCGGACGATTGCTGGCAGTGGGCGATTGCATATATTCGAAGCTCAACCTCACCGGCCACAATCACGACGGCGTTTTCGCACCGCTCAACAATGGTATCGGCAGCATCTGGAAGCAGTTGGAGACCATGGATCGCATCAACGAGGAGATTGCAGGCGACATGTCCCGATTGATCATGATGCACGATAACGACCGCTGGTCACACTTGCCCCTGGTAAAGGAAATCGGGGGCTTCAGGATACTCAAGGCGTCCTAATCGCCGTGGCGCGCCCGTGTGAAGAGTTCTATCGTGTTGTTTCCGGCATACCAGTCTTCAAGTCAGACAACGGCGTCAGTATAGGGAAAGCCGTTGGCGATGTCGGTTTCCGAAGCAAGAAAAGGTTGTCACCATTCCGGTGTTGACGAAATGTCGGAAGACGCGGAACTCGGATCGAGTTCGCCGCGCCTTGCGTCTTCTGGCGTCCTTATGGTTAGCGAGCACCTGATGGTCGACGATCCGTCTTCCAGGCGTTTTTACCGCCTGGCGCTCGTGATCGGCACCTCGGCCGGAGGGCACGAATAGTCCCCTGGAAAGTAAGCGGTCTACTTGCAGGAATGTTGTCGCCGCCCATGTTCATCTAGATCGTAACCGATGAAGAGAAGACGCGATGGATTGGATGGTAGACCTCGGGTTTCACACAGACCTGCTTCGACATCTGATCGTGCTACTCGTCGCTTACGTGCTGGCTTTGCCGATCGCTTGGGATCGCGAACGCAACGAGCGCAGCGCCGGTCTTCGCACCTTTCCACTCGTGGCAATCGCCGCGTGCGGGTTCATCCAGGCGGCAGAAACCGTGACCAAGGAGAATGCGGAGGCGACGGCAAGGATTGTGGAGGGAATTATCAACGGCGTCGGGTTCATAGGCGGGGGTGCGATCCTCGTCGGCAAGGCCAGCATTCGTGGGACCGCGACCGCTGCTAGCCTCTGGGCCACGGGCGCGATCGGGGCAGCGGTTGGTCTAGGAGCGTACGAGACCGCGGTCGTCCTGTCGATTGCCACTTTTGTGACCCTCCGGGTGATGACGAACTTCAAAGTCGAGGGAAAGGCAATTAACGAAGAGCTGCCAGTCACCGAGAATAGCGCTGAGAGGACCCATTGACGGAGAGAGTGCGCCTGCCGCGCTCATTTCAAGCTCTGCCAAGGACTTTAGAACGTTTCTGGGGCAGAACTTGCGGGGAGCATGGAAATCATCCCAGGCGCAGGACACGCTGACCAGAGGATATTTGATCGCGCTATAGATATTTTTTCGAGCTCATCGTGAAATTTTGACCACCCGCTAAGCCGCCGCCCATGGCCGATGGTTAAGGAAAAAATGTCGATCTTGCCAAATTTTGCCATTGCGGCTATAGGCATTCATATGAGCACGATGAACATTTCTCTCCCGGACCATCTTAAGAGCTTCGTCGATGAGCAGGTTGCTGGACGTGGTTACGGGACTAGCAGCGAATATATCCGCGAATTAATTCGGCGAGATCAGGATCGTCTTGTTTTGCGCGGACTGTTGGTTGACGGAGCATCGTCCGTACAATCCGATCCCGCCGATGGGCGCTATTTCACGGAACTGCGTGATCGTGTGCGTGGTCGGCACAGTAAGTGACAAACAAGTACATCGTCCCTCGGGAATTGGCTCGCGGTGACGTCGAAGCGGCCGTAGACCACTATGTACTTGAGGCCGGCATCGAGGTTGCCCTCGGCTTTGTTGACGCTTTAGAGGCAGCCTATGATCTGATCGCGCGACATCCGGAATCGGGATCGCTACGATATGGATACGAGTTGGGATTGCCTGACCTGCGCAGCATTTCGCTGAAACGATACCCCTATATCGTCTTTTATCGTGATCAAAAAGATCATGTCGATGTGTGGCGTGTGCTTCATGGGAAACGAGACATTCCACCGTCGATGCACGAGCCTGAGAATCATTGATTATCACGACAGATTGCAGCTGCAGATTTTCCAGACTTTTGATTCCAATGCCATCAAGGCGACTATCTTTGGACCGCCGCCCGGCCGACGAGATCACTCAAGCCAATCCAGGCATCAAGACAGGCCGCAAAAGCCCATAGCAGCAGCATGATTTGGGTATATTGCTGACGTGGGCTTAGTTCAGCCTCGCATGGCAGCCGACAATAAGGAGCTAATAGAGCAACTTCGTAACCCAATAGAGGGGAGTAATCTTGGCGCGATAGGCATCAGGGCTAGGTCCGAACGGGTTATTCCCGGTAAGGCAGCGCAATCTGACGCCTACGAAGAACCGCTCGCAGAATACTTCTTTTGTCATCTTAAGATGCTACCGGAACTCCGCAATCTTACTCGTGTCCCTGGGCAGAGACGCGCGCTCGTTAACTCCTGAATCCCGCAAGACTGACCCCGCCAATATTGGGGGGTTGGAGTAGCGGCCAGATATCTCAGTTTACCGCTATCCGCTGGTTTGTCTGTATGCCTGATTTTAGGCACCCCCATACGGACAAATCAGTTGGTCGTCTGGCTCGACGAGGCCATCACGCGCAAGCCCAAGGCCACAATTTAATCATCGACCGCGCGCATTAGCGGCCGGTTTTCGCGCGGCATATGAGTGTTACGGCCGGATGATCCTCAGGCCGAGTTCAAGCGCCAAAGCGTAACATCTCGTATGTAGGATCAGCGCCGACCCTATTGCAGACTTCTCGAAGTTGCTCATCGGTCGCGTCGGCTAAGATCCCTGTCCGCACAAGTACCGAGTCCAAGCCGACCGATTTCGCGCCCAAGATATCGTGTTCGATGCTGTCTCCAATGCAGACAACGCACCGCCTGTCTGTAGCGCCTGCAAGCCTCAACGCGTGCTCATAGATATCGGGATAGGGTTTCCCGAGCCAGATGACTGGTCCTCCCATCTTCTCATAGAGCTTGGCGATGCTCCCTGCACCTGGCGCAAGAGTACCGTTGTACAATTTGTGAATATCAGGGTTTGTACAGTAGCACGGGATGCCTGTTTGAGCGGCGGGGCGCAACAGCGCCTCGTAGCGTTCCATCGAGATGTGTTCGGCTTGGCTACCTGAGACGATAACGATCTCGGCTGCCGATGCGGTTTCAACTGATCGCAGTCCAAGCCGATCCGCGAGATTGCTGTCTCCGCCACTGGAGATCGTCAGACAACGGGAGCCCCTGGCAATCACGTTTTCCGGCCGCGATAGGATTTCGAACGCGACATCCCCCGAGGTGACGAAGAAATCGAAGCTGTCCGCTGCAAAGCCAAGCTTGATGAGACGCTCGGAATTGTACTCGCCACTTCTTCCAGAGTTGGAAAGGATGACGATCGTCTTGCCCAACGATGCCAGATTGGCCAGGGCATCAGCTGCGCCTGCGTAAGGGCCGGTATCGTCTCTGAGGACGCCGTACTGATCGATGAAAAAAACGTCATAGGCCTGCTTCAACTGAGCCAAGTCAGTGGGTCGCGGCTTAGACATAGGCATTGTCCAATTCGGATATCACAAGCGCAGCTGTTCCGACCGCCGCCTCGGTCGACTTCGCAGCTATCATCTCCACGCTCATTGCAAGGGCTCTCATTTTGCTCCAGGCCGGGTTTCGTGCTCCGCCACCGACCGTTCTCAGGCTTTTCAAAGCTGGCGATCCGAGTTCGTGTAACCGCTGGTAACCCAGCCTTTCGATTTCCGTCATCCCTTCGAGAATAGCGTGGAAAAACAGGACGTCGTCGGCCGGCCGCGGCGTGAGTCGCGGCGCATAGTGAGGGTCGTTGATGGGAAAACGCTCTCCCGGACGGAGGAGGGGGTAGAAGTCCAGCCCGAGCTTTTGGGCCGGATCGATCATCTGCGTGAGGTCGTCCAGCCGGTCATCTCCAATCAAGGCGCGCACGACATTTCCGCCGCTGTTCGACGCCCCTCCAACTAGCCAGAAACCTCCGACACGATGCGAGTATACGCCATATTGTGGAGCGTCGATCGGAGCATCCGATGCCAGTTTCAACACGATAGTGGAGCCGAGCGCTGTCACGGCGTCGCCAGTATTCGATGCGCCGGTCGCGAGAAATGAGGCACAGCCGTCGGTCGTGCCCGCATGAAACCAAGCGGTCTGCGGTAGTCCGAGTTCGCGTAAGTAGCCTTCGATCGGAGCGGTTCTCTTACCTGCTCGGTGCACGATAGGCAGCTTGGTCGTATCCATTCCTGCCGCTTCGATCCAATCTGGCCAACTCTCAACCTCCAGATCAAAGCCTGTTTTCAGCGCGTTGTTTTCGTCACTGAAACGCGCTGGGCAGCCAAGTTTCATCGATATCCAGTCAGCTTGGTGTACGATGGCCGCGGCACCTTTTGCATGAGACAGATGTATTGCTCTTGCGAGGCCCGAATTTGCTCCCACAGCCGCGCTGCCCACCGGAGCATTGTCCGAAATGCGTTTGACAACTGCCTGATCGGGGCAGGGGTCGTTGTACATCAAGACTGAGCCAGTCGGCTCATTTGCGTTATCCAGCGAAAGTACGGTCCCGCTTGTCCCGTCGACGGCTATGCCCTCGATCGAGCCCAGGTTCGTCTTTTCCGAGAGCCCTTCGAGGGCTTCCTTGACCCTGTTCCACCAAGAGGCCGGTTGTCGCAGTTCATCCGGCGACCTAAACGGCGCGGCCGCGAAGCCGACGGGATTCCCGGCCCTATCGATAGCGGCTGCGCGAGCACCAGACGTGCCGATATCGATGCCGAGGGCGACGGCAGGGCCAACTTGGCTGTTCATGCGGACTGCCTCACCGATCCTCTATCGAGCGCTTGGCGATATTGCTCGGCCTCCCAATGGGTAAGTTCGTATGCATCGCCCTGTGACAGATATTCGACCTTCTTTCCTTCCGGTATGCGGCCGACCACTTCCGCCAGGCAGCGTGCCATTACTTCCCCGCCCGCCGTCAGCGTGCTGGACAGCAGGATCCCTTTATCAGGGACGATCAACATCTTAGGCACATTACGGCCCTCTTTGTGCAAAGCCGCCTCGAAATCCGACGCGCTTTGCCCTTGGGGAAGGACGCCAATTTCCGTTCCGAGGAATATTATGTGGTCCGGGTATAGGGAGCCGCCGAGCGCGATCTCCCGATTGGCTTCCGAAATCGCGACCGCGTGGCTATCGACGTCTCGAGCCACGTGAAAGCCCGAGCCCTCCGCAATCGCGGTGAGGGCGTCGATATCCGGTGTTTTGGTTGCGCGTGGCTCGCGGGACAGCGCAGAGCTGATCCGCTCAATGCGATCTTCCACGTCCTCGACGGTATCACCGCAGACGATGATGCCGTGATTGAAGAGGATCAACACGTCCGGATTGGACGCAGCAGCCTTATCGATCTCCTTCGCAAGAGGAGTGCCTGGTCGCCTGTAGGGTATTGTTACCCACTTGATGTCGGGAAGGTCATTCATGCGTGTGGCAAGCAGTGCGTCGCGGTCTTCCAGGACGGCAAGTGCTATCGCGTTTACGCAGTGGTAGTGCGCAACCACCGGGCTTTTGAGAGCTGCGTGAAAACTGGTTTCGATCGATGGTCGCAGTCCGCTGGAGTTCAGTTCCGAAACCACGAAGTCGGTGGACTTCTCCGCGCGAGGATCACCTCCTCGAAGAGCGGCAACCAACGGTTCGACAACCACCGGAACCATGATGTCCTCAGCATTGGCTTTGGAGAGCCAGGTGCCCGATGCCTTCACCCACATGACGCCGTCTCTCTTGATCGACGTATTACCGCCAGCGCCCTGTGTCTTGAGGATATCGTTACCGATCCGGCTGGAAAGCCGGAGGAAGTCTTTGAAATCGTCGGTATTCCTCAGGTCCGGTTCGGTCATGTCTTCTTCCTCCTGCGGCGCTGCCCCTTGCTTCAGAACCAATCAGTCCCGTGAGCAAACTTTGGCGCAATTCTATTTGTGTGATTGAATGTCGTCAACGATGAAGAATCTGCATCGTCAGTATTGCGACAGGAAGGAACGTGTGATTATAGTTCATCATGGACGCTGAGGGAGACGCGTCACTGGAGGCCTGCTTTGAATGATTCCGATCGCCATCGTTTGATCACGGAGACGCTTCGCGAGAAGCCGTTCGCCTCCGTCCGTGATCTGCAGAAGCTGCTCGGTGTTTCCCCGGCAACGATCCGCCGTGACATCGACAAGCTCGATGAGATCGGTGTAGCGCGCAAAGTGTATGGCGGGATTTCGGCGAACGAATCTGCGACCTCAGCACGCCTCTCGGCTCGGCCTTACGACGAGAACCGCGATATTGCGGTCGACGCGAAGCGTGCCATCGCTGAAAAAGCGGCAGGCCTCGTGCGAGACGGAGACTCCGTGATCGTTCATGCGGGGTCGACGTGCTATCAGCTCGGAATTCAACTGGCTCGGCGAAATGTTCGCCTTTATACGAACTCGATGCCATTGGCGGCCTATGTGGGTGAGCATGGTACCTGTCATCTGACGTTGGCAGGCGGGGTGCTTTATCGAGAGCCGGGCATCATCCACGACGCTTCCGCAGGAGCGCCCGATTTCTTCGCGTCGCGGTTCTTCCTGGGAACGCAAGGCATCAGTTCCGAGGGACTTCTCGAATCCCATCCCTTGTTGACCAAAGCTATTGGCGAGCTGAGCAGCTGTGCAGATGAGATTGTTCTGTTGGCGGATAGCCGGAAGCTCTCAATCCAGCCGCGCAACGTCGTTCTTCCGCTGTCTCGCATAGGGACGATCGTGATCGACGACGGTCTTGCGGATGTCGGCGCAAAGATGCTCGAAGATGCCGGTATTTCCATACTGATCGCTACGGTAGGAGGCCAATGATGGTGCCATCGAACGTGGTCGCAGTTTTCGATCTCGGCAAAACGAACTCGAAGCTTTTCGTCTTCAGTGCAGACGGTTCCGTGCTCTCGGAAGCCAGGACAAAGCCCAGTTGGATCGAGTACGATGGCTTGCGTGTTCTCGATGACGTCGCGCTCTTCACTTGGATGACGTCTGCCTTGACGCAGGCGACCGAAGAGCATTTCGTTGGTCACGTCATGTTCTCGGGACACGGGTGCACCTTTGCACTCGTTCGGGATGACGAGCTGGTGCATCCCGTACTCGATTACGAACAGGAACCGCCTCAGCGGGTTGCGGACAGCATCGACATTTTGGTGCCAGCCTTCAGCGAAACCTATTCGCCGAAGCTCCCGTTGGGTTTCAATTACGGACGGCACATCCTCTGGCTAGAGGCCATCAAGCCAGAGGTGGTAAGTCGCGCCGACGCCATCCTTTCATACCCGCAGTTTTGGTCCTGGAAATTTTCCGGCCGGAAAGTGTCCGAGGTTTCCTACATCGGCTGCCACTCTCACCTCTGGGCACCGCTGCGTGATGATTTCAGCAGTCTGGTCTATAGCCGAGGCTGGCGTGGAAAGATGCCAGCCTTCGAACGGGCGGGTGCTGCTTTGGGCAATTGGGAGATCGGGCCTGATCGGGAAAACGCGGTTCCGGTCGTTGTCCACAATGGTGTCCACGACAGTAATTCCGCGCTCTATTACTACCGTTCGCTCGGGTTCCAGGACTTTACGCTCGTGTCGACTGGCACATGGGTCGTGATTTTCAATTCGGCGTGCCCGCTGGAAGCGTTGGATGAACACCGTGACATGCTCGCAAACGTCACCGTCGACGGGAAGCCGGCTCCGACCATAAGGTTCATGGGCGGCCGGGAATATGACATCGCAAGTGACGGCTGGAACAAGCCAATCAGTCTTGAGGCAGTCTCGAGAGTGATCGCGAAGCGCGTATTCGCATTGCCCTCTTTTGCGCCCGGCGGCCCGATGCAGGGGTTCGAAAGCCGCTTTGTGGGGCCTGAGGCGAACGGCGAGGAGAGGGCCGCCGTCGCACTTCTGTATGTCGTTCTAATGACCAATCTTTCCTTGGATCTCATCCAGTCCGAGAACGAGATCGTAATCGATGGCGGGCTCGTCAAGACGGGACTGTTCGCCGAGCTTCTTGCTCAGTTGCGCCCTTCGCAGCCGATATTCACCAGCGCGACCGCCGAAGGCAGTGCGTTTGGAGCCGCCGCGTTGGTTTTCGACACTCTGGGTGAGAAGCCATTTGCGAACGAAACGAATGAGGCGGCTTCGTTGCAGGTTTTCGGCCTCGAAGCATACCGCGATGCATGGCGGGCGTTGATCGACATCGGCGAACCGGAACTCGCACGCCCGAGGAAAGAGTTACAGGCATGAACACGGCAGGCGACAACCGCGCACCCGTTCTGGAGATGCGCAATATCAGCAAAACATTCGCGAGCACTAAAGCGCTTACAAACGTGTCGCTTACCGTCTATCCCGGTGAAGTCCACGCGCTGATGGGCGAGAACGGTGCTGGCAAATCGACGCTAATGAAGGTGCTCTCGGGAGCGTACACCGCTGACCCGGGCGGCACCATTCTCGTCGACGGAAAGCCCATCGTTGCGGGAGACCCGATAAAGGCAAAGGCGAATGGCGTTTCCGTCATTTATCAGGAGCTCTCGCTCGCGCCCAATCTCACCGTCGCACAAAACATGTTCCTTGCTGCCGAACCTGCCAGGTACGGCGTCCTGGATAAGGCAGCTGCGCGCGCACGGGCCGAGCCGATCCTCAAACAGCTTGGCATTTCCTTCGGCCCCTCGCAGCTTGTAGCGTCGCTCTCGCTCGGTGAACGCCAGATGGTGGAAATCGCGCGGGCCCTGACCACGAACGCCAAGATCATCGTCATGGACGAGCCGACGACGTCGCTCACGTCCAGGGAGACGGAGCGGCTCTTTGAGGTGATCGCGGGGCTCAAGGCGCGGGGTATTGCCATTATCTACATCAGCCATCGGATGGAGGAGATCTATGCGCTCGCAGATCGGGTCAGCGTTCTCCGCGATAGCGCTTATGTGGGCACCCTCGATCGGTCCGCCTTGTCGGCCGAAAAGCTCGTTTCGATGATGGTAGGTCGCGATCTTTCCTCTTTCTACAAGAAGGAACACCGAGCACCGCAAAGCGCCGCGAAAACGGTGCTCTCAGTGCATGACATCGGAGATGGCCGTCGGGTTCACGGATGCTCGTTCGACGCAAAGGCAGGCGAAGTGCTCGGCATAGCCGGGCTAGTTGGCTCCGGACGGACGGAACTCGCGCGGCTCATCTTCGGTGCCGATCCGAAAACATCCGGACGGGTTATGCTCGACGGCAAGGACACCGTCATCGGCAGCCCGCGCGATGCGATGGACGCCGGGATCGCATACCTGACGGAAGACCGGAAAGGCCTCGGACTCTTCCTCGATATGACGATCAACGAGAACATCAACATCGGTGTTATCGGCAAGGATGCCGGCAAAGTGGGCATTCTGAACTTCGCCGCGGCGAAGGAACGAGCGGCAAGGGCCATCAAGTCGTTGTCCATTCGCACGTCAAGCGACGGCATCAATGTCGGAGCTCTGTCCGGCGGTAACCAGCAAAAGGCGCTGATCGCGCGCCTGCTAGAAACCAAGCCTCGGGTCATCATCTTCGACGAACCGACACGCGGCGTCGATGTTGGAGCGAAGTCCGAAATCTACCGGATCATCGATGAGCTTGCGCAAACGGGGATCGCGATCGTCGTGATCTCGAGCGATCTGCCCGAGATCATCGGGATCGCAGACCGCGTCCTCGTGATGCGCGAAGGCCACATCGCGGGCGAGGTCCTGGCGACGCCGGACCAACCAATAAGCCAGGAAGCCATCATGGCGTTCTCCACCGGATCGGCGTCGAAAGTCGCTTGAGGTCGGAAATCAAAGACGACGGGATAAGAACATGACCGCGACATCCACGGACCAGGGCAACGCCGCAAAGGCGAAATTCAGATCGACTCTAACGGCGCTTGGCATGCTTCCGGTGCTCGTGATCTTGGCGATCGGGTTCCACTTGCTAAGTGGTCGCTTTTTGAGCGTGAATAATCTGTCGATCGTCATGCAGCAGGCCTCGATCAACACGGTTCTGGCCGCCGGTATGACGTTCGTTATTCTGACCGGCGGTATCGATCTCTCGGTCGGTTCGATCCTCGCCGCGTCGGCGATGGTCGGTGTCATCGTGTCCCTTTGGCCCGACGTCGGGATGTTGGGAATTCCGGCTGCCATCGGGGTAGGTCTCGCTTGCGGCTTCGTCAACGGAACGATCATCTCGGCGCTCAAGCTTCCGCCCTTCATCGTCACCCTTGGGTCGCTGACCGCGATGCGCGGTATTGCCCGACTGCTCGGTAACGACACCACGGTATTCAATCCGGACCTGCCATTCGACTTCATCGGAAACGGCAGCTTCTTCGGCGTGCCATGGCTTGCCATCATCGCAATGGCGACGATCCTGATCTCATGGTTCATCCTGAAGCGCACCGTGTTGGGCACCTGGATCTATGCTGTCGGCGGAAATGTCGAGGCCGCGCGCCTGACAGGTATCAAAGTCCCGCTTGTGCTCCTGTTCGTATACTCGATATCCGGCCTGCTTTCAGGGCTAGGCGGTGCCATGTCCGCAGCACGCCTGTATGCGGCGAACGGCCTTCAACTCGGGCAATCCTATGAACTCGATGCGATCGCCGCCGTCATTCTCGGCGGAACCAGCTTCGTCGGAGGCGTGGGATCGATCTGGGGAACGCTGATCGGGGCTCTCATTATCGCGGTGCTGTCGAACGGTCTCATCCTCGTCGGTGTCTCCGACATTTGGCAGTACATCATCAAGGGGCTTGTCATCATCGTGGCCGTAGCGCTCGACCGCTACAGGCTGAAAGGGCTTAGCCGCACCTGACGTGTGGCTGGAGGAACCGGGGTCACCGGATAACGGGGCGCAGGAAGCGCCACAAGGAGGAAGAATATGCGCATGATTTCCAAACTGCTTGCAGCGACCGCACTGGCCGCAGCCATCGCAATGCCGGCAGCCGCCAAGGACCTTCAGAAGATCGGCATTTCCGTCGGCCTGCTTGGCAATCCGTTCTTCGTGGCTACCATCAAAGGCATCGAGGACCGCGCCAAGGAGATCAATCCAAATGTTCAGGTCACCTCGGTTTCGGCCGACTACGACCTCAACAAGCAGGTTTCGCAGATCGACAGCTTCATCGCAGCTGGCGTTGACATCATCATGCTGAACGCGGTGGACGCCAAGGCGATCGCACCTGCCGTCAAGAAGGCGCAGGCCGCTGGCGTGATCGTCGCCGCCTTCGACGTCTCCGCACCGGGTGCTGACGTCACGGTCATGACGAACAACATCAAGGCCGGCGAAGAGGCCTGCCAGTACATTGTCGATCAGCTCAAGGGCAAAGGCGACGTCGTCATTATCAACGGCCCCGCATCGTCCTCGATCCTTGACCGTGTGCAGGGTTGCAAGAACGTCCTGACGAAGAGCCCTGACATCAAGATCCTCTCCGACGATCAGAACGGTCAGGGTTCGCGCGACGGCGGTTTGTCGGTCATGCAGGGTCTTCTGACGCGCTTCGACAAAATCGACGCCGTCTTCGCGATCAACGACCCGACGGGCATCGGTGCGGAGCTAGCCGCTAAGCAGCTGAACCGCAACGAGTTCTTCATCACTGCAGTCGACGGTGCCCCGGATATCGAAAAGTCGCTTGCCAGCGGCAACTCGATGATCAAGGCCTCCGCTTCGCAGGACCCCTATGTGATGGCCGGCGACGCACTCAAGATGGCTGCCGACGTCCTCAACGGCAAGAAGCCGGCGGAAAATACTGTACTCCTCGACCCGAAGCTGATCACGGCTGACAACGTCAAGGACTACAAGGGCTGGACCGCAGCTCGCTAAGGTCTCCTCCCGAGTAGCCCGCCAAGCTTTCGAGCTTGGCGGGCTGCGATCCGAAATCAACCAGGAATAGGTTTCATGTCCAAAATCGGTGTCCACTCGTTTGTCTGGAGCGCAGGATCTACCAAAGACGAACTGGAGAGAACTCTCGAGCGATCCCACGAACTCGGTTTCAAGCTCGTCGAGTTCTCATACCTGGACCCCAAGCAGGTCGACGTAAATTGGCTGGCGTCTCGTATTCGACAGCTTGGCCTAGATGTCGCGGTAAGTATGGGGCTGCCGACGGAAGGCGATATTTCCAGCGAGGATGGATCGGTGGTCGCGAACGGCGAAGCGATCCTCGATCGCGCGGTCGCATTGGTCCGCGATCTCGGCGGCACCAAGCTTGCAGGGATTCTGAGTTCGTCTCATGGAAAGCAGGAACGCGCCCTGTCCCGTAAAGGATGGGATAAGAGCGTCAGTACGCTTTCGAAGGTCGCCAATCGTGCAAAAGCGGCTGGCGTCACTCTCAACCTCGAGATCGTCAACCGCTTCGAGAGCAACATGCTCAATACGGCAGCGCAGGGCCTTGCTTACATCAAGGATACCGGTGCCTCGAACGTGTTCCTTCACCTTGACACTTTCCATATGAACATTGAAGAGGCGGATGTCGGCTTGGCAATCCGAAACGCTGCCGACAAGATCGGCTATGTCCACATTGGTGAAAGCCATCGTGGTTATCTTGGGACAGGCAATATCGACTTTGCCGCAATCTTCGACGCGCTGATCGCTATCGGATGGGACGACTACGTGACCTTTGAATCCTTCTCGACAACGATCGTCGATAAGGACCTTTCGCTGAAGACGGCAATCTGGAGAAATCTCTGGGAAGACAACGCAGCACTGGCCAAACATGCGCGGGCGTACATCGTGCTTGGATTGGAAACGGCGAAGCGCAAGGCCGAATTGGTGAAGGCTGCGCATTTGCCAATGGCTTGCTGACACTGGAAAAACAAACCAGCAATTCCGAAATCGCAGACAAGCACAACCACCCCGCCAAGCGGAGTGCCAAGGGCTGGACGGATTGCCTTGCCGATCTTGTCGACAAAGTGAATAAATTGAGAATCCGCCGTTGGCCGCTCTCACTGCTACGATTGCAGCCTCCGCCGAAAAGAAAACCCGCTCCGCGCACTAGCGGGTACGGTGAAATTGTGCTGGGGAGGCAACCCCTGGCACTCCTTTCGTCATTCACATCCCGAAATGAGGGTAAAGGCTGGTCGGCAGCGTCGATACAGATGTCAGCGACGCCGGGTATTCTTATCGCTCCCGTGCCGGACCGCCTCGCTGAGACACGCTGCAGGCTGCAAGTCAGGCGCAAGCACGTGATTTTCGAAGTGGTGACCGCCGTTCTGTTGCGACCGACCCGCGTTAGGCTGCCACATAATCCGGGCTAGGAGACGTCTACGGGTAGGTTTGGCGAAAAATGCCGCGCGTGACAAGTCTGTGCTTCTTTCGCCCCTCGCGGTGGCGGACATGCCGGTAACCTCCTTCGCGCGCAAAAAACGCATCACCAGCACTGGTCGGCCGTTCTTATCGCGCAATCCCCTTCTCCGCGAACCAGTCTGCGTAGAACGTCGTGCGAACCATGTGGCGGTTGAGGTCAGGAGCGCCATCCGTCCACCACACCGCCCCGCGTTCGCCCAGCGCAAGCTTTGCGGCGTCGACGGCCCTTCGCGCCGCTCGCATTTTCTCATCATCGCCGGCGGCTTCCTTCACTGCCCTGCGAGCGATCATCAGCTCCCCCACCAGGCGCTTACGCTCACCCTCCGGCAAGCGAGGGTTTGTCTTTCTCCAAAGCCGGCCGCGCACGATAATGTAGCGGCCATCCGGCGTTTCCAACGGCGCCTTCCCCGTCTTCATGGCTGTCCCCCTTGCGCCGGAACGTGAACGCGCGTCAAGCGAAAGAAGTATCGCCTCTCGTCGCCCTCGACGACCATCATGCCAGCGAGTTCGTCGTCGCCGATCCGCCTGAAATGATCCACGATCGGCTGCTTGTCGTAGACCATCGCAGCCGTCTCGGAGCCGTCAACCATTCGTAACGTCAGTTTTGCCGTCGTTGCGCGGGCACGGAATGCCTTCTGGAGGTAAGAGAACCAGTTCCGGGCGATAAACGTTCGGCCGAAGCCAGCGACACGGAGAGCAAGTTTGATAGGAAAGAGGGACGGCTCGATCGGCACAAGACGACCAGGCCGCCATTGGAACAATAAGGCGTCCGCTCTCAGGTCTGGGTGGAACCTCTTGCCGAACCACTGAAGGTTCTCGAGCGCCCCATCCAGCGGATGTCCGGAGGCAACACCTTCACCGCGCCAGATGCCGACCATCTCGGCCGGCAGCACAGGGGGGAGGGTGCCGAACCAGTCGATTGTCTTCTTCTGCAGGTCGTCTTGCATGGTCCCTCCGGGCTATCGGGGAGGGCGATGCCGGACAGGTGGGACACTCGTCTGCCATTTCGTTGGCACAGCGAGAAACCGGAAAAACCGCTGCGTTCGCCATCCCTGTCGCGTCCGGTTGATACGGCTCGCGCTCGGCAACGGTAATGTCGACCGGTCCAGTTGGTTCCAAAGCGGAGTGTTGACGCCTGTTTTTTGCTGCGGCATCGTCCGGCGCGAATGCAGGGCGGGGAGATTTGAATGTTTGCCGATACGCTCACCGACGAAGACCGAATCGACCGCGATCCTCTGTGCCAGGATGCGCTCGACAAGGCATGGAAGGCGCTTGAAGCAGGGGCGACGTCGGGAAACCCCTTCAACTTCCTGCAACTCGCCACCGTCAATGAAAGGGGTGATCCCGAGGCCCGGACCATCGTCCTGAGGCAGGCAAACCGCAACGAGGCGGCGCTCTATTTCGTTACCGACTCAAGATCGCCGAAGATGGCGGACATCGCCCACAATCATACCGTCGCGCTTGTGGGTTATGATCCCGCGAGCCGGGTGCAGATCCGCTTGACAGGCATTGCAGGTACGGTCGGCGACCATGCCAAGCTCGCTAATCAGTGGAACCTGCTCAGCGAGAGGACGCGCGACAGCTTCAACAGTCCTGTCGCATCGGGCGCGCGAATGCAGTCTGATGGAACGGTTCTCCCTGATGTCCAAAAGGCCTCCATGTCCCCGTTCGAGCGGTGCTGCCTGATGCGCGTCGAGCTCGCGACGCTTGAGCGTTTGGACATCTCCCAGACCGAGCATCTCAGGTTCTGCTTCGTACGATCTGATAGAGGTTGGCTGGGGACCAGAAGGGCGCCGTGATTCGACGTAGCGTGCGGTCGACCCACATGCTGCAGGTCGAGGCACGAGAACCTGGTGGGGCATGTGTCGCCGCCTGGACCAGCTCGCTCGCAGCCCATCGCCAGCCGCAGCAGCTTCTTAAGACATGCGGTCAACCCGAACTACTGAACAAGAACCTTACGCTCGAACCCGTCCCGGCGCTCGCAGTAAACTCGAGTACGACCACGGCATCTCGAACGTCCTTCCACATGGACCTATCACCGGCCGCCAGGCTCCCGACGAACCGGCCTCATGCCGGAGCGGCGGCTGGCTACCGGATCTGCAATCCACAGGCAAGGAACCGACGCGATTCCTGCATCCCCTAAGATGCTTGAAGGAACCGATACGCTTCGGAACAAAGCCCGGTCATTTGGTGTTTTCCATTTCTCCGGATGGCCGGATGTTTCTGAAAAATAATTCGCAAGGGGAATTCAATATGGAAGATGCAGGTATCGGTTGGATCGCGGCGATCATCATCGGCGGCATCGCAGGATGGCTCGCAGAGATGTTCATGAAAAGCAGCATGGGCGTCATCATGAACATCATTCTGGGCATCGTGGGCGCTATCGTCGCTAACTTCCTTCTCTCCCTTTTCGGCGTCGTTCTCGGTGGCTGGCTCGGCTACCTGATCGCCGGGTTTATCGGCGCGTGCATCCTGATCGCGCTCGCCCGGATGGTCAGACGAACAGCGTGACATCTTGAAGGAGTTCGGGCGGCCTCTTATTGGGGACTACCGCCCGTACCAACGACAATTTACCGCGAAAGGATTTCGCGAGTAATGTCGCCCGGGTGATCGAGGGCGCTCCCCATGCATGGTCGAGCGCCCTCTGCTTTCGACCAACTTGGACGTTCCCAAAACTGAAAGCAACTAAAGCGCTGACAGCATTCCACCACATCGCGCAGGTCGCCCGCAGGAGTGGGTGCGAAGCCTATCATGCCAAGGAGAATGGTGGCCCTTGGCGGTCGTCAAGGCGCGGCACCGTTGCGATGCAGCGCCCTCGATGTCGACTTACAACACGCGACTTCTATCTCTCTTTTGAGATCAGGCAAGGAGGATTCAGATGCATATCGACGGCGAATGTCATTGTGGGCAGATCACCTACGAGGCCGAGGTAGACCGCGACGACGTTACGATCTGTCACTGCAACGACTGCCAGAGGCTAACGGGGACTGCATATCGTGTGACAGTCACCGCACCTCGCGCCAACTTTCGTATCACCTCCGGCGATCCGATGGAGTACGTCAAGGTCGCCGCCAACGGCCGCAGACGGATGCAGTATTTCTGTGCGAATTGCGGATCGCCCATCTATACCACAGGAGAGATGGAAGACGCAGAACAGGTCGGCATCCGACTAGGAACAATAAATCAGCGGCGAGAACTAGAACCGACTGCGCAGTTCTGGTGTTCATCGGAGTTCTCATGGGCTCAAAACCTGAGCCAACTTCCCCGACATGCTGAATGATGTAGGGCGAGGCAAAACCCACCGCTCGCTGCCAAACAAGTGGCGTATATTTCCGGTAGATACTGCGTCCTTTCAACATCCGCCGATTTGTGTGAAATCACGCCTTGGAGCTATCGTGTCGTGATCCTAGAGGACGACAATGGCACTGATGGACTTCCCCGCGCAAACCCATATGCCGCTTGCCAAACTTGCGTAGGCGATGTCCGCCATCTCGCGTGCGCGCAACATCAACGAGGTTATGCGATGATCCGCGCCAGCGCGCGCCGTCATCCGCCGCGAAGGCGACGTCTGTCGTTATGTGGAGCATGCCGTTGGGCCGCTCTGGTTTCCGAGACTGCCGGGCAAGCAGTGAAGCTACCCACCGATGCGTCCATGTGCCGAGCCTCGTTCCCGAAGACATCGCAAAGGCTACCTGGGTCATGTTCGGTCGGCTCGAAGATCAATGAATGAGCCGGAAACGTCCGAACTGAGATAGCTGAGTGCAATCTCTTCGTGAGGGATGGCCCAATGCGCCGCCAACAGCAACTTGACGGCTCTCACTTCGCTACGCTTCGAACCAACCAGTAAACCGCTCGGTGTGTAGGTGTGAAAGTCAACAGTGACTATCCTTCCTGCGGGCCGCTCCTCTTTGCCGCGAACGAAATCCTTAAATCAATAAAGGCCTCTACCTGTGAATAGTGTTGCCGGCGCGGTGAGCGTCGGCTGAAGTGCAGGCCTTGATCGCGCGATCTTGGCCTCGGTTAAGCGAACCGCGCGAACATCAGATCGTTATCTTTCCATGACAGATGAGAGCCGCGAAGAAACCAAAGCAGTCGAACCACCGCAGGAGACGGTCTCCTTCGCGTTCGACCGGTTGACCGTCGCCCGTTTCCGGGAAGTCTTCCCGAATGCTCGGTGTTCGGATACCCTTCAAGCCTGGACGGTCCCCGGTAAGACTGCACGAAGACGTATCGACCGATGGCTCGCCTCCGAAGCCGATCGCAAGAGGCCTTACGAAGAGGAGCGAGGCCGCGACGCCTACCAGTTCGAGCCAATCCTCAGTCCATACCTGCAGGTCTACGACCGCGGCTTCCGCATCAAGACCCCATTCTCACGAACGGTGGTCGACGAACTCCGACAGATTCCTTTCGCTCGTTGGAATAGTGACGACAAGGTGTGGGAGGTTCCGTACGCGTCTTACGACGACCTCCAGCACCGTTGGGAGGCCATCGAGAAGGCCGCGAAACGGGCCGAACCTGAAGAGCGACGGAAACGCGCAGAGGCCCGCAAGGGCACCGAAGAGGAAGCGAAGGCCAAGCGCAGGACGTCCGAGCGCAATAAGAAGCGGCTGCCTGTGCCTAGTGACGATCTTCCACCGCCGGGGCGGCCTGTAGCCACGACCGCGTTTGGGATCGTCGTTGTCACCGACATTACCGGCGAACTCGTCAACCCCGAAGAGGTCGCCGAGCATCATCCGAATGCCGACGACGAGCATGTCTGGGCAGGATGGCGGGCAGCGACCCTGGAGGAACTCGTTCATACGTGGCCGGCGAGGGCTGAGCCGGGGGAATACGAGCGGATTCGGGGATGGTGGCAGCCAACCCTCGAGGAGCTGCGGGCCGCTAGGACTGCAGCAAAATCGAGGGAGCGGCGGCGCGACGCCCGCAATGCTTCGACCAGACCGTCGACCTGAAGCGGCGGACGGAATGGTCGAGATCACGCCGGAACTTGATGTCTAGACGGTCTGAGAGCGGAACACGCGGTCGCGGGGCAGTCGGTCCCGCGCCGGCTGACGCCGACGCTCCTGCGGCTGCCCTTCAACGCGACCGCGCGTGACGCGAATTCCCGCTTTCGCGCGCCTTCTGCGCGCCGCGATGCTGAAAGCTCCGATACGCTTCGTTGTTGCCGACCCTCCGGATCGGGGTGATCGCGCCGCCGATGCTATACAGTTAAGACTTTGTAAGGTTCCCGTGGGCGAGACACGCTTCTCCTTAGATCGGCCCGCTTCCTTTTGCGCCCTTGTCCACGCGCCGCGTTGCCGAAGCCCCGATGTGCGTTCTGTTGCTGGTCGACGCTGTCGGATCGCCTCCTGGTTCTGCGCAATCGCCACTTTTTATGACGTCTTGGCCGCCGCTGGCGCGTCGGCCGCCGCGCCTCGCCAGCGGGTGACTCTGCTTTGCCCTCGGAGGTGAAGGTAAGCCTTGGTGGGACACAGAGAGGAAGAGGAGGGACGGGAGCTTTGTGACGGATTTGAAGGGTTGGAGAGAGGTTCCGCCCGGTCCGTCATGGAGAAACCGACATGTCTCAGAAGATGGAGAAGTCTGGGAAGACAGAAAGAACCGAAAAGACTGGTAAGGTCACGCTTGCGACCGCTTGTGACATTCCCTTCAACAAGCTTGTTCTCAGCCAGGAAAACATCCGTAAGGTCAAAGCGGGTGTCTCGATCGCGGAGCTTGCCGAAGACATTGCGCGGCGCGGTCTGTTGACCAGCCTCAGCGTCCGCCCGGAATTAGACAGCGACGGTAACGAGACCGGCATGTATCGCATCCCGGCCGGCGGGCGCCGCTACCGGGCGCTGGCACTGCTGGTGTCATCGAGACGTCTGTCGAAGACGGCAGGCATTCCCTGCGTGATCAGCAGGGGCGAGACGGAGGAAGCCGAAGATTCGCTTGCCGAGAACGTCCATCGCGAGAGCCTGCATCCGCTCGACCAGTTTCGCGCCTTCGAGACCCTGCGCGGGGAGGGGATGGACGAGGAAGAGATCGCCGCCCGCTTCTTCGTCCCGGTCGCGACGGTGAAGCAACGCCTGCGCCTGGCGTCGGTCTCGCCGAAACTTCTGGATCTCTATGGCGAAGACGCCATGACGCTCGAGCAGCTGATGGCCTTTTCGATCAGCAAGGACCATGCCCGTCAGGAACAGGTGTTCGAGGCGATCGCACGCTCGCACAGCCGCGAGCCCTATTACATCAGGCGCCTGCTGACCGAGACGGCGGTCCGGGCGACCGATCGGCGCTCGCTCTATATCGGCATCGATGCCTATGAGGCGGCCGGCGGCGTCGTCATGCGCGATCTCTTCGACGAGGACAGGGGCGGATGGCTGCAGGATCCGGCGCTGCTCGATCAGCTCGTGCTGGAGAAATTGAAGGGCGATGCGGCGGCCCTACAGGCGGAGGAAGGCTGGAAATGGGTCGAGGCCGCTTTCGACTTTCCCTATGGCCACACGTCGGGTCTTCGCAGGGTCTACGGTCAGCAGGCCGAATGGAGCAAAGAGGATCTTGCCCGTCACGATGTTCTTCGCGCCGACTACGATCGGCTCGATGCAGAATATGCCTCTGCCAGCCAATACTGCGAGGAGAGCGAGCAGAGACTCCAAGCACTCGGTGCGGAGCTCGACCGTCTGAACGAGCGTCCCTTCGTCTTTGATCCCGCCGAGCTTGCCCGCGGCGGTGTCTTCGTCTCGCTCGAGGCGGACGGCAGGCTCCGGATCGAACGCGGCTATGTCAGGCCTGAAGACGAACCGCAGGTGGAGATGATGAGCTGCGTCAGCGACGACCAGGACAACATCGTGTCCGCACCAGTCGCGCCAGCCGGCGGAGCGGTATCGGAGGTGGAGGCAGCAAACAAGGCCGAGACCGATGACGGGGAGGAGACGCTGAAGCCGCTTGCCGATCGTCTGGTCCTCGACCTGACCGCCGCCAGGACCGTCGCGCTGCGCAACGCGCTCGCCCGGGATCCGGAGGTCGCCTTCGTCGCCGTCCTGCATGCCTTCGTGCTGAAGACCTTTTATCTGCGGGGCGCAGACACGTGCCTGGAGGTCACGGTCCAAAGCGCCCGGTTGAGCGAGACATCGGGATTGGGCGACTTGGTCGCCGTCAGGGAAATCGGCGAGCGGCAGGAAGCCTGGGGGAACGACCTGCCGAGAGATCCGGCCGCCCTCTTCGCTTTCCTCATCGGTCTCGACGGCGTCAGCCGACAGGCGCTGTTTGCTCATTGCGCCTCGCTATCGCTCAATGCCGTCATCGAACCCTGGAACAGGCGCAGCCGCGCCATCGCCAATGCCGACGAGATCGCCCGCGCCATCGGCTTCGACATGGTCGAGGCCGGCTGGACGCCGACAGTCGAGGCCTATCTCGGCCGCGTCACCAAGGCCCATATCCTGCAAGCTGTCTGCGAGGCGAAAGGCGAGCAGGTCGCTGCATTGATCGCCGATCTGAAGCCCGACATGGCCCGGGAGGCCGAACGGCTGTTGGCCGGCAGCGGTTGGTTGCCGGAGCCGCTGCGCCTGCCGGCTACCGCGGCTGATGATCCGGACCTGATCGAAGAGGCGGTATTTCCGGACGAAACCATCCTCGATCCGCCGGTGCCGATCGATGAGGTTCAAGGGACAGACGCGGCCGACGTGGTCGACGAGGATCCCGAGATCGCTGAGCCCGCCAGGACCGACTTCATCCATCCGATCGCGGCCGAATAGCGGCCTCTCACCCAGAACGGCCCGGTTCCATATGGTGCCGGGCCGGTTCGCTTAAACCGGCCATCCCCATTCCTTCACCTCAAGCCCGGCCACAGCGCCGGGCCTTTTCGTTTCAGGAGATCTGTCATGACCAATTCCAGTTTCAACAGTCCCGTGTCGTCTTCCGGCTTCAGGGTCGATATCTCGCGCGGCGAGCGCATCGGCCGCGTCTCGTCCGAATGGTTCTCGCGCCCCGACGACGAGCGTTTCCTGTCGCTCAGTGCGCTCTACGACACCGTGCGCTCGCGCGCCGATCGGGCGCATGCCCGGACCATCGAGACCAGCGCCATCCGCGTCGAAGCGACACGCGACAATGCCGAACGGCTCGAACTGATCGTCTCCGGCGAGAACGCAAGCCGAGGTCAACGTGATGCTCAACCGATCGCGCCGACCCATTGGAGCTACGGCCAGCTCTGCAGCCTGGTCGGTGCACCTGCGACCTATATGCGCCAGCTGCCGGCGCCGCTCGCCGCCATCAATCTCCAGCACGGACTGCTGTCCCATCGCGCCGAACTGGTGAAGACGCTGGAGATGGACGACGGGCGCCTCGAACTTCGCGCCGTCACCGGTCCCGACTATGGCCGCATCTGGGACCATGAGCTGGTTGCAGCCGTGATGAAGATCGCCGGCAATGGCACCGGCGACACGATGTGGAAGGTGCCGGGTCAGCTCAACTGGACGACCATGACCCACAATCCCTTCGTCGATATCACCAAGGATACGACGACGCTTTACGCCAGTGACCGCGACGTCTTCCTCTTCCTCGTCGACGACACTCACCCGATCGAGGCGGGGCGCCTTCCGAACGGCGAGCCCGATCTCTATTTCCGGGGCTTTTATGCCTGGAACTCCGAGGTCGGCTCCAAGACGCTCGGCATCGCCTCGTTTTATCTGAGGGCCGTCTGCGCCAACCGCAATCTCTGGGGCACGGAACAGTTCGAGGAAATCACCATCCGGCATTCGAAATTCGCCGGCGAACGTTTCGCCCATGAGGCGGCCCCCGCCCTTGCAAGCTTCGCCAATTCCTCGCCAGCCCCCTTCGTTGCCGGCATCAAGGCGGCACGCGAGACGATCGTTGCCCGCCAGGATGACGAGCGGGAGGCGTTTTTGCGGCGGCGCGGCTTCTCCAAAGGCGAGACCGGCAAGGTCATCGACATGGTGTTGTCGGAGGAGGGACGCCCGCCGGAATCGATCTTCGATTTCGTGCAGGGTATCACCGCACTCGCGCGCACCCGGACCAACCAGGACGTCCGCCTCGATCTCGAGGGCAAGGCGAAGAAACTGCTTGAAGGTGCCAGCCAATGACAGGCTCGGCCTCCGACCTGACCGACCGCCTCGCGCGTCATGCCGAGGCGGTCTGCCGTCATTATCTGTCGGCCGACCGGCGATCCGGCAATTACTGGATCGCCGGAGATACGGGCAACAACAAGGGTCGGTCGCTGTTTGTGCGGCTGACCGGTCCGCGTGCCGGCCGCTGGAGCGATGCGGCGACCGGCCAATATGGCGATCTCCTTGACCTCATCCGCGCGACCTGCGGCCTGATCGCCTTCGCCGATGTTGCGGCGGAGGCACGGCTGTTTCTGAACCTGCCGCGGCTGGAACCCATGGCGGCAGATTGGCGGGACCCCAATGCACCCGACAGCCGATCGACCGCGGCGCGGGCAGGGCTGCTGTTTGCCAGTGCCCGTGCCGATCGCCGGTACGGTGGCCGAACGTTACCTGCAGAGCCGCGGTATATCTGGCGCTGCAAGCCGTCGCGCTTTGCGGTTCCATCCCTCCTGTTACTACCGAGATCTTTCGACCGGCGGCACGACAGGCCTGCCGGCGCTGATCGCTGCGGTCACCGATGTCGAGGGCCGGCTGACCGGCGTGCACCGGACATGGCTTGATCCTGATGGAAACGGCAAGGCCCGGGTCAACGAACCGCGCCGAGCACTCGGTCGCCTGATCGGCAACGGCGTGCGCTTCAACATGCCGCCGGGATCGCAAAGCCCGGTTCTGGCCGTCGGCGAGGGTATCGAGACCGTGCTGTCTCTTTCGGAAATCCTTCCCGGCATGGCGATGGTGGCAGCGCTTTCGGCCCATCATCTCGCAGCCTTCCTGCTGCCCGCGGCATGCAAGCGCCTCTATATCGCTGCCGACGCCGATGCGGCGGGGCGCCACGGGGTCGAGGGATTGGGCCGGGCCGCCACCGCTCTCGGCGTGCTGCCATTGGTGCTCACGCCCAAGCTTGGCGATTTCAACGAGGATCTGCGTCGGCTTGGATCTTCCCGTCTAGTGGCGAACCTGGCCCGCCAGCTCGTCCCGGACGATGCGACCGCCTATCTTTCGCGATAGCGGCGCCCGGCGTTGATACGCGAACGTTTCTGAGGTGAGGCCGTTGAGCGCGCGGCTGACGGATCGCCATGTGTGGGGCCGCGCCTGCGGGCCCGTCGGGCGGCGACCCGTACCATGCCGGTCGCAGCCTTCAGCGGATCGGTCCGGTTTCTTCCCCGCGCGGTTCCCGCGCTCCTCGCGCAGCAAGAAACCGGCCCTCAACCGCCCGGCGCTGCGCTGGGCCGCAGCACTTCGCGCTGCGGTTCCGGCCGCGACCGGCATGGGAAGGGATCGCCGTCAGGCCGCGAGGCGCGGCTCAAACCACGGAGATCCTCAATGACTTGCTCAACCTTGCTCGACGATACCGCAGAACCGCACCACGCATCCTCGCCGACCGATCGCTTCATCTACGAAATGCAGGTCCATGGCTATCGGCCTTTCCAGGACGAACCCGACCCCCGGCCCTTGCCCGAAGAGCCTATCGTCCAAGCATCGCTGATGACCATCTTCGACGCCTTGTCCTATATGCTCGCCGACACAAGGCTGGAACCGGATCTCGAAGACCTGCTCTGGTCGACCGTCAACCTCTTCCATCGCGGCGCCGATCGCATCCAGCGCGAACTTGATCGCAACGAGGAGGCGCAGCGCACAGGCCAACACGAGCAGGACGGATCGGAGGTCAAAAGCGTCGAACTGGAACGGCTCATCGCCGAGGGCATCACCCTTCTCGAACGGCGCAACACATTCGAGTTCATGCGCGACCACAGCGCAGACCTCTTCGAGGCTCAGACCGGTTCTGCCTGGAGGCCACGCACAGGCTCGAAGGTCACCATGCCAACATGACAGCGGCGATGATCGACTCGAAGGACTTCCTGTCCGCACGTCGACATGCCGAGACCGAGGTCATGATACCCGCGGGCACGAAGATCGGCTTTGCCGGCGGCATGGACTACAACGACCATGACCGCATCTGGAAAAAGCTCGACCAGGCCCATGCCAAGCACCCCGAGATGGTGCTGTTGCACGGTGGCGCACCGAAAGGGGCAGAACGCATCGCCGCCTGCTGGGCAGAAGCCCGCAAGGTCACCCAGATCATCTTCAAGCCGAACTGGAGCAAACATGCCAAGGCGGCACCCTTCCGCCGCAACGACGAGATGCTGTCTGTCATGCCGGCAGGATTGATCGTCTTCCCGGGCAACGGCATCACCGACAATCTCGCCGGCAAGGCCCGGCGCCTTGGCATTCCAGTCTGGCAGGCTTCGGGAGACGGCGCGTGAGCGCCGTTTTCCTCACCATGTCTCCGAGCCGTGATCCGGACTGCGGAACTTCCGTCTCGATCATCATGGATCGACGCGGTGCTGGGAGCGCGCGTCCGTGCGCAAACGATTCTGCACCCGGCGACTCGACTCGCGCGAATCGCTTCCCATGTGACTCCGTCGAGACACCGGGAGTACCGCGTCATGGAATCACTTTCCTCATCCACGCCGATCAGGCCGCTGCATGCAGAGATCGACGGCATGTCGAAATGTCGCCAGGCCTACAGCGTCGAGGATCTCGCAGCGTTTCTCCTCAGCGAGAAATGCCCGCATCTCGAAAACGATCCGGTGCGGTTCCACCATGCGTTGGCGACCTCGATGGACGCGATGCAGCTCTATCTCGATCCGGAGATGGCCCGCCAGGCCTTCGTCGAGGCTGCCCATGCTTCGAGCATGCATGTCCTGCCCGACGATATGGAAGGGATCAGACAAAGCGATGAGGGATGACAAAAGCCCCGCAGAACGCGGGGCAGTTCGAGGTCATCACAGAGAAGCAGTGCACCCGGTAAGGTGACGACAGAACGATACCATCATGAACCGCCTCGACAACCTCTTCTTTAGATATTGCTGATGTAATCCACACATGATCGACCGTCCCCGCAGCAAACCCCTTCTTGCCAATGAACGGCCGCTCAAAGGCGCCGTTCGCAGAAAACGCGATCCCGCACAGCCGAACCTGCTTTTGGATCCGATGCCCGATCGCGTCGAGCCGGCGCTTGCTCTCTTGAAGGACAAGCCACCCGGCAATCCGCGCACCATCGCCGAACTGAAGTTCGATGGCTACAGGCTGGCGATCCATATCGAGCATAAGGGGATCAGGGTCCTGACGCGTGGCGGCCATGACTGGACTGCGCGATTCCCGGCGATTGCGGCAGAGGCCCAAGAGCTTCGTGTTGCCAGCGCTATTCTCGATGGTGAGGCCGTGGTGCTCGACGAGGAGGGACGCTCCGATTTCGGCGCGCTGCAGCGATCGCTCGGCGGGCGGGGCGGCAAGCTCCCGTCGTCCAGCGCAATCTTCTTTGCCTTCGATCTTCTTTATCTCGACGGCCACGACCTCAGAACCATGGAACTGTCGAGCCGCCGGCATCTGCTTGCCGATCTCATCGGGCAGCGTGCGGGTGCGATCCGGTTTTCCGACGAGCTCGAGGGAGAGCCAGAGGCAATCTTTGCGGCTGCCTGCGAGCACGGCCTGGAAGGCGTCATCTTCAAGGATCCGGACAGTCCCTACCGCTCCGACAGATCCGGCGACTGGCTGAAGGTCAAATGTATCCAGAGCGAAAGCTTCTTCATCGTCGGCTACGAGAAATCAGCAGCCGCCCGCGGTGGTGTCGGCAGCCTGTTGCTCGCAGCCTGGAAGGGCAGCCAACTGCACTTCGTCGGCTCGGTCGGTACCGGCTTTTCCTACAAGATCGCCGTCGAACTTCGCACACTGATGGACAGGCTTGCGACCAAGAAGCCGACCGTCGCTTATGACGGGCGCACCAAGGATCTCGTCTGGGTTCAGCCGACATTGATCGCGGAAATCGAATACCGCGCCTGGACCGACGACGGCAAGCTGAGACATGCCTCCTACAAGGGCCTGCGGGAGGTTCAGGACAATGCCGCGGTCTACAGGATCGCGGAGTGAACCTGATCCGTTGAGGCCCGGCGTTCGCTCCACTTTGCCTCGAGCGTCCAGCCATGCGGGGAGGCAAGAAATGCCGCGCGAAGGGCCATCACCAGCCAGTCGGCCGGCATGACGCCGGGCAGGTCTTCGTTCGCGTGAAATGCTGTGAGATCATCCATCGTATCGAAACCGATTGGTAGAGGCCGGCCGGCGCGATCAAGTGTCCAGAGATATCGCGTTGTCATGTCGGACGATCCTGGCGATGCTGCAAGGACGACGCATCGGTTTGTTGCATTTCCGTTCGTCGCCAACTCGCATTCATCGAAGCACAAGGTGTTAGGCGACCTTGTTCGCCAGCATGTCGGCAATTTCGGCGGCTTCGAGGCGCGCCGAGGTCTTGTAGGGATAGTGCTTCCAGCACCACCAATCCTGACGCTCGCCCTTGGAGAAACCGAACCCGGCCCAATCGCCGCAATGGCACTTCCGCGCAACGGGCGAGGCTGGTTTTAGGGTCGCAGAACGGTCGATGTCGCTCATGTCGCATCCTCGAGTATTAAGATGTTCCTATTTTGTTCTCTTTTGGCTAAGAGTCAATCCGTCCGCAAAAGCTAAAGGGAGATGGGATGACGACCAGGCGAAAAGGCGAATTGAGCCCCGCTGAGATTGATCGAGGATGGCCGTTCCAAGTTGCCCTGTTGGCCGAACTGTCGCTGGGAGAACAGGCCGCGGAGCAGGAAGCATTCTGCGCTCGGTTGATGAAATGCCATCGCGGTCATAGCGTCTTCTTCGAAGACCGGCATTACACTGTTCACTGCTTTGCGACCAGGGTCGGCGCCCAGACCTTCATGGGCCGATACGGAGGTGAATGGTTCGACCCGCGCGATCGCGGGCGCGGTATCAACTGGAACAAGTGGTTCAAGGGAAAGTCCGCCGGCCAGTCCAAACCGGTTTAATCACGCGCTCGCAAAGCGAGCCGCTCGTCGAGCGTGACGTCTGCGCTCGTCCGGAATTGCCTCATCGGCCGAACGATCGTGTCAAAGCATCGAAAGTCTGGTGGCAACCGCGCCGGTAGTCATGGCCGCGATAGCGGGCACGATTGTAAAAGCTTGGACAGTGAATTTTGCATAGGTGCAGTGCAGCATAAGCAATAGAAATCCTTAGTAACAAGCGATAAACATAAGCACATCGAAGCGATGCATCTCCTCCCGCAACGCTTCGAGTCCAGACAGGCCTCTCCTCCTCCCAGGTCTGTCTCGAGGAACAGCGGCACTCCTCCTCCCAGTCGCTGCTCGGTTCTTTTCGAAAGCCTGCCGCACCTCCTCCCGCGGCAGGCTTTTTTCGTTTTTGCGTCAGCTTGTTCGAAAAATCCAAACTCCAGATATGTAGGTAGACGCCGCCCGACCTGAAGCAAATCAGAACGTTCTTGCTTTATACCCTCGACCACGCTTGACGCGCAGAATTTCGAGGAAAAGCTCGACTGCTTCCGGCTCGGTCCTGAAGAGGTGCACCAGCCGCTGACCGCGACTGCCGATCCGTCCCCAGCTTCGGACCAATGATGTCTCGCCGAACAGCGTCGGCTCGATCGACAGAGCATAGTAGCGCGCCATGTTCTTCGACGGGTCGATGCGTTCTGCGTAGAGACGATAGGGTTGCGAGCTCATGCCGGCAGAATCGCAAATGAGCGTTCGCGACGTCCAACGACATTTGTGAATCGATCCGGCCTGACCGATTCACGTTGCTGATGTCAGCAACTCAATCTTCCAGTCTTGAGAACAAATCCACGAACTCCGGATCGGCATAATAGCGCAGCTTCGTCGCCATGATCGGCCGGCGGCCTGCAATGAATAAGAGTTCGACGCCGGTCGGCAGGTTGCGGACCTCATCCGGTGTGAGCAGAGGACGACCGACATGCTGTTCGGCGAAGGTGAGGCCGGTCTTTTCCGCGTCGAGCGCGCGCGCTGCCGTATTGAAGACCACGGTCTCCTGTCCGAGGAGATCGGAGACGAGACGCGCACTATCGTGATCGTTGACGCCGAAGACCTGCAGCACGCCCGCATTCGCGAAAAACGTGCCGGCGCGCTGGCCATAGGTGGCGCGTAGCTGATGGATGTCCTGGACGATCGGCCAGAGCTGCACCCCGTAACCTGCCATCAGCCCCATGGCCCGTTCGATCGGGGCGAGATGACCGAGGCTTGCAAACTCGTCGAGAAGATAGAGAACGGGCGGCGTTGATGGCTGCGGCGAGGGTGCCGTTCGCGCCATGTCGGTGAGGCTCCGGGCGACGAGCAGACGCAGCCAGCGCGAATAGGCGGCGAGCCTGTCCGGAGGCAGGACCAGGAAGACGGTTGCCGTATTTGCCTTAAGATCGCCGAAGCGGAAATCCGATCGTGCGAGAACCGCGGTCATGCGCGGACTGTCGAGGAAATGCGTGTGTCGCTGCGCGGCCGACAGAACACCACTCGCTTCGCGGTCCGACTTGCCGAGATGGCGGTTGGCGGCACGTGCGATCAGCCCGTTGACCGCCTCACTTGCCTGCATCGCATCGAGCGCGCGACGGAAGGCGTCCGACGAAAGCGTCAGCATGTGCCTGAGCGTCGTCAGCGTGCGCCGCTCCTCCGGCTGGCTGGCAAGCACATAGAGCAGCAGACCCGCAATCAGCGCCTTCGCTTCCTCGTTCCAATGCGCGTCGCCTGACAGGCCGGGTTCATCGAACACCAGGGCATCGGCTAGCGTCGAGACCTCTTCAACTACATCGATGTTGTCACAATCCAATCCCTCCATCGGATTGAAGGTCGCCGACGGCTTGCCGGTGACGCCAAAGGGATCGAGAAGATGAACCGGCCCGAAGCTTAGCCGTGCCTCATCGGCGATCGTCGCATTCTCCCCTTTCGGATCGATGCAAATGATCGAGCGGTCGACCGTCAAAAGGTTCGGGATGATCGTGCCGACACCCTTGCCGCTACGCGTCGGTGCCATGGTCATAAGATGGGCGGGTCCGTCATAGCGCAGAAGCTTGCCGTTGCCTGGCCACCGCCCGATCAGCAATCCGCTTTCCGATTTCTTAAGTGGCGCAATTTCGCTCGATCTGGCGAAGCGTGCCGTCCCATGCGTGTCGGCATCACCGGCGGTAGCGAAATGGGCGATGAGCGGGCTCGTCAGGAGCCGGATGAGCAGCAGGATGACAAAGAGCACGAAGGCCCAGTTGCCGATATGCCAGAGGATGTCGCCTTTGTCGGCCCCGAGGACCACGCGGAGGGCATAGTCGATGCCGAAACCAACGATAAACACGACAATAAAATAGCCGGTCGCGCCCATCACGAAGGACCTGGCAGAGCGCAGCGGGAAGGTGATCAGCGCGACAATGGCCCAGAGCGGGTCGCGGGCGGCCATGCGCATCATGTTGGCAAGGGCGATCTTGATCAGCCCGGTATAGAGGATCATGGGACACTCCTGTAACCGCTCGTCCCGTCGCTGCTGGTCCCGCTGTTGCCATCGAGGGGCTCGTTTACCGCGGGCTTCAGGAGGTCGTCGAACAGGTCTCGATCGCCATCGCGCGTCAGGAATTTTGGCAGTTCGGCTCTCAGCCAGCCGGCCAGTCCTCCGCCAATCTGAATGTCGCGATTGGTCTCCAGCCGATAAAGGATCAGCGCTCCGATCAACACCTTGCGGCGTGTGTCGATGGCGCGTTCCTGCCTGGAAAGCCGGATCTGCAACGTCTTTCGCTGGGCCTCGAGCTGCGCCAGTCGTTCCCCGATGGTTTTGCGAGCCACGGATTCCTCTTTCTGTTGACGTTCGAGCGATGGCCCGAGCGGGCATCCGGATGATGGCCGCCCGCGATCGCATGTGCGGATAATGCAACGATGGGTGGCAGTTGGACTACTCGCAGATCTGTGAGTAGTAGCGTCGGGACGATCGGCCTAGGACGGCATGAGGCGCGTGCGACGTGCTCCCACCAGGGCCTGAGGAGCGAAGTCGAGGAAGGCACAAGGGCGCACTTACGAGTTGCGGGGCAACTCAAGGCGCGGGCCGGCGGCCCAAACAAGGGGAGGGCGATGGCGATCTATCATATGAGCATGAAGCCGATCGCCCGCAGCGGCGGCCGCAGCGCCGTCGCCTCTGCCGCCTACCGCGCCGCCGTGCGGCTGAAAAACGAGCGCGACGGGCTGGTGCACGACTTCTCCAATCGTCAGGGCGTCGAACATGCGGAGATCGTCCTGCCGTCGGGCGTAGACGCCGATTGGGCCAAAAAGCGGTCCGCCTTGTGGAATACCGCAGAGCGGGCGGAGAAGCGCAGCGATGCCCGCGTCGCCCGGGAATTCGAGATCGCGCTGCCGCATGAGCTGAACGCTGAGCAGCGCCTGGAGTTGACCAGAGCCTTTGCGCAGGGGCTTGCCAACCGCTACGGCGCCGCCGTCGATTTCGCCATCCACCAGCCCGGCGGCGGTGGCGATATCCGCAACAGCCATGCGCATCTGATGATGACGACGCGGCAGGTGACGGAGAGCGGACTTGGCGACAAGACCATGCTCGAACGCGAGAACCGCTGGCTTCTCGCGAACAACCTACCGCCGGCGCAGCTTCAGCTGAAGGATATCAGGCAAGCCTGGGAGCAGCTCGCCAACCGGCATCTGGCGATCGCCGGTCTCGATATCCGCATCGACCACCGCTCGCATCTGGAGGCCGGGATCACGCTCGAGCCGACCGAACATGTCGGCGTGCATGCGACCCAGGTCGAACGCCAGGGCGGCACGGTCTCGCGCTCGCGTATCTCGGCGCAATCGGCGGATCGCAACGCCGAGATCATCCGCAACCGCCCCGAAGATATCCTGCGGCTGATCACCAACGAGAAGAGCGTCTTCAACAAATACGATATTGCTCGGGCGCTGCACCGGTACATCAGTGATGATCCGCAGACCTTTCAGAATGCCTTCGCCTCGGTCCTGGCATCAAAGGCGCTCGTAGAACTGAAGCCCGACAATGCGCAGGTTCGCAGCCGTGACGGTGAGGCACGCTATTCGACGGTCGAGATCGTTGCGATCGAGGCGGCGATGGCGAAGTCCGCTATGGCGATGAACGAGCGCCAGACGTTTGGGGTGGCTAGGCGCTATGTCGATGCGGCGATCGCCGAACAAGACCGGTCGATCCAGGCCGCGAGCGGATCGCCGGAGCAGGGGCTGTCGCCCGAGCAGCGGGCGGCAATCGAGCATGTCACAGCACCCAGTCAGATTGCCGCCGTTGTCGGTCTCGCAGGCGCCGGAAAGAGCACGATGCTGGCGGCTGCACGGCAGGCCTGGGAGAGGCAAGGTTATCGCGTTTACGGCGCGGCGCTTGCCGGCAAGGCGGCCGAAGGTCTGGAGGAATCGTCCGGCATTTCGAGCCGCACCTTGGCGTCCTGGGACTATTCCTGGCAGAACAATCGCAGTCGCCTCAGCGCGCGCGACATCTTCGTCATCGACGAGGCCGGAATGGTCGGAAGCCGGCAGCTGGCGCGCTTCGTCGACGAGGTCAATCGGGCGGGCGCAAAGCTGGTGCTCGTCGGCGATCATGAGCAGCTGCAGGCGATCGGGGCAGGGGCTCCGTTCCGGGCGATCGCCAATGCGGTCGGGCATGCGCAATTGTCGGAAGTCCGGCGACAGAAAGCCGATTGGCAGAAGCAGGCCTCGATCGACTTCGCCTCGCATCGAACGGTGGAAGGCCTGGCTGCCTATGAGGCGCATGGCAACGTTCAGATGAAGGCGAACCGCGACGACGTCCTGGCGGCGGTCGTCGCCGATTTTGTCGCCGACCGATCTGGCAATCCAAACGGCACGCGCATCGCGATGGCGCATCGACGTCGGGATGTCGCGGCGATCAATGCCGGCATTCGCGCCGAGCTGCAGGCGCGTGGCGAGCTCGCCAAGGCCATCAATGGACCAGGCGATCGCGGCGACGAGCTTGCATATCGGACGAGCGTTGGGAAACGCTCCTTTGCGCGCGGTGACCGCATCGTATTCCTGGAAAACAATCGTGAGCTTGGAGTCAAGAACGGCATGCTGGGCGAGGTCATCACCGTCGCGCCGGACGCAATACAGGTTCGGCTTGACGGCAAGGCGCAGCCGGCGGGCGGGCAACGCGAAGTGACCATACCGGTCAATAGTTACCAAGCCTTTGATCATGGCTACGCGACGACGATCCACAAGACGCAGGGAGCGACGGTCGATCGGAGTTTCGTGATGGCATCGGCGACAATGGAACGGCATCTCACTTATGTTGCGATGACGCGTCATCGGGACTCTGTGCAGCTCTATGCGGGGCTCGACGAGTTCAAAACCACGCGATCGCTCGGCGAAACATTGAGCCGGTCAGGCGTCAAGGAAACAACGCTCGACTACAGCAATGATCTCCATGCTCGGCGGGGCATGGATGGTCACCAGGGCGCGGGCAGGGCACAGCAGGACTATGGCGAGACACTGCGACAGCGCCCACCAGATCGCGCGGACAACTCCATCGAGCCGGCGCGTCGAATGGAGCCGAAAGTCGATCGCGATGTTACTGCGGGCGACCGTCTCGAGGGCAGTGATCAGCGTGGCGATCGCCCGATCCTCATTCCGGCAATCGCGAACTATGAGAGGAACGTAGAGGACGTTGCCCGACAAAAGGCGACGCCGGCTTTCGAACGCGAATGGGCAACGGCAAAGTCGTTGGCCGGACGGATCTATGCGAACCCAGAAAAGGCGATGGACGGATTGCGCAGAAGCATCCTCGATCGGAACGTGGATACTGCCGAATTCTGCAAACAGCTTCGGTCTTCGCCTGAAACGTTCGGCCCGCTTGTCGGCAAGACAGGCATGTTCGGCGACAATCCGGAGCGCCGGCAAGCCCTCGGTCTCATCAAGGGGCTGGCGTCTCATGTCCAGCAATCCGGCAAGACCTGGAAGCGCCGCCTCGAGGCTGAAACGAACTCCGAGCGCTGGAAGCGCGACAAGCAGGATGTGATTGCGGTACCAGGTCTGAGCAGCCGGTCCGAGAACCTGCTTCGCGGGCTCGCTCTCGCATCCCGGAGCGACAAGGATCGCGCCCTTGCAGAACTGCTGGCATCGTCGGAAGGTCGTCGCGCGCTGGACGAAGCGAGGGAAATCGCAGGCGCGATGGAGAAACGCTTCGGACGCGCCGACCCCTCGGATCTGGCAGATCAGCTGAAGAGGGCTGGCCAGCCACAAAGTGGTGACATCGATCGTATCCGCGACGTGGTGGGCCTGGCAGACCGTAGCCACCTCGCCGAGCTGACGCAGCAGATGGAGCTGAAGCGGTCGATCTCACGCACGAAAACCTTGGGCCTGAGACTATAGCGTTTTCTACCTCGCTGTCTGATCAGCGCAAAGCCTCGTCGCTTTGCGAAGCGCTGCGTTGATGCGGTCCTGCCAGCCCGGGCCATCTTCCTGAAAAGAGGCCAGCACATCGCCGTCGATCGCATCGAGACGGTCTCAGTCGCGACAGGACCTGAACGACGCTCGACGGCCGTCGCGGGTGTCTTGGCCGGCTTGAACAGCGCTTCAGCGGGATTGACGGGTCGGCGGGGTGTCGTTGCGATGGGCTCCATAATCCATACACCTATCCCTCAGGGGGAGAGTTCTCACGACTCCCGCTCGCGAAGAAAATGCCTGTTCAGGCTAGTGCCGGGTCAACAAAGGTTCGCCATCATCAAAGTTACCATTGCTGGCCGCATCATAGGAGTTCACGCTTCTGCCGCCGCCACGCGTACCAAAGGCGGTCAGGCCGATCATGATCTCTCGGGCTCGGTCGACGGCAGTGTGTTCGTCGATATAGGCCGCGTCTGCAACGTAAACGGTCACAGCATCACCGTCATCGCCGATGAAGTCGACGCGCCAGCCGTTGCTTTCGTGGATCACCTTCGTGTTTGTCAGGTGCATGGCTTCAACCCGCCTTGCGGCCCTTGAGGTCTGCCTCGACGCTCTTGCGAAGAGCGTCCATGATATTGACCACGTTGGATTTGGGCGCCGCTTCCTCGGCTTTCCCTTTCGCCGTCTTCTTCGGCTTCAGCGCCTTCTTCTTCTCGTTGATCAGCTTGAGCAGGCTGGTCTGGATGGGATCGCTGACCATGTTCGGCGACCAATGCGCAGACTTTTGCTTGATGAGCTTCTGAACAAGCGGCACGAGATCGGGATCGGCGTGGTCCTCGATATCCTCGAAATAGCTCTCCTCCGGCCGCACCTCGTCGCCGAACCGCAGCGACCACAGGACGATGCCTTCGTCACGAGGCTCCAGGATCACGGCGCGCTCTCGGCGTCCCATAACAAGCTTGGAGACGCCGACGACACCCTCCGACTTCATGGCATCTCGGATAACCGCGAAGGCTTCGTTGCCCACGGTATCGTCGGGCATCAGATAATGCGGCTTCTCCAAGTAGATCCATTCGATGCTGTCTGCCGGAGCGAACTTCTCGATGTCGATGGTCTTTACGGTGTCGAGCGCGACCCGATCCAGATCGTCCTCCGTCAGGATCACGTAGTCGTTCTCGCCGCGAGCATAACCCTTGGCCTCGTTGCCCTCCTTGACAGGTTTCCCCGTCACGCTATCGATGTACTGGGAGACAACCCTGTTCCCGGTATCCCTGTTCAGCGTATGGAAGCGAACCTTCTCGGACTCGGACGTCGCGGGGGTCATCGCCACGGGGCACGTGACTAGCGACAGCTTGAGGTAGCCTTTCCAGTAGTATCGCGGCGCCATGAACTCTCCCTCAGCTTGCCTTGCGACGCGGAGCGGCTCCGGAGGAGGCGGCCTTCGACGCCACTCCGCGTGCGGCGCGCTGCCGACCACCGCCTTGATTGGCATTGGCAGCAGTCCGTTTCGTTTTGGACTCGACGGAGGCGCCAGCTTTGAGAAGCCCCGCGCTCTCGCGAAGAGCCGCCAGCAGGTCGTTCGGCTTGGAGACCTCGACCTTCTTCGGCTTCGGAAGCGACTTGCCCTCCATCTTCGCCTTAACAAGCTCGGCGAGGGCGGCCTCATAGCGGTCGTCGAAGGTCGCGGGATTGAACTCGCCTTTCTTGGTCGCGATGATGTGCTTCGCGAGGTCCAGCATCTCGCCCTCGATCTTCAGCTTGGGCATCTCCTCGAATGCCTTCTTCGACGATCGGACTTCGTAGTCGTAGTTCATCGTGGTGGCGATCAAGCCCTTGCCGTGCGGGCGTATGAGCACGGTTCGCATGCGGCGGAACAGCACGGCACGGGCAATGGCTGCGACCTTCGACTTCTTCATGCCATCGCGCAGGGCGACGAAAGCGTCGCCGCCCATTTTGTCCGGGGTCAGATAATAGGGCTTGTCGAAGTAGACGTCGTCGACCTCGGAGCAAGGGATGAAAGCATCGATCTCAAGCGTCTTGTTGCTTTCCGGGATCGTAGCAGCGACTTCCTCGGGGTCGATGATGATGTACTGGCCGTTGCCGATCTCGAAACCCTTGGTCTGATTCTCCTTAGGAACGGGATCCTCCGTCTCGCTGTCGATGAAGACACGGTTGACCCGGTTGCCCGATGCCTTGTTGATCGTGTTGAAGGTGATGCGCTCGCTCGTCGAGGCTGCGGTGTACAGGGCGACGCCACAGCTCACTTCGCCAAATCTCAGAAAGCCCTTCCATTGGGCTCTATGTCCCGATGCCATGCGCTGTACTCCGAATCAGTGGTGTTGACTCAAAGACGTGCGGGGATGATTCGTTCCGACTCGAAACGAATCATTTTTCAATGACTTAGGGAATCGCGCTTAGAAATTGATTCCAATAAAAGCGCTGTATCGGCGGTTGATAATTTCGTTCGTCAAGTCATCCGCCTGGCTCGGATCCGCCAGTCGAGCGGGGAGGCGTGGACGGCGACGCCCCCATCGTCCGCGTCCATCTGAAGCGTCGCGACGACCCCATCTAGAGGCATCACCCCTGGCAGATTTTCGGCTCGAATGACTGCCGCGAGGTCATCGACGGCGTCTAGGCCGCGGGGTCGGTGTCCATTCCAACGTCCAAAGATAGCGCGTGATCAATCCTGTTCTTCCGCCACTCTGATAACGGGTTCGGCTAGCGCTACAGGCTTTATCTGATGGACTTCGACTATTTCCCGGGAACCACTGGAATCGCGGCGAGTTTCTCCAGTGGTAACCCATTCACGAGGAGATGCTCAATGACAAACAAACAGACATCCCGTGGTCGCGCTCAAGATCGCGCACGCGTCGCAGGCGGCCAGGATCATGAGGTCAAGTACGAAGCGAAAAAGGAAGGCGTCTCAAAAGATGCCGTCAAGAAGGCGGTGAGGAGCGCCGGAAACTCCCGGAAGAAAGTCGAAACCGAAATCGGTCGTCACTGATCGGACCCGAGTGGCGGAATTATCGAAGCCGTTGACGACCGCCGTGCGCGCCCGCCACGAACGACTTGCAGGTGCTCGAACTTCATGGCCATCGGGCGGCGGCTGCAACGATGCATTCGCGTGAGGCATTGGATGTCACAGGTAGAACATCCTGACCATTTGATCATTTCAAAGGCGGTGAGCCAGTGGTACCGCTACTACAATGCGCCTTGGGACGACCACGCTTCGTCATTCCTGTGTGATGCCGCTATCGCGCTCTACGATAAAGGCTGTCGGTCAGTAGATGAGATGGCGACGTTGCTGATCGAGACATACGTTGGGCTGGCTGCGACACGTGTGAACGCTCCTTCGTCGACGTCGATGCACTGAACTCACGGAAGGGAGGGCTTGGACCCCTGCGCCACAACATCGGTTTAGGAAGGTTCGCCACGACCAGCGACGTGAGACCTAGGGACGACGCCTGATTGGTAGGCGGAAGAAGATGACGACACCTAACTCTCAGAGCGATGGGTCTGACATATCGGAGGAGATCAGCCAGACCGTGGATGAGCTCCTCCAGATAGTCGGCGATGTCGACAGACACCATTTTCGTGACTAGCCTGAAGATGGCGGTGAACCTGCGCAGTGACGTTCAGTCGCAAACCGACGCATCCGAAGCGGACCGAGCCAGGCCCCTTGATTCGGTGATCATCGTTATTCCGCAACCAATCACAACGAACAGGACGACGGCGAACCATTGGTCGGCACCAACGGACAAGCTCCATTCGGGAGGAATGAAAATCCACGCGGCTATAATGGCGCTTAGGACGGTAGCGAGAAGGCCGGACCCTCGGTCGAACAATAGAGCTGCCAAGAAGACGGCAGGAACGAACAACAACAGAGGGTAGTGTTTGAGGGTTTCATCGAGGGCCATCCGCAGCAGAGCCGCCAACAGAACGATCCCAACGGTTATCGAATATCGAACGAGCCTCGACGACGGCGTTCTGGGGAGCACTGCAAGGAGGAGGTTTTCCGTGACCACCTAAACTATCGCTCACGGCCAGGGTCCCAGGTCGGGGAAGCCACCAGGGAAACAAGCAACACATCCCATAGAGGCTTCCGATGTCCTTCAGGATTTGGACAAAACTACGCTACGACAGTTACACCATGTAAGCACGAACTTAGGTCTGGTGCGCTTCCGTACCAATAATGTTCGATCATTCATGAGAAATAGCGGCCGCAGGCACGAACACGCGTGCGGGCGATGGGTGTTCCGCCGTCACCACCAATGCTCCACAGATAGCGGCGATAGCGATAAGAATGACGATTAACGGAAAACGAATACCTGAGGATTTTTCTTCTTCGTAGATCATGGACATTCCTCTTGGCGGCCCCGACGGCGCAGTGCGACGCCGCCGGTACTGCCTGCTAGGCCTCGATGATGTAGACGATCGTTAGCGCATCAGGATCGACGATAACGATCCGGCCATCCGCAAGGAGAAAGAAACGGTAGCCTTCGTACGCTGGCACGATCTTCACAATTCTCGGCGGCAGCCTTTCAAGGTGAACCCGCTTGGGGATTGTGGTGCCGACGGAGACCGTGAAGTCGACCTCTTTCACAGGTTCGACGTGGACTTCCTGGATGACCTGCCGGATTTCAGTCCGCTGTTCGACGGTGACGTTGACGTTGGCCTTGGAATTGGTCGACGCTCTGTTATTGACGTTCGTCTCGGTCGAATTTTTGTTGGTCGTGCTCTGATCAACGGAATTCTTTGAAGCGTCACCGCTCTGGGTACTCGTGCCAGAAGTCGTGGAATTCTCTGTAGTGCCGCTCCTTGAGCCCGGCACCGCGCCGTTACTGCCCAACGTCGACTTCTCCTCAGTCGTCGTGCCGCCGGAGGTATCCTGCGACGCAGGCTTCTTTTTCATGTCGGTAGAGGATTTGCCGGGCAGAGTTCCCTCGCTCGAACCGTCGGTCGACTGTTGTTTCGAACTTTTCTGCGTATCGGACCCTTCGCCGCCCTTCTGCTCGGATTGATCTTTGGATTGCGGACATGCGCCTGAAGCGTCGGGAGTGCAGTCAGTTCCAGAGGCATTCGCGCCGGGCTTTGGCTGGCTCGACTGAGGCCCAGCGACGGCATCGGTGGAGGTTGACCCGGATTGCGTACCCGATTGAGCATCTGACTGCGTCTTCGTGCTGCTCTGGGCGGCGGCCGGAGCGGTTGCTAGCGGCGAGACGCTCAGTGATAGTGCGGCCAGGACCGCTGCAAGATTAGTGTGTCTCATGATAAACTCTCCGAATTCTGCACGGCAGCGCGGCCGCAGCGGAAAATCTGTGCTGCGGCCGGTGTCGCCGCTTGTTGATGATTGACGGCTGTCGCCGCCTACCGATCGCGGCTCAAGTGACTTACTGGATGACCTGGATTACCTTGCGGGTGGAAGGTTCGACGATCACGCGCTCATCGTTGACGATGGCGTAGGCGTAGCCAGTTTCATCAGGGATTGGCGTCACGACAACGGTGTCAGGAAGAGCCTGTCCGACGACGATCTTCTCCTTGACGACCACGCGTTCTTTGGGAGCAGGAGCCTTCTGGACGAAAGTGATGACCTTCTCCGACGGCATGGCCGACTGAGCGAATGCGGCGCTCGAGGTCAGGAGCACGGCAGTTGCGATTGCTGCTCTAATTTTCACGATGTTTCCTCCTTTAGCGGACCATTCCGCTGGGAGGCCAAACCTTCGCGCCGAGCACTCGTTCCAGACCCGGGACCTCAGTCCGGGGTCCACCGGACCTTAGTCCGAGGCTGCCAAATCATTGGTTTACTACGCGGCGCAACATCCGACTCGTCGACGTTTTCGACACCACCATCATGGCATCGATCGAGATCGCCTTGTCGCGATCCTGAATGTTCGAAATATTGTCTTCCAGAACCGCGAAGGGTCCGAGCATGTTGATGGTGATCGCATTGCTTGCGAACATTGGGGCTGCCGAAGCGCGGCGTGATGGTGGCAACCATCGCCGCGGAACGTTGACCTTGTAAACAGCAGTCGTCGTGACTGATATTGTGGAGAAGAAGCGTCGACGCGGCCATCCTCGCAGACGGTATCGTCAATTTGCTGTCGCCCAGCGTGGTCTGGTTCAATACTGGCCGCCAGGAGACTGGCATCATTGCCTGCCGAGAGGCCGATCGTGCGTAAACGGTATTTTGATCCCACGTTCCCCGGTCCGCCCTATCTGTTATCGGCTGTCTTATGGCGATCGTCTCGAAGGCGTCGTTTTAGCCGACCTGCTCCACAGTCAGGGTGCCCGCTGAGAGCGGCCTGATCAACGACTTTGCCGAAACGGTCGGATCGAGCCAGCCGGCCCATGCGTCGCGTTCGAGGATGACGATCTGACGGTCATGGTAGGGCGCGATGTCCGGTCCCGGCTCCATCGTCAGCATGGTGAATGCCGGCCCCACCTCCGGCGTTTCGCGCCAGGTGCCCGCGATGCAGAAGATCGGCTCGTCCTTTTTCGTGAACAGCCACTTGTCCTTGCGTTTCTTTTTAGGGACCTTCGGTTCGGTGAACTCGTAGAAGCCGTCGGCAATGATCAGGCAGCGGTTGGAAGTAAACTCCCGTCCTTCTGACCGGAAATTATACACTGGCCGCTTGTTCGGACCCGGCCAGCTCCAGCGCCGCTGCACGAGCTCAGCCTCGTCGCGAACGCCATCAATGGACCGGACGATTGGCCCGACATCGGTGATCTTGATATCCTCACGCGCTTGGAGGTTCGGTATGCCCTCGCCGAAGCGGATCTTGATCTTAAGATCGGAGAAGTCCTTGGCGATCGAGGCAGCGTCCACCGTCAGTCGATAATCATTACACATGCGTTCCCCATTTCAGGTTGGTTGCTTGAAGTAGAGGTTCCTGATATGTTCTATTTACGATGAGCGCGAAGGTTTTCCAGTCCGACGCCCCGCTCGACGAGCGCCGCGTCATCATAAGACGCCATGACGGCGATGTGGAGATGGTCGAGCTGCCATGGGGGCTGCGTCCCCGCGAGGGCGGCCCGGGCGCCGTCAATGTCGTCCGATCGGAAGGACGGACCTTTCCAGCCCACCGCTGTCTGGTGCCGGCTTCCGAGTTTCGCCACAAAAACTTCAGCTTCTCGCTCGCCAACAGTGACTGGTTCTATTTCGCAGGGATTTGGCGGCCCGAGACCAGTGGATGGCCGGAGGCCTACGCGATTCTGACTATCGAAGCGAATGCGGATATCGTGCCCTACCACGATCGGCAGATGGCGGTTCTGACACGCGATCAGCGCATGGCTTGGCTCGATGGGCTTCAGGGGGAAGAAGAAATCCTGCGGCCTCTGCCGGCAGGGACATTCCGGGTCAAGCGCCGTGCGGGCTCTTCTGCCCAGTCGATGCTGGCGGTTTAAGGCGCCAATCGCAACTCCAGGCTTCGTCCCGGAAGAGCTTGTTCGAATGTTGAGCTAAGATTTCTGACACCGGCGGTGGCCGCAAATGCGCCGCCACCGCAGATGGACCCGACTTTCGCAGGCTACAGCTTATATCCGCCGCTCGTTTCGATCACCTGCGCGGTGACCCACCGACCTTCATTGGATGCGAGGAAGGCCACCACAGCCGAGACGTCGGAGGTTTCGCCAAAGCGACCCAGCGCCGTATCTGCCTCGATCGCCTTCACCATTTCTGCATTCTCGCGAACGGCCGCGTTCATGTCCGTGCTGATCCAACCTGGCGCGACGGCATTCACGGTAATACGACGCGGGCCAAGTTCGGCGGCGAGCGCATGCGTGAGATTGTTGATGGCGGCTTTGACCATTGAATAGATCGGAACCACGGCCATTGGCCGAGCGCCAGCCGCAGAGGACACATTGATGATGCGACCGCCGTCCGCAAGGCGTTTCAACGCTGCCTGCACGACGAAGAAAGGTGCGCGCGCATGGACTGCAACCATCTCATCCCAGCTCTGCGGCGTAGCATCCGCCAGCCCGCCCCATCCGGAGTTTCCGGCATTGTTGACCAGGATATGGAGGGAGGAAGCTCCGTTGCGCTCCGTCAGTTCGCGACCAAGCTGGTCGAACAGGGACGGGATAGTTTCTGCATCCGCCAGATCGGCATGAAGTGCGAACGCCGCACCCCCGGCATCTTCGATAGACTTCACGGCCTCGTCGGCACCCGACCTGTTTGCGTTGTAGGTGAGGGCGACGGTTGCGCCTTCCTTTGCAAGACGTTCTGCGATCGCCCGGCCGATGCCCCGCGACCCTCCCGTCACGAGCGCGGTCTTTCCCTTGAGTGTCTGCGACATGGAATGTTCCTTCATTTTCAAAAGAGGTCGATAGGGTTGCGTCAGGCGACGCGGTCGCGCGCGATCGGGCCGGGAGCCGCTTCGATGACCGTCATGGCCAATCGTATGAGATCGGCGTCGCCGTTGAACTCATTGTCTGCAACCTTGTGCAGGAGCACGGCAACCTGTTCGATCTGACGGGCCGCCTTCAAGGGCCCAGCATTGACTGGCCGGAATCCGGCATCGACCACCAGGCTCCGGGTTATCTGTCCGGCCTGAACGTCGTCGGTTGCGTAGAAGACGGCCGGGCCGACAGGCGCTTCCGACCAGGCGGCTGCTTCAAGAACCGGGGCGGCGAGAAGGTTGAAGCCCTTCACGACACGCGCCTTTGGCAAGCGCTGCTGAAGGTTCTCGGAGGTCGAGCTGTCGCGCATGAATTCCACGTCATGGAAGTGCACGAAGTCCGACGTGACGTCGAGCGGGTTCATGGTCTCGATAACAATCTTGCCGTCGAGCGCGTCGCCGACTTCGGCGACGATCGCCTCTACCCGCGGCCAGTAGACCGAAAATAGCACAACCTCGCCGAACTCGGCGGCTTCCCGAATGGTGCCAAGGAGGGCCTTTCCTCCCAACTCCGCCAAGAGCGGTGCGAGCTTCCGATCCTCTCCGTCCTTTGCAATGACAAGGTCGTGGCCTGCGGCAGCCCAGGCGCGCGCAAGGCGTCCGCCAACGTTGCCGGCATTCAATATTCCGATTTTCATCTTCGTTCCTTTGACTTCAAGCTTCGACGCTGGGGTGCTTGCGTCGGCATGAGACTTAAGGATGTCCATCGAAGGGGATTAGACGCCGCAGTCACCTCAATCTGTTGCTTCGATGAGCAACAATCCCGTAGGAACGCCCAATCAGACCTCGTTTAGTCCTGGCTGAAGGATCCCCGACATAGATCGACGAAGCTTCTTACCTTCGGATCCATGTACCTCGTGGACGCAAAGACCGCGTGGACTGGCATCGGCGTGCCCGCCCACTCTGGTAACAGGTGAACCAGAGTACCTCGTTCGACATCGGGACATGCCATGAAGCGAGGAAGGTGCGCGACGCCAAGCCCGGCGACTGCCAGGTTCCTGGCCGCGACGATATTGTCGACCGAGCATCGGGGCGAGCGGAAGATGTTTTCGGTGGTCTCGCCGTTTACGAGCGTCCAGCTCGGGCGTCCCTTCGACGATTTCATGACGAGCTCGTGTTCGTTCAAATCGCCGACGGACCGAACCGGCTGCGACCGCTGAAGATATTCCGGGCTTGCGTATAAGCCGTAGGTGATCTCCCCGAGCTTCCGCGCAGAAAGATCGGAGTCCGGCAGTGTGCCGAGACGAATGGCGACGTCCACGCCCTCGTGAATGATGTCGACGAACCTGATGGAGTAGACGGTCTCTACCGCCACCTTCGGCCACAGCTTGAGATATGCCGCGATCCAGTTGTCGACGCGGGTGGTTCCGAATTCCGGCGTCGCGGTGATCTTCAAGCGCCCTTGCGGTTCCTGATGTTGGTGGGCAACCGCAGCTTCGGCCGCTTCGGCAGCCGCCAAAATCGAGGACGCCCGCTCGAAATAATCCCTGCCGACCTCGGTTACGCTGAGCCGTCTTGTCGAACGATTGAGCAGTCGGGCGCCGAGCTTTTCCTCGATCCGTTGCACGATCCGGCTCACCCGCGCCTTGTCAGTGTCGAGCCGCTGCGCTGCTGCCGTGAAGGACGCATTCGTTACGACGGCGACGAATACCCTCATCTCCGAAAAGCCGATTGTCGCCGTCATTCAGGTCTCCAGAAGCAGCTAGGAAAGCGAGAGGGCGCCCGCGCACGGGCGCCCCGGCACTCACTTCTTGATCGTGTCACCACTGGCGAGTTCAAGGAACAGGGCGACGTGGACGGCCGGCATGGATTCAAGCGTCCCTCCGATCGGCGATGGACGTACGGCCGTTTCGATCAGCTTCCGCGCCTCGGATGGCGACAGTGGTTCGCCCGGCTGCTTGTAGACCTTCTTCGCCTCTTCTTCCGTCAAGCCGTCAGGGATCTTTGGCGCATAGGGCGTAAAGTAGATCGCTGTATTGGGTTCGATCCTCCAGCTATCGGCGAGGGAGCCAGCGTCGACAACGTCATAT
Source organism: Rhizobium sp. BK379 (assembly GCF_014193955.1). Taxonomy (NCBI): domain Bacteria; kingdom Pseudomonadati; phylum Pseudomonadota; class Alphaproteobacteria; order Hyphomicrobiales; family Rhizobiaceae; genus Rhizobium; species Rhizobium sp. BK379. The sequence continues at coordinate 118,756 of NZ_JACIAD010000011.1, forward strand.
CCGATGTTTTCGATGAAGCGCATGACGACCTCCTTGGCAGCTGCATCGCTTCCCGCGATGGGGAGCGTCGTCCGGCGGGCGTCGCCCTTCGGACGTGCGTTACCTTCCATGTGGATCCAGCCGAGATTGTGCATTCCCTTGACGACCTTCGCGCCTCGAAGGTGTCGCTGCACGAGTTCGCTCGACGTCAGTTCGCCGTTGTCGAGATCCGCTCTGCGAAACTCTCCAAGGCCGGGGTAATAGTTGCTCTGGTCGAGAACGATCTTTCCCGCGAGCTTGTCGGCTGGCAGCGCCTCGAATGTCGCCAACGGGATCGCGATCAAGACGATATCGGCGCTCGCGATAGCCTCCCCGACCGTGCCTGCGCGGGCAAGAGGGCCGAGTTCCTCTACGAGGTCAGCGAGCGTCTCCGGCCCGCGGGAGTTGCTGATCACGACGTGGTACCCAGCTGCGACGGCCAGGCGAGCGACTGCCTTGCCAACGAGGCCGGAGCCGATGATTCCGATTATTTGAGTCATTTTCCGTTTCTCTCTCTGAACGGCGGAGGCCCGCCAACATGTCGTGGTGCCTGCGGCGAACCTCGCTTGGGCTTCGTCCGCGGCACGACCTGAGATGCGGTTTTGTTCGGAGGCATAACAGTGCGAGCCCGAGCAACTGACTGTTGTCCCTGATGCGGACAATCGAAGCGGCACTAGTTCGAGGGCGAGAGGTTGTCCCTGAACCGTTCGCGGCAGAGATCAATGAACCGCCTAACCTTGGGGTCCATGTATCGCGTCGAGGCGAAGACCGCGTGAACGGGAACCGTACTCCGTGCCCAGCCCGGAAGGACGACCTCCAAGGTCCCGTCGCCGATGTGCTGCAATGCCAAATACTGGGGTAGCTGAACGATCCCGAGACCAGAGAGAGCGAGGTTTCGTGCGGTGATCGTATTGTTGACCACGCACCGAGGCGTCCGGGCGATCTTTTCGATCTGATTGCTGTTAACCAGAGTCCAGGAAGGGCGTCCTCGGGGAGTGTGCATGATCAGATCGTGATCCGCGAGGTCAGGCACACCTTGGATGTCGGGTCGGCTGCGAAGATACTCTGGCGAGGCATAGAGACCGTAGGACAGCTCGCCCAGCTTCCGAGCGGAAAGACCCGAGTCCTGCAGAGGTCCAATGCGGATGGCGACGTCAAAGCTCTCGTGGACGAGGTCGATGAGCCTGTTCGTGTACTCGGTCTCTACCGAAACCTTCGACCAGCGCTGGAGGAAATCGGCGATCCAGGCGTCGACCTGGGTTGTTCCGAATTCGACCCCTGCGGTCACCTTCAACCGACCCTGAGGTTCCTGCGCTTGCTGGGCCACGGCAGCCTCCGCAGCTTCCGCAGCAGCCAATATCGAAGACGCTCTCTCGAAATAATCGCGACCAACGTCGGTAACGCTGAGATGTCGGGTCGATCTATTGAGCAGGCGCGCACCGAGCTTTTCTTCCATGCGCCGAACTGTACGGCTCACGCGCGCTTTGTCGGTGTCGAGGCGTTGCGCAGCGGCCGTGAACGAACCCTCCGTCACGACCGCAACGAAAGCCCGCATTTCCAGGAAGTCAATCGTTGTTGCCATGACCAACAGTCTGATCAGCTGTTGTCCTTTGTCAACTTGTTGGGCGCGCTGCAGCTTGATCGTGTCAGGGGAAAAGCGATGCACCCGTTGGTGCGATTCAACCCAGCTAGTGGCAGTCCTGTGCATCTGATCAATTACTTAGAATTTCACGTCCTGAAGGGGCGTCCTTTATGAGCGCTCGGTGAGGACACTGAGCGAGCTGGACTGTCGCGAGAGATCGCCCGCTCAATCGCCGGCAAGACGACCGCAAGATCGCGATCGGCACGGTCTATCCGGCAACGACCGGCGTGCTGCCGGTATTGCTGTCGCGCATCGGCAGGAGTATCCCGATATCCGCATGCATAGCGAAAGCGGCACGATCGATGACATCATCCGCCATATCGAGGCAGGCCCCGTCAATCTCGGTTCATCCGGCCGGTGGAGAATATCGGCTCATTGCGCTTCTTCTCGATTGCCCATGAGCGCTACCTTCTGGCATTCGCCAAGGAGAGCCCGCTGTCTACGAGAAGCGACATCGATCTCGAGGATCTGCGCTCCCCGTGAGTGACCGCCCGTTGAGCGTAATCGATCGTAAACGCAGTACGAAATGATCTGAAGGGTGCAAGCAGGGCTCGCCTCCTAATCGAGAAACAAGAGAGCCCCAAATGTGGTTAAGTGCGGTGCCAGTGCGCGAGTATCGACTGGTTGATTAAGCGACGCGCCGCCGCTATCAGAATGTCACGGGTGCTCTGAGGGGCCTTGCCCGACACGGCCTCCTCCAGGAGGTCAGCCAGCTTCCTTGCCGTCTCCTGATCAGCTAGACCCTGGTAGATGCGATTGGGTTCGCGCAGTTGATTGAGTAGAGTGTTCACCTTGTCGGTCATGGAAAGAAGAACAACCGCACAAAGTAGATGTTCCTTTGTCCTCCCGGACGCATATGGATCACTCTCGGGCGGCGCGATTTTTACGCAACTCGTATGACGACATCAGCGATATCTGCGACGATAATTCCTCGGATGTCACTGGTCACCCGCAGCGACTATCCGTTGACGGAGTGCAGGGTGAGGCAAGCCAAAATATCAGCTCAACATGACTTTAGTGGTCTCTGGACTATCTCCTTAACGATCCGATAGCCGCTCAGCATTGGTCGGGTATAGCGGATTCTTCTCTCCCGATTTTCAAGGAGTACCGTTTGCTGAAAATTTACCGCGACACCGAGGGCACCGTCAGGTCGGGCGGAGCCGATGACGATTTGCCGGGTCACGTGATCTGGATGGACTTGCTCAATCCCGACGAAAAGGAGATCGAATTTGTCAGGCGCCGGGCGAAGGTGAGGGTACCGACGCGCGAAGCACTAAGCGAGATCGAAGCGTCGAGCAGGTTGTCGAAAGAGGGCAATCGCATCTATCTGAGTGCGCCGGTCATTGCACACGCGACGCTCGAGCATGCCGAGCTTTCCCCGGCAGGTTTTATCGTCGGCCGCGATTTTCTGATAACAGTTCGCTATGACAGCCAAGCCGCTTTCGATGCAGTTGCTGAGCGGCTGGTGCACGACGCAACGTTGGCTAGCGGCATGGGGGTTTTCGTTGCGCTGCTGGAAGCAATCGTGGACCGCGGCGCAGACGTGCTGGAACACCTGGCGTCCGCCGTCGATGAGGTGTCCAAGACAGTTTTCAAGGGAGACCTCAAAGGCTCGGCATCTCCTCACAGCTCCAATTTTACGCTCCGTCGGGCGCTGTCCAAGGTTGGGGCACTCGGTGATCGATCGTCAAAGGCCAGAGACGTGCTCCTCGGTGTTGGCAGGATGGCCGCTTTCACGTTGGATGTGTGTCACGATATGCTGTCGGACGAATTTCGAGACCAGCTCCACGCCGTGACGAAGGATGTCGCTTCGCTGAGCGACTACGAGACGCATCTTTCCGACAAAACGCAGTTCTTGCTGGACGCAGTTCTGGGCTTCATCACCATCGAACAGAACGACATCTTCAAAGTGCTGACAATCGCGTCTGTCGTTGGTGTGCCGCCCACGTTAATGGCTGGAGTATGGGGAATGAATTTCAAGTTCATGCCGGAGCTTAGCTGGACCTGGGGGTATCCCTTTGCATGGACGATCATTATCTTGAGCGCCGTCGCGCCGCTGCTCTGGTTTTGGCGCAAAGGATGGTTTTGATCCTGTCAGTCGTCGGAGGCCTTTGTCTGCAGGACCACGATCTCGCTCACGAATTTCCGAGATGCCGAAGCCAGATGCATAACAACTGACGGGTCAGACGGCAAGTAAGTGCACGGCTCGACGCCGGTCGGATCTGCAGACAGATCAGTTCTTTTCGGATGATGTGCTTACCTATCACCCCGTGACGTGAGGCAATGAACGCGCAGCAATGGAGGGTCTTCGCCAATTGCGCACGTATGCCGGAACCCGCTTTGCTAAAAGCGGTGGCCGAGACAGTTGAACGCGTAAACAATCTCTGGTGGCCGCTGCCGTAACGTGCGTTTACTCCGGAGAAGGTGCTCGAACGGACCGACGCATGTGAAGCGGATGACACCGATCCTCGAAACATGTGCCGGCTAGCCGGCGCAAAGAAACAAAAAGCGCAAAGCTTTGAACTGAGCGTCTTTCACAACAACCGCCGCGCTGACGCGTTCGTCTGCGGTTTGCCAGGCTGGAGCGTTTCGTGCCGGAGAGGAATCCAGAGAGACCGTGAAATGCGTCTCGTGATTTGATCGTGGGGTGAAGGCGTCCAATACCGCACGAGCCTCCCAATCGTCGGACCAATTACGTTCTGCCGATGGCCGTTCCCCTTTTTCCTCACCTTTTTCCACGGCGTTGCAGTCACTCGACGGAACGTTCAGCGGGGAGGGAACTTATCCTATGCCTGATAGGAGGAGCATCATGGACAGAGAACAGCAGCGGCGTGAGCGCGCCTATAAGATCTGGGAGGATGAAGGTCGCCCGGATGGCCAGCACGCAGACCATTGGCGGCGTGCCGAAGAGCAGCATGAGGCAACTGAAAAAGAAGCTGCCGATGTCACGGAAGCCAATCAGAATGCTTCCGATGAGTTCAACGGCGACAATGGAAACCGGCCCGTCACTGACATCCGGCCGCCTTCGACAGTCACTCCGGATTAGAGACCTCAATCATCATATGATTGGCTAGCCCCAGGGGGCACGATAGCTTCCGCTCTGAAAAGATCATCTCCCTTCCCGAGAAGACCGGTCCAGCGAGCGCCATTTCACCAAGAAGTTCGAGGAGCATGATCGCCGCTTCGATGTGGTCGATCAAGGCTAAAGCAGCGTCGAAGCCTGCGCTCGTATCCATCCTAGCGGTTCCGTTTCGATTGAGGTCGAAACGTTTTACGCTGCTTCGACGGTATCGCTCCGATTGCCCTCTCCTGCGTCGCGGCGAAGAGCTGCGAGGACATGATGTTGTCGATCGTATAGGTGGGGAAAGAGCCGGCGATGCCTGACAACTAGTGGACATCCTGCAGCACGCCGAGCGTATCATTTTGCCGCCACCTATGCACAGTTCGGTCGATTTCAGCGGCAAGCCCGGCTCCGGGCGGGCTCTTCCAATCCTCGCAGCGCGGTGTCTGTTCGCTGAGCAGATCAACGCCATCATCTCTAAAGCCCGCAAAGTCGGCGTTTGAATCCATGACAGATGTGGAACTCCGACGTCGGTTCGGGGTTGCTGTTAGCAAGGTCATGAAGGGAGAGCTTAGATGGCGCACAACAGTACGACAACGATCACGGCAACGTTTGGGACACGTGAGGCGGCGGACATTGCAGTCGAACATCTGGTTCAGCAGCATCGTATTTCCCGGCCTGACATTTTCATACAGGCAAACGGTAAGCGCAACAGTGCCGGTTCGCTGCCGTCAGGCGGCGACGCATCGCATCCTGGCGGCGTCCGACATGACGCCGCTCTCGAGGGTGACATCGAGGTGTCCGTCGAAATCACACCCGACAAAATCCCGGCGGTCCAGCGCAGCCTGGGGGATTCGGGTGCAATCCGCGTTACCGGAAAATAAAGCGAGGAACCTTCGATGAGGCAGTCAAGGCACGCAGATGATGACGAGCTGGTTGGCGTGATCACCGAAAAACTCGCCGCGCTCATCCGCGAACTCGAGGACGCTGATTGGAGTACCGACGACGTCGTATTCGCAATCGAGGACGTTTTGAACAAGAAGTGGCTTGAAAAGGCGAGAGCGCTGGCCACGGCGCGCGAGACTGTGCCCGACGATTTTGTTTCCGACGGAAACGAGGGATAGACCGCCGTGGATCACAATGAAGACGCCGTGCTGCCGAGGTTCCAGGTGATTGCTCTGAGCTCGCTCGATCCGGATGGACGCGATAGGGACAATGAGCCGAAACTTCTCTATCCCGATGCCATAAAGACAGCCAAGGAGCTGAGGTCCCAGGGCAAGGCATTTCGTGTTATCGCCGACGCCGAGGCGTCCATGGAGCAACGGCAGTCGTTCCAAGATCTGGGCGCAGTCGAGTAGAGCAGGGGAGGCGGCTGCTGAGGTGCGCTATCTGGCATGCTTCCTTTGTGATAATGAGGAACTTTAGAGCGATCTAAACATTTCTGCGCGAGATGGTGTGAACGCATATGCTTCAAGAGCACCTTTGCCGAGCCAGCCACTGGCAGCGCCGTCTTTTCAACTACCGGAATCATCCATGCCAGACGACAAGCCATTGTCGAAGTCGTTGTCTCCGAGGAAGAGGTGAGACTGCCTATTGGGATTGCCAGTGTGAAGCAGGGATTGGACATGCCAGCGGTTGACGGGCTGGCGTGCTCGCATCCAGGTCGCGAGCCAGGTGGTTCACGAACGTATCCATGACCCAGGACGAGCTCGCGAAGTTGCCGTAACGCCAACCAAATAGATCGTTTCTAACTGCCGGACTTAACCCCTCTGACGCCGTAATTCAGCGACGAACAAAACTTCCGGGCGAACGATGCTCGCCTTCTCCTAAAGGCTGATGAGCTAGCGGTATGACGATGTTTACCTAACTAATAGAAACATCCAGTGCTTGGAGTATATCTGGCGTTCGTCGCGGTCATGTCTTTCACCATGGACCACGGAAGCGGTGCCCGCGGCGCTTGCCAGCGGCGACATCGGTGATCCATACGGCACATCGATCAGATGGGGGGCGGGTGCGGCAGAGTTCCTATGCCGAGCGACGGAACCCACGCCTCTTGAAACCATTTCCACCGGATGAAGATCCGAGCCGCGTTCCTCAACCTGTCGGAAACCGTCGTTTCTCTGGCGGGGCATTCTCTCGTCCTTGCAGGAGCCGCCGCTCTCGTCGTGGTCTGGTGCGCCGTCGGTTTTGCTCTCGGTCCGCCAAAGGAGTGGCATCTTTTGTCGGCAATGTTCGGCACGCTCGTGTCGCTCTTCCTTCTCCTAATCATGCAGCATAGTCAGAATAGGGACATGGCGGCGCTCCAGGTGAAGGTCGACGAACTCATCAGGTCGAGTGAGGCTGGAAACCACATGATCGGCATCGAGCGGCTCGAGGCCGAAGAGTTGGAAAGATTGGCCGAGAACCGGACAACGTAATCGGGTTCGGGCGGTTCGCGCGGCGATATCGAGCGGCCGCGCGTTTCGAAAGCAGCGACCTCCGACGTCGTGACGTTACATGACGGTTGATTAGTGTTGGCCGATCGCGAACTAGTGGAACTGCAGCATCGTACAATGGTTTAAACGTCGTCGCCGGAGGTATCCATGATCAGGGAAATCGCAGTCGCTGCCGCATGCGCCATCCTCGTGCTGGAAGCCATGTTCACCCTTCAGCTCTACGGGCTGAACGCAGCGTCGGGCGCGTTGGCGGGAGGCACCGTAGGAGGGCTAGGAATCTTACTTGCGCGCTTTCGATGCAAGGCTTCTCGTCGGCGGCGACCCAACCGCCGTCTGTAGCACCGAGACAGGGCGCCTAAGTAGGATTGCGCTCCCGTTCCTCGGCTTTGTCCTCGGCGACCTCCTCGACACACTCGGCCTTTTCCGCCAGCTTTCGGCTCATTTCCCGAAGCTCTTGTTCCTCCAGCTTCTCGATACCGACGAACTTGTTCTGTGCCTGCGATGTCAGGATCAGCTCGTCCAGTTTCGCCTGAAGAGCCTTGCCATCGCGGTTCTGCGAGTTCTGAAGAACAAAGACCATGAGGAAGGTAACGATCGTCGTGCTCGTGTTAATGACGAGCTGCCAGGTCTCGGAATAGTTGAAAAAGGGGCCGGAGACTGCCCACGCCAGGACAAGAACAACGGCGAGCACGAAGGTCGCCGGCTTTCCGGAAAGGTCTGCAATGGCGGATGCGAACTTTGAAAATCCCTTGGACATTGCGTTGTCGCTCATGAAAAACCTCCTTGGTTCCCCGGAAAATGATAACGCGATCCGAGCTCGAGCAGTTCCGATCTTGGGACTTCAGTCTGAGGTGCCCCGTGTGCCGTGCATGGGAGACTTGCGTTGCGAAGCGCCAATGATAGTCGGCATTCGCTCATCCTGGCGCGAGTCGAGATCAATTAAGGTTTCTCGGAATCGTGGCCGAACGTATCAGGCAGCGTTCACGATGGTCGATAGCTACCGCGCCGCTTCACTGTTCCGCAGTGACGTGATCGCCAATTCGATCGGACCACAGCGAGATCGCCTCCTTCTACGGCCCTGCTCGCGTCTTCACTGCGCCGATCTTCCGGCGCTCGACAAGCCCAAAGTGCCGGGGGCATTCGCCCTCGATCGAGACCGGGGCACAGCAGCCCCATATTTCCAGGCTGCACCAGGCCGAGATCAAGTGCCTTCCCAACCTGCATATCGTGCCCAATGTCATCGTTGTCAGACTGGATCTCGACTCTGAAACCAGCCGCGCCCGAAAGGCGCGCCTCTGGCACCACGGAGTGCTACAGAGCATTGAGGCGAAGACCGTCGCACTGGGCTGCGGCGGCCGGGAAACGCCCGGCTTGTGGCGGGGACACGAGTAAGAAAGAAGCCGTGCGGCCTTCGGGTCACCCGACGCGCGATTGTGGAAGTTGTCCCGGCGCGTCATCTAGCGGCGTCAGTCGTTGCAGCAACTCTGAGACAAGCGACGCCTCATCGTATTTGGACTGAGCAAGATCGATTGCAATACTGAGAGCCCGGCGACCCTCAATGCTGTCGATGCCGCAGTGGCGCGTGCGGCACCATTCGCGGACAGCACTCGTAACCAGTTCAATTTCGGAATCCGAGAGTGATATGACGGGTAGCAACATTTCTATGCTCCTGCGGCAGAACGGCAGAAGCAAAGCGCACTCCCAAGCGACCACTACCATGAGTTAATGAGGCCGATGAACACAATATACGCTCAAACAGCGAGTTCTGATACTCACTATGACATGGTCGGGGTAGTAGTCAGGGGGAGCTGGCGTTCGCTGTCTTTCCATCTTCGAGTACGGCAGCATTACTCGCCTGCGCGGACTGCCGCCTTTTGATCTACGAAACGCACCAAGTATGCTTATGTGCTTCGGCATGCGGCGTACATGCGATAAATCCTGTTCCGCAACCGTCAACGCGTTTAAAGCCAACGTGAGGCCCCGCGCAGGAGTGCCGCCCCGACGAGCGGCAGGAGAACTCAGACTTCTATCAGCTGTAGCCATTGTGCTCGTCGTTGGCGGTGACCCGGTTTCGGCGCCGAATACGGCGGTCGCGTGAGACCTGATTGAGGGCACTGAAAAATTCACGCGGCTCAAGCTTGCCGTTGAAAAACCGGTCGGCAGCGTCCAAAAGCTCCCCCAGGTCGACATTTGCGTTGCCGATCACCCGGTGTCGAATGAAGGCAACAAGTACACGGTCCATCGCACATCCTCAGGCCTGCCAGGAGCATCCGTCTAACAGGGCGGCGTAAAAACCGTTTTCCCAGTAATTTGTTCCCTACCAATTTTGGACTAAAGATACTTCGGCCGGTGCATCTTTTGGATGCATCAACAAAAAGTTAGATTCTCGTATAGGTAAATTATGCCTGCAGCAACCCGGGCGCCGGTCCACCCTGGACGGCGTCGTAATGCTGAATCCTACAGGCTTCTTCTGGCCGGTCGCTCGAACGGGCAAACTCGCTGCGAACTAAGTTTGGTCGACAGCCACAACACTCTCCAGCGGTGGAAGCGCGCAGACGAAGCATCTACCACTTTCGGTGATGGACTGAACCTTATGATGATACCGCCCTTCCAAAGGGTAGTTTGTTAAGTGCTCAACTATGGGTGATAGTTCGTAAGGGCTGGGGTGCCTCGAGGGCGTCAGGAGGCTGACATGGAACCTTTAATCCGCGAAGTGCCACGACTTGCAAATGTCACCAAAGATATCTCGGTGACCACTCAGCTGCGACAGGAACTGCGATCCAATGGCTTTGCGATCATAAGAGGATTATTGACCCCGCAGGAGGCGAAAAGTTTGCGGCCGGTCGTCAGGCGATCGCTCAAGGCTAACGGCCGCTATTTGTATGGCGGCAAGTTTCAGCTACACGCCATGTACACGACAGAGGAAGTCGCGCGGTTTTTGACATCTGACGTCATCCTTGCTCGATTGAAGGAAATTACCGATCCTCTCGAAGTCGTTCTTACCGGCGAGTGCGACCTGATGATCAACACGACGTCGTCATGGCACAACGATGTCCCGCACCATCCTCGCTGCAAGGATGGCAGTATCTTTGCCGACGACACGTTCAGGGTCTACAAGATTGCGTTCTATCTGCAAGACCAGGGGGACGATTCGCCGGCAACGTTGAAGGTTCGCCCGCGATCTCACTTGAAAGGCGTGGTCGAGAGCCTTCCGGCAAGAGGGCTCGGTGTCAAAGCGGGTGATGCAATCATATTCGACGTGCGCATCGAGCACGCCGGCCAGATGCCGACATTTGTTGACCGAAGCCTACGAAGGTTTTGCGAGCTGGCCGCTCGCCCACTTCATCTGGATGCGCAAAAGGCTTTCACCCTGAGCCGCGCGATCCTCCGCCGCATCGCTTTTACACAGGATCGCGTTGCAGTCTTCATGACGTTCGGTCCCGCTGAAGAACAGACCTATTCTTATGCCGATGAAGGTCGCCTTCGTCACCCAGGGACAAGAGGCACGCTCAGCACTGAAGTGCTGGCGCAGCTCTCACGGACAACATACAACCGCCCATAATCGGCAGCCCCGCGTAAGGCCGCGTGAATGGCCGCTCGATGAGATCGAAGTCAGATGGATTTCGGTTGTGGCCAGCCGCGGTGCTGGATGTTTCATACATTTCGTCAAGGTAGCGCGATACTGCCCATCGATTGCAACTTCCAGGCAACACGGACAAGGCACGCTAGAAGTTCGCGCGGCATCGGCCGGGCGGCTGCGCTTGCCTTCGCAAGGGAAGGTGCCGCGCTAATCGGCGTGCACTACTCCGCCAATGCGGATGCGGCCAGCGCAACGGTGCGCGATATCGAGACGCTTGGCGTGAAAGCCGTTGCGGTAAAAAGCGACCTTCGACAGGGTAAGGAAGCTGCCGATAGCCTATGGACCCAGTTCGGCGAAGCGGCGCGTGCAGAAACCGGTTCGTCTGCTCTCGACATTCTGGTGAACAACGCAGGTATTGCACCAGCACTGCCTTTGAAGCAGACAAGTGAAGCCGCGTTTGATGAAGTGATGACGATCAACTACAAGGCGCCGTTCTTCCTGATCCAGGTAGTCGCCGACCACGTCCGCGACAACGGCCGGATCATCAATGTCTCCACCGGATTTACACGTATCGCGGAACCGACCCATCCGGCCTATGCTGCTTCCAAGGGCGCCCTGGAGACTTTGACGTTGGCGCTTGCACCGGAGTTTGCGGCGCGCGCGATCACAGTCAATGCCGTGCTGCCGGATGTGACCGAAACCGATATGAATGCGGAGTGGCTGGCTTCGCCTGACGCGCGCGCCGGCGCCGAAGCGCTCTCGGTCTTCTCGCGCGGTGGCAAGGCAGAGGATGTCGCCGACGTTATCGCCTTCCTTGCATCGAACGATGCGCGTTGGACGACGGGCCTGGTGATCGATGCCACGGGCGGCGCCCGGATCTGAACTGCATCAAGGTAGTTCACGTTCGAGCTGGCGAGGGGCGGTCGAAGCCTGTCCCCTTCGGCCCTGCGGCAGGTCCTGCTGGAAGGTTGCCTGCCTCGCCAATGCTGTCTTGATCAGAAAAAGCAAACATCTGCTTGGGTGCCGTCTCCGGCGCTTGTCGAAGGCAGGTGTCAGACCTGAGCCATGCCCCCATCCACGGCTACTTCTGCACCCGTGGTAAAACTGCTCTCGTCGCTTGCGAGGAAGAGGGCAGCGGCTGCCACCTCATCAGGTCTGGCCATACGCCCAAGAGGGATCATCTTGGACAGTGCATCTCGAATTTCCAGTGAGGCGGCCGCCATCATCGCAGTATCCGTCGGCCCAGGGCTGACAACGTTTACGCGTATGCCTTTGGGAGCAAGTTCGTTGGCCCATGTGCGTGCGAACGAACGGACGGCGGCTTTGGTCGCACCGTAGACGCCATAGCCTTTGGTGCCGATACCGCCCGCGATGGAGCCAATCAGCACAATCGTTCCGCCCGGCTGCATGATGTCGACGGCGCCCTGTGCCGCAAATACGAGAGCTCGCACGTTCAGGCCGAATGTCCGATCGAAATGATCCTCGGAAATGTCTTCTAATTGTGCGTGTTCGGATAGGCCCGCATTCACGACGAGCACGTCGATGCGGCCTTGTTCCGATCGGACCCGCTCGAAGACACGCTGAAGATCGGCGCTGTCGCTGGCATCTGCCCGAACCGTTCGGATGCTGCCCATGCCGGCTGACTCAGGTTGGCTCTCGGCTCCCTTGCGGCTAGTCGCGTAGACCTGCGCCCCTTCGCCGGCAAACCTCTGAGAAATGGCTCCGCCAATGCCACCGACACCGCCGATAACGAGGGAAATCTTGTTCGCTAGTCTGTTCATGTTAACTCCATCAAGACTGATGGCGCTAAGATATATTCTCTATACCTACGGTCAATTACGCACTATATGTAAAGCAGATATCGAGGTGTATACCGATGCCCACAACAGACGAAGGTCCGCTCATCAAAGCTTGCTCGTCTCCTGGCCACAAGGCTGTTTCCGCCGAGACGTTGTTGGACGTTGAGAAGGCGCGGCCGGTGCTTGAGCAGATCGCTAACAAGTGGTCTGTCCTTATCCTGACTGTACTATGTACCAAACCGTCACGCTTCAACGAGATCATGCGTCGTCTTGACGGGATTACGCACAAAGCCCTCGCCGACGCGTTGAAACGGCTGGAGCGCAATGGGCTCATCCACCGTGAAGTGCTTACAACAACGACGCCGGTTGGCGTCGAATATACCATCACCTCGCTCGGTCGCTCCCTTCAGCAACCGTTCGAAGCGCTCTATGCGTGGTCCATGACCTACGGTTCCGAGCTTGAGCGCGCGCAAGAAGAATATGATCGGGGTCGAGGCTAGCGGATGCTCGGCCTGATCGCATATCACGCGCCTGCATTTACGAGATGGGCAGACACGGTCGAGATGAACGCGCGAAGACGCTGAAGACGTCTCAGGTCCCGGTGATATCCCATCCAGATATCTCGCGCCGGCGGCGACTTTGAAAGTTCCAGCCTGCGGATACCGGCGATCTGATCTCCGACTACGCGAGGCAACACGGCGATCCCGACACCTTGCCGACACATGCGCCCCTGGACGTTGCGGTTGTTCGATCGCAGGATCGGTCTCGCGTTGGGGAAACTCTTGATGAGCCAATCGATATCGGGGAACTGACCGGTAGATGTATCATGTGTAATCAGCCGGAAACCGGTTCCGTCGCCATATTTGGGAGCAGGCGAATCCTCGGCGATGTAGACGCCGTATTGGAGCGTGAATAGCCGCCGCTGGACGACATCGGCAGTGTTGAACGGAACGATACGAAAGGCGACGTCGGCCTCTCGCTGGGCGAGATTGAACAGGCGCGTGCCCGTCAGGATCTCGACGTCGATATTGGGGTAGGCGTTGGAAAAATCCGCCAGGATGGAAGGCAGCACGTAGGCCCCGAACCAGTCCGCTGATGAAATGCGCAGACTGCCTTTGAGATTCTGCTCCAGCCCCGCAAGCCGGCGCTCCATGCCCAGCGCGCCCTCTTCCATCTGCTCCGCCAGCGCGATGATCCCGTGGCCCTCCTCGGTCAGCACGAGACCGTCGGCGGTCCGCTGGAAGAGCGTGTGCCCGATCGCCTGCTCAAGTGCGCGCAGTCGCCTTCCGACGGTCGGATGGCTCGTTTGAAGAGAACGCGCGGCACCGCCAAGCGTGCCGGATCGCGCAATTGCAAGAAAGATTCTGACGTCACTCCATTCCATCATACGCCCCTAACAAAACTGAACGCCGAGAATACGATTCTGTCACTTAAAGAACAAACCTAAACACCTAGATTTTTGTCATCGTAAAGGCGCGCCTTATGCAGTCCCGACGACTTTCATCAGGGCGCTCAAGTGAAAGAAACGCGCCTTGGGTGTCGTGTGAACTTAACCTCGGAGACAAAATAATGAGAACTTGGCTCATAACAGGCTGCTCGAGCGGCTTCGGCCGCCGGCTCGCGCTCGCTGCAGCACAGCGCGGCGATCAGGTCATCGCCACGGCCCGCAATCTTAAAACGATCGAAGAAATGGCTGAGCCTTTCGACGGCCGCATGATCACCTTGCCGCTCGACGTGACGGATGCGGCGGCAGCCGAGGCCGCGGCCGCAAAGGCGGTCGAGATTTTCGGCGGCTTCGACGTGCTCGTGAACAATGCCGGTTACGGACTGTTCGGCGCGATCGAGGAAGGCACGCCCGAAGAATATCGGCCGATGTTTGAGGTGAACGTCTTTGGTCTGATTGAAACCACGAGAGCCGCTCTGCCCGTCCTGCGAAGTTCAGGCGGAACGATTGTCAACATGTCGTCCGGCGCAGGCATCGCGGGCAGCGGCGGTGCCGGATATTACAATGCCGCCAAGTTCGCCGTAGAAGGAATTTCCGAAGCGCTCGCCGGCGAGCTGAAGCCGTTCGGCATCCGAGTGCTGATCGTCGAGCCCGGGCCGTTTCGCACCGATTTCCTTGGCCGTTCGATCACGATGGCGGCCAATGAGATGCCGCAATACGCCGCGAGCTCGCGTAGGCATTATCGCGCAACCAACAACGGCAATCAGGCGGGCGATCCCGACAAGGCGATTTCGGTGATCCTGCAGGCAGTCGACGCCGATGACGCTCCGCTTCATCTGCCGCTCGGCCAGATCGCGCATTCGATCGCTGAGCGAAAGCTGGCTTCCTTCCGCAGCGATATCGACGCATGGCGCGACATCACGATCGCCACCGATTTCGACCAGCCCTGAACGCTGGCCGCGAGCTTTGCTAACGTCAACATCGACTGGAAAGTGACCATGATCGCAACTCTGAAGGGGTTTACCCAGCAACTGGTGCCGGCGAATGGGATCAAGATCAACGCCGCCACTGGGGGCTCAGGCCCGCCGATCCTTCTCCTGCACGGTTGGCCGGAAACCTGGTGGGAATGGCACCATGTGATGCCGCTGCTGGCCGAGCATTTGAGCGTGGTGGCCATGGATCTGCGGGGCGCGGGTTTTTCCGACTGCCCGCTTGACGGCTATGACAAAGCGACGATGGCGCGCGACGCGCATGAGGTCATGCTTGCCCTTGGGCATGAACGCTACGCCGTGTGCGGTCATGACATTGGCGGAATGGTGGCATTGCCGCAGGCCGCCATCTATCGGGAGGCTGTCACCCACCTGGCCGTGCTCGACGTTCCGCTTCCCGGCTGGACGCAATGGGAGGCGACGATCGCAAGGCTCTGGCACTTCAGCTTCCATATGAACCGGGATCTACCCGAGCGCCTGATCCATGGCCGTGAATATGACTATGTTTCGACCTTCATGGCTGAGCGGTTCTACGATCACAGCACCTTCAATCCGGCGGACATCGAGATCTACGCGAAAGCGTTGGCACTTCCTGGCCGCACGCGCGCCGGCATGGAATGGTATCGTACCCTCGCCGGCGATCATGCGGCCGCGCTGGAGTACAAGAAGCGACCGCTCGAGATACCAGTACTAGGTCTCGGCGGGGATCAGCGCTTCGGTGCGCATATGGTCCCGATGCTGAAGGAGTTCGCCAGCAATGTGACGGGCGGCTCGATTGAGCGGTGCAGCCACTATGTCGCGGACGAGCGATCGGCAGAAGTGGCGGCCGCTCTCATCGATTTCCTCAAGGCCAGCTGAAACTCTGCGGCCGCCCCGTCGCGGGGCGGATCGCGACGCTGCGGGCAAGTTGCGCCCGCACCTACCGCATTCGATCGATTAAATAAGAAAGGAAACTGTCATGACCGCACCTGTCATTCGCGGCGTCAATCATATTGGCATCACAGTGCCCGACATCGAAGCAGCAAAATCGTTCTTGGTGGAAGCTTTCGGCGGTCAGGTGATCTACCAGTCCTTCGGACCGCGGGATGCGCCGCGTCAGGGACCCGACTTCGAACGGGCTACCGGTGCTTTCCCCGGAACGGTCGTGCGCGCACAGGCGATGGTCAAGATCGGTACCGGACCTGACATCGAGCTCTTTGAAATGCATGGCCCCGCACAAGCCAAGCCGGTTCGAGCGAGCGACTTTGGGATTACTCACTTCGGTGTCTACACCGACGACATCGACGCGTCGGTAGAACGCTTTGAAAAAGCTGGAGGCACCTCTCTTACCGCGCCGCGCGCTATACCCTACGCAACCGAAAAAGGCCCTGGAAACAAGGTCTGCTACTGCCGCATGCCATGGGGCACGACGATTGAATTTATCACCACGCCCGACCGTATGGGCTATCACGACCAGACGGATCTGCGCCGGTGGCAGGACTAGGCCGAGCGTTCTTTGTTGGGGACGAGCGGCAGCGATTATCCCACCATCTCCTTGAGGCCCGATCAGGCCTTTATCATCCCGCCACGGCGGAATTAAAAGCAAAGAGCATGCTAAGCCCTCCAGCGGAAATCGGACACGCTGAAGCAGTGGCACGCGATAATCGGGGTCCAAACACGCTCGACTGTCGAAATATCTACTGCGTGGACATTCCCACCGTTGCACGTCAGGTCGAGCCCGGGTGGACTCTGTTGTAGATGGTCGCTTCGCGGGCGCCATCCGATGGCGCGGTGAGAATTCGAGGATTAAAGCGACAGGATAGCCGACACGACACAGATTAACCGTGGTCCGCAATTAAACCCTCTAAGAGGATGCTGCTGCTGGACCGATCACAACCACTACGCTACGCATTGCATGTTAGGATTTTCGCAATCATGTTTCCGACGAGGATGCATTGCCGTTTGACGCACTGAACAAGCTCTGGACCAGCGTTCGCGAATCCAGCCACGACTTCCGGGCATCGACCGAGATTTTCCCGTCACTCGATACGGACAAGCTTACCCAGACCTTGGATGTGCGCGAAAAGGGAGACGAGAACGGCAGGGCCAATCGTCCGGCGTCATCGGCCCAGTTCCTCGATGAGGTCGAACAGCGGATCGTCGGTCGCATCGAGCAGGAAAAAGCGTCCGCCTATCAGCTGCTTGAGGATCAGTTCCAGACCTTCGACGGGCGGTTGCGCAATCTCGATTTCGAGGGACAGTTCGGGCTGATCCGGCAGGCAAACGCCTCTAGCCTTTCGGATTTCAAGGCCGAGATCGCCAGCGGCGTCGACGAACTCCACGGCTTGCGCCGCGATCTCAAGATTGCCGAGGACGAAATGAGGTCTTTCAAGAGGCAGCATCGGCTGGATCGCGCGGCAAAGGTCCCGAGTGCGGGCGCAACGAGCGTCAAGATCGCGCTGCTCATCGTTCTCGTCCTAATCGAGATCGTCATGAACGGCAACTTTCTGGCCAAGGGCAGCGAACAGGGCATCATCGGCGGCATAACTGAGGCGGTCGTCTTTGCCGTCCTCAACATTGGCGCTGCACTGCTATTCGCTTTCTTCTGCGTTCGCAATCTTGTGCACCGGTCCTGGCTCATGAAGCTCGGCGGATTGTTCGGCCTGGTCGGCTATATTGTCGTTGCGCTTGCCGTGAATATTGCGCTCGCCCATTATCGCGAAGTATCGGCCACGATCCTCGACGGGGCCGGGACCGAAGTCGTCCGCCGGATCCGCGAAAACCCGCTAGGTTTGAGCGAATTGAATTCCTGGATGCTGTTTGCGATCGGCATTTTTTTCTCGATCCTGGCGTTTATTGACGGCTGCATGCTCACAGACCCGTATCCGGGTTTTGCTGGCGTCCAACGTCGGCTGGACGAGGCGCGGCGAAACTACATTTCCGGAAAGCTTGATCTGATCGACAACCTTCGGGAAATTCGCGACGACCACAACGACAAGATCGAGGAGATCGTCAGAGACCTGAGCACGCGCCGGCAGGAGTCGGCCGCGATCATCGCCCACCGAATCCGTACGGCTGGGCTGTTTGCCGAGTACCAGGGTCATCTCGAGCGCACGGCGAATGCTGTTTTGACGGCTTATCGTGAGGCGAACCGGGCCGCGAGAAGCGAACCGGAGCCTTTGTACTTCACGAGCGCCTACACGCTGGAGCGGATTGTACCGGTCCTCAAAATCAGCGGGGAATGGGACGATCGCGTTCTGTCGGAACGCGTCCAGGTCGCCCAGGCCGAACTCAGCGATCAGATCAGGAAAATCGGCTCTGCCTTCGAGGTCGCCGTCGAGCAGTATCACAGACTGGACAATCTATTCCCGGAGGCGGGCGTTGGCGCGGAACAGGCGGCGTAACAGTCGTTCAAGGAAAGGCGGCTTTTCGACGGGTGCTGTGGTGGCGACGATTGCATTGTCGGCAGTGGCACTGGCCATGATCGGCGCTTTTGGGTGGCTGAAGTATCAGGCGATGTCCGCGGTCTCGCTCGACAAGGCCTCGCTCTGCCCGACGACGGGTCCGACCAGCGAGACCGCCGTCCTTCTTGATGTCACGGATCCGATTTCCGGCACGACGTCCCTCGATTTGAAGAACCAGTTCCAGCGGCTTGTGTCTGGCGTCCCCGTCAGCGGTGCGATCGACGTCTATGCGCTGACCGAAAAGGAAGGCGAGCTTCAAAGAACCTTCCACGGCTGCAATCCGGGCAGCGGTGATCTCGCCAACGAGTGGACCAGCAATCCGAAGCTCGTGCAGCAGCGCTGGGAGAAAGGTTTCCAGAAGCCGCTCGACGACATCGCGGGAAAACTCGGGTCTGGCGCTTCAGGCGAGTTTTCGCCGATCATGGCCGGCATTCAGCGCATTAACCTCGAAGCCTTCCAGCCTTTGCCTGCTGGCATTCCGAAAACCTTGTACATTGCCTCGGACATGGTCGAACATACTGCGGCGTTTTCCAGCTATCGCGACGGCGTTTCGATCGCCAAATTCGACAGCAGTGCTGCGCGCGAGAAATTCAGGACCTCGTTGGATGGGGTGCAGGTCAGGATCCTGGCGTTCCAGCGGCCGGGCCAAAAGTTCAAGATGGAGGACCTGGCGGCATTCTGGAAATCCTGGGTGGAGAAGAACAACGGAGAGTTCGCAGGTTTCACCCGTCTGGAGGGACTGGAGTGATGGCGTCGAACGAGACAGGAAGAACCGCATTTCGCGATTGGGCGCCTGTTGTGCTGTTTGCAGTGGTGACGATTGGGGGAATGATCTTCATCTGGACGGCGAAGCTCGCGGCTTGGTCGACCCTTGTTGTGACCGCCGTGCCCCTGGTGCTGATGGCGGTCTATTTCCTGGCATCGATCGCGCTTGCCGGTTTCCGCCTGCACAACGAGCAGGCCGGCGACAACCTCTATTACATGGGGTTTCTGTTCACCCTCTCGAGCCTTGGCGTATCGCTCTACCTGTTTGCTGGCGAGACGTCGATCGAGACGATCGTGCGCAACTTCGGGATCGCAGTCACATCGACGATCGCCGGCGTCACACTCCGCATCCTCTTCAACCAGATGCGCCGCGACCCAATCGACATCGAACGCAGCGCCCGTCACGAGCTTGCGGAAATGACGCGGCGGGTGCGAACCGAGCTCGACACGTCCGCCCGCGAGTTCTCCAACTACCGCAGGGTCAGCAACCAGATGTTGACGGAGGGCTTCGAGGAGATCGGTCGTCAGGCGGAAAAAAACGGCGAGGAAATCCGCAAGGTGATCGAATCTATCACCAAGGAGGCGATCATCCCGATCCAGGAAGCCGCGGCCAGGCTTTCATCGATCATCGGGGATCACAATCGCTCGGTGACCGATCAGGCCGCAGAAGCAAGTCGCAAACTCAACGAGACCACGGATAGACTTTCGACGATCATCGACCGGTTCGGGGTTGCGGTTGAGGGCGTCGGGACCCGTCTTGGAGAGATCAGGCCGCCCGAAGATGTGATCCGGTTCGAGTTGACCCCCACGATCGATGCCATCAGGGACATGACCGATGCCCATCTGCGGCGGATGGAGGAGGTGATGGCGCAGACGCGCTTGCAGACTGTTACGGTGGACGACGCGCTCAGGCCACTGAGCAGCATCGACAGCAAACTCGATCGCATCGCCGAAGCTCTCGAGCGTGACCGGAACGGTTCGTCGTCGTCCAGCCTTGCGAGAATCCCAGAGGTTGTCGAGGATATAGTGGCGGGCGAGGACAAGACCGTGGATACAGAACCGGTGTCGGTGGCACCTGAAAGGACGAAAGCCAATCCAGCGCCGGGCGAGCCGAAGCGACGGTTGTTCAAATGGTGACAAGGGCAAGCGCAGGTCCAAAGCTGGAACACAAGGGCTATAACCGCGGCCTCATTCTGGGGCTGACGATGGCAGAATCCATGCTTCTGCTGGTCTTCTGCCTGCTGCTGGTCGCGGCCGCCATGATCACGGCCGAACGCAGGCACCGGATGGACGCCGAGCAACGGCTCGCCCAGCTGGAACAGCAGAACAAGGAACTTTCCGCCCAGCTTGTCGAGGCACAGTCCAAGCTCGGCGCGAACATGTCGGCAGCCGATCGGGTCAAATTCGAGAGCGAATGGCGCGAGCTCGTCTCTGCCCGACAGATCATAGACAGGCTGAAAATGAATGATGCGAGCCCCGCTGATCTCGCCAAGCTTGCGGCGGTCGGAAAGGTGCTGGTGGCGAATAATATCCCGCTCGACCAGGCTCGTGACCGGCTCGAACAGCTGTTACACGGTCAGACCGAACCCCATGAGTGGCCACCGATCATCAACCTTTCCGAAGCCGGCGGCTATTATTTCACGTCAGGTAGCGCCGCATTGACACCGGAGTTCGAAGACAGGCTTGAGACATCGATCGCCGACCAGATCGCCGACAATCTTGAGCGCTACAAGGTCGATGTGATCGAGGTGATCGGACATACGGACGAACAGCGCCTTTCCAGGAGCATGTCCAATCTCGACGACGCATCGATCGAAGTGATCGACGGCGCGCTTCCGGTCGAGACGCTTCAGCCAGCCGACAACGCCGGGCTCGGTCTCGCGCGGGCGATCGCCGTTGCAAATATCCTAAAGGCAAATCCGAAGCTGAAGGACGTGACCGTCTTGCCGATGTCAGCTGCGCAGCTGGTCATTCCCGGCGACACGCTCACCAGTGGACGGGCCGGAAACGTCAAGGAACGGCGTCGTATCGAGATCAGGATCAGGCGTCGCGCCGAATCCCTGCAGCCCTGACTTGGGCCAATCTTGGCTTTCGGTGGGGCGAGTGACAATGGCGGCTCGTAACGTAGACTTGGCCGCTCGTCCATCGCGGCATCGCTCGCCAAACCACCAAGGCGGTGCTGCTATCTCCAAAACCGCTTCGTATCGAGCACCTCATCGACCGACGCTTGCGCCCTATGGATCAACGCCTCCTTGTCTGCATGGGAAAGGACCGAATCCTTCGCCGGGTGGTCCGATAGACCGTGCTTCTGCAGTACATCGGGGCCGGTCGCAAGATCGTTCAGGCTGCCAAGATCATCCTGAAGCAGTTCCATCGCAGCGAGGAATTTCCTGTGTCGACGGGCGCCTCGTCTGTCGTCGAACAGCGATGCGAAGAATTCCGCCGCATACCGGAACTTCTTCGCGTCCTTGCGAACCTCGTGACGGTGCTCGTCGTCCATCTTCGCCAGCGCTTGCCCGCCCTTCTTTATCCGTTTGCGCAGCTTGTCGAGCGCGCGCGCTGCAAAATCACGAGCGCCAGGTATGTCTCCGGAAGAATAGTCCCTGCTCCAGAGCCATTCTATCAGGCCGAGCATCAGGGCCCGTGACCTCGGAGAATTCAATGCTTCAATTGCATCCCGGTAAACGACGTCCCTGGCTGACTTGAGCTTGAGGACAAGGTCGGCATCCTCTGCCTTGGCGAGCAGGACGTCGACGTTTCGCGCCTCCCCGAGCGCAGCGGCGATCCATCGCAGGTCTTCCTTGAGCCTAAGCGCTTCGTCGCTCGGGATGAGCTCCCTGAAAAGGGAGAAAGCCGACCGCAGCCGTCGAAGAGCGACGCGGGCCTGATGCAGCTCCTCCGAGTTCCGCTTCTGGAGGAGCACGTCCTCATTCAATCGGAATTGCCGGACACAGGAAACGGCGATCGCTTGGAATGCCGCAGCCGCATTCATGTCCGGGTCGAGATGGATAGGTTCTGACTTGAAGACCAGTTTCTGAGCTTCGACGAGCGCGAAGCCTCGCTCAGCCTTCGAGCGCACGCCAAACCGGAAGCCCGTGACGGCGTCGATCCTTCGCGCGAAGACGAAAAGGTCGCTCGGGTTTCCGTCTTTAAGTTCGACCTCGACCTCGCGGATCGGGGAGCGACGGTCGCCGGCGACAACCTCTCCTTGATCGACAACGACTTCGAAGCGCGAGCCGTTCTCCTCGATATCCCATTGCCGCCGTTCAACCACGACGTCGAACACCGGTTCCAGTTTGAGCTCGCTGCCGAACTCGCCGGCGAGGGGACTGGTATGATCGACGACGGGCTCGTCTCGGTTGACGGGCGTTTCCCACTCCGACCGCGCAAACAGTGAGCGTGCGGGTCCGGTGGCTTTGACGGTCTGCATGCGCGCTTCGCCGACCTTACGGATGCGAAGCGTGCATCCTTCCCGCCAAAGCCTGCGATCCGGGGTATCGAAGTATGTTGATCGCTGCTCGATAATCCGTCCGGCCTCGCCTAGCAGATGGGAACCAACAAGGCGCTCGAGAGCTTCCTCCGAAAGATCGATCTTCAATTCGGTTTCTGACGACAAAGATGAACTCCGGTTGATAGTGGAAGCTGTTAAACGCCGACCCACCTGTCGTAGTTCGGTGCCACATCGTTTTGATGAAACGTAGGAAGAAATCGAAAACATGCTCGCGGACAACCCGCTCATTTCCTCGACACCGACGGCAAGGTCCCGGGTCGCGCAGGCTGGAGCCATCTGCTATCGTCGCAACGGCAAGCGCGTGCTTTGCATCCTTTTGATCGGCAGCCAAAGAAATGGTCGCTGGGGCTTACCCAAGGGCCATCTCGTTGCCGTTCGCCTCCTCGAGGCCACCGGACTTTCTACGGAATTCCCCGAGAAGACGGTGCGCAGGCAGAAATGGTGTTCACTTAAGGTCGCCGTCGGCGAGGAAAGCCAGCCGGGCCTGCGGGCCTTGCTCGCAAAGCTGGAAGCGGTCGCCTCTTGAAGATCGGTTTTTCCAGATCCCTGTCGAGGGCGATACGGTCACAAAAGAAGATTGTCAGGCTCGTCGAAGCCGTTCTGCAGCCGCCGCGCCGGCGGCGAACGCGCAAGGCGCCGCAACGGCTCGAGACGATCGTGGGCTTCGGCAGCAATCCGGGACGGCTCGTGATGAAATTTTTCGCGCCGCCCAAGCTGCCTGAGCGCCCGCCGGTGGTGGTCGTGCTTCACGGGTGCGGCCAGACGCCCGAGAGCCTGGACGCTGCGAGCGGCTTTTCCCGTCTCGCAAGAGAAAAGGGCTTCGTCGTCGTCTATCCCGAGCAGTCGAAGAGCAACAATCCGCACGGCTGCTTCAACTGGTTTCGGCCGAGCTCTGTCGCCCGCGATCGTGGCGAGCTGCTCTCCGTAAGGCAGATGATCGAACACGCGGGCAAGCGTTATGGTGTCGATCGGAAACGGGTCTTCGTTGTCGGCCTTTCGGCAGGCGGAGCAATGACCGCAGTCTTGGTGGCTACCTATCCCGATCTTTTTGCAGGCGCAGCGATCGTCGCCGGAATGCCGGTCGGCGCTGCTCGCGAGGCGATGTCGGCTCTTCGCGCGATGAGGGCGGGTGCTCCGACACCCGCTGAAGGATGGGGCAGCCGCATCGTCGGCATCTCTCCCGAGCGGCGGTCATGGCCTTCGATCAGCATTTGGCACGGCACGGCCGACAGCGTCGTAAATCCAAAGAACGCAAACGCGAGCGTCGACCAGTGGCTGGAAGCGATGAACATCAATCGGGAATCGAGCCATATTCAGAAAAAGGCCTGGGGAGAACTGCACTCCTGGCGGACTGCACATGGATCCTCAGTAACTTTTTATTCCGTCGCCGACCTGGCCCACGGACTGCCCGTCAAGAAGCGCGCGCGTGACCGGTCGAACCCGAAGGATCCTTTCGTACTTGCATCCGACGTTTCAGCTCCTCTCGAACTGATGCGCTTGTGGGGTTTATCGTAGCGGACGTTTCCTGGTCACTTTGGCGAGCGCAGCGTCAAAAATGCTGAACTTCCGGACTTTCATCCGCGACTACTGCGTCTCCACCTGAGATAACGCATCCATGGGCGCCAACTATGACTTATGGAGAAGATATGACAGAGAAGAGCTGCTCCGTGCAGACGTCCGAACAGCGCCGTTTCCTCGAGATCCGGGAGGCGGCAGAGCGCTCGATGTTAGAAAAGGTCTTCAAGGCAATCGACGGCGCGGCAGCCGAAGTCGCGGAAAAACTTGCGGAGGCGGGTCTCGATTTCGAGCCTACCAGCAAAGACTATTTCATGTTCACGGCTCAGCAGGTGACTTTCGTCCGTCTATGCGGCGGCGATCCGGATACGCTGCAAGGCGGCGATCCCGACCTCGGTCAGCGGATTGTCAACAATGGCCAGCATATCATCGACAGCTACTGGCGAGGCGGCGAACGAACCTAGATATCCGGCTCGGCCCGAACAGCTGAGGGTGGAGCCGAGGCGGCACGCCCGACCATCGAACCCGGTAGATGGGGCCGGCGCACGCCCTTATTTCTTGCCCCCGTCAGAAGTACGTGTGGATTAGTCCTGCATCACGAACACCCGCCCCGGATTGCATTGATCACGACCCGGGTGGCAGCCGGCTGACGGGGTGGCGAGCCGGGTCTCGCAGTCATGGATCAATCGCTCCACCTTCACGCTCTAACGAAAGCCACGGTCATGGTTTTCTACGCGGTACTCGGGAGTGGTTCGGGCAAAAGCGGACCGCGCAGCATCTCAGTGCCCTAAAAAACAAGGAGGGCGCCGCACGCCCCCCATAACTTGCAAGATGTTTCAATGGTGTTCCGGCTACATCAGGAGCCAACACTCAACAGGAAGCAGTTCGCTCAGCACCGCAACGAGTGCCTCTTGGGCCTCCAGCCACCGCCGCATGTCGATTAGATCCTGAAACGCGTCGCGCAGTCATCCTGGACAATAAAAAGCGGTCGGGATCTTCCCGTCGACGATCGCGGCATAAGTTCGGTCATCACCCGGTGATGGAGTAGCCCAACGCGGGTCAAGCATCGTGCTAGAGCCGAAGAGGCTTGTATGGTGGGACCGCACGGTTTCTTTGAAGGGAAGGGTAGACGAGCTAGCCCCCGCGCGGTCCCAAGGCAAATACTTGAAAAGCCTTGTTTTGTTCCCGCTCCATAGAACAAAAAAGGCCTGCCGGGGCGGGCTAGTTTGAGCTGCATTCTGTGCGATCGCGCAGGCAGATAGATAACGGGTGCCAGAAAGGGGCGGACACCCACAGCACGCGCGAAGATGATTTCCAAAACCCGAGCTCAATGCGCGATTCATCATCGCGTCGGGCGGTCACCGTCTGCAGCCGACGAGCTGCAAGGATCGATTCGTAAATCTGTCCGAGCCGAGCCGAGCCGACGCTCAAGACCACGCCCGCAGGCTGTCGCTCTGCCAACGGCCCGGCGTGCTCATCAAACCTTCGTGCCGAAACCGGCCGGGTTACTGCCGGCTGAGGGCAATTCGTCTTCCCCGTCTGGCAGTTTTCCATCAGGCGTCAGATCGTCAACAGCCTTCGGCAGGTCGCTGCTTAGCCGCTCTAAGATCTCTTCGTGGGAAAGGCCGGTCTTCGCAGCAAGTTCGTTGAGAATGTCGGGACCGAGAGCTTCACCTAGTTGGCCACCATCGATCGGAGCGTTGGAGCTCGGACTGATCCAGCTTTCTGCTTTTTCTCCGTGACCATTTTGCTGGAACGTCTTCAGCAGGTCGCCGAGACCACCTCTTAAGATTCCGCCTGTCGACAGTCCGCTAAGGAGATCGCCAAATCCACCAGGCCCACCGAAAATCCCTTCTAGGCCCCCTGGAGCTTCACCTGAAGTTGTTGGTCGGGCGTCCTGTCTACGTTGCGGATTTTGGATCCCGCGCAGCAATTCGCCAATCTTGTCACGGTTCTGGTAACCAGCCACCGCGATCACGCCCAGCAGGGCCTTCAAAGGACCACTCATCATAGCTTTTCTCCTTCATAACACGGCGGACGCCCGATGCGGCCGCAGATGTTCGTAATTTTGATTTCATTGCATAAGAACAGCGTCCTTGAACGCTACGGTTGCCAAGACTGAACCGTCGTCTCCCGCAATCTCAAGGGATCGGCCATCGACCACGTCGTCATGCAAAACAAGTTCAGCAACCATTTCCCGAGCGGACCGTCTTGCCTCGGCGACGGCCTGCGCAACCGAAGGGAATTCGATCCCCTCGTGGTCCTCTTCATAGGAGTCCACGTCGCGGAGGTGAAAGAAAAATTTCATCGGTGCCCTTTCTTAAATGGGACCGGGAAATGAACCGAATGACGCCTTAAGCATGTCTACAATCGCACTATGATCGTACGGCTTGGGAACGAACGAGACGCCGCTCGCAAGGTCGAACGCACCAAGACGGACATGGCCCGAGGTGACGATGACACGTGTTTGTGGCGCTCGCGCCCGGACGCGTGTCATCAGGCCAAGCCCGTCGGTGGAACCCGGCATGTTAACGTCGGTGAAGACAGCGTCGATCTGGGTTGCTTCGAATACGGCAAGAGCTTCGTCGGCGTTGCCGGCCTCCAGGACCTCGAATCCCGCCTCCTCGAGCGCATCGACTGTCGCAAATCTGATGAGCGGTTCGTCGTCCACAACGAGGACCCTGCGGACGGGAAAGGTCCCAGCGTCGGGACCCAGAGGCGGCTCGCTATGGCCTCTCGCTTGCCAGTCGGCGACCGCCTGCGACCAGTGTTCGCGATCCCGCCCGTCCGGACAGCCTTCGCCCTGCCAGATTTGATGCGCCCGGCGACTTATCCAGTTATACTCTTCCTGATCCATCTACCGTCTCCATCGATAGCAGAACGCCGGCAGGACGAGACGGTTCCTGCGCCTTTTCTACATAACCGGAGGAGAAGCCTTGCCGGCCGATCGCGCCTTCCCGTTGCCACCTTTTCATGCGTGGAGCGCGGCGGGTCGACTACTTGGGCTGAGCTTGGTCGTTGATCTCTGTTTGTCTGATCAGTGGACCACGGCGACAACAGTGACACCCACTTCGCCTGCCGCCGTGACGATGACTTCTCGCAGCTGTGGCGGACTGGCATCCCCGATCATCACATCGACGCACGGCCCTCATCGCGGCGAAATACTCTTCGCCATCGCTAGACGGCCAGCCCTTGACCAAGGCGTCTGCGGCTTCTCGCGCTGTTCTTACAATAAAGCGGAATTGAAGGGTCAAAACCTCCCCTGTGGGGGCAGGCGGACCGCTCAGGAGCTCACTGGTGTAAAAACAGGCAGGGTGCGGCACGGCCCGCATAATCTATAGGACTCCCTTCCGGTTGACGTTTTCAACCTCGGCATTTGTTCCATCATTAGCGCCCGGTTATAGACGCGCTCGATCACCGCGACGAGCACCTACTGAGGCCTCCAGCCTGCCGCCTCCGATCGCTCGGCAATATCTTGAAACTCGACGTGCGACGTTCGTCACGCTGAAGGTGATGACGAACTTCAAGCTCTAGAAGACGCAGACGGTTCTTGAGGCGCGCCAGTTACCGATGACAACGCTGCGAGGAAGCACTGACGGAACACGTCAAGGTCTTCGGGGGGTCTTGCCCTTCTGGTTGCTCCAGCGACAGTGTTTTTTGCGCGCGAGGAAAGCGTGAGCGGTTGTGAACGGCGCGGATCGTGCTTCAGCGAAGGTCGAAGACGTAATGGCCCCCATATCCTGAGGAACAGATTAGGTTAAGCGAAGTTAAGAAGGCGGGGTCAATCCGATCTCGAAAAAGGAGGAGTAAATCATGGCATCGACAAGTGGTTCGCAGTCAAAAGGCGGTGCAAAGTCGGGCGGCAGCAAGAGTGCGTCATCGTCGTCCGACAAGAGCTCTAGCTCGTCCGGCAAGCAGGGCGGCACGCACGAACAGCACGTCAAGGCTGGCGAACAGAGCCATAAGAATTCAAAGTAACCTGTTCACGACGGCCGGGACACATTAGAAGGGCGCGGAACTGATCCGCGCCCTTTTTTGCGTCGCGAGATCGCGGCGCGCCTTGCGGAAGCTTAAGCAAGGTCGAGCGACTTCGAATGTGCAACTAGTAACAAGCTCCTGCCAATGTAGACCGGATAGCTTCGCTGGCATCGCGTAGCGCTTGGCGGGAATCGTGAGAAATCAGCCCTTTTAATTGGTTCATCTTGTCCAAAATTACGATCCTGAGGCTTTTTAGAGGTAACCAAGGTCGGTATCGTAGACATGCCCTTATCCAGGTTTTCCTGGCATATTACCTAAGCCTCGCACTTTTGAACCGCGTTTGCTCGCGTTCAAGCCTCACACGAAGTGAGGAGCTTGGTCTCTCGATGATCGTCAAGGAAAAACCCGTCGTTGTTGTCACGGGTGCATCTGCTGGGGTCGGTCGAGCAGTGGCGCTCAACTTCGCACGGCATGGATGGCGTGTCGCATTATTGGCGCGCGGGAGGGCACGCCTCAAATCGGTCGCAGCCGAGATCCAGGCGGCGGGCGGCTAGACACTCGAATTGTCCGCGGACGTTGCCGATGCCGCCGCCATCGAAGCCGCGGCGGAAAGGGTGCTCGGCGCATGGGGAAAAATTGACGTTTGGATCAACAACGCGATGGTTACCGTGTTCGGGACCGTCGAAACAATTTCTCCAGATGAATTCAGGCGCGTGACCGAAGTTGCCTACCTCGGGCAGGTGCATGGAACGCAGACCGCGTTGAAGCACATGCGTCGCGCTGGTCGAGGAACAATCGTCTGCATCGGATCAGCACTGACTTATCGCTCCATACCGTTGCAATCGGCCTACTGCGGCGCCAAGGCTGCGATCCGAGGATTTGTCGATGCATTGCGATGCGAGCTTCTTCACGAGCGCTCGCCACTCAAACTCACGATGGTTCACCTTCCAGCAGTGAATACGGAACAATTCAGCTGGGCCAGATGCAAGATGCACCACGCGCCACGTCCCGTCGCGCCCGTGTTCACACCGGAAGCCGTGGCGGCTGAGGTTTATCGGGGCGCGCTGACTGCCCCTCGGGAACTCTGGGTTGGACGGCCGACGGTAAAGACGATCCTCGGTGGGCTCCTATTTCCCGGTGTGACCGACCGAGTGGCAGCCGCGACCGCGTTCAAAGGCCAGCTTGATGCCGAGCCGAAGCGTTCAGGACCACCCGATAATCTCTTCAATCCAGTCGATCCGAAGCAGGTTATCGGTGGTCGCTTTGGCGGGGAGGCAAGGCAGACGGTCGGATCGGTGTCAGGATCAAACGCGCGCGCGGCTCTAGCCGCGCTTGGCCTCGGAATGATTCTAAGCGGCATCTACGCAGCCGGGCGCCCTCGAATTCGGCGGCGTCGCTGGAATTAGAACCCCGCCAATCGTCCCCTTTGGAAGGGCCGCGGATCTCGGTGAGGGAGACCTTTCGTTCCGCGCTTGAAACTGGCCGGACCAACGGCATCGGCTCCTTCGCGTAAGGAGGCGCCACACGGCCTGAGGGCCTTTTTTATTTCAATGATTTGATACTCGAATAAGCGCCACCCCACCCCGGTTCCACTGAGGGAGAGGGGCACTGTACGTCTTCGAGACCGACTTCATAAAGCAATGGATCGCCAGCATCGGCTTAAACCGTGCGGCCTTACGCTTGATCTTTATCGGGCAAGAAAAGCAGGCCTCAAGATACTCGCGCCAGCGATGACCATCTCTTGTTTCAAGGCGCCATGCGAAAGGCGTTTCCATTTGCATGGGGGCATCCGGAGGCGCAGTCCCACAGCCCCGTTTAATCTCGTCCGTGAGAAAGGTAGCCTTCGTTTCGCAGAAAGGTGGCGCTCACTCTTCTCATTTCCACAGCTCAGCCATTGCGTCAACG
Source organism: Rhizobium sp. BK379 (assembly GCF_014193955.1). NCBI lineage: Bacteria > Pseudomonadati > Pseudomonadota > Alphaproteobacteria > Hyphomicrobiales > Rhizobiaceae > Rhizobium > Rhizobium sp. BK379. Next base: position 148,841 of record NZ_JACIAD010000011.1, read on the forward strand.
GTCAGCAAGCGCATGTGGACGGGGCTTCATTCGGAGAGAGCAAGTTAAGAAAGCTACGCTCCAGGCTTGCCCCGAAGCCGCCCCAGTCATTTTTGAAGGCCATGGAATCAGTGGAGCATCAAGGGTATTGGCCGCATCTCATCGGCCTTGACCCGTGCCTCCTCCACGTTCTGTGCCGGAAACATCTTGATAAAAAAGTTTTCAGTTTCCAGAGCATGGCTTTGGAGCTCCAGCTCCATGACGCCGGCTTCAGCTTCGTCTTTGAACACATTCAGCAGCCGGTTACGCGACTCGTCAGTGTGGACCTCGTAGATATAGTATCGCATCCGGACCTCCTCGCATCACTGGCGACACCGTCTCAGCCTTTCCGGGCGTGAACAAAGCCAGGTAAGCTACGGCAATGATAATCGCGATGACGAATATCATCAGCACGTATCGGATCATGGCTTTGCTGGCTTTTCGTTCGGTGTCGTTCATGTCGATCCAACAAGCAAGGAAGTAGAAGGTTCCGTGCCATTGCTCAGGACACAGCACGATCGAAGACATGCGCCGCGTGGCTTGGATCCAGCTCTGAAAACGCGGGGCTAGGCACCGCTCGTTTGGATCGGGTGTCTGCAGCGGTTGTAAAGGTCGACGTACGCAGGATGTCCGCGTATCATGAAGCCTATGGCCTGCGCTCGCATTGGTATCGCGCCGTCTGCTTCACATATAATGGGACAATATCCCATTTACCCTCTGGTCGACAAACGGATCGGCGGTCTGAACGAAAAGCAACCGCGGTTCCTATGGTCAATCGGTTGACGCGAAGAGTGCCGGCCCTATCTCGCCGCTCAGAGACCTCACCATGGATCACGTGGATATGCACAGCGATCAAGAATTCCGGATGCTCTCGGAGGCGGTCCAGGCGTGGTATCGCTATTACGAACTTCGTCCCGACGAGCAGGCTTCCCATGTCCTATGTTCGGCAGCGCTCGAATTCTTCAACGAAGGATATTGCACCTTTGATGACGTATCGACCATGCTTATCGGAACCTATGTCGGAATTTCGGCTACACGAGTGAATGCGCCAACGTCGAAGTCGGTGCATTAGTGGTTTAAAGGTCTTGCGAGCATGGTGCGAAAGCCCGGACAGACATCCTGTTTGTTGAGCGATACCGGGATCAACAACGCTCGTACACGCGCTATGGCGCGGCGATCATGTTGAGACACACTCCTGATCGCCGCTGCCTAGCCGCGAGAACTTGAAGGGCGCGAAACTGATCCGCGCCCTTTTGCATCAGGAAATCGGCGCGGAGGCCTTGCCGAGCTTGACGGAGGGTTCTCGCCCCCATACCCGCAATTTGCCAAGTTCCTCAACGAAACTGGCGACATCCTTACCGCTTGAAAGGGCAATCGTGCCTTCGTCGAGGGCATTGGCGATACCTGCCTTGTCAAGCAGCGGCAGAGCGGATTGGTCGTAGCCGATATACTTGCAGTGCTGGAACGCGTCGGCGACGAAATCACGTGCGGTCGCTTCCTTGACTAGATCCTCGATCGCCTGATGAGAGGTCAGGAGCACGACCGCATCGAAAAGCACCGACGGGCCGCCGTCGATCATATGCTGCGCTTCAATGAAGCTTCCGTCCGCCGCGGTCACGCCACCGACTTTCGGGGCAATAATCTCGAAGACCGCCTTTTCCCTTGTCACAGCGGCAGTCAGGGCCTTGAGCAGTTTTGCATCGGCGCCGTCGGCGACAAGGATCCCGAGCTTACGACCCTCGAAACGTTTTGGGCCTCGTTCAACGATGCTGAGCGCCGGCGAGGGGTCGAGATCCTGCCTGGTCGGCATGGCAGCGTCGGCGGGTTTCGGCATTGATTGGAGCCCGAGCTTTTGAGCGACCGTGGCAGCAAGCGTCTCATCGATGTTCATTAGATGCGATACCATTCGCTCGCGGATCACAGGCGTTTCGACCTTGCTAAGCTCGAAGGTCAGCGCCATTGCGATGTGTCGTTGCTCGGCTCCCGTCTGGCTGATGTAGAATTGCCGCGCCTGACTATAGTGGTCGGAAAAGCTTTCCGGACGAAGGCGAACCTTCTGGCCCTTTTCCTCGGCAGGGAAATGACGATAGCCTCGTGTCGGAGACTCCCGCGGCCCTTCGCCGTAAGAGTTGGGCTGGTAGTTGACCCGTCCGACCGGATTGCGCATCGCCATATGCCCATCCTGCTGGAAATGCGCGAATGGACACTTCGGCGCGTTGATGGGCAGATGTGTGAAGTTCGGCCCACCCAGACGTTTTAGCTGAGTATCGAGATAGGAGAAGTTGCGGCCCTGCAGCAGCGGATCGTTCGAGAAATCAATACCCGGCGGCACGTTCTGGGTCATGAACGCGACCTGCTCAGTCTCGGCAAAAAAATTGTCGGGCATGCGGTCAAGCACAAGACGGCCGATCGGACGAACCGGAAGCACTTCCTCCGGAATGATCTTGGTCGGATCGAGGATGTCGAAATCGAAATTGTCGGCAAAATCCTGGTCGAACAGCTGCACGCACAATTCCCATTCCGGGAAGTTTCCGGACTGGATCGATTGCCAGAGATCGCGTCGGTGAAAGTCCGGGTCGGCGCCATTGATCTTGACCGCCTCGTTCCAGGCAACGGATTGCAGGCCAAGCTTGGGCTTCCAGTGAAATTTCACGAAAGTGGATTCGTCGTTGGCATTGACGAAACGAAAGGTGTGTACGCCGAACCCTTCCATGAACCGAAAAGATCGCGGAATAGTCCGGTCCGACATGATCCACATGACCATATGCATGCTTTCGGGCGTCAGACTAATAAAGTCCCAGAAGTTGTCGTGCGCGGTCTGAGCCTGCGGAAAGGCACGGTCCGGCTCCTGCTTGGCAGCATGCACCACGTCTGGAAACTTGATGGCATCCTGGATGAAGAAGACCGGAATATTGTTGCCGACCAGATCCCAATTCCCCTCCTTGGTGTACATCTTGACGGCAAAGCCGCGCACGTCGCGAGCAAGATCGGCAGACCCCTTGTTTCCCGCCACCGTCGAGAAGCGCACGAAGACAGGCGTCTTCTCGCCCGCTCGCTGGAACACGTCCGCGCGCGTGATGTCCGACAGGGATTCATAGGTTTCGAAGAATCCATGGGCGCCGTAGCCACGTGCATGGACCACCCGCTCGGGAATGCGCTCATGATCGAAGTGGAAGATCTTTTCGCGGAAGTGGAAGTCGTCGATCAGGGCTGGACCGCGGGCACCGACCCTCAGCATGTTCTGGTCGTCGGCGATCGGACCGCCTTGGGCGGTCGTCAGTATGTCATGTCCGTCTTCGGCGATCTGATGAAGCTCACCGCCATCGCCGCGATGGAGCTGCTGGTCATGAATTGTCACTGTGTCCCCGGCTGAAGGTATAGTCGCGGTTTTCGCCGTTCGCTTGGCCATCGGATGTCCCCTGAGATTTAGGATGTTGAATATGAAAAGGGCCGCCCACCAAGGACGGCCCCTTCGACGCCCCGCCTAAGCGGCCTTGCCTTTGGCGTTCGCCTGCGCCATGGCAAGCTGCGTCAGTTTTTCGTCGGTTGCTTCTTCCTCAGCGAGGTTTGCCTGGAGCAGCGGCACAGCGTCATTTAGGCCGAGCTGCTTTGCCCAGGCGATGAGCGTGCCATAGCGGGCGATTTCGTAATGCTCGACCGCCTGCGCCGATGAAATCAGCCCGGCGTCGAGGGCTGAAGACCCCTTGAATTCTTCCATGATCTCCTCGCCCTCGGCGATGATGCCCTGGATAGCCTCACAGGTCTTGCCCCGGGCAGGCTTGCCGAGCAGCTCGAACACCTGCTCGATTCGGTCGATCTGACCCTGCGTTTCGTCGCGATGGCGCAGAAATCCTGCCTTGCCTTCTTCGGAGTCGGCGGCGCGCGCCATCTTCGGCAAGGCCTTCAGAATCTGCTTTTCGGCAAAATAGATGTCCTTCAAAGTGTCGAGAAATAGGTCGTCGAGCGTTTTTGTGCTGGCCATGATGTCCTCCTGTCTGGCTCTGGCGGGTAACTGGCGATCGTCGGCAAGAACGAGCGTTCAGGCGCCGTCGCCGAGGCGGCAGCGCGTGAAAGGAACCAACGCAACAGGACATTGTTCCCGTATCGAGCGGACATTCTGGACTCGCGGCGCACGCGGCTTCGGCGAACCCTAGTTGGGGCGGCCATCCGTCATCATCTTATGGCTCAAACGCATCCGCTACAAAGGAAGAAGTCCGATTGACGGTGTTTTCGGCGATCCTGCGCCACAGGCGAGCCGAGGAAACCTTTGAAGCAAAGCAAACGGCCGGCCGAGGTTGCTCTGAATAAGCGAGCGCACAAGCGACCCGTTACTGACATAATCTGTTCTGGCAAGGCCGGTAAACCGTCCTCACGCCTGCTCAAAATCCGAGGCTGCGCGCTGGGGAGGCGTCGGCGTAAAGATGCCAAGGGTTTTCAGGTGGATCAGCGGAAGGCTCCAGCTTTTCGCCGGCCAGCGCCGTGAGCTCGTAGATATAGCTTGGCGCCTCAACGGAAATATTGACAAATGCGGCCGTCGAATAGACCGCTAAAGGCAACTCGCCTGACCTGGCATCGAACGATCTAGAAGGTCGCCGCCCACTGCTGTCACGCCCAGTGGTGCGCTTGTTCCGTCAGGCGTAACGCGACGACGCTCCTTCTCAGGTGCGGTCCAGGAGGTGGCGTGATCGTTTCGACTCTATATCCTGTCTGGCTATGGCTTCATCGCCGGAACATCCGCGCGATCGCAATCAAAATGCAGGCGCCGATGAAGCCGGCAATCAGATAGCCGAGCCAGCCGCCGAGAACCACGCCGAAGACAGACAGGATTGCGTTTGCGACGATCGCGCCGACGATCCCGAGAATGATGTTCATGAGGACGCCCATGTTGGACTTCATGAACTGCTCTGCGAGCCACCCCGCGATGCCGCCGATGATGATTGCCGCGATCCAGCCGAGACCTGCCTGTTCCATACGTAGTCTCCTGATGAAGTCCTTGATGATAAAGAGGAAGTAGCGCTGTGTTCTGGATCGTCAATCTCGTTTGGTACCTCGGTTGTCTGCAAACTCTCTGTCTGTGCAAACCAAAGGATTTCTGCCCCTGAACACGATGTAGCAAAACATGGCCATGGCGATGACTGCTGCGCTCACCGCAAAGATTACGCGGTAGGAAGACAGCACCGACAGCGACAGCCCCGCGATTTCGCCATAAACTGCTGACGCCACTGAGACGCCAAGGAAAACGAGCGTGTTCAGTCCTCCAAGCGCTAAGCCGCGCACGCGCGGCGGGATCAGAGTTTGGGCCTCGGTCATCACGAGAGGATGCACGTTTCCCATGGCATAGAGAACGGACAAGCCGGCGCAGGCCGAAAGAAAGGTGAAGCCCGGGGCAGACGAGAGGAAGATGGCACAGGTCACTCCGGCGCCGTAGGTGGATATCACGATCGTTCGTCCGGGGACCCGCATGAGAACAATTGGAAGCATGAAGCTGGTGACGATGCCGACGACACTGATCGTGGTGAGCATCGCGCCCACCGCCACATGCTCGCCGAATACGGACGTGACATAGGGCACCGCCCATGCGTTGCGAAACGTGCCACCGAGCGAGAGGGTGAAGCACACTGGGACGAGATAGAACAGCGATACCAGCGACCAAGGGCGTTGATCCCGGTCGCTTTCTTCAATGCTTGCCGGTGTCGGTCCGAGCACGAAAGCGACTGCCGCAGCGCTGACAGCCATTGCTGCCGCCGCCAACCAGCAAGCGGATTGCCAACCGAATACCTCGACGAACCACGACAGTGGAGAGGCCGAAAGCAAGGCGCCTGCCGAGCCGACGGCACTGACAGTGGCGGAAAGCCGCCCCGCCCTCTCGGGCTCGTTGGTACGCCCGAGATAGTAAAGGACGCCCATAAAAATTGGCGCACAACCGATCCCGACAAAGGATTGGCCGGTGATCGCGCACCAGTAGCCCGGCGAGAGGGCCACGATCGCTGACCCCGCGGCTCCGATACTCATCATTGCCGCCATCGGACCACGCACGCCCCATTTGTCGAACGACATTCCAACAGGGATCTGCAGGATCGAGAAAGAAGCGAAGAACGTCGAGGCGAGCCGGCCGAATTGTTCGGGAGACAGCGACAAATCTGCGGACAAAGCTGGACCTACCACACCAAAGTAACTGCGGAAGTACATGCTCAGCAGAAAGGCAGCGGCCAGAACGGGCAGTGTAAGCGCGGTCATCTTCGGTCCACAGCAAGGGCCGGCCGCGGCGATCGGGCGGCGATTATTGCTGTTCTGGTAAGCGTGGTCTTGGCGGAAGGTCTGGCCCTGGCTACTCCGGCATTGGCTGTAGCCCGTCTGCGTCTTCGCAAACATGCCGGCGACCTGTTCAAGATGATCGCGGAACCTCCCGACGACACCAATCCCGATGCAAACCGATTTACAATCGGTAACCGCCCCATTCGCCGCATTGTCAGCCAGCCTTTTTTCGGCCCTTGAGATCGGCTTGCACGCTCTTTTTCAATGCATCCATGATGTTGATGACATTGGAAGGCTGATCGGATGCGTCTTCCTTGGCCTTGCCTTTGGCCTTGTTGGCCGGCTTCAAAGCTTTCTTCTTCGAGGCAATGAGCTTGAGCAGGCTTTCCTGGATGGGATCTGTGACCATTGAGGGCGACCATTTCTTCAGCCGTGGCTTGATCAACCTTTTGATGGTCATGACGGTCTTGGGGTCGGACTTCGTTTCGATGTCCTGGAAATACTCTTTCTCAGGACGGACCTCGTCGCCGAAACGCAGGGTCCAGACCACGATGCCTTCGCCACGCGGCTCCAGCACGACAGCGCGTTCGCGCCTGCCGATGACCACACGCGAAATCCCAAGGACTTTTTCGGCCTTCATTGCCTCACGGATGACTGCAAACGCCTCGTTGCCGATCTTGTCGCTCGGCATGAGGTAGTGTGGGGTCTCAAGGTAGACCCATTCGATGCTTTCCCGGGGCACGAACGTCTCGATATCGATCGTTCGAACCGTTTCCAGCGCGACCGATTCCAGCTCGTCATCAGTCAACAGCACGAAGTCGTTCTCGCCGCGCTCGTAGCCTTTCGCCTCGTTTTCGTCCTTCACGGCCCTTCCCGTCACCGCGTCCACGTACCGCGAGACGACACGGTTTCCGCTAGCTTTGTTGAGGGTATGGAAGCGAACCTTTTCGCTTTCCGACGTCGCGGGGCTCATGGCAACCGGGCAGGTGACGAGCGAAAGTTTGAGATAGCCTCTCCAGTAGGGACGACGCGGGGCCATGGTGATCCTCCTAGCTGGCCTTCTTGTGTGCGGTCCTGGTGGTCGACTTTCGACCAGTAGTCTTCCCAGGTTTCCGGGCGTTTGAATTGGCGGCCTTTTTTGGTTTTGCCTCGCCCACCCCCGCACTCTCGCGCAACGCCTTGAGCAGGTCGTTGGGTTTGGAAACCTTGACGGGCTTGGGCTTGGGAAGCGTCTTGCCCTCGGCTTTGGCCTTAACCAGTTCTGCCAGCGCGGTTTCGTAGCGGTCATCGAATTCCGCCGGATCGAACTCGCCCTTCTTGGTGCCGATGATATGCTTGGCCAGATCGAGCATCTCGCCTTCGACCTTGATCTCCGGCATTTCCTTGAAAGCTTCTTCCGATGAGCGGATTTCGTAGTCGAAGTTGAGCGTGGTTGCGATGAGACCACGTCCGTGCGCCCGGATCAGGACCGTACGCATCCGGCGGAACAGAACGGTCCTGGCGATTGCCGTTACGTTGGCTTCCTTGAGTGCGTCGCGCAGTCCGGCGAACGCGTCCTCCGAGACATCATCAGTCGGCAAGACGTAATACGGCTTGTCGAAATAGACGTCGTCCACATCGGAGCAGGAAAGAAAAGCTTCGATTTCCAACATCTTGTCGGAATCCGGAATGACAGCGGTCACCTCTTCCGGATCGATCATGATGTACTGGCCGTCGCCGATGTCGAAGCCTTTGATCTGCTCGTCGCGGTCAACCGTTTCTTCGGTTTCGCTGTCAACAAATTCCCGGCGGACCCGGTTGCCCGTGGCTTTGTTGATGGTGTGGAAGGTGATGCGGTCTGACGTGGAGGCCGCCGTATAGAGACCGACGCCACAGCTGATCTCACCGATCTTGATGTGGCCTTTCCATTGAGCGCGATGTGCAGCCATGATGTAACTCCATCGGGAACCTTACGATCAACTCCCTGTTCTGGCTTTCGTTCCGAGCAGGCAAAGGGGAGGGATATGACGCAGCATTACGAGGACGAGGCCGATGACACCGAGGACAGCTCGAACTTATTGGACGCAGTCGTAACGTGGTTCCGCGTCTATCAGGTCCCGTTTGACAAGAGGGTCGCCGATGTGCTGTGCAGCGCGGCTATACCACTGGCCTCGTCCCGGTTCTGCAAAAGCCGGAGCGCCCGAGGGGTTGTGTTCGTCATTATTGAAGGCGAGGCCGGGCCAGCCGACGTTGTTGCATGCCGACACTGACGTTCGTGCTTATTCAAGAGCAGCAAGCAGAATGGGCCTCCTGGGCGTAAAAGTTGTTGCGAGTCTTTCTGGCAACACCGAAGCGGGAACTGTATTTTGGAACGGATTTGGCTGGATTGGAGCGGTGTAGTTGCAGTACCTCTAGGACTGCAAATCATTGCACGAGCGGGACGGCGAGAGATGGCTCGTCCGCGATCTCCGAAAGCAGGACCTTGATGAACGCGGATATGATAGCCGCCTGGGCCGTGGAAAACGGATTCCATGCGATCGATGCGGGAAACTACCGACGTCATGACGATACTGGCATGATGACGATTGAGATAAAGAAGATGTCGTTTCTCCTGATCGATGAGAGGCAGGGGCTGCGGCCGCACCTCATATCGCGGTTGTTTAAAGACATGCCCCTTTCCAGTGGGAGCGGCCGCTTGCAGGCTCTTCTTCTTGGTCGCATCTCCCATCGGTGACCCTCGCTCGGTCAACACAGCCCAACCAGTCCAGCACCGGTCAGGATCGTGGCCGTCGCCGATGAGTACTCTCGCCACGTGAAATCGTGGGGTGAGAACATGCCTGAGGTCGAGCTGACGAGCGAGAGTGTGGCTTCTATCCCATCAACAGTGTGCAACATTGCCATTGCCGACGCTGTCGCGCCTTCCGTCGGCGCAACCGAAAAGCGAAGGATAGCAGATTTTGAGAACTAAACGTGACGACGCGCCTTTGGTCCCGTATACGGTTTTCATCGATCTTTTGCTTGCCGAGCTTTGTCCACGGCGCGATTGGCACCGCGTTTTAAGCGAACTTCCCTTTCAAAAACAGTCGGTTTCATCTGCGTGGCTGCTGCTTCGCGGTCCCTTATTCTATACTTCGAAAGGGTTCATCATGACCACAGGCACAGTAAAATGGTTTAATTCCACCAAAGGCTTCGGCTTTATCCAGCCTGACAACGGCGGCGCTGACGCCTTCGTCCATATTTCGGCTGTCGAGCGCGCCGGCATGCGCGAACTCGTCGAGGGCCAGAAGATCGGTTTTGATCTCGAGCGCGACATGAAGTCGGGCAAGATGTCGGCCTGCAATCTGCAGTCCGCTTAATCGATATCTGCTTCCCTTTGACCACGGATGTACTGGCACTGCCGGAAGCAAGTTATCAGTTCGAGGCCAGGCAATTTCGCCTGGCCTTTATCATTTCTGTGGCTGACACGAGGAACGAAATGACCGAGACCCATAGTAAATCTCGCCAGGAGGCAGAGATCCCTTTCAGACCCAGTTCTTTGCCAAGAATGCGGCGATCGAAGAGCTCAAATCGGCAGAGCAGGCCCGAGATGAAAAGACGTTGCGCCTTCGAGAAGCCCGCCTGGCCAAGGAACAGGCTGAACGCGCTCTAGCAACCTCCACCCTCCTTGCCAGGCGTTCCAAGACACGCTGACCGTCGGCGCCTGCCACCATTAGGATGAAGATTTGAAAAACCACAACGATCTTGCCGACCGACGTTCAGCTTCGGCCAACGCCAAGGCCGCTCTTCTTAGCGCTTACCGAGCTGCCAAGACGGCCGCGGAACCGTCCCGACTTACCAGGCAAGCCGAGGCGCCTCGCTTGCCGAAGCGCGTGAAGCACGCCGTCTTGAGCGTGACCGCGTCAGCCTTGAGGCGCAAACCCGGCTTGAAGCAGAAGCGACGGAAGCACGGGCGGCTGCCGAGGCGGCAGCGCGGGTCGAGACCCACTCGAACAGGGCAGCAGAGGACGCACGCATCGCGCGGGCTATCGAAGACGAGGCAGCCCGCAAAGCCGAGCGTGACAGACGCTATGCCGCTCGCAAGGCCAGAAAATCCTAGCCCGCCGGGTAACGGTTCCTCTGCGCCGGGTTTGTTCGCCCAAAAAGTTAATCACACGGTGGAGCCGTCATGACCCCGGACACAAAAGAGCTGCAGACGATTAATACCGCCTGGCAAATTGCGATACAGGAAATCCTGCGCATGGTTATACGCGACATGTACCATGGCAGCGGCGAAGCCGCGTTCGGCGCTCACATCAAGCGTATTGAAGAAGCCGCCGTCGACAGCATCTACACGGATTTGAGGCTCCGCGGCACTGACGAATGGACGGAGGTCGTCGTCAAGGAACGGGCCAGCAACTTCGTGACGACACTTCTGACATCCTTCACTTATGACAGCGCCTGATGTGTTGGAGTGGCTGTGGCGGAGCGGCAGACCGGTCATCCCCCGTCTGAGCCGTGTTGCGGAGATGTGCCTTTAAGAATTGTTGCGCCTCTGCCTAACGCCTATGAGCTGACGCCGCAATTGCCAAGGTCACTCCGACTAAGAATGCCTGCGGAGCAGCAAGGGCCTTATATCGTCCGCGAGTACAAGGCTCGCCGGTGGAATGACATCTTCTTCACCCACCACGACCGCAGAGATGTAGGAAATAGCGTTCCTCATGCCGTTCACAGTGTAGGGCTTTTCGATAGCCCCGAGAGCGCCTGCGAAATCTTCAGGCAGCTTCTTGATGTTGCCGCTGACGAATACGTATGGGATCCCTTCGGATGCCAGATCGCGGCCGACGTCGATGCCTGTTGGACCGTCCTGTAGGTGAATATCGACGAAAGCAAAATCCGGGTGATGCGCTTTCATGAGGTCGCTTGCTTGTTTGCGATTCATCGCGGTCCCCGTCACCTCGTGACCGGCCATTTCGACCTCGCTTTCGAGCTCCATGGCCAGCAGCATCTCGTCCTCGACAATCATCACCTTCAATGCGCGCTCTCCTCTGTGTCGACCGGCAGCGTGACATCAACGGTTGTCCGATATCCGTCGATCCGCTTCTCGATCTTTGCGTCAACCTGCTTGGCGGATGTTTCAAGAAGGATACGACCGATCTCGGCCGCATCCTCATCGACCTCAACCGGTATAGAGGTGTCCTCCACCCTGATAAGAAAATGTGCGTTCAAGCGCTTGACGACGACATGGATGTCGCCGCCGCCGTCGCTCAACCCCCGCCGGACGGCGTCCCCGACAAGCTCGTTGACGATCAAGGAGAGAGGGGTCGCCTTCACAGCCGGCACATGGAGCGGATGCAGGTCGAGCGTCAGGCGGATATCCTTTCGTCCGACAGCTTCGACAAGATCTCTGACAAGTTCCTCCGTGAAGTCGGCGACGTCGAACCGTGAGACATCCTCCAGCGTGAACAGCTTTCTTTGAACTGTGCTCAAGGCCTCCACGCGGTTCAGCACGGACCGCAAAACGCGTTTCTGGCCCTCATCCCTGGTAATACGCGTCTGAAGCTTTACAATGGAGGCCATGGTCAGGAGGTTGTTCTTGACACGGTGGTCAACCTCGTGGACCAGAAGAGAGCTGATTTTCAGCGCAGCCTCAAGTTTCTCGGTGTGGGCGGCCACTTCCTCTTCGGCGCGATGACGTGCGAAAGCGAGATCAGCCTCTCTCGATTTAACGTTGGTGAAATCCAGCTGGGAAGCGAAGAAATAGACGATTCTGTCGCCATCATCGCGCACCGGAGATAAAAACAAAGCGTTCCAGAAAGGCTCGCCATCTTTCTTGTAGTTTAAGATGTCGATGGCGATATCGGAACCTGCGCTGATCGCCGCGCGGATGCGCGCCACCGTTGCCGCATTCGTCTCCGGGCCTTGGAGGAAGCGGCAGTTGCGGCCGACTACTTCACTGCTCGAATAGCCCGTCAGCCTCTCGAAGGCGACATTGCAAAAGATGATCGGATTGTCGGCCTGATTTGGGTCGGTGACGATCATCGGCATGCGCGTGGCTTTGAAGGCCGCGGCGAAGGGGTCTTCGCGCACGTGTCGTGCCACAAGGCGATTTCCGGCATCTTGCGCCGCTTCGGCTTGTTTTCGGTCGGTTTCCTTCATGATGACCTGATCGTTTATGGTCTCGGCGTAATGCATGACGGGTTATTCGAGTTCCAGTTCTCGCCCGGTAGCGCTGCAGACAGGGGCGCTCGAGCGACTGCTATCTGCCGCGGATGAGAGACACGAAGCAGTTGCTCCAGGCCCCCGCTTCAAGAATTCACGTATCGCCGATGCGTAAAATTGATGCTTGCCGCGCAAGGCGGGGACGACATCATGACACCAGACAGCGAAAAGTTTGCTATCGGTCCGATCCGGGCCTTCCCAACCAGCCATCCGGATCCAGGATCGCATCGATCTCGCAGATGACGCCGGTAGGGTTGTAGCTGATCGTCGAGCGCCCGTTTAGCTCGGCTGCCAGAAGCCTCTCAACGAGACGCGAGCCAAAGCCCTTTCGGGTTGGCGGCGTGACCGCGGGGCCGCCGCGTTCGACCCATTTGAACCGTAGCCTGCCGATCTGTTCTTCATAATCCCAAGAGATCGCAACTTTGCCTTGAGCGACCGACAGTGCGCCATATTTAGCGGCGTTCGTCGCAAGTTCGTGGATAGCTAGGGAGAAAGAGACGACCGCCTTTTGAGGCAAAAGCACGGCGCAGCCTCCAATCTCGAAGCGTTCAGGCGGATAAGGTTCCAGCACCTGACTGACCAACTCGCCCAGGTCAGCACGCTGCCAGTCCCGATGCGTGAGCAGATCATGGGCCTTTGCCATTGACATAAGCCTGTCATGGAAAGCGGTGACCTGATCCCGGCCGGTTTCGTTCCGGTCCAGGGTTTGTCTGGCAATGGCAATGACAGTCGCAAACGCATTCTTGACGCGATGGTTGAGCTCGCTTGTCAGGACTTTTTGCAGACGTTCGGCCTCCTTTCTGGCCGTGATGTCCTGGGACATCTTGGAAGCGCCGATCGTATTTCCAGTGCTGTCATAGATAGGAGAAACACTGAGCTGAACGTCGACTAGGCTTCCATCCTTCCTTCGACGCTGCGTTTCGTACGGCTCCACGATCTTTCCGTCGCTGACCTTCCTAAGAATTTCGGGCTCCTCGTCGCGACGTTCCTCCGGGACCAGCATCAGAACTGACTTTCCCACCGCCTCTTCGCGCGAGTATCCATAAAGCCTCTCGGCAGCTGCATTCCAGTTGGTGATCGTCATGTTCAGATCGATGGCGAGAATGGCATCATTCGAAGAAGCGATAATGGATGCAAGAAGACGCTCCGCTTCCTGGGCGCTCTTCCTTGCCGAGATGTCGATGGCGATGAAGCCAACCTGCAGGATTGACCCATCCTCACCTTTGAGGGCAGAGACTGAAACTGCTGTCCATAAGACACTTCCGTCCTTCCGCAAGCATCGCTTTTCCATATCGAAAGGTTCGCCGGTTTCGATCAGGTACTGGAAAAGCCGCTCGGCTTCCGGACGGTCGTCCGCAAACGTCAAATCCTGGAAGCGGATGCCCACAAGCTCCGCTCTCTGATAGCCAAGCATCTCACAAAAGCGTTGGTTGGCTAGCGTCATGCGTCCCGCAAGATCGGTCTGCCCTATACCCGCAGCGGATTGCGAAAACAACGCTCGTAGACGTTCCTCGCTTTCCTTGAGTGCTTGCTGCGAACGCACCCTTTCTGTGGTCTCGCTGACGATGCAAAACACGCCGCGGACGCTACCGGTTTCGTCCTTGATCGGCGAATAGGAAATGTCGAAATAGACGGTTTCTGGATGTCCATGGCGTTCAATGTAAAACTGGCGATCGCTGGCTGAGACAGTTTCACCACCATGAAGGACGCGATCCAGCAAAGGTTGGAGGTCGTCCCAGAGCTCGCTCCAGTTCTCCTTTGCCGGTCTTCCGAATGCGCGCGGATGCCTAAGGCCGATTGTGGGAGCGTAGGCATCATTATAAAGGGCCACATACTGGTCTCCCCAGAACATCACGATCTGGGCATGTGACGGAAGCATGATGTCCACCGTAGCCTTCAGGCAGGCGGGCCACTCCGACGGCGGTCCCAGGATGGAATCATCCCAAAGCCCGCGCTCGATCATGTGTGCTATTCCGGCGCACGCGGTTTTATCGTTCAATCCGAATGCAGACACTCTATGCGGCCCTGATGAAACAAGCAGTTGGAGATGCGAAGTTAAGCCGCTTGAACGCGATAACAAGGGGAGACACCCACCACCTGGGCGGTCTTTTAAGAAGTCGGATTGTGACGCGAGAATGGAACGCTTTTCGTACGGGAGATCTATCGGCGGTGAGCACATCCCGCGGCTGACTGAGATGATCCGTATGCAGCACATGCGTGGCGCATGCGGCCGCTTCCAGGTTGTGGTTCGTTTTACTGTTGTTGATGTCCTCTCTCATTTTCCGGCTCCATAGATAAACCGGTGGCACCCGGAGTGTTCAGGAGCTCAGCAAGGAGCGGACGGTGCTCCTCCTGCGCCACCGGCATGTCGGCGACTGCCATCGCTTTCGACAGAAGCCTGTCGCGGTCTCGCATGCCCTTGTTGAACAGTCTCGCGACTGTCGCCGTCAGCCGGCTGATGGAGGATGGGTCGCCCGACATCCCTTTGGCTCGGGCAACCTCTTTGACGACGCTGGCGCAAAGGCGCGCGTCTTCCTTCGATGGCAGGTTCATGGTTTCCTCCGCAAGTGGCTCGCCCCACGCGGCTGGGGCGAGCCTTCCCTATCGCCTTTAGAAGTCCATTCCCGCGCCGGCCGGCAGGGCAGGTGCGGCGTCCTTCTTAGGCTTTTCAGCAATCATTGCTTCCGTGGTCACAAGAAGGCCGGCGACCGATGCTGCATCCTGGAGTGCCGTGCGCACGACCTTGGCCGGGTCGATAACGCCTTGAGCGTAGAGATCGCCGTATTCTCCGGTCTGGGCATTCCAGCCGAAGGAGAACTCGGCCTTCTCCCGCAGCTTGCCAACGATGACCGAACCTTCGGCGCCGGCGTTTTCCGCGATCTGACGAACAGGCGCCTCAATCGCGCGGCGCACGATGTCGATGCCAACCCTCTGGTCCCGGTTGGCGGTGTCGAGATTGTCGAGCGCCTTGACTGCGCGAAGCAGCGCCACACCGCCACCTGGCAGAATACCCTCCTCGACGGCAGCACGCGTTGCATGAAGCGCGTCATCGACGCGGTCCTTCTTTTCCTTCACTTCCACTTCCGTCGAACCGCCGACGCGGATGACGGCAACGCCGCCAGCGAGCTTGGCGAGACGTTCCTGCAGCTTTTCGCGATCGTAGTCAGACGTCGTCTCCTCGATCTGCGCGCGGATTTGCGCAACGCGGCCATC
>NZ_JACIAD010000012.1:0-56485 GCF_014193955.1 Rhizobium sp. BK379
TCCGCAAGCGCCACCGTATAACCACGACCCACGGCATCGCGCGCTATCCCGCAGCCGTTGATCCCGCCACCAATGACGAAAATATCGTGGATTCGGCCCATATTCCCCCCGTTCGAGCCAAGACAGCGCAACAGTTCCCCCAACCGTTGCGAAAGTGAGGGTGATTAAATCGAAAATTTTCCGAATGTCAAACGAATGTTATTGGCCGTAAAAATCAGCGGTTAGCTTTCGCTGCTTCGATCAGCACGACACCGCTCTGCTGACAGATATTGCGGATGGAGGGCGAATCGCATTGGTCGGTAATGAAGGTATGGACCTGCGAAATCTGGCCGATCCGGACAGGCGCAGTGCGCTCGAACTTGGTTGAATCAGCAACCAGGATAACGTGTCGCGCATTGGCGATGATAGCCTGCGCCACCTTCACCTCACGGAAATCGTAGTCGAGAAGCGCGCCATCCGGATCGATCGCCGACGCTCCGATCACGGCATAATCGACCTTGAACTGGCGGATGAAGTCGACCGCCGCCTCGCCGACGATGCCGCCGTCGGACTGGCGCACCACGCCGCCGGCGATCACCACCTCGATATTGTCGATCAGTCGCAATCTATTGGCAACATTGATGTTATTGGTGATCACCATCAATTCGTGATGATCCGAGAGCGCTTCTCCGACAGCTTCCGTGGTCGTGCCGATATTGATAAAAAGCGAACTGTTGTTGGGAATGAGATCAGCGGCAGCCACACCGATCGCCTGTTTCTCCATCGCGGCGATCTGGCGCCGTGCATCGTAGCGGACATTTTCCGTCCCGCGCGGAAAGGTTGCGCCTCCGTGAATGCGGGTCAGGAGCTGTGCATCGCAGAGATCGTTCAGATCCTTGCGGATCGTCTGCGGTGTCACGGCAAACTGCGCCGCCAGATCATCGACCAGCACCCTGCCCGACGATCTCGCAAGTGCGATGATCTTCTCCTGGCGATCCGACAGAAACATGCGCCCTCCCTTCGTTTCGCTTTCATCTTTAGCGAAACTTCGCCTCAAGGCAAAGCGATCGATACTGGTGCGATCCTCCGGATCAATCCCACCGTTCGGTACTTTCGAACATCAACGAGTGCTGAAATCCCTTTGGATATTGCAAAGCCCGCCCCGCCTCTGCCTTGTTGCGCGCTTAACGTATTATGCGATTCGCTATCCGCGACGGGGCGGAGCATGCACGAGGGACAAAAGGAGAGTTCGATGACAGACGCCAAGAGCGGCATTACGGGACTACGGCCGCAGATCACGGTGATTGGCGTCGGCGGAGGCGGCGGAAACGCGATCAATAACATGATCGCCGAAAAACTGGCGGGCGTCGATTTCATCGCCGCAAATACCGATGCCCAGGTGCTGGCGACCTCCAAGGCGACGCGCCGCATCCAGCTCGGCGCGCATGTCACCGAAGGTCTCGGCGCCGGCTCCCTGCCGGAAGTCGGCCGCGCGGCTGCCGAAGAATCGCTCGACGAGATCATGGATCACCTGAGCGGATCGCATATGTGCTTCGTCACGGCCGGCATGGGCGGCGGCACCGGCACGGGTGCGGCACCGGTCATTGCGCATGCCGCCCGTGCGGCCGGCATCCTGACGGTCGGCGTCGTCACCAAGCCCTTCACCTTCGAGGGCAATCGCCGCATGAAGATGGCCGAAGCCGGCATCGAGGCGCTGCGCCAGGCAGCCGACACCGTCATCGTCATTCCCAACCAGAACCTCTTCCGCATCGCGGACGCCAAGACCACCTTCGCCGATGCCTTCATGACCGCGGACCGCGTGCTTTATGCCGGCGTGGGCTGCATCACCGATCTCATCGTCAAGGAAGGCCTGATCAATCTCGACTTCGCCGATGTGAAGTCGGTCATGCGCGGCATGGGCCGGGCCATGATGGGCACGGGCGAGGCTGAAGGCGAAGCACGGGCGATGAAGGCGGCGGAAGCTGCAATCGCCAACCCACTGCTCGACGATATCTCGATGAAGGGCGCCAAGGGTGTGCTGATCTCGATATCAGGCGGTTCCGACATGACCCTCTTCGAGGTCGACGAGGCCGCAAGCCGCATTCGCGATGAAGTCCAGGACGACGCCGAAATCGTCGTCGGCGCAATCTTCGACCGCGGCCTCGACGGCAAGTTCCGCGTCTCCGTCGTTGCGACCGGACTCGAAGGCGCCGGCCCCGTCGCAGCCGTGCCGAACTTGGCCGCAGGGCAGGTCTCGAACCGCACGCTGCAGTAGATCGATAAGATCGCCTGACCGCCACGCAGATCCTCGCAGCGGTGACGAACAACTGAGAGAGATAGGATTGACCGCCACCGGTGCGGCATCCTGGCTCTCTCAGCACCAACGTGATGAAGTTCTAAGCGCCGTTAGCGCAGAATCATGTCGGACGCCTTCTCGGCAATCATGATCACCGGGGAGTTGGTGTTACCGGAGACGATCGTCGGCATGACCGAAGCGTCGACAATGCGCAAAGCGCCCACGCCATGCACTCTCAACTGTTCGTCGACGACAGCCATGCTGTCACGCCCCATCTTGCAGGTTCCAACCGGGTGGAAGATCGTGGTGGCAATGTCTCCCGCGCGGCTGATCAATTCATCATCGCTTTGAAATTTCTTGCCTGGAAGCATCTCCTGCGGCCGGAACTTCGAGATGGCGCTCGTCTGCATGAGACTGCGGGCGTGGCGGATGGATTTTGCAGCAAGGATGCGATCTTTGCTGGTCGAGAGGTAGTTGGGCTTGATCTCGGGAGCTGCGGACGCATCCGACCCGGCAATGTGGACCGTCCCCCGGCTCTCCGGTCTCAGGTTGCAGACCGATACAGTGACCGCGGGATAGCTGTGCAACGGTTCGCCGAGCCTGTCGGTGCTGAGCGGCTGCACATGATATTCGAGATCGGCGGTCGCGACTGCCGGGTCGCTCCTTGCGAAAATACCGAGCTGACTTGGCGCCATCGAGAGCGGGCCGGAGCGGCGTAGCGCATATTGCAAGCCCATGCCCGCACGGGCGAAAAGATTGTGGTAGAGCTGGTTCAACGTCTTTGCCCCCTCGATCCGGAAAACCGTCCGGATCTGAAGGTGGTCCTGCAGGTTCTCGCCGACGCCGTGAAGCGCGTGAGCCACGTCGATATTGACGGCGGACAACAAATCCGGGCGGCCAATCCCGGAAAGTTCCAGGATTTTCGGCGAGTTGATGGCACCGGCCGAAAGGATGACTTCACGACCGGCATGCGCGACATGAATCTGCCCGTTCAAACGGAAGCGGACTCCGGTTACGCGACGTCCGCCGAGCAGCAGCCGCTCCGTTTCCGCTCCGGTCAGCACGCGAAGGTTGGGGCGCCGCATTGCGGGGCGCAGAAAGGCCTTGGTGGTATTCCAGCGAACGCCGCCGCGCTGATTGACCTCGAAATAGCCCGATCCCTCGTTGTCACCGCCGTTGAAATCATCGGTCTTGGGAATGCCGAGCTCCTCGGCTGCGTCGCGAAAGGCATCCAGGATCGGCCAGGAAAGTCGCTGCCGTTCCACGCGCCATTCGCCGCCTGCCCCGTGCATGGCAGAATTGCCGCGGTAGTTATCCTCGGATTTGAGGAAATAGGGAAGCACGTCATCCCATCCCCAACCTTCGTTGCCCGCCTGACGCCAGCCATCATAGTCGGCGGCCTGCCCCCGCATGTAGATCATGCCATTGATCGACGAACAGCCGCCAAGCACCTTGCCGCGCGGATAAGGAAGCGACCGGCCATTCAACCCCGCCTCGGCGGCGGTGCGCATCATCCAGTCGGTACGCGGATTTCCCATGCAGAAGAGATATCCGATCGGCACATGCACCCAGTGATAACGATCGCTGCCGCCGGCCTCGAGCAAGAGGACGCGGTTGGCCGGATTTGCCGACAGCCGATTGGCAAGAACGCATCCAGCCGAGCCTGCCCCCACGATGATGAAGTCGTAAGAGCCCGCGTCGGCAACCGCTTCCGTTGAAGGCCCGCTCACACCGCTGCTCCTGCAACATCGGCTTTCGCCGACACGAGCCGGCGCCAGATCGGAGCCATTGCCTCGGCGATATCGCGATAGAGGCCATAGCGGCGCGCGTAATGGTCTTCCAGGCGTTTGTCAGGGATGTAGTTGCGTTCCATGCGAACCATCGAGGCCGCGCCGGCCTCGAACGACGGAAAGACGCCGGCGCCGGTTCCCGCCGCGATCGCGGCCCCGAGCGCGCCCGTTTCTCGCGAGCGGGCGATCGAAACCGGCACGCCCAGAACATCGGCGAATATCTGCGGCCAGATCAGGCTTCGCGAGCCTCCACCGGAAAGGACGGCTTCGTCGAATGTTGCCCCGGCACTGCGCATAGTCTCGACGTGTTGACGATGGCCGAAAGCGACGCCTTCAAGGACCGCTCGCACCAGATGGCCCCTCGTGTGCCAGCCAGCAACGCCATAGAAGCCGGCGCGGGCATTGCCATCCTGCTGCGCGCCATACAGGAACGGATGATAGAGCGGATCGTCAGCGCCGGGCTCGACGGCAGCGGCGAGCGCCGCGCAATGATCGAAAGGCGAGCGCCCGTCGGGCGAGGCGTCGGGGAAAAGCTCCCGCACCAGCCATTCGAGGTTCGCAGCCGATGTGGCGCTGGACTCGATCGCCATGTATCGCTCCCGGTCGAATGTGGACGACATGAAGACTGGCCCGGCCAGTTGCGGCGCATCGATAATCACCTGATTGATGCTCCAGGTCCCGGCGATGATCGAGGCAGCACCCGTCCGGGTCACGCCGGATCCGATCGCCGAAGCGACGACATCGAACAGGCCGCCGACCACAGGTGTACCGACGGCAAGGCCCGTCTGCGCGGCCGCCGCCGCCGTGACATGACCTGCGATATCCGAGCTCTCGAGCAATCCTGGCAGCATCGCCAGGCAATCGCCGAGGCCATAGGCATCCATCAAGGTCTCGCTGTAGCGGCGGTTGGCAACGTCAAGCAGGCCGCAGCCCGTCATGTCGGACACCTCGCTGACGCGGGCATCCGTCAGGCGGTTGACGATAAAGTCCTTGCAGAGGAATACCGTGCCGATCCTGCCGAAGATCTCCGGCCGGTGGCGTTTCAGCCAGGCAAGCAGCGTCGGCGTCTGCGATGGCCAAGGGCGCTGCCGACCGATCGGATAGGTGCGATCGCCGATGCCCTGTATCTGCCATTCCTCGACCAGAGCCGCAGCGCGCGTGTCGAGCGACTGGATGCCGAGCAATGGTTCACCCTCGCGATCAAGCGCGTAGAGACCGTTGCCGTGTCCTGCGCAGCCGATCGCGATAATCTCCTCGGGCCGGATGCGGGCCTGCTCGATGCAGCTGCTGATGACCTGACGTGCATTCGTCCACAATTCGTCCAGGCCACGCTCGACATGGCCGGGGCATGGCATGCGGCTGTGCCCCTCGGCTGACGCGGCAGCGACCTCGTTGCCCTGCCGGTCAAAGATCACCGCCTTGATCACGGTGTTGCCGGCATCAAGCCCCAACAGATAATTTCCCATGCAGAACTCCTCCCCAGGTTCAGCAACTATTTTCAATCGCGCTCGTAGAGCGCAAAGGCTTCCTCGCCAGTAGCGTCGCCATGCACGATGGCCATCAGCCCGCGCACGACTGCCCCTGGATTGGCGTGCTGATAGATGTTGCGCCCGTAGACCATGCCGACCGCCCCCTGCCGCATCAAGGCCGCAGACTTGTCGAACACGGTCCGAAGATCCTCCTTGCCGCCGCCGCGCACCAGAACCGGGCAACGCGCCGCCTCCACGACCCTGTGGAAATCTTCTGCATTGGTTGTCGGATCGGCCTTGACGATATCGGCGCCCATTTCGCGCGCAAGCCGCGTCAGGGTGACGATCTTGTCGGCATCGCCATCGACCATGTATCCGCCCTTTTCCGAGACCGGCTGCATGACCAGAGGTTCGATCATCAGCGGCATTCCGTACTTGTCGCAATCGGCGCGGACACGTGCGATGTTCTGCACGCATTGGCGAAAGAGATCCGGCTCGTCAGGCAGCATGAAGAGATTGACGACGACGCAGGCCGCGTCCATCTCGAGCGCACCAATCAGCGGTTCGGCCTCGTTCTGCAGCACCGCCCACATGTCACGGTGTCGAATCCTGTTATAAGGGTTGCCCATGTCGATCCGCATTACCAGCGCCGGCTTGTTCTTGCCGGCGACATTCTGGAGCAGATCGGCCTGGCCATAGTTCATCTGGATGGCGTCCGGGCCAGCGGCCGTCAGCGCCTCAACGACCGATTTCATGTCCTCAAGGCCGCTCAGGAACGACGGCTCGTTGCAGACACCGTGATCGATCGCGACGTCGAGGCAGCGGCCATGACCGAAGAGCCGGTTCATCCGGACTTTCATGTTGTTTCGCATTTCTTGCTCCTTTGTTCGTTCCGTGCGGAAAGGCTGAGTTCGTCGACGCCGTGGCGGTCGCGCAAAAGGGTGAGGAAGCGGCTGCGCTCCGCAGCCCGCAGAGCTGGCGTCCACGCCTTCTCCGCTGCCAGAAGATCGAGGACGGCATCCGTCATCTCAAGCGACAGCGTGCCGGTTATCGCGAGCGTCGTGCGCCGGAGCAGGACGTCATCGAGATGCTCGACGGCTTCGTTCCTGATGAGGAAGAGGAGCTCGCGCTCCGAATAGGCCGCCTGCGGCAGGGGTGCATCAGGCGCAGCCACGATGAAGGCCGCGATCGCTTCGGCTTCCGTCCCGTAGCGGGAGAAGAGTTCTCCCATGCGATCGCCGGAAATGCCTTTTTCCCTGGCTGTCCTGGCAATCCATTCTGCGCGATCCGGTGGGAATCGCCTGCCACCACCAATTGGCCGCTCGGCCGTTGTTACGCGACGTGTCTTGCCGAGACGTTCCAGAGCGAGATCGGCCGCAAGTTCGCCGAACGAGCGAAAGGTCGTCCATTTGCCGCCGATCATGCAGAGCACCGCTGGTCCACCGTCGGAAGTTTCCACGATGGTACAGAAATGGTCGCGCGGGATGCGGCCGGTGAAGCTGTCCTTGCTCGTCGGCAGCGGGCGCACGCCCGAGAACTGAAAACTGATTTCCTCCGCCCGGATCTTGATGCCAGGCAGCACGAAGCCAAGCGATTGCAGGATATAGTCTCGCTCGTCGGCTTCGCAGCGCACGGTTTCGGGATCATCGACGCGAATATCGGTCGAGCCGACCAGCACCTTGCCGAGGTAGGGAAACAGGATGCAGATCCTTCCATCCTCGTTCTCGTAGTAGATCATGTGACCCGCCAGGGCGTCGTAGAGTTCGGCGTTGTCGATGATGAGGTGAGATCCCTTGGTGCCACCCATCAGGGTTGCAGGGCGTGCATCCGGCGAGAAAAGAGTGTCGTTGGTAATGTCGATCCATCCGCCAGTTGCGTTGATGATGAGTGTGGGGTCGACCTCCGCTGAGCGGCCGCTGACAAGGTCGCGAACGACAAACTGCCCGGGACCCGCTGCACGAATGTCGGCGTAGTTCAGCGCTCCTGCGCCAGCGCCGGCAAGAAGGGCGTCATCGAGCAGCTCGATGCCCAAACGTTCGGGGTGACTGACCCACGCATCATAGTAGGTCGCAGAACTTTTGATTTCCGGGTTGAGCGCCGGCCACTTCGCAAGCGTAGTGCGTCGGCCGCGAAACTGGTGACGCGGCATCATTGCCCGTTTGCGCGTGAGGAAATCATAGATGCTGAGCCCCATCTTGATTGCCACCGCGCCGCGACGGCTGGGGCGACGGGTCAGCCCCAGGAATCGGACGATGCCGTTGCCCAGCCCCGAAAAGGCATCGAAGACAGGGACCGTCGTCGGCAAGGGGGCGACATAGTGCGGAGCGTTTCGCAACAACCGGTCGCGCTCGACAAGCGATTCCTGCACCAGCTTGAATTCGCCGTTCTCAAGGTAGCGAAGTCCGCCATGCACCATCCGTGACAGCGCCGCACTCGCTCCGGAGCAATAATCATGCTTCTCGACGAGAAGGACGTTGAGCCCCTGCAGCGCCAGCTCCCGGAAGACGCTGATGCCGTTGATACCGCCGCCGATGACGCACACGTCCACCTTCGGGCTTCGTCGAAGCCCGTCCAATATCTCTTCGCGATTCATGATGCGATCCGTTACCTGTCCATAGCCGTCAGTTTCGTCGCAATGGCCGCATCGATGGCCGAGTGATCGTCCGGGTCAAGGCGGATCGTGCCAGCCCGTGCATTGTCGAGCGCCTGCGCAGGGTTGCGTGCGCCGCAAAGGGCGAATGTCACGCCGGGCTGCGCAAGCGTCCAGGCGATGACGATTTGTGCAACGCTTGCTCCGTGCTTCCCGGCGACCGGCCCGATGGCTGCGGCGAAGGCCATCGCCTTCTCGCGATTGGAAATGGAAAAGCGCGGATTGTCTCGTCGCTGATCGTCACCGGAAAAGGCCCGATCCGGACCGACTGTCCCGGACAAGAGGCCAAGTGCAAGCGAAGAATAGCTGAGCGTCGAAATGCCGTTCGGCCGCGTAAGCGGCAAGAGATCGGCCTCGATTTCCCGGTCTACCATGCTGAAGCGCTCCTGGATGGCATCCAGGCCGCCGGCGGAAATATAGGTTTCAAGTTCGGCAGCACTGACGTTGCTGGCACCGATCGCACGGATCTTGCCCGCGGCCTTCAGCTCTTCCAGCGCGCGCATCGTCTCCTCGATGGGGGTCGTCGGATCCTGCCAGTGGGTGATGTAGAGATCGATATGATCGGTACCAAGGCGCCGCAGGCTCTCCTCGACTTCATAAAGGATTGCGTCGCGGCCGAGGTAGCGGTGGACCGGCTTGCGATCCTGATCGAAGAAATGTTTGCCCTTGTCCGTGTGCCACACGAGCCCACACTTGGTCGCGATGACGGCCTTGTCGCGGCGGCCTTTCAACGCCTTGCCGACGATCTCCTCGGATCGGCCAAGTCCGTAGGCGGGTGCCGTGTCGATCAGCGTCACGCCGGCGTCGAGTGAAGCCTGGATTGCTGCGATCGATTCCGCCTCGTCCGTGCCTCCCCACATCCAGCCACCGATCGCCCAGGTTCCAAGCCCGACCGCGGAGGCGACCACACCCGACCTGCCGATTTCACGCATCAACTGTTGCCCGCTCATGCGTGCTGTCCCTTGCCTGCGGCCAACGCGAGAATGCGTGCGCCGGTTGCCTCGTCGGTAACGAGCGTATCGAGATGATGACCCCGCATGACGCTCAAGATCGGCCCTGCCTTGTTTGGTCCGCTGGCCACGCCAATCTTCATCGGGATCGACGCGAACTCGGGAAGGGTCAGCGATACCAATGAACGATTGAGGCTGTAGTCACACACGCCGCCATGATCATCGAGCAGATGCGCGAGCAGCTCGCATGAGGCGCGGGAGCGCTCGATCGCAGCCCGGTCGGTGCTGGAGGACGGATGCAGGTCGTAATAGCTTGAATCATCCGACAAGATCGAACCGATGCCGACGACGGCGACCTTGGCCTCACGCGCCCGTTTGAAGACATCGGCAACCGAGCGCATGTTCATCAGCATCCCCCGTTCGGCGGCGCTGTCGGCAAAGAGGGGGGCATGGATCTGGAACGAGCGGCCTCCAAGCCGGTCGGCCATCATCGTCGAGACGTGGTTCACATCGGTGTAGTGCTTGCCCTGGACGCATCCCGTTGCCGGTATAACCTCGACGTCGAAGCGCCGCGGCGGCTGCAGGCCGGCAACGACGGCGCTGACGCCCTTGCCGCCGGTGATGCAGATGGTGTCGCCATCGGTGATCTCCTCGATGAGCAGCCGCGCCGCCGCCTCGCCAACGGCCTGCAATGCCGTTTGCGGATTGTCGGACACGGTCGGCACGACAATCGCCCGGCTGATTCCGCCAAGCGCCAGAAGCTGTTCTTCCATATCGACCAGCGGCTCGACCGGCGATTTGATCTTGATTTCCACGAGGCCGAGCTGGCGACCGCGCTTGATCAGACGGTTGACGGTGGCGTGAGAGATGCCGAGCTGATCGGCGATCTGCGCCTGCGTCAAACCTTCCAGGAAATGCAGGACAAGAGCCTGGTGCATCTGGCGTGCGATGACGATTTCTTCGCGTGGCGCGGAGACGATCTTGGGTTTGGCAATCGGCATGTCAGGCAGCCTTCCGCTTGTGCAAGAAATGATCGATGGAAACGGCAGCCAGGAGAATGCAGCCTTTTATCATATCCTGCCAGTAGACCGAGACATTCAAGAGGATCAGCGAACTGCTGACCACCGACAGAAGCGCGATACCGAGGATGGCGCCAAGGATGGTGCCGGAACCGCCGCTGAGCGAGGCGCCGCCGATCACGGCAGCGGCAATGATGTTGAGTTCCATGCCCACGCCGAAGGTCGGGGTCGCCGCGCCGAAACGCGACATGTAGATGACACCGGCAACGCCCGACAGAGTGCTGCAGAGGACGGTCACCCAAAATTTCACCTGGTTCGTCCTGATCCCCGAATAAAGCGCCGCCTTCTCATTGCTGCCGGTGTAGAAGACCTTGCGGAACGCTGTCGCCCTGCGCAGCAGGAAATCAAAAACCGCCACGATCGCGACGAAGATCAGAATGACGTAGGGAACGCCGTGGAACGTGCCCTGCCCGACCGCCTTGAATGACGGCGGCAACGTAAACAGCGAGAGCGGCGTTCCCTTGGTGATGATCAGGCAGACGCCCCGCACGATGACCATTGCGGCAAGCGACGTGATGAAATGGTTGAGCCCGATCACTGTCACAAAGAAGCCCATGGCACAACCAATCAAGGCGCTGGCGAGAATACCCACCAGAGACGCGCTCCACGGATCCATCCCCATCAGAAACAGCGAGCCGGACAAGACCATCGAGAAGCAGACAACCGAGCCGACCGAAAGATCGATGCCGCCGACGATCAGAAGGATCGTCATGCCGACGACCACGATGCCCTCCACCGAGAACGACATCAGCATCGCGCGGAAATTGCCCATCGTCAGGAAGTGCGGAGAGGCAAAGCTCATGAGGATGCAGAGCGCGAGAATGATCGCAATCAATCCCGCTTCGCGCATCGTTCCCAGCCTCTTCCAGGAAGAGACGCGTTGTCTTGTCGCCGCCAATGCGTGATCTGTCATTGCCTGGTCTCCCGTCCCAGTTTTCTCGTCAGACGGCATGCTCTGATGCCTTCGATATGTTGTGTTGACTTGCGCCAATGCCGGATGCGAGCCGCATGACGGCCTGTTCGGTCATCGCCTCGCCCTCGACTTCTCCCGCAACCCTGCCTTCGCGAATGACGATCGCCCGATCGCAGAGACCGAGAAGCTCCGGCAGCTCGGATGTGATGACGACAATGCCGACCCCGGACCGCGCAAGCTCGCGCAGCAAACGGTGAATTTCAGATTTTGCGCCAACGTCGATACCGCGCGTCGGCTCGTCCATCAGGATCACTTTCGGATCGACCGCCAGCTGTTTCGCGATGGCGACTTTCTGCTGGTTGCCCCCGGAGAGCGATGAGACGGGCATGTCGATACCGCCCATGCGAATACCAAGACGGCGCGCCAGATCCTTTGCCCGATCGGCCTCTGCCCTCGTGTTCAAGAGTCCAAACGGTCCCGTCAGCGACTTGAGATCGAGGGCAGCGATGTTCTGGGCGATCGACAGATCGAGAAAGACACCCGAGCCTTTGCGATCCTCGGACAGATAGACAACGCCCGCTTTCACCGCCTCGGCATAGGACGAGACGCTAAGCACGTCGCCCCAAAGTCGAACGTCGCCTTGCCTGGTCGGGCGAAGGCCGCAGATACCCTCTGCGATCTCGGTTCGCCCCGAGCCAATGAGGCCGCCGATCCCGAGAATTTCTCCCTTGCGCAATTCAAAGCTGACATTTTCAAAGCGAGTCCCGTCGCCGAGATTGCGGACGGAAAGAATGGTTTGCTCGCTTTGCTCCGCCACCGGTTGCTTTTCGGGGTAGAGCTGCGTGATCTCACGCCCAACCATGCGGCGCACGACTTCGTCGGGCGTCAGGTCGCAGATCCGCTCGGTGGAGACATAGCGTCCATCGCGAAAAACCGTGACCCGATCGCAGAGGCTGAAGATCTCTGCCATGCGATGGCTGATATAGATGATCGAAATGCCGTGAGTCTTCAGATCGTTGATGATGCCGAACAGGACCTGCGCCTCCGCCTCCGTCAGAGCCGCGGTGGGCTCGTCGAGGATGAGGACACGGCAGTCGAGCGTCAGCGCCTTGGCGATCTCGACCAGCTGCTGGCTGGAAATCGGCAGATCGCCAACCTTCTGGCGAACGTCGATCGGAGCAAGGCGGTTCATTACCGCCTGAGCGTCGCGTTCCAGCCTGGCGAAATTCATTAAGGGCGACCGCCGGCGGTTCGTCGCCACCATGAACATGTTTTCGGCAACGGTGGCATCCGGGCAAAGCGCGATTTCCTGGTGTACCAGTCCGATGCCGAGCGACTGCGCAACGGCGGGAGAGGCGATTTTCACGGGCACGCCATCAACGACAATTTCTCCCTCATTCGGCTGCAGCACACCCGCAATGATGTTCATCAACGTCGACTTACCAGCACCGTTTTCGCCGCAGAGGGCATGAACCTCTCCCTTTTGAAGGTGGAAGCTCACATCTGTCAGCGCCTTGATCGTGCCAAAACGCTTGGTGACGTTGCGTATTTCCAGGGCCGGCGTCTGCGCCATGATAACTCTCCCTCTCCCCGCTTTGCGGCCGCTGTCGGCTCCTGACCCCGACAGCGGCCGGCAAGGCTTACTCCTCGATGCCTTTCGTACCCCGGCGCTGGAGGTACTTGTCCCAGTAGAAGTCATCGGCATTTGCGGCCGTCACGATCGAGAGACCGTTATCGACGACGGGGATGCTCATCGGGTTGAAACCCGAACGCTTGGCGTCGTTCATCGGGTCGATCAGTTCCGGATGCTTGGCAAGCCACAGCAGCATGAAGCCCATGTAGCCCTGCATGCCCTGGTTGGGATTGATCGAGCCGAAGACTTCCCCGGCCTTGATCATGTCGAGGATGTTGGCATTGACGTCGGCGCACATGACGAGGATCTTGCCGCCGCTTTCCTTGTTTGCCTGGGCCGCGCCGATCGCCGAATTCGCCTCCGGCATGAACACTGCATTGAGGTTCGGGTGAGCCTGTACCAGGCTCATCAGACCCTGATAGGCCTTGTTCGGATCCTGGTTCGATGCCGCCCGGCCAACGAGCTTCATGTCCGGGTACTTCTCTTCCATTCGCGCGATGAAGGCTGCGATGCGCTTGTCGTGGTTGTCCTGACCCGGATTTTCCAGAACCGCATATTCACCCTTGCCCCCGAGCTTCTTGGCAATTGCGTCGGCGGCATAAATGCCCTCGCGGGTATTGTCGGAAGTAATGAAGGATATGCGCTTCGACAGCGGTGAATCCGCCGCAAAGGTGACAACGGCCGTACCCTGATCGATCGCGCGATTGATCGGCTCGATGAAAGGATCCGAGTTCATCGGGTGAACGAGGATGCCGGCCGGGTTCTGGGCAAGAGCCTGGTCGAACGTTGCGATCTGCTTGTTGACGTCATATTCCGGGGTGCCGGTATAGGCCGTCTCGCAGCCGAGCTGCTGTCCGGCCTGCTTGAACATTTCATAGACCGGGAACCAATATTCAACGCCCGACACCATGACGTTCATGACGTATTTTTCGCCGGGTTTGCAGCGAAACGGGTTTTCGGTTTCGGCCGCTGACGCAGCCGTGCTCAGTGTCGCGGCAGCCAGAACGGCCATCGCTGTTGTGCCTAGAAAATTGCGCAAAGTTCCTCCTCGAGGCCGAAGCCCCTCCCAAATGCCGATGGCGCAATCAGCGCCTTGTTCGTGAAACCGGATTTCCTCCTCGAACGCCGGTAAAGCGAGATAACTCTGGCGCCAAAAGAATGTCAATATAATTCATCACGTGAAATATATTTCACATCAAGGGCACGACGCAGACGCCGTGGTCCACCACGATGGCCTGTAAAGCAGCGATCAGCCGATTTGGAATCCTGACTGTCGACCCGGCCTAGCCAGCGTTGCCGATCACTTCGTCGGCAGCCCGCAGTCCGCTCTCCCATGCCCCGTGCGCGGTCGAGAAATCGGATTGATGCGTCGCTTCGCCGGCAAAGAACAGCCGGTCGGCGACGGGCTTCGCCAGGATGGCTCGCGCACCCGCATGGCCCGGCAGCGCATGGCTGTATGAGCCTCGAACCCAATCCGTGTGGCACCAGGACGAAGCTGTCAGGGGCCGCAGATGGCGGCGGATGTTGTTTCCGAGCAATGATGACAGCTGCTCGAGCGCAAAGGTAAAGGCGTCGAGCAAGCCAGCCTGTTCGATGACGACGGCGCCCTTGCCGCCGAAGAAGCCTTCGACGACGGGGCGGCCGAGCGGCCGGATATAATAGCTGCCGGTCTGGTCGTTTCGGGCATCGCCAAGCAGATGGGTTTCCGGTTCGAGACCGTGATTGCCATGGAGTTCCATGAAGAGCTTGTCGGCAAGGCCGAGCGGCAATTGTGCTGCGGCATGCAGATGCTCATCGGCCTCAGGGTCGAAGACGATAGTGCCGCGGGCAAGTACATTGGTCGAAACCGTGACGATCACAGCATTGGCACTGACCGGACCGCGATCGGTTTCAAGTCGGACACCCCCATTCGTCAGCGCAACATGGCGCACCGGTGTCGACAGACGCAGCGTCACATCGGGAACGGCAGCGGCGATAAGGCTTCCATAGCCTTCGTGCACCCGCCAGTTGGCGTCGGTTGCGGCATTGTCATAAGCGAGGAAATCGGCAACCGACAGCCGCTCCAGCGGCGCGCCGTTCAGATAACCTGACAGCGACTGGCAATAGGCGTTCCATTCGCCGCCGGGTTCCAGCGCGTCCGATGCCCTGTCGCTTGCCGGCGGATTGGCCCGCAGCTGCTCTTCAAGCGCGCCCCAGGCGGCAGCGGCGGCCTTGCGTTCCTCCGGAGGGAAACCGAGATCGCGCCACTGGTTCTGCCAGGCCGTCGGCCCCCGCTCGATCGTGAAGCCGGCCTCACTGCCGATCGCGACAAGCGGATTGCGTTCGGCCGAATGCAGCCAACCGCAGCCCATATCGAGCGACATGCCGGAAAGTTCGACGGTCCAGGCACGACCGCCGACACGGTTGCTGGCTTCGAGAATAATGACCGAACGGCCGGCACCGGCGAGCTTTCGCGCCGCTGCAATGCCCGCCGCGCCGGCACCGATAACAGCCACATCGTAGTCCATCGTCACGGCTCGCCTCGCCTTTTGTCATCACCTTGATAGGCTTCAGCTTTACATGGGAGCCGCACCCGCTTCAATGCGACGGAAAGCCTGCTACTATGCCGACATGACCTTCTTCGAAACCCTCGTCGCCCTGCTCGCTGTCGCCATCCTGCTCCTGCAGATCACCCGGCGCATGCATCTGCCCTATCCGGGTATTCTGGCTGCCGCCGGCGTCGGCGTGGCGATGCTGCCCGGCGCGCCTGTCATCCCGATCGATCCGCCGACGGCGCTTGCCCTGTTCATCGCGCCCGTCCTCGTCGATTCCGCCTATGACTTCCCGATGGGGGCTGCGCGGCGCATGCTGCTGCCGCTGATCTTCTATGCCGTCATCGCCGTGCTGGTGACAACAGGCGTGGTGGTGTCGATCAGCATGCTGACCGTCGGCTTGCCGATCGCGGTGGCGGTCACACTTGGCGCCATCGTTGCACCGCCTGATGCTGCTGCGGCGACCGCCGTGCTTTCCAACCTGCCGGTGGACCGCCGCGTGGATGCTCTGCTGAAGGGTGAAAGCCTCTTCAACGATGCAACGGCGCTATTGTTGTTCGGAGCCGCACTCACGGTCCAGGCGCGCGGCGGGCTCGATGGCGCGACTGCCCTCCAGATCGGCTTTGCAGCACCCGGCGGCATTTTGCTCGGCATCGCCTTTGGCTTTTTCGTCTCGCGGCTCCGGCCGATTACCGAAAACACCGTCGGCGGCACCCTGCTGCAGTTCGTCTATGCCTTTTCGACCTGGCTGATCGCCGAGCATCTGCATCTCTCGGCCGTACTGGCAACGGTTGCGAGCGCCATGACCATCGCCACACTGTCGACGGTCGACGATTCCCCACGCATGAGAGTGCATTCCTTCGCCGTCTGGACGACGGTCGTCTTCCTGCTGAACGTCGTCGCCTTCCTGCTCATGGGGCTGCAGGCACGCAGCATCGTCGAATCCATGTCGGCCGAGGCGCTCGAGCGGGCGCTCGGCTTTGCCGGAATCGTCGTTGTCGGCGTCATCCTGGCGCGCCTGGCGATGGCCTTCCTGCTGCATGCGTTCGTCACCTTGCGTCACCGTCGCGGCGGTGTTCTGGCGCCCTTCAGGCACGGGGAGACCTTCCTGGTCGGCTGGTCGGGCATGCGCGGCCTCGTCACGCTTGCCACCGCCTTCGCGCTGCCCGCCGATTTTCCGGACCGCGATCTCGTGGTGCTGACAGCCTTTGCGGTGGTGCTGGCAACGCTCGTCATCCAGGGGGCGACGCTCGCACCGATGATCCATTTCCTGAAACTCGGGCGGCAACGCCAAGTCCATGACGAACTGGAAGCAGCAAGGCGCTCGCTCGCCGAGGCGGCATTCCAGCGGCTGGAAAAGGAAGGTGGCGTCGAGGCCGAGGCGATCAGGACGATCTGCAAGGACCACTTGACGGTGCCCTCGGACCTTGACGGAGCCTCGCCGCTCGAGCGGCGCCGCAAACTGACAATCGCCGCCGTGATCGCTCAGCGCCAGCGCCTGGAGGAACTGCGCGACAAGGACAGGATCGGCGCGACGCAATATCTCGAACTGCAGGAAGATCTCGACTGGAAGCAGCTCTCGGTCGGCTCCGACGAGGATCGGCGCATTACCGAGAGCTAGGTCACCAGAAACGGGCTAGGCGCCTTCAGCGGATGCTGAACGGGAAATATTTCGCGTTGATCGTATCGTAGGTGTCGTTGGCCTGGATCTCTTCGAGCGCAGCATTGAGCCTGTCCAGCAGCGGCTTGTCGGTCGGGCGCACGGCGATACCTGCTCCGTCGCCGAAATATTCGGTATTCTTGATATCGTCGCCCTTGAATTCGCAGCAGCTGCCAGCCTTGGTGTTTGCGAGCCAGTCATAGACCGCGAGCTTGTCTTCCAGGATGATATCGACCTTGTCGTCAGCAAGACCCTTGTAGAGATCCGGCGAGGCCTGGAATACGGTCGTGGCGATACCGCCGTAGAACTTCTTGGCGTAGGACTCCTGGGAGGTCGCTGCCGTCACGCCGAGCCGTAGCTTCTTCAGATCTTCGGGTGACGTGCCGGCAATGTCGAACTTCTTGCGCGCGATGAAGACCGTCGGGCTGTCATAATATTTCTGCGTGAAGGCGACCTTTTCTCGCCGCTCCGCGCTCATCGACATCGACGAAATGATTGCGTCATACTTGTTGTCGAGCAGGTTCGGGATCATCGCAGTCCATTCCTGGATGACGAATTCGCACTTCAATTTCGCGGCCTCGCAGAGGGCCTTGGCGATATCCACGTCGAAGCCCTGAAGCTGGTTATTGGAATCGACATAGTTGAACGGCGGAAACGCGCCCTCGACAGCTATGCGGATACTGTCGCTTTCGGCAGCCCGGACGGCCGCGGGCATAAAAATGCCGACCGAAACAACGGCCGCACAAACAAATGCGAAGAACTTCGAACGGTAGAGAGATCCCAATCGCAACATATCAATCACCTTGACGTAGAGCCCGATCGCCAAGCTTGCATCGGCAAGCGTTGCGCAATGAGCAGCCAATCACAAAACGATTAAAAAGCTCACCATTTTGGGCCATTAATTTTGATGCTGCTTGAAAAGCTTTTTGTAAACAATCGAGGTCAGTATTGGCGCGCTCGGGAGAAGACTGCGTGCCTGCTGATCCGTCTTTAAGATTATTCACTCATAGAAAGGCCTGGACATCGTCCGGGTCGATACTGGTGCTGCTTGCGATCAGCGGCCTGGCAATTCTTGGGCTGGTGTTCCTGGCTGCCA
Source organism: Rhizobium sp. BK379 (assembly GCF_014193955.1). Taxonomy (NCBI): domain Bacteria; kingdom Pseudomonadati; phylum Pseudomonadota; class Alphaproteobacteria; order Hyphomicrobiales; family Rhizobiaceae; genus Rhizobium; species Rhizobium sp. BK379. The sequence goes on from NZ_JACIAD010000012.1 coordinate 18,047, forward strand.
TCTGGGCCGGGAGGGAAAGCGACGCCGCCGCTCTCGATCGGCAGCGCCAGCTCGTCAACAGCCGGCTTCTGGATCAGGTCCAGCGGGTATCGCAGGACATCCAGCTGATGGGCGCCGGTTACGCCTCGCTGCTGGTGTCGGATTCGGCAACGACCGGCGGCAAGAGCGGCGCGACATCGGCCGGGGCGTTCGGGAAGATCGCGACGACGGTATTCGGCTACAATGCAGCATTCCTGGTGACCCCGGCAGGCGAGCTCGCCCTGCAGTCCGATACCGAAACGAAACGTCGCTTCAAATGGGTGCGGCCGCTGCTTCAGCCGATGATCCAGGATCTTGAAGCAAGGCAACACGGTGCGCCGCAGGGACCGAGTTCGGATCCGGAACCCAGCCGGGTGGAGCTGATGCGTCTCGAGGGCCGGCCTTCGGTCGCCGGCGTCGTTTCGGTCACGGGCTCTTCGAAAGTGGATCCGCAGCAAGCAAATGATGCCAACAGGCTCTACCTCGTGGCCTTCCGCTTCCTCGACGGCGCCACGCTCGATACGCTGAGCCGGGAACAGGGGCTGGCAGGCGCGCGCTATGCCCGCACTGCGGATCAGGAGCAGAATGAGGTCGCCTTCGAAATCGAGGCGACGACGACGGGCGAACCGATCGGCTTCATCATCTGGAGGCCGGACCTGCCGGGCACACGCGTCATCGGCCGGCTCGTTCCCGTGCTTTCCGTTGCCGGTCTCGTCATCGCTGGCCTGTTCTTCGCCTTGATGGGCCGGTTGCGCGGCAGCCTCAGGGAACTCAGCGCCAGCGAACTTCATGCCCGGCATCTTTCGCTGCATGACGTGCTGACGGGCCTGCCGAACCGGGCGCTCTTTGCGGCCCGTTTCGAGCAATGCCTCGCGGCCATGAAATCACCTGGCGAGCATGCCGTCCTTGCCCTTGTCGATCTCGACAAATTCAAAGAGGTGAACGACATCCACGGGCATGCCGCCGGAGACGAGCTGCTGCGCGGCGCCGTCGACAGGATGAATGCCCTGATCGAAACGGGCGACACGCTTGCAAGGCTCGGCGGCGATGAATTCGCCCTGCTTCTTCCCCATGTCAGGGAGGGTGACGACAGCTACATCCTGCTTTGCAACACCATCATCGAGGCCCTGAGCAGGCCGTTCCAGCTGCGCGGCGGCGACGTTGTCGTCCGCATCGGATGCTCGATCGGCACCGCAGCCTTTCATGATGCGGCTGAGGCGACCAGCGAGATATTGCGGCGTGCGGACGTCGCCCTTTATGAAGCCAAGACCAGCGGGCGCGGGCGCCTGATCGAATATGAACCCTCCCTGGATCATCGGGTCGAGGCACGGGAAAATCTCAAGAACGATCTTCGCCTGGTGCTGGAGGGTCCGACGCACCTCTCCGACAGCGCAGAAATTGTACGTCCGAGTGATCCCGGCCATCTCGAGGTCTTCTTCCAGGGTGTGCATCGTGCCGACGCGCATGGAAGACTTTCGGGGGCGGAAGCGCTCGTGCGGTGGCGCCATCCCACCCTTGGACTGTTGTCGCCGGACAAGTTCATCCCGATCGCCGAGGAAGCCGGCATGATCGACCAGCTTGGCGGATGGGTGCTGAGGAACGCCGCGAAGGCAGCGGCAAGCTGGCCAACCGATATGTCGGTCGCCGTCAACGTCTCCCCCTCGCAGATCCGGCATCGCGACTTCGACCGCTACGTGCTGTCGATCCTTTCGGAAACGGGCCTGTCACCATCGCGCCTCGAACTGGAACTGACGGAAGCCGCCCTCTTCAACATCGACGAGGGCGCGCAAGGCACACTCGGCAGGCTTCGATCCCAGGGCATCCGAATTGCGCTCGACGATTTCGGCACCGGCTTCTCGTCGCTCAGCCACCTCATCCAGTTCAATATCGACCGGATCAAGATCGACCGGTCCTTCGTACGGTTGCTGGGAACGCAGGCCGAGGGCGCCGCCATCGTTTCGGCGATCCTGGGCCTCAGCCGCACGCTTGGAAAAGCGACGACGGCGGAAGGTGTCGAGACCGAAGGGCAGCGGGATTTTCTCGTCGCTGCAGGCTGCAACGACCTGCAGGGCTTCCTGTTCTCCCGCCCTGTGCCGCTGGCTGACTTCGTCTCGTCATTGCCATCCACTGAAGCCATGCGGCCACAGTCGGCTGCCACACCCTGAACGGCTGATCGTCTTTCATAAGGGGCCGCGTCACGGCCTCTTGCCGATCATCCAGACAAGGTAAGGCGCACCGGCGAAGGCCGCAAAAAGGCCGAGCGGCAACTCGTAGGGGAAGGTTACGGTGCGGGCGCCGAGATCGGCGATCACCATCAGCACAGCGCCAATCACAGCTGAGGCGATAAGGCGGCTGCCTGGCTTTTCGAAGCCGGCGCGGTGGGCGATGTGGGGAGCCATCAGGCCGACAAAACTCAAGGGGCCGACAAGCAGAGAGGCCGCAGCGGTCGCAATGCCTGCCGTCAGCACCATCATCATGCGGGCGCCGACCAACGGCAGGCCGAGGGCCAAGGCGGTGGGTGCTCCAAGCGGCAGGATTGTCAGCCACCGCGTGAAGATCAGGCCGATGATGAGGATCAGGACAGTAAGGGCGGCGAGGAACGTAGCAACGTCGGGCGTCGCCGCCGCAGCCGAGCCGCCAAGCCAGGCAAGAATCTGCCAGGCGCGCTGATCACCAACGGCAAGAAGAGCGCTGAGGATCGCCGAGCTGAAAGCGCTGACGGAAATACCTGCGAGCAGCAACCGCTCCGGCGGAAGATGCCGGTGGGCGGCAAAGAGCGCCACGAGCGCGAGCACGATGACTGCGCCACCGCCGGCCCCGAGGAAGAGTTCGAACGCGCCGGCACTGGCGGAGAAACTCAAGGCCACGGCATAACCGACGCCGGCACCGCCGCTGACACCCAGCACCTCCGGGCTTGCCATCGGATTGCCGGTGAGGCGCTGCAAGATGGTACCAGCCATGGCAAGCAGGCCGCCGGCGGCAGCCGACGCAACCAGTCGCGGCCAGCGGGCGGGAAAGAGCTCCCAGAAGAGATCGCCGCCAAGCAACATCCAACCGTCAGGCAGGCGAGCAATGCAGAGGGCCGCCCAGACGAGCGGCGGCAAGAGGCAAAGGATGAAGAGGAGCCGCGACAACGGCGCGCGGGAAACAACGATGCTGTCGGGCGGCTGCGGCGGCTCGACGGCGCGCACCTGCGGCAGCAGCCAGATGAGCAGCGGGCCGCCGATCAGTGCGGTCACCGATCCCGTCGGGAAGGTCTCGCCGGCCGAGGCGGCAACGAGCTGGACGACGCCATCGCAAAACCAGAGCAAGAGGCCGCCAGCGACAGGCGACAGAAGCAGGATGCTGCGTGTCGTGCGGATACCCGCCAGGCGCACCAGTGCCGGGGCGGCAAGACCGACAAAGCTGACGAGGCCGACGGCAGCGGCAACGCCGGCGCTCAACGCCACGGCAAGGCTGGCAACGGCTATGCGCGTGCCGGCGAGCGCGACACCCAGCGAGCGGGCACCGCTGTCGCCGAGGCCGAGCACGGTCAGCGGACGCAGCAGCAGGAGGGTGACGGCGATGCCGAGCAGCAGCTCCAGACCAAGTGTTATCGTCGTCGACCAGTCCTGCTGGCTGAGCGAGCCACCGTTCCAGGCCACCAGCGACATCAGATATTCACCCTGCGAGAGCGTCATTGCCGCCGACAGCGCGCTGCAGGTAATGCCGACGAGAAGACCGGAGACCGCCATCGTGATGGGCTCGAAGCTGCGACGCCAACCGAGCAGGAAGACGAGAGCCATGGCCGCAGCGGCACCGGCAAGCGCGACGAAGGCGCGGTAGCCATCAAGCACTTCAGGATAGAAGAGCGTCGCTGCGACGATTGCAAGCTGCGCGCCCGAGGAGACGCCGAGCGTCGAGGGATCGGCGATCGGGTTGCGCAGCAGGCGCTGCAAGAGGGCGCCGGCAAGCCCGAGAGCGGCACCGGCCAGTATCGCGACCGCCCCGCGCGGCAGAACGGCATAGGCGAAAATGATCTGCTGCGTCGTCATCCGCCCGGCATCGAAAGGCAGGGACGGCCAGTCGGCCAGGGGCAGATGGTTCAGCGCTGACCACAGGAAGAGGCCGGCAGAGGCAGCAAGGGCCAGAAGTGCTGCTGCGAGTGCGGTGGGTCTCGTCACGGCATTTCCCCCGACGAGAGCATCGCCGCCTGGAAGAGCCGCGTGAAGCGGGCTGCGGCGATGATGCCGCCATAGGGATTGATATTGCCGAGCATCAGCACGCGGCCAGAGCGCACTGGCTGCAGCGATTGCCAGATCATGCTCTCCTTCAGGCCGTTGCGGGCCTCGACCGGGATATCGGAAATGATGACGATGCGGGCTTCGGGGTCGGTCGCGAGATTTTCGATCGGCACCGGCGCGGCAAACGTATAGCGCGAGCGGTCCGTCCAGGCATTCGGCAGGCCGAGACGGCCGAGGATATCGCCGAACATGCTGTCTGCGCCGAAGACGCGCACATGCCTGGCATCGCCGATGTTGACGAGATAGGTCGGCCGGGACGCAAATGCCTGCAGGCTGAGGCGCGTCTCCTCGACGAGTGCTGCCTGTTGCTCCACCACCGCACGTGCTCGCTCCTCGAGGCCGAGTTCGCTGGCGAGCGCGGAGACGGCATCGATTGCCTTCTGATAGGGCGGCTCTCCCCTATTGTAGAATGGCAGCGACAAGACAGGCGCGATCGCCCGGAAGCTTGCCTCGAACCTCACATAGAAGGGCGAAATCAGGATGAGGTCCGGGCGCAGCAGGCGCAGGAGTTCGAGGTTCGGCGATCCGCGCAGGCCGAGATCGGCAACCGAGGGATCGAGCACGGGTTCGACCGCATCCTTGCGGAACTGCACGAGTTCGGTCGCGGCGACCGGCATGACGCCGAGCGCGACCAGTGTCTCCAGCATAGCCCAGTCGATCGCCGCGATGCGCTTCGGTGTTTCCGCAAGGGCCTTTCCCGGAACGGCGAAGGCCGCCAGCAGGGTAAGCGCCCGCCGACGGCTGATGCCTCGTCCGTTTTCGTCTCGAATTTCACTCACCATTGAAAGGTCAGCTTGCCCATCACCGTTCTGCCATCGCCATAGGTGCAGCCGAAAGAGCTGCAGCTTGCAACATAGTCCTTGTCGGCAAGGTTCTTGAAGTTCAGCGAGGCGGTCACATTGTCCTTCTTGTAATGCACTGCTGCATCGAAGAGGGTCACGGCGTCAAGATCGAGCGTGTTCTTGATATCGCCGTAGCGCTGGCCGACATAACGCACGCCGCCGCCGAGACCGAAGCCTTCGAGCGCCGTATCCTCGGGGAAGGTGTAGTCGAGCCAGAGGCTTGCGGCATGCTCGGGCACATTGTCCGGGCGCTTGCCATCGTCGATACCGCCGACGATTTCGGCCTGCATGTAGGTGTAGGCGGCGCGCAGGTCGAGGCCGTCTGTGAGACTGGCAACGCCTTCCAGTTCGATACCCTTGACATCGACTTCCCCGATCTGACCGGTTCTCGTCGTGCCATCCGGCAAAGCGTAAGTCGTCAGGACGTTCTCCTGCTTCAGGTCGTAGGCGGCGATGGTGAAGAAGCCGTTCCAGCCCTCCGGCTGATATTTGATACCCACTTCCACCTGCTCGCCCGTCGTCGGCTGGAGAATGCCGCTCGTTGCGGAAACCGGCACCGGCTCGAAGGAGGTAGCGTAGCTGATATAGGGGGCGATGCCGTTGTCGAAGACATAGCTGAGACCGGCCCGACCGGTCAGCTTGTGATCGTCCTGATCGAGAGGACGTGAAATGCCCGTCAGCCGGTTCGTCGATGTCCCCTCAGTGCTTGCCCAGTCCTGCCGAAGGGCTGCCGTTGCGCGCCAGTTCTCATAGGCGAGCTCGTCCTGCACATAGAGGCCGACCTGCGTCATCTGAGAATCGACATAGGTGCTGAGTGTCGGGGCGATCAGCCTGACCGAGCCATAGGCTGGATTGAAGGCATCGAGCGGGCTCGCACGCCAGAACTGCGTGCCGACATTATTGCTGTAATAGCGATAGTCGAGCCCGAAGAGCATCTTGTGCTGGACGTCCCCGGTATCGAATTCGGCAAGCAGGTTGTTGTCGACGTTGAACGTGTTGAGCAGCTCGTCCTGGATCGTGGCGTTGCGATTGATCGTTCGCCCGCCGGTAAGGCCTAATGTCGACATGCCGAGCGCCTTATAATTCCAATCGAAATTCTGATAGCGGAGGTTCTGGCGGAAGGTCCAGGTATCATTCAGCCGATGCTCGAACTCATAACCGAGATTGGTGAGCGTCCGTGAGGACGTATCGAAGCTCTTGTCGCCGACGAAGAAATCCCGCGACAGGCGGTTGGTATCGGTCGCATTCAGCGTGAGCTGCGTCGGCAGGCTGGATGGCGTGCTCGGATTGTCGTGCTGGATGCCGGTCAGGATCGTCAGCCTGGTATCGTCGTCGGGCTGCCAGGTGAGCGCAGGCGCAATGAAATAGCGGTCATTGTCCAGTTCTTCGACCTGCGCCGACGCCGTCCTTGCGAGCCCCGTGAGGCGATAGGCGAAATCGGAATTGCCGGGAATGATATCGCCGAAGTCGAAATAGGTGCCGTAGGTATCATAGCTGCCGGCCTGCACGCCCACTTCGCCGAAACGTTCGAAGACCGGCCGCTTGCTGATGAGATTGATCATGCCGCCGGGATTGCCCTGGCCATACATGACGGAAGCCGGGCCACGCAGCACTTCGATTCGCTCGAGCTGATAGGGGTCGACCGCAGGCGCACCTGCCGTGCGCATCATCCGCAGCCCGTTCAGGAACTGCGCCTGGCGGCTGTCGAAACCGCGAATACGCGGTGAATCAAAGCGCGGATCGGCGCCGTAGGGTTCGCCGACGACGCCGGGTACATAGTCGAGCGCCTGGCCGACTGTTTCGGCATCCTGCGACTTCAGCTGGTCGGCCGTCAGTACCGATATGGATTGCTGGGTTTCAAGAAGCGGCGTGCCGGTCTTGGTGGCCGTCGCACTCGTCCTGGCAACGAAGCCCCTTACCGGCGCTGTCGGGTCCTCGTCCTTGCCGCTGATCACGATCGGGGCAAGCGTCGTCGGACCGGCATCCTGCGCGGCCGCCGGAAACAGCGGCGCCAGAAGCGCGCTTGCCAGCGCTGTGGTGGAAGCAAATTTGAGGAGATGAAGAGAACCGGTCATTGGGGACTCGTTATATGTCGTAAAACTGGATTTTTCTAATCATGTTATTTTTCGGAGGTCCAATAAACGCGGCTCGAATTTTTCATAAGTCTGGATTATGAAATGCGCCCGATCTCATAGATTTGAATTCTTCCAGGAGAACATGATGGCGCTAAACGACCCCGGCTTCGAACTCCGGCACCTGCGATACTTCGTGAGCCTGGTCGAAGAGCGGAATTTCGAACGTGCGGCTGCCAGGCTCGGCATCGCCCAGCCGGGTCTCAGCCAGCAGATCAGGAGCCTTGAAAAGATTGTCGGCACACCGCTGCTCGATCGCAGCCGACGAGGCGTGCAGCTGACGCATTCGGGCGAGACCTTGTTTCAGGAGGCTAGGAAAGTGCTCGCCCAGACGGAAGCGACGGTTGCCGCCATCAACCGCGCCGGGCGCGGCGAAAGCGGACGCATCTCGATCGGCTATGTGGCGTCGGCCGCCTATTCCGGTGCCGTCGTCGGCTCTATCAGGGATTTCAAGCGCGACTATCCCTATGTCGAGGTCGAACTGCAGGAAATGGAACTGCGCCAGCAGTTGCAGCGCATCGCCGACGGGCTGCTCGATTTCGGCTATATCCGCGCGCCGGCCCCGATCCCATCAGGTGTTTCCGTACAGGTCGTGCTGCGCGAACCGCTGGTCGCCATGATCCCCGACGGCCATGAATTCGCAGAGCGCCCGATCGATACGCTGGCTCGATTGACGCAGGAGACGTTCATCACTCCGCGCCAGCCGCCGGACGTCGGCTTTCACCGCAACACGCTACAGGCCTGCCGTGAGGCCGGCTTCGAACCATCAGTCGATGCGGTGGCGCACGACTTCACCGAAATCGCCGCCCTCGTCGGCATCGGCATGGGCATAGCGCTGGTGCCGCAATCGATGAGCCGCGTGGAACTGCCTGACATCTACTACAGGCCGCTCGGCAGCGTCGCTGTCACCTCGGACGTGGCGATCGCCTATCGCAGGGGCGAAGGCGCTCCGGCGGTCAAAGCCTTTATCGCCCGACATCGCGAGCACCAACCATCGCCTGGTAACTGATCGCCGGAATGCGATCATACAGGCTTCGGGTTCGGCGGCGCTGAGCGTCTATCCGCACGTCTTTGGCTGAAGACGAGGTATGCCAGGGCGCAGACGAAGATCGCAAGCAGCACCCATAGCTCACCGACATAGGTGATCCAGTGCTCCCCGATCCTGAGGCTCAGAACGCGGTCCATCAGAAACATCAGATCGATCGCGGAGGCCGACGGCAAGCCCACGATCCAGCCGAACGATGCGACGATCGGGATGCAGATGACCCCGGCGATCATCGCCGATACAAACGCGCTGATGCCTGCAAGCCGCCAGGGAATGGTCAGCGCACCGTCGCGGTTCTCGTCCTCGCCCTTCCAGATAGAAAGGAAGATGATGAAGGCGAAGAACAAGAGCATCGTTACGGGAGCCCTGAAGGACAATATGCCGAGGGAAAAGCCGACGGCCCAGAAATTGAAGCCGGCAAGAAGAACATCACGGGCCGCAAGCAACCACAGCAACCCGGCAAGCGTCCACAAGACACTCAAACCGGCATGCGCGCATCGCCTTGCGATCAATATCAGCATCGCGATAGCGTAGACGAACACGAGGAGGATACGGCCAAACAGGCCGAACATCAGAGCGACGGCGCCGCAGGTATCGGCAGCGCAGGCTGTCATCTTCACGGCCGCAAAGAGGATAAGCGGAAAACCGATCGTAACGGCAATCCACAGGGCGGTGAACACACTGCTATATATTGCGAAGTTCTTGCGGGTCATGATCTCTCCGTCGTCAGGAGAAATTTGCCAGACAGCTCTTAAGGACGCGAGAAGCCGATCGGTAAAATGCTGGTGGCTCCCCCATATCAGTTCGGCCGAGATTGTCGAACTTCTGCAGCATGAACAATCGAACATGGCCCTCTCCACATTGCGCCGTTCGCCGCTTGTCGGTTGCGGTCCTTGCGCCATTGGTGCAGCCAATAAGAATTGGCCGCGGCCAACTCCGTTTTCTGTTCTCCATCAATGCTTTCATTGATCAGTCCTTTGCGCGTGGATTTATCCCCACCAGGGCGGTTAGGACTGACGGATTGCCAATCTGGCTTCGGCTGCAACCGGCTCCATGACAATTGCACGACATAAATGGAACAAGGGTGGAAACGCTTGTAACCCGCCTGACATTGGCGGGCTCTAAAGAGGCGGCAAGAGTATTTGCCTGCCGCCGGAAAGGTGCCGCGGGCCTATCGGAGAGCGCCGGCATGAAAATCGTCCAGATCACCGACACGCATTTCAGCCCGTCGATACCGCATTTCAACGGCAACTGGGAGCCACTTGCGGACTTCATCAACGGCAGCGGCGCCGATCTCGTCATCCATACCGGCGACCTCGCCGTCGATGGCGCCGACAAGGACGGGGACCTCACCTTCTGCATGGATCTGATGCGGCAGGTGAAGATCCCGATGCTGATCGTTCCCGGCAATCATGATGTCGGCCATCTTCCGGGTTCGCTCCAGCCCGTCAATGCGACAAGGCTTGCCCGCTGGCGCAGCCTCGTAGGCCCCGATTACTGGCTCGAGGATGCCGGCAACTGGCGCCTGATCGGCCTCGACAGCCTGCTGATGGGCATGGAAAACGACGAGCAGGAAACGCAGTTTGAATGGCTGGAGAGAGCGCTTGCCACACGCGCCGGACGGCGCGTTGCAATGTTTGCCCACAAGCCGCTCTTTGTCGACACATCTGATGAAGGCGACACCGGCTACTGGAGCATCCGCCCGGCACAGCGCCAGAGGCTCTATGATCTGATCGCTGCCCATGACGTCGCGCTTTATGCCAGCGGCCACCTGCACTGGGCCTGGAAAGGCCGCTTCAACGACACCTCACTCGTCTGGGGTCCAGCGTCCTCCTTCATCATCGGCACGATGGAGCGCGAGATGCCGGGCGAGAAGCTCATCGGCGCCGTGCTTCACGATCTCGGCGATGATGTCACGAGCGAGATTGTCGCCGTATCAGGCATGAAGGCGCATGTGCTCGATGACGTGGTCGCCGAAGTCTATCCGCACGAGGCCCACAAGGTGCAGAGGGAGCCGGCGCAATGAGCGCGCTCTCCCTTTCTGCCATCAGGAAATCCTATGGCGATAACGCCATCCTGAAGAATATCAGCCTCGACGTCGAGCCAGGCGAATTCATCGCCCTCGTCGGCCCCTCGGGCTGCGGCAAGAGTACGCTTCTGCGCATCCTTGCCGGCCTCGATCATGCCGATAGCGGCGAGATCGTCATCGGCGGGCGGGAAATGTCCGACGTGGCGGCGGCCGACCGCAACATCGCCATGGTCTTCCAGTCCTACGCGCTCTATCCGCACCTGACGGCCGGCCAGAACATCGCCGTGCCGCTTGCCATGCGGCGGTTGAGCCGTGTGCAGCGCCTGCCTTTCCTCGGCCCGGTCATGCCCGGCTACCGCGCCATTCGCTCCGGCATTTCCAAGGACGTGCGGGAGACGGCAAAGGCCCTGAAGATCGATCATCTCCTGGAACGCAAGCCCGGCCAGATGTCGGGCGGCCAGCGGCAGCGCGTGGCGCTCGCCCGCGCCATGGTGCGCCATCCGAGCGTCTTCCTCATGGACGAGCCGCTGTCCAACCTTGACGCCAACCTGCGCGTCCACGCGCGCGGCGAGATCGTGGAGCTGCATCGCCGCGCCGGCGTGCCGACCGTCTATGTCACCCACGACCAGGCCGAGGCGCTCTCCATGGCCGACCGGGTTGCCGTGATGATCGGCGGCGAGCTGCTGCAGCTTGCGGCACCGCAGGTCATCTATGACGATCCCGCCCATATCGAAGTCGCCCGTTTCGTCGGCCAGCCGCGCATCAATCTCCTGCCGGCGCGCGCCGAGCACGGAACAGTCGCCTTCGGCGATATCCGACTGACGCTGGAAGAGACCAATCCTGCCGGTTCCGAGGTAACGGTCGGCATCCGCCCGGAATTCGTCCGCCTTGCCGCCGAGGGCGAGACCTCGCTTCCCGCCCGCATCGAGCGCCTGGAATTCCTGGGGTCGGAGGTGATCCTGTTCTGCCGGCTGAATGCGATCGGCGAGACCGTGCTTGCCAAGCTTGCGCCGGCCGATGCCGCAGGCCTTGCCGCCGGCATGGCGGTTTCCCTCGCCTTCCAGCCCGACAAGGCCATGGTCTTTGCAGCCGATGGTCGTCGTCTGCGCACCAACGCCCTTCCTGCCGATACCGCCAGGGAGAAGGCTCATGGCTAGTATCGCTGCCGGCGAGATCCGCCCGGTCGCATCGGCGGCAAAGCATGAGCGGCGCGAGGCGCAGACCGCATGGTTGCTGGCTGCGCCTGCAATTGTCCTCATCGTGCTCTTCGTGCTGTTGCCGATCGTCGCCGTGCTCGTCCTCGGCTTTACCGATTTCGAGCTTGGCGCCGGCAAGTTCCGCTTCGTCGGCTTCGAGAATTATGCAGAGCTGTTCACGGACCGCACCTTCCGCAAGTCGCTGTGGAACACGACAGTCTATACGGCGATCGTAGCACCCGTTTCGATCCTGCTTGGCCTCGGTGTCGCTATGCTGATCGAGAGCGAGGGCTGGGGAAAGAGCTTCTTCCGCACCGCCTATTTCCTGCCCGTCGTCTCGCTGATCGTCGCCATGGCGACCGTCTGGCAATATCTCTTCCACCCGACCGTCGGCCCGCTCAATGCGCTGATCGGCCTTGCCGGCCTGCCGAAGCCGAACTGGCTCGGCTCCTCGGCAACGGCACTTTACAGCCTCTCTATCATCGGCGTCTGGCAGACGGTCGGTTTCAACATGGTACTGTTCCTGGCAGGCCTCACCGCGATCCCGCGCGAGCTTTATGCCGCCGCCGAGATCGACGGCGCCAAGTCCCCGCTCGACCGTTTCATGCTCGTCACCTGGCCGATGCTCGGGCCGACGGCGCTCTTCGTCACGACGATCAGCGTCATCAATGCGGTCAAGACCTTCGAGACGGTGAAGACGCTGACGGATGGCGGCCCGAACCACGCTTCCGAAGTGCTGCTCTTCACCATCTATCAGGAGGGCTTCGTCTACATGAAGGTCGGTTATGCCTCGGCCATGACGGTCGTCTTCCTCGCCATCCTCGTGGTCATGATGTTCCTGCAATACCGCTTCCTCGACCGGCGGGTGCACTATTCATGAAGACGCGCTCCCGTTTCACCCTCGGCCGGCTGATCCGCCTTGCCTTGCTTCTCCTCGGCGCGATCGTCTTCCTCGCGCCCTATATCTTCATGATGTCGGCGGCCGGCAAATCGCAGGACGATATCTTCACCGCCGCGCTCTCGCTGATCCCGACACATTTCTTCTACATGCAGAACTTTTCCAAGGCGCTCGACAAGGTGGCGATGGGCACGCTCTTGTGGAACGGCTTCGTCGTCTGCGCGCTGATCTTCGTCTTCCAGGTGCTGGTCGCCATCCCCTGCGCCTATGCCATGGCGAAGCTGAAGTTCCGCGCCGCCCGGCTGATGATGGTGCTGGTGCTGCTCGGCCTCTTGGTGCCGATCCATGCGACGGCCCTGCCGCTTTATGTCGCCTTCGACAGCCTGTCGCTGCTCAACGGCTATACGGCGCTCGTCGCCCCCTTCACCATCTCGGTCTTTGCGATCTTCCTGTTCCTGCAGTTCTTCCGCGCCATGCCCGACGACCTGATCCATGCCGCCCGCCTCGACGGCATGTCGGAGCTCGGCATCGTCTCGCGCGTCATCGTCCCGAATGCCTGGCCGGCGGTGACGGCCTTTGCGATCTTCTCGGTCGTCGCCCATTGGAACGACCTCTACTGGCCGCTGATCGTCATCTCGAAGCCCGGTTATGCCACGCCGCCGCTCGGCCTGATGAACTTCCGCGCTGCGGAAGCCGGCGACGATTACGGCGCGCTGATGGCGGCCACCATCATCATCACCATTCCCCTCGTTGCGGCCTTCCTGTTTGCACAGAAACGCTTCGTCGAGGGCATCACCATGACCGGTCTCAAAGGCTGACCGGCTGAACCCAGGAGAACGAGCGATGAAGCATTTCACCCAGTTCCTCGCAGCAGCGGCTCTGTCCGTGGCGGCAGCCCTGCCGGCCCACGCTGAAACGACGCTGACGATCCATTACCCGATGCCGGGCTTCTTCAAGGACGTGATGGACACGATCTCGAAGAAGTTCATGGAAGAAAACCCCGATATCAAGATCCAGTTCGCCGCGCCTTCGGCGACCTATGAAGACGGCATCCAGCTGATCCTGCGCCAGGCCGGCACGTCCGAAATGCCCGACGTCACCTTCATCGGCCTGAACCGCCTGCGCATGCTGAACGAGCGCAATGTCGCCGTCGACATGACGCCGCTGGTCCAGAAGGAAGGCAACATGGCCGAGCAGGGCTTCTCGGACACGATCCTGAAGCTCGCCCAGGTCAAGGGCAAGCAGGTTGGCCTCGCTTTCGCCACCTCCAATCCGATCATGTATTACAATGCCGATCTCGTGAAGGCAGCCGGCGGCAACCCCGACACCCCGCCGAAGACCTGGGACGAAGTCATCGCGCTCGCCGGCAAGATCAAGGCGCTCGGCAACGGCGTCGACGGCATGGACTTCCGCTGGCAGGGCGACGACTGGATGTTTTCGGCCCTCCTCTTCGGCGCTGGCGGCAAGATGCTGAGCGACGACGAACAGAAGGTCACCTTCAACGGTCCCGAGGGCCAGAAGGCTGTCGAACTGATCAGCCGCTTCGTCAAGGAAGGCGGCATGCCTGTTTTCACCAAGGCAGCGGGCGAACAGGCCTTTGCAGCCGGCAAGGTCGGCTTCGAATTCCAGACGACGGGCGCGCTCGTCAACACGATCAAGAATGTCGGCGCCAAGTTCGACCTGCGCACCGCCCAGATCCCGCTGATCGACCCTGAAAAGGGCCACCTGCCGACCGGCGGCAACGCCGTCGTCATCCTCGCCAAGGATCCGGCCAAGCAGGAAGCAGCCTGGAAGTTCGCCAAGTTCGCCGCCGGTCCCTATGGCGCCTCGGTCGTCGTTCCCGGCACCGGCTACGTGCCGAACAACGAGCTTGCCGCCAAGTCGGCCGAATATCTCGGCGACTTCTACAAGAAGAACCCGCTCTTCCAAGCCGGCCTCAGCCAGATGCCGCGCATGATCCCCTGGTATGCCTTCCCCGGCACCAACGGCGTCAAGGTCACCCAGACGATCGTCGACAACCTGTCGCGCATCGTCGATGGCTCGGCTGAGCCGAAGGAAGCCCTCGACGACGCAGCTTCCGACGTCGAAGGCATGCTGCCGCGCAGCTGATTTTTGCAATGGGTCGCGGGCTCAAGCGGCCCGCGGTCTCGATCCGGAACCGTCGCAACCCATGAGGGGTGCGGCGGTTTCTTCTTTCTGGAGGTTCCGCACCGTGCCGCCGGGGCGCAAGGCATGCGACAATTCCAGGTGTCTCAACGGCGCGTTATTCTCGACGATATCGAGCAGCAGCGATGCCGCCGTCGCGCCCATGCTGAGATCCGGCATTTCGATCGAGGTCAAAGTCGGATTGATGAGCTTGCCGATAGCGATGCCATCGAAGCCGGCAACCGAGATATCCTCGGGCACCCGCAGGCCCTCGCGATTGACCGCGCCGATGACGCCGAGCGCGATCAGGTCGTTTGAGCCGATAATGGCGGTCGGCGCGAATGCCCGCAGGGCCTGGCCGAGATCCATCTGGTCGTAACCGCTGACGAAGGGCACCTCTATGGCCTCGAGCGGGGAGACACCGGCCGCCGCCATCGTCTGCAGATATCCGCGATAGCGCAGGAGCGCGCGGTCAGACGCCTTGAAGCTGCCCGAGACATAGAGGATGCGCCTGTGCCCCATGGAGAGAAGATGTTCGGTCAATCGGCAGCCGGCCGCATAATTGTTGACGGTGACGGCAGCCGGATATCGGGCCGTCGGGGAGCTGCCGAGCAGCACCGTTGGCGGCAGGTCCTGCGCCAGCGCCGGGCTCGTCTCGCCGTTGCAAACCGTCAGGATCAACCCGGTCGGCCGCTCGCCGAGCAACCCTGCCACGGCATCGGCCTCCTGATCGGGATCGTAATTCGATTGCGCAATGAGGACGCTGTGGCCGGCGACCAGCATGCGGTTCTGGATGCCTGAGAGCGACGAGGCAAAGACCGGATTGGTGACGCTCGGCACCAGCACGCCGATAACAGGACGGCGGCCGCTGCGGGCCGAAGGCGCGGCCGCCCGATAACCGACTTCTGCCGCCGCACGGCGTACGCGAAGGGCGGCGGCCCGGCTGACGGGACCGCTGAGGTTCAGCACCCGGCTTGCCGTCGCCATGGAACATCCTGCTCTTAGCGCAACCTGTTTCAACGTCGTCATCGCCGTCCTGTCCGTTTCCGTCGAGGTTTGCAGGCTCTTACGGGCCGATTGTCATGAAATGATGACGGACCAGGGCCGGGTTTCAACCCCGCTTGGGCTTAAGGCCGAGGATTTGCCGCACGCCGTCCTTGGTGAAGGGCTGCGTCAGTTGGCTGACAAAGCCGGGAGCGATCTGGCCCTTGATGCCGATATCGGTCGAGGATGGGCGATCGGGATTGAAATAGGTGCCGAACAGCTGGTCGAACAGCACGACATTCTCGCCGTAATTGGTATTGCCTTCGCGCAGATCCTTCGAATGGTGCCAGCGGTGCAGCCGGGGCGTCGAGAAGACGAAATCGAAAAGGCCGGTCCGCATGTCGACGTTGCAATGGGTCAGGATGCCGATGAAGGCCGTGACCGCGCCGAGCCACCAGAAGACCTGCAGCGGGGCTCCGAGCAGGTAGAGCGGGATCTGGCTCAGTGCGATCTTGAACAGGGAATCGATGACGTGGAAACGGCCGGTATTGATGACCCAGAGGCGGGTGACACTGTGGTGCAGGGCATGGAAACGCCAGAAGAACAGCCGCTCATGGGCGATGCGGTGCGCCCAGTATAGACCGAACTCGGCAATGACGACGGCGAGGGTCGCCTGGAAGAGCATCGGCCAGGATGACGGCCAGAGACTGAACTGCATGGCGGCAAGCGGCTGCAGCAGGCTGGCGGCGAGCATCGGAAAGATCGCCGCCGCAAGTGCTGCCAGTTGCACCAGCCCCTTGGTCAGAACCGTATGGGCGATATCGTTGGCCGTTTCGCCATCCGCCTGCAGCCAGCGCTGCTCGTAGGGAATGGTGCGTTCGAGCAGGAAGAGAAGCAGGACTTCTCCCGCATAGACCGCCGCAAAGCCAAGCATCGGCCGGTCGCCGGCGAAGGCAAAATAGGCGCCCGTCAGGCCGGAGAAAAACACCAACGGCCAGGATAGGTAGGCAAGAATATATCTTCCGGCTGCGGCTGCTTTCGCCATCGATGTCATATCCCCTCAAGAGCTCGCCGGGTTTCGAGCCAATCGCACAATCCTGCCCGGATAGCCGGCGACTGTCGCAGCCCGGACCGATCCGGGAACGCCCTCGACCCGGTCCCCCGCCACTCATGCCATCGATCCGGACAATCGGCAATCGCCTGGGACCGTCGTCGCGCTGAACGATGCCGCCAAAGTGTGGATGGACGATTGCAGGGGCATTGCAGCGATCCGGCGATTTCGACTGACCGCACGGCAGTCGCCGGAAGGCGCGGGATCCGCGCAACGAAAATCCCTGCCCGTGTATCGGCAGGTTTCAATCCACGCATTCGTGTCTTGAGACTGGTGCCGGCCTTTGCCAGATTGGCGGCAGCGGCTTGCGGGCTGCTTCTATAAAATCAAAGGAATTGGCCCATGAAACGCGATATTGAAATCACAACGGCTGACGGCATTGCCAGGGCGTCAGTTTTCCGTCCCGAAGGCAGCGAGGGCAAGCTCCTGCCTGGTGTTCTCTACTATATGGACGCGCTCGGGCCGCGCGAGGCCATCGATATCATGGGCGAACGCCTGGCGAATGCCGGTTATGTCGTACTTGCTCCCGATCTCTTCTACCGTTTCGGCTCCTACGGCCCCTTCGACGGCTCCTCCTTCGGTAATGAGACCGCGCGTGCCGAGATCATGAAGATGATCCGCGAGACGACGCAGGAGATGACGAGGCGCGACAGCGCAGCCTTCCTCGACGCGCTGGAGGCCGAAGGCGTTTCCGGTCCGGTCGGTGCCGTCGGTTATTGCATGGGCGGCGGCCGGGCGCTGACGGCAGCGGCCACTTATGCCGACAGGATCGCGGCTGCCGCAAGCTTCCACGGCGGCAATCTCGCAAGCGAGGCGCCTGACAGCCCGCATCGCCTTGCCAGTGGCATCAAGGCACGCGTCTATGTCGGCGTTGCCGGCGTCGATGGCAGCTTCCCGCCTGAACAATCCGCGCGGCTTGCCGAGGCGCTCCGCACCGGCGGCGTCGACCACATCATCGAGAATTATATCGGCATGTCGCATGGCTGGACGGTTCCCGATCGCGGCGAGACCTACAGCGAAAAGGGCTCCGAGCGACACTGGAAGCGCCTGCTCGAACTTTTTTCGGAAACGCTCGGCTGATATCGGCGAACGCGACCCACCCGGTCTCGGGCGGGTCCTTGATCATTGCGACATGCCATTGAGTATCCAGGCTTTGCTGGCGTGAAACCGTGATCATGCGCACCGTTATACACAGGCGGGAAGGCGACATTAACCCATTGGGCTTGCACGGCAAATTATCTCGCCGCGTGGCGACAGCGTCCTTGGCCATCAGTTTGCCATGATGCGCCCTACCCTCGCACGCGTTTGCCCCAACGAGAATTGGATTGATGATCAACTTCACGAAATCTGCCATCGGCATTCTGCTTGCCCTTGGCACCGCAGCCTCCACCTCGAGCATCGCGTCGGCGCAGTATTACGACGGTTATGACAGAGGCCCGCCACCGCGCTACGAGTCTGACAGGGATTGGGGCCGGCCTCATTCGCCGCCCGGTTGGGGTCGTCCGCCGCGCGGTGGCTGCGATCCCCGATGGGCAGAGGACAAGGCGCGTGATTTCGGCTTCCGCCGCGCTCGCGTCGTCGACGTCACGCCACGGCGCGTGATCGTTCAGGGCTGGACGCGTCGAGGTCCCGACGAGATCAGCTTTGCCAACGTTCGCGGCTGCCCGGCGCTGCGATAACGGCTTCCGGCCGATATGAGATGCCCTCGGTCGTAAGACCTGACCGAGGGCATCTCATGTTACTACAGACACTCAAGGAACTTTTTTGTCCGCCGTCGTTTAAACAGCATGATAAAATCCATGCTCCTATTCGGCTTCATATCGCTTTCAATCTTCGGTGTCGGCAACGCCCAGCAATTTGCGGCCGAGACCATCAATAACGCGTCGATTGATGACATCTCCCCAGCCCCGCCGAGCGCACGATCGCCGTCGCCGGATCCGGCCGTCATCCATCTTCAGGTTCTGCTTGATCGAGCCGGTTCGTCGCCCGGGGTGATCGACGGCTTCTACGGCGACAACGTCGTGAAAGCGATTGCCGGCTTCGAGATCATGCAGCGACTTCCCGTCGACGGGAAACCAGACCCGCAGATGCTCGCCCGGCTCCAGGACGACCGGAAGGTGATCGGACCCTACGTGATCGCACAGGATGATGCCGCCGATCTCGTCGAAGACATTCCGAAAGATTATGCCAAACAAGCCAGGATGACACATCTCGGCTACACGAGCGTCGCCGAGCGGCTGTCCGAGCGCTTCCACATGGATATCGACCTGCTCAAAACACTGAACCCCGGCGCTCAGTTCGTCCCGGGCGAAACAGTCTCGGTCGCAGTCATTGGTGCGCCGAGAACGGGGAAGGTCAAGCGTATCGAGGCTCACAGGAAAAGCGGTGAGGTGCTGGCCTTTGCCGGCGATGGATCCGTTCTTGCAGTCTACCCGGCGACGATCGGCAGCGACGACAACCCTTCACCCGCGGGCCGGCACAAGATAAACGGCGTCGCCCGTGAGCCCAAATATACCTATAATCCCAAAGTGAATTTTCAGCAGGGTCATAACAGGAAGCTCCTGCAATTGCCGAGTGGCCCCAACAATCCGGTCGGGACGGTCTGGATCGACCTCTCCGAGCCGACCTACGGCATCCACGGATCGCCGGAGCCATCCTTGATCGACAAGGCCGGTTCGCACGGTTGTGTGCGGCTGACGAATTGGGATGTCGAGGAACTTGCCGGCATGGTGAAGCCCGGCGTCATCGTCGATTTCGTCGACTGAGCGGTCTTCTGACCGAACGGGAGGCACGGATCCATGCACCTTTCGACGGGATCCCTGAGCTGCGGATGTCGGCCCGCTGCTATCCCGCGCGGTGACGCGACGATTGGATGCAGCAGTTCAGCCGCGGCGATGATCGCGGATCATGCCTTCAAGAGCTGGATTTCCGCTGCGAGCGACAGCCATCAGCGCCGCCTCCCCGCCGCCGTCACGGGCAAGCAGTGACATGCCGTTCTGCAGCGTCGCGAAGAAGACGGCAACGGCCTCGCAGTCGAAGGTGTCGTTCAATTCCCCCTCACTGACGGCGCGCTCGAATCTTTTCATGAGCTGGCTCATATTTTCCGCACGGCGCTGCCTGAGATCCGCGCCGATTGCCTCGATTTCGCTCGCAGCCGGATTGGAACCGAGCACGATCATGCAACCGGCCGGCTGATCGGAGCGGCTATAGGCGCGGGCGGTATTGACGAGGAAGCCTTCGATCGCTGCGGCAATCGTCTGCCCATCTTCGAGCGCTTTCCAGATCTCGTTGTTGACCGTCGCCTGATAGAGATCGAGCGCTTCGGTAAACAGTGCTTCCTTTGAGCCGAAGGCGGCATAAAGGCTCGGAGGTGCGATTCCCATGGTCTGGGTGAGATCGCTCATCGAGGTCTCTTCAAAACCCTTTTGCCAGAACAGATGCATGGCGCGCGACAGCGCCTGCTGCCGGTCGAAGCTTCTCGGGCGTCCGCGTTCGTTCATCTCAGGGTTGCCTCGCGCAATCGGGATTCTAATTCTGTATCGCTCAATACATAAATCGCTTGACGAAAGGATACAATCGCAGCATGAATTATGTATCAATCATTACAGAAAGGAATATCATGTCTATCCTTGACGGAAAGGTGGCTCTCGTGACCGGCGGCAGCCGCGGTATCGGCGCTGCAATCGCCAGACGGCTCGCGGCCGATGGCGCCAAGGTCGCACTGACCTATGTGAATGGAGACGAAGCGGCCGCCAATGTCGTCAAGGCGATAGAGGCCTAGGGCGGAACGGCGCTTGCCCTCAGGGCCGATGCGTCCGACGCAGCCGATGTCGAGGCAGCTATTGCGACAGTTGCGCAAACCTTCGGCCGCATCGATATCCTCGTCAACAATGCCGGAATTTTCCACGCGGGGCCGATAGAAACGCTGTCGCTCAGCGATTTCGATGCGACGTTCTCGATCAATGTCCGCTCGGCTTTCGTCGCGCCCAGGGCAGCCCTTGCTGTCATGCCGGATGGCGGTCGCATCATTTCGATCGGCAGCAATCTTGCAGTACGCGCCACCTCTCCGGGACTCAGCCTCTATACGGCGAGCAAAGCGGCGATCGCAGGCCTGTCGCAGGCGCTCGCCCGTGAACTCGGCCCACGCCGCATCACGGTCAATGCCGTGCATCCCGGCTCGACGAATACGGACATGAACCCGGCAGACGGCCCGCATGCGCGTGCGCAGAAGGGTCTGATGTCCAATCCGGCGGGCTTTGCCGATCCCGGCGAGATCGCCGATGTCGTCGCCTATCTCGCTTCACCAGCTGCCCGCTCGGTCACGGGTGCGGCCTGGACGATAGACAACGGGGCGAATGCCTGAAGCTGGAAGAGAAGAGGCCCGGCACAAACCGGGCTTCGATCATGCCGCCGTATTGGCCTCGGCTGCGCTGAGCGCAAGATCGGTCACCTCGCCGGTCGAGGCATAACCGGAGACGAGTTCGGCGAGCATCAGCCGGGCGGCAGGTATGTCGTTACGATCGAGAGCCGCATCGAGAACCTTCAGACGTTTGGAAAGCTCCGGCCAGAAGAGAAAATCCTCGCGCGCCTTCATGATGCGCGGATGCTGCGTCGTTTCGGGATTATCGCCGATCAGCAGTTCCTCGTAGAGCTTCTCGCCGGGCCTGAGACCCGTGACCGAAAGCTCGATATCGCCTTCGGGATTATCGTCGCTGCGCACCGTCAGACCCGAAAGATCGATCATCCGGCGCGCCAGATCGGCAATGCGCACCGGCTCACCCATATCGAGCAGAAAAACATCACCGCCGTCGGCCATGGCGCCGGCCTGTATGACGAGCTGCGATGCCTCCGAGATCGTCATGAAGTAGCGGGTGATATCAGGATGGGTCAGCGTCACCGGCCCGCCATCTTTGATCTGCTGGCGAAACAGCGGCACGACGGACCCTGAGGAACCCAGCACATTGCCGAAGCGCACCATGGAGAAATTGGTGTGCGTGGCGGACTGCCTTTCGGCCGACAGCGCCTGCAGCACCATTTCGGCAAGCCGCTTGCTGGCGCCCATCACATTGGTCGGGCGGACCGCCTTGTCGGTGCTGATCAGCACGAAATTCGATACGCCGTATTTCTCCGCTGCCTGTGCGGTGATCAGCGTGCCCATGACATTGTTCTTGATGCCTTCGACGGCATTTTGCTCGACAAGCGGCACGTGCTTGTAAGCGGCGGCATGATAGAGCGCCTGCGGACACCAGCTCATGATGATGTGCTCCATGCGGTCGCGGTCGCGCACCGAACAGAGGATCGGGACGATCTGCACCTTCTGCTGGTCGTACAGTTCCGAAAGCTTCTGCAGCTCGCCATGGATCGCATAAAGGGCGTATTCGTTCTGCTCGACGAGGATGAGATGCGTCGGGCCACTGCGCAGGATCTGACGGCAGAGCTCGCTGCCGATAGAGCCGCCCGCGCCCGTCACCATCACCACCTTGCCGAGCGTTGCCTTGTCAAGCAGCTCCTGGCGTGGCGCCACGGCCTCGCGTCCGAGCAGGTCCTCGATTTCGAGTTCGCGAATGTCGGAAACGGCGATGCGGCCCTGCGCAAGTGCGGTCAGATCCGGCAGCGTGCGAACATTCACCCGCGCCTTGCGGATCTGTTCGAGGATCTCGTTGCGGCGTTGGCGCGAGGCCGAGGGCAGAGCCAGAAGCACGTTATGGATATTAAGTGTCTGGACGAGCTCTTGCAGATCCGAGGGATCATAGATCGGCAGGCCGCCCATGATGCCGTTTCTGAGCTTCGGATCGTCATCGAGATAACCGACGACATTGAGCTCGGCATTGTTGGTCAGTGCGGCGGCAAGCTGGCGGCCGGAACTGCCAGCACCATAAATCAAGACCTTGGCGAGCGTATTCTTGTGCAGGATGCGCTGATAGGTATCGCCCAGCCAATAGCGGATGCCGAGGCGCGACAGCCCGATTGCGATCAGCAACAGGAGCGGCTGCAGGATGCCGACCGTGCGTGGAATGCCGGGAACGCTGAGCGCGGTGAAGATGCTCGCGAAGGCGACGCCATAGATCGCGATCGCCTTCAGCACCGCCAGAAATGCAGCAATGCCGGCATAACGGAAGATCGCCCGATACATGCCCATGACGATGAAGATCGGCAGCGCCAGGCATAGCGAAACGAGAACCGCAAGCCATTGTACGCCGGTCAGCACTGTCCATTCATTCAGGCGGAAACAATAGGCAAGCCAGATGGTCAGAATACAGAAGCTGGAATCGACGATCAGCGCAAGAATACGCTTTGCCGGACGCGGCATTGCCAGGAGCGGCCCCACCAGTGCCTGCATCGACATCCAGGACTGGCTGGTCTTTGATCCGTCGTTTGAAGGATCACCATGCATGTTTATACTGCCCATTCATCTTCCAGCCTGACTTCTTCTTGTCCTTTTCGATCTCAAGTGCAACCGAATAATCGGTGGTCGCGCACGCAATCTGTTTATAACCTTAGGTCGTAGCCTCAATGCGTTATGCCCTTGCTGCCCAATACCTTGCCGACGGTCATTGCCAGGATGCGCATGTCCATGAAGAAGGAGCGGCGCTGCAGATAATCAACATCGAACTTTACCTTTTCGGGGATCGGCAGTTCGTCACGGCCATTGACCTGCGCCCAGCCCGTCAGCCCCGGCAGCAGCGCATCGACACCTTCTGCCGTGCGCAACGCGATTAGGTCGTCCTGGTTATAGAGCGCCGGACGCGGGCCGACGAAGCTCATGTCGCCCTTCAGGATACACCAGAGCTGCGGCAGTTCGTCGAGGCTCGACTTGCGCAGGAATCCTCCGATCGGCGTCAGATAGCGGGAGGGGTCGTCGAGCAGATGCGTGGCGACCGTCGGCGTATCGATCCGCATGCTGCGGAATTTCGGCATCCGGAAGATCTCGTTGCGGCGCCCCACACGGTTCGACCAGTAAAGTGCCGGTCCCGCAGATGTCATGCGTACGCAAAGCGCCACGACCGCGATCGGAATGATCAGGATCAGGGACGCCACCATCGCCAGGAAAAGATCGACTGCCCGCTTCAAGTCCGTCCTCGCTCTTTGCACACTGTTCCGGCCTCCAACTGCCCGCCTTGCCCTATCGTCTCCAGCCAATTCACGTCAACGATCCTTTCCGGCCTCAGAACGCTTTACTCGTTGTTTCTCAGGTATTTGCGGCAATCACGTCGCCGCCTACCGAAACGCTTCTTAATCTAAGCTATTGATACGAAATGTCTTTCATCTCATTGCGGAAGCTAATTCAGCAATCATTTCCGATACCTGTTTGCCCTCCGAAGAACGACGTGTCCTACAGCCAGTCCAGTGATAGTGCCTAAAATACGTATTGCAGTCTTATCGAGATCATCTCCATGCCAATGAGCGGTCCACGGTGGACATCGACCGGTTACTCGAAAGCATTCAAGCCCTCCGTGCAACCGGACTATTCTGCCGTACCAGCGCCATCAGCATTGGGCCAAGCGAGAACTCCCCTCGTGCTCCCTTGCGGGTGAGGTCACGCAGATAGCCGCCTGGCGAGTTGATATGGTTTGCTCGTTCCAGCATGCAGGCAATAACGACAGCGGCATTTTCTCGGCCGAGGCTTTCGCAAGCCGCCTGATAGGTCTCTGACGTGATGCCCAGCATAGACCGTACGGTGACGGCAGCGGTCACGAAATCTCGCCAGCCCCTGATCGATCCTCCCTGGGCGTAATCGCTGATTTGCGGGCAAGCCTGCAGAATGAGGGCAAGAGGAAATATTTTCTGTGGGCCGTTTGGCTGAACCATCCCGGTCGTAACCCGCAGTGTTTCCGCTTGCGCCGTCGGTAAGGATTCTAATTCAAGAGAGTCTATATCTGAATTCTGTATGTGCGGTTCGTTTTGGACCACACTGGCGCTCACTTTTTTGAAATTATCGAAGTTCGTCAACAGATTGACGATGTCAGTGCGAAGGGTTTCGAGATTCAGGCGAATACTGTCGAGATCGGAAGCCGATGCGTTGCGGGGAAGGTATGCGAGGTGATGTGCATAGGCAGCCTCGATGTCGTCCCAATTGCCGGGAACGCAGTCCTCGATTGCGGCATCAATCAGTTTGCGGACATCGCGGCGGCAGATCGTCAGCCGCTCGCGCGCGCGTCGGAGTGCCATCCGGTCGGCTTCGATCCTTTGAGCCATGGCAGCCAGTTCTTCGCTGCGGGCAAGAAGCGGCGCCAGGCTGAAGCCATAGGCATCCTCAAGTTCACCGGATGTTTTCCGGCGGGCAAAACGTTTCCCATTGGCGCTGTCCTTACGGATGATCAGCCCGGCGTCGACAAGAGCCGCTAGATGCCGACGCAGCGTGGTGACTGCAATGCCGTGTGCCCGCACGATCAGCTGTCGGTTGGATGGAAAGACGACCATGCTCGCCTCACCGGAGAGATGGTTCTCGGGATAGAAGGAGAGAAGTGCATTCAGCACAGCGAGTGTGCGGTCGGAAATGTCGAGCAGCGGACGTGCTTCGCAGACGTCGCGAAACACCTTCCACTTGTCGACGGACTTATCTGGTTTAATTGATTCGGCCTGAAGCTGACCTCTCATCAAGGCAAGCGACATTGGCCGCCGCCCGAAAGGCGTCGTCACAAATCCCGTATCCATCGTGGTTCACCTTATACAAAGGCAAATCATCAGCGCCCGCCAAAACGGCGTTCAAAAACCTTGACAGCGATTCCGGGAAGTGCGATTCTCTAGGTGCTAAACGAGAGAAGAGGGCTTCCGGATGTTTTGTTCGGGGGCCTTTTTCTTTGCCTATTGGCTCCTTTTCCTAACAGTCAAATCCTTGTCAGCGGCTTAGCCTGCCAACAGTTATCGTTGTGACCTGACGGCGCCGAACTCTTCGAAGAGCTCATCCAGCCGGGTTGTGAGATAATCGGCGAATTCAGGCACCATGCGCTCATCGAACGTGATGCGCGTCTTGTTGCTAGAGCGCTCGATTTGCGCTGCCCTCTGTCCTTGCCGCGTTTTCCAGATATCGCCCGCCGCCTTCTTCTGATCGCGCGCTGCCGTTTTCGACAACACACGTTGCAGACGCTGATCGCTGTCGAGATCGGCAAAGGCGTCGTCCTCGATGATCGACTCGACCTTCTTCGGTGACGAAGAGACGGCCTCGACGAGAGCGAGCCATCGGGCACGACCTGCCTTTGGTGCCGGCCCGATTGCCAGGATCACGGTCTGCGGTACGCCGCGGGCGACCGAGATATAACGGCTGAGATCGGCCTTGTCGGTCGAAAGCGCCGCCATGATGACATCTCGGGGGTAGCCAGCCTCTTCCAGACGATGGGCGAACAGCGCCTTCTCGATGAAGGAGAGATCCTGGCGATCGAGATTTTCCTTACCCTGAGCAATGACCAGTTCGGTATCGCTCAAGCTTTGAACGATCGCCTTGACCTTAAGGCCGAGCTTAGCAGCAGCCCGCAGTCGGCGACGGCCGTAGGCAATCTGGTAGCGTCCTTCCGTTTCAGGGTCAGGACGGACCAGGATCGGCACTTTCTGACCATGTTCGGAAATGCTTGTCACCAACGCATCGAAGTCGGCATCGCGCTCGACCGGGATACGATCGCTGATCGAGGAATTGGAAATATCCGAGGGATCGATTTCAAGAACGGAAAATCCCGACGAAATCTGTGCCTGGAGACGGCCGGCGGCACGCGCCGCCTCCGTCATTTCCTGAAGCGATGCACCCATGGCCGAGACGGCACCGGTGCGCACTCGGTCCGGGTTCTTCTCGATGCCGGCCGAAGGCGCCGGTGTCTCGGCCTTGCGCATGAAGATCGAATTGACGGTATCGCGCCGGCTCATCAATTCTCTCCTTTCCAGTCAAATCCGGGCAGGCCGGAAAGACGCAGTTGGGAGCTCCCAACGTGCTCATCGGCTACCGACAGATGGAGGAAATTTTGCGAGATGCTCACAGTGGGGCAGCCATTGTTGGGAGCTCCCAACAGGTCGTGATTGCCAGTGAAGCCTGAGGAGTTGATATCGATCGCGGGAAACGTCATGTGCGCCCCCATGCCTGCCGGATCAGCGTCTCGACTTCTCCGTTGACGGCATCGAGGGCTTCCATCGCGCGGTCATAGGTCGAGCGTGTCAGGTTCTCGCGGCCGATCTCATAGAGAGTCTGCTTGGTAAGACCGGCGTCGGAGACGGCTGCCGATTTCACCATCGCATTGATCATCACGTGATCGTCGAACAGATTGCGCAGAAGAGCCGCGACCTTCGTCTGCGGCGCATCCTGTGGTTCGTAGCGGGTGAGCAGATAACGAATGAAATCATAATTGAGCTCGCCGCCGGCTTCGCGCACGACGGAGAGAAGGTCATGCGTCATCAGCAGGAACTGGCTCATGGAAGCCACGTCCAGCATCTGCGGATGTACGGTGACGATCATCGAGGTTGCGGCGCAAAGGCCGCTCAGCGTCAGGTATCCGAGCTGCGGCGGGCAGTCGAGGACCACGACATCATAGTTCTCGCCAACATCGTCGAGCGCCTTGGCGACGCGCATGAAGAAGACGCCTTCGCCATCCCGGGAGCCGCGCATCAGCGCGCGTGGCGTCGTATGCTCGAACTCCATGAGTTCGAGATTGCCCGGGATCAGATCCAGGCCATCGAAATAGGTATTGCGCACCACCTCAGAGAGGGGACGCCGCTCCTCGTCGTAGCGGATTGCCGCATAGAGTGTCTCGTTGGAACGGACATCCGTCTCCGGCATGACGCCGAGCATGGCCGACATGCTGGCCTGCGGGTCGAGGTCGAGGGCGAGCACGCGGTAGCCTTGCAGCGCTAGATATTGCGCAAGATGGACCGAGGTCGTGGTCTTGCCCGATCCGCCCTTGAAGTTGGTGACTGCGATGACCTGAAGATGTTCGTTCTCCCTGCGGCGCGGCAGGAAGTCATGCGCCTCACGTCCACGGGCGGAGGCGGCAAGCAGGGCGCGCAGTTCATTGAGCTGACGCAAGGAATAGAGGCGCCTGCCATTGCTGCCGACATCGGGCTGCGGGCCTTCGCCGGCAAGCGTCATCTTCCGCAGGGTCGAATCCGAAACGCCGATCAGCTTGGCCGCCTCGCCGGAGGTAAAGCGGCGCAGTGTCTTGCTCGCAGTCGGCGGAAACAGGGCTTCGCTGATCGCCTGCAACTGCGAACTGATCGTCGACGCATGGGCGCCGATCGTCTCATCGACGCTACGTTGAAGGGTCCGAGAAGTCCTTTGTGGCTTGCTCACGCTCTAATCTTTCATCACGGAAAAACACCAGAAACGGCTGTTTATCCGTGACGATTACCGATCGCAGCGATTCTGGCAAGGTACTCCGGCAGAACAAGGCTTCAGCGGCGGCGGTCACGATCACGAGTTTACGACAGAAGGATTACAATTTCCCCTGATATCTCCATCAGTTAACAGAAATCCGATTCGCCTTGCAAAGCTGTGCCGTCCTCACATCATTTTTGTGATCGATGCGGCAAAGCCGATGTTTTGATCCGGCAGACGGTCCCTGGCGCATCCCATTGAGAAGAATCAGCTATTACCGATTCCTAATCTTTGCCGGCAAAGGATCTGATGACGAAAGGGCAAGGGCCTTATTGCCGCAATCCTCTGTGGCGTCGACGAAGGCGAAGGGCGCCTGTGTTTCGAACTCCCGAAGACGAGATCACGCCTGTCGGGAACGCGGATCTGATCGAAAGGCTGTCTGACACCTTTGTCGATGGTTGGGCGTGCCAAAATCGAACAGGGGTGTGGCGGAATCAATCTGCGTATTTGATTCCGTTTCGATCAAAGATGTGAGAAAAAACAGCGCGTTAGGAACACGCGAAATACCCTGCGGAAGCATCCGAAATGGGCTCTTTCAAGCCCATCCTCGTAGATCAATCTTATAAAGGATCCGGGACGTTTCCGCAATGACCGGCATGCTCAATCCCCAGCGGACAGCCGAGAAGACGTGATGCCGCCCGCCTTAGCCGCTGAATGTGTAGCCGGCAATCGAGGCCGGCTTCATCTCGATTGAGAAGCCGGGCCGGGTCGGCGGCATATAGGCCGCATCCTTGATGATGCAGGGATCGAGAAAATGTTCATGCAGATGGTCGACATATTCGATGACGCGGCCATCCTTGGTGCCTGACACCGCCACATAATCGATCATGGACAAGTGTTGCACATATTCGCAGAGCCCGACACCGCCGGCGTGCGGCCAGACCGGCAGGCCGAATTTGGCGGCGACCAGCAGCACGGCCAGCACCTCGTTCAACCCGCCCATGCGGCAGGAATCGATCTGCACGATGTCGATCGCACCCTCGGCGATGAACTGCTTGAACATGATACGGTTCTGGCACATCTCGCCGGTCGCGACCTTCACCGGGGAAATGCCCTGGCGGATCTTGCGATGGCCGGCGACATCGTCGGGGCTTGTCGGCTCTTCGATGAAGAAGGGCTTGGCGAAGGAAAGCTGCTTGACCCAGTCAATCGCCTGGCCGACCTCCCAAACCTGGTTGGCGTCGATCATCAGGTAACGGTCCGGACCGATCACCTCGCGGGCAATCCTCAAGCGGCGGATATCGTCCTCCAGATCGCGGCCGACCTTCATCTTGATATGGTTGAAGCCGGCATCGATCGCCTCCTGGCAGAGCCGGCGCAGCTTCTCGTCCTCGTAGCCGAGCCAGCCGGCCGAGGTCGTGTAGCAGGCATAACCTTCTTTCTCGAGCGTCGCGATACGCGCAGCCTTGCCGGGCTCGGCTTGTCTGAGGATGGCGATGGCCTCGTCGCGCGTCAGCACGTCGGTGAGGTACCGGTAATCGACGATATCGGCGATCTCCTCCGCCGGCATTTCGGCAACGAGGCGCCAGACCGGTTTGCCGGCCTCCTTGGCAAGCAGATCCCAGACGGCGTTGACGATTGCGCCGGTTGCCAGATGGATCGCGCCCTTTTCAGGACCGATCCATCGAAGCTGGCTGTCGCTGGTCAGATGCCGCCAATATTTGCCGGGATGGGCCAGCACATCCGAAAGCTCGGTGCCGACGACCAGATGCCGCATCGCCTCGATCGCCGCGCAGCAGATATCGTTGCCGCGGCCGATGGTGAAAGTCAGGCCGTGGCCGGCAAGGCCGTGCTTGTCGGTTTCGAGGATCACATAGGCAGCGGAATAATCCGGATCCGGGTTCATCGCATCGGAACCATCGAGGCTTTGCGAGGTGGGAAAGCGAAGGTCGAAAACACGGAGGTCGGTGATGCGGGTCATGATATTCTTCCCTTTGGGGGCCAGCATCCTTCGTTCGAAAGATGCTGGCCATGCGAAAGCTCAGATCGTCCAGCCGCCGTCGATGGCGTAGGCCTGGCCGGAAGTATAGGTCGCACCGGCGAGATAAACGGCAAGACCGGCGATTTCCTCCGGCGTGCCGAGGCGGCCCATCGGCTGGCGGGCGATGAAGGCGGCGCGCGCAGTGTCGTAGTCGCCTTGAGCGCGCATGCGGTCCTGCAGCGAGGGGCTTTCCACCGTGCCGGGGCAGATGCAGTTGCACCGGATGCCTTGCGTCACGTAGTCGGCGGCGACCGATTTGGTCAGCCCGATCACGGCGGCCTTGGTCACGCCATAGGCGAAGCGGTTCGGCACGCCCTTGATGCTCGAGGCGACCGAGGACATGTTGATGATGGAACCGTCCTTGCGTTCCAGCATGCCCGGCAGCACGGCACGGATGGTGCGGATCATCGCCTTGACGTTGAGATCGAAAGCAAATTCCAGATCGGTATCCGGCATCTCCAGCACCGAGCCGTTATGGACGACGCCTGCGCAGTTGAAGAGCACGTCGACAGCGCCGATCCCTGCCACCAGCGTCTTGACCGCATCCTCGTCGAGCACGTTCAGCTTATGGGTGGAGATATTGTTCTCTGCCGCCAGGGTCGCGAGTGCGTCGGTATTGATGTCGGTCGCATGCACCTTGGCGCCGGTTGCGGCAAAGGCAAGCGCCGTCGCGCGGCCGATGCCCTGACCGGCTGCGGTGATGAGAACGGTCTTGCCGGAAAGATTGCTTGTCATGTCATGGCCTCTCTGGGGATTTTCCCGCACTGGCGGTGATACTTGAAGTCGATCTCAAAAGGATTGGTCGGGAGAAAGGCCGCGCCCGGTTGCGCGCGCGCTCAGGCGACGCCGCATCACGCCGACGATCACGATATCCATGCGCTGCATGGCCTCCTCCCTCTCCCGTTATCTTATTTTTGTCTCGCCTTGGCGAGCCTTTCCGGGAACTGCGATCGTCCGGCGTAAGACCCACCCCGAACAACATCCTCACCCTTGATTTGTCTGTTTATAGACAAACAGACGATTGCCTCGTGGTCAAGCGCGAACTTTCTCTTTTCCGTCCGCCCGTCTGCGTATATGCAGAATGATATTCACAGGAGGGAAGAATGGAGACCGAAGAGTCAGATCGCTATCGCGCTCCGGCGCTCGACAAGGGTCTTGATATTCTCGAACTTCTGGCCGGCGTCGACAGCGGCCTGACGCAGGCGGAAATCGCCAAGCGGCTGGAGCGCAGCCCGAATGAATTCTACCGCATGCTCGACCGTCTCGTGAAGCGTGGTTACGTGACGCGGCTCGATGGTGACCGCTATTCTCTCACCCTGAAACTCTTCGGCCTGGCGCAGCTGCATGCGCCGGTGCGACGGCTCGCCTCCTATGCGACGCCGCTGATGCGCGATCTCGCCCAGCGCTCGCGCCAGGCGAACCATCTTGCGGTCTTCGACCGGGGTGCTGCCGTCGTCATCGCGCAGCAGGAGGCGCCGGACTATTGGGGCCTGTCGATCCGCGTCGGTTCCCACATCAGTCTCTTCGACACAGGGTCCGGCCATGTGCTGCTTGCCTTCCGCAGCGACGAAGAACGCGAGATGATGATTTCGGAACATGTGCGCAGCCGCAAAGACGCCGATCTCGGCGCGGAGTTTTACGAGCGGCTGAACCAGATCCGCGAGCGCGGCTATGAGATGATGGCAAGTGCCCAGACGGCCGGTGTCTATAATCTCTCTGCACCGATCCTGGGGCCGGACGGGCGCGGCATTGCAGCGCTGACCTGCCCCTATATCGCGCTGGTGAACGCGCCGGCTGCACCCGACATCACTCAGGCGATCGGCATGGTGCAGAAGACGGCCGCTGAACTCTCGGTGCTCGCCGGCGCAACGATTGCCGTGCAGGCTTAAGGCCAGCCGAATTTCTATTTGAACAATCCATTCACCAGGGATACGTTGCTGCCAACCACTCTCTGGAGGAGAAGAGCGTGTTCATCGATACACATCTGCACGTCATCGACCGGTCGGCGCTGCATTATCCCTGGCTCGCGAACGTGCCTGCTCTCGACCGCGATTTTCTCTATGAGACCTATGCGCCCGAGGCCAAGCGCTGCGGGATCACCAAGGTTCTGCACATGGAGGTGGATGTCGATCCGGTCATCATGCAGGCCGAAACCGACTATGTCAGCCGCCTCGGCGACCTCGTGGCCGGCGCGATCGTCTCCTGC
Organism: Rhizobium sp. BK379; assembly: GCF_014193955.1. Taxonomy (NCBI): domain Bacteria; kingdom Pseudomonadati; phylum Pseudomonadota; class Alphaproteobacteria; order Hyphomicrobiales; family Rhizobiaceae; genus Rhizobium; species Rhizobium sp. BK379. The sequence continues at coordinate 50,270 of NZ_JACIAD010000012.1, forward strand.
CGGCCGGAAGAAGATGGTTTTGCCGCCTATCTGGAGCGACAGAAGGCCGATCCCTTCGTCAAGGGCTTCCGGCGTGTGCTGCATGTGGTGCCAGACGATGTCTCGGAAGCTTCACTCTTCCGCGAGAATGTCAGAAGGCTCTCGGGCACCGGGCTGACTTTCGACCTCTGCACGCTGCCGCATCAGGTCGGCAAGGTGGCGGCGCTCACCGATGCTGCGCCCGACGTCCAGTTCGTGCTCGACCATTGCGGCAATCCGGACATCAAGTCGAACGCCTTCGAGCCCTGGAGCCGGGGTATAATCGAAATCGCCCGCCGGCCAAATGTCGTCGCCAAGATTTCCGGCATCGTCACAAATGCCGATCCGGCGACCTGGACGGCGGAAAACCTGCGGCCCTATATCGAGCACGTCATATCAAGCTTCGGCTGGGATCGTGTGGTCTGGGGCAGCGACTGGCCGGTCTGCACGCTGGCAAACGGCCTTTCCACCTGGGTTGCGGCCACCCAGGCGGTATTGTCAGGCACTGCGGAAACGGAGCGTTCGAGGCTCCTGCACGGCAATGCGCAGCGGCTGTGGACGCTCTGAATTTCATCCACGGCACGCCCTTCCAGAGTTCAATTCTGCCGGATTCTCGTATGAAGTGATCTGTCGCGACGTGCAATCCGTAGTGGCTCTCGGATGGCGCGATGTTTTGGCCCAACCTAAACTACATCCAAACAATTGCTAGGTTGAACTAACTCGGCTAAAAGTTGTTGTTGCGGGCCGTGTAAGTTGTCGGTCCGGTTTTCGCAGGAGGGAATATCAGATGAAAGAAGAACCGCATTCCGTGGACGTTCACGTCGGCAAGACGATCCGCATACAGCGACTGCTGAGAAAGGTTTCTCAGACGGAACTGGGCGATCGTGTTGGTGTGACCTTCCAGCAGATCCAGAAATACGAAAAGGGCTCCAACCGCGTTTCTGCCAGCATGCTCGTCGAGATCGCCGGCGCACTCAGCGTCGATGTCAGGACCTTTTTCGACGACCTGACGGCGCCTGCCGCCAACGCGAACGATAATCCCGCTCCGAGCGAAGAATTCGTCATTTCGCGTGAAGGCGTCCAGCTGAACGCTGCCTTTTTCTCGATCAAGAACGAGCAGCTTCGCAAGAAAATCCTCAAGCTCGTCCAGGCGATTGCCACGACCGAGCAAACGGACTTCGACGCTGCAGAATAGCACGTCGGACTGATTTTTTAGCGCTCTGTCGCACCCTTCATCAGGGCTAATGGCGATCGATCACGATCAGATTCTCGCCAGCGTCCTTCATTGCGATCTTGGCTTTGCTGCCGAGGAGTTTTTCGAGGTTCGCATCGAGTTCCCTATCCGGATCGATGCCGTCCCAATCGATGACGACTTGCAGCAGCGCCATGTTTGTCAGGTGCATGAGATTGCGCAGCTGAAGTTTTTCAGCTTCCTCCTTGGCTGCCGACAGCAGCCGGAAGAGTCTTGCGTATTCTCTGCCTGCACCTTGGTCCCTTTTTTCAAACATCGTTTCCGCCCTCGACAACATTCATATCCCCACGCGAGATACCTTGGGCTTGGAACCGTTATTCGAGCGTTACAGGCGGCATCTGCTGCGTGACTTCGGCTTGCAATAGCTCGAAATGCGAGGTCGCAGCAAAGCTCCAGTCACGTTTCGTTGACGCAAACTCTCCGTTTTGCAGCCATTCCAGCACGAGCCTTGCATCGGTCCGCTTGCGCTCGACGCGATTGGCGCGAATCACGGCCAGGATCTGTTCGCGCCGCGGTTTGCGGGCAAAGTGGGACTCTTCGACCACCTTGGCATAGGTGCGTTCGGAGAAATGCAGAAAACGCCCGGCAAGGAGCAGCTTCTTGCGCTCACTGACGGTAATCTCTCCCTTCGCATGCAGGCCTTCAATCGTCGGCTCGAAATCGACCCAGGGAACGGAAAGCGGCAGCCAGCCGAGCTCCTGTGGCGCATGGACGAGCGCGACCGCCTCGTCGTCGAGGAGCGCGCCGGATTCATAGTCTTCGAAGATTGAACCGATGCCGATCATGCCGAAGGCGGAGCACTCGGCAGCGCGCAACGCCCCCATGCTGGATCCGCCAGCAACGGCAACGCCATTTTCCAGCGCAAAGAGGATTTCCTTGTGCCACACGGATGGCAGATCGCCAAAATAGCCGTCGATCAGACCGATCGCCGTCGCCCCTTCATGGACCGCTTTCAGAATGTCGCCGCAGGCCGCCGGCGCGCGGAAATCGACATCAGGATGCTGCTTTCGGGCATCCGCAATCTCGCTTGCAAGGCTTGGGCCGACAAAGAGGACCTTCATGCCGCGGCCTCCCTGATGACGTTGACGGCGCGCAGGCCAAGCTGGATATATTGGCCGCTGATATCGACCTCAAGGCCCGGCACAATGACGCGCACCACCGAAACCGGAAGGGTCGGATGCGGCAACGGCACGGCGATGATCTGGGTAATGCCGGCGGCCCTTAGCCGGCCGGCAATGTGGCGGATCGTATCCTGGATCGTCGCCGGACGTTGCGGGCGTATCGGGAAGGGTTTCAGAGCGGCATCATCATTGCAGAGATCGACGACCTGGCGCATGCCGGCGCTGCGGTCGATCCGCTGGTAGATCTTCGGCGAGAAATCGTCACGGCTGCCGGCAATGGCCGTCAGCCGGCTCTGTGCCGCCTCGGTAATGGCGCGAAGGGCAGCGCGCACCGGATCGGGATGGCAGCCGCAACCGCCGCAGACCTGTGCCCACCGGGCATCGACACGATCGGACAGGTTGCCGGGAATGATGACGGCGAGAAAGGCGGGAACGCCGATATCGGTGGTCATGTCGATCAGCAAGAGGCGCATGCCAGCCTGACGGATACGATCGACCATTACGTCGATCACGGCATCGCCGAAGGCAAGCGGATCGACGCGGTTCTGTTTCAGCTGTTCGGGCGACTTGAGCTGGGTCAGCGCCCAGGCATCACGCTCGACGAGTTCGCATAGACCATGCAGCACGGCTTCCGCCGGCGTATTGCCAGAGGCGAGCCCATCGCTCGACTGTTCAAAGCCCGGCGGACGCTCGCCACGATGGTCGAGGCCTACCAGCCACCAGGGCACAAAAGCAGTGCTACCCGATAGAAGATCGAGGCCGGAGCACCAGGGGATCTGGCCATTGCCGATCTCTTCAGGCGCGCAACGCGCGACACTGTCAAGGTCGATGATCGTGGCCCGCTCGGCCCTCATGGTCTCGACGCTGGCAAGCGTCAGGTCGGCTGGGGCGATTTCGGCGATGCGGGTCTCGATCGCCTCCATAGCCGCCGAGGTCATCGCCGCTTCCTTGTCGATACCCTTGCCTTGGAAAACCGACAGCGTATGGCTGTTCGGCCTCGTGGCGAAGGCAACGGGAATATTCAGCACGTCAAGGCCTGTCAGCAGTCCGACGCGAGTGATGCCGAATTCGCGCAGATGCGGCTTGATCGCCGCAAAGGTCTGCGCCGGTGTCATCGACCGGTCGTGATAGCTGTTGACGCCTGCCGATGCTCTGTTGAGATCAGCGGCAAGCGTTTCGAGGTCGGCCAAAGCAGACATGCTGTTCAATTCCTTAGCGGAACCTCAGCGCATGCGTCAGGCTTTCAAGGCCATTTGCCGAAACGGTCAGTTCGTCCTGCTTCACGGCTGCCTTGGCAGCTGCGGAGAAACGGAGTGCGGGGGCCTGGGCTGCAGCGTTGGTTTCAACGGTCTTCATGATCTCTCTCCAAATGATTGGGCGGCTTGCCGCCGTTAACCATTCGAAAAGAACATTGCCTGCGTCATTTAAGCGTTACAGGCTTCATTAAAAGGCGTTGTATCAGGGAAGACCGGCGAGTTGCAGGCCTTTTATCAACGGATCCGTGAAGGCCGGATCGCGATCGGGGACAAAATGACGGATCTCTTCGCTGCGAAAATCAGGGAAGTTTTCCAAAACGACGCGGGCGTAGTTCTTGGCTTTTGTGGCATCGCCGGCCATGGCATGGGCCGCTGCAAGCAGGCGGGCCGTTGCCTGTTTTGCCTTCACCGGCTCCAGCGCATCGATCGCTTTTTCGTATTCTTCGCGCATGAAGTGGATGCCGCCGAGGTTCCAGTAATAGTAGTCCGGCGGCAGCGGGTTGAGCTTGAAGGCGGCGCGGCTGAGCTCGAGAGCCCGATCGAAATCGCCGTCATGGGAAAGCGCATCGGCGAAATCGGCCAGGATATCGGCATCGTTGGGATTGAGATCCTGGGCCTGCTGGAAGGAATCGAGGCTTTCTTCAAAACGGCGACGGTAGAGCGCCACGAAGCCGAGCTCACGGAAGGCCCGGCCACTGTTCGGGTCGGTTTGCCGCGCCATCCTTGCTGCGCTGTAGGCTTCGTCCAGCAGGTCCCGGTCGCGCATCCCGCGGATCAGCCATTCCATGCCGAGTGCGCGTGACATGCCGGCATGAGCTGGCGAGAAATGTTCGTAACGGCTGAGCGACGACTTGAACCATTTGCGCGCCTGGCGCAGGTGCTGCAGGTCGGTCTGAGAAATCAGCCGCTTGCCTTCGAGATAGAGGCGATAGGCGGACGCCGGTACGTCGCCAAGCGGCATCGCCAGTTCGTAGCGCTCGATCGTATCGGCAAGCGTCATGACAATGCGCCGGGTCAGCTGGCTGAAGGCCTCGCTGATCTTCTGCATCGCAAAAGGAATTTCGACCGCCCAGAGCACTTCGGAGGTCGCTGTGCGCGTCAGCCGGCAGGTCGCGTAGACATCTTCGTCTCGGCTTTGGATCGTCACATAAACGGCATAGTCGAAGGAAAGGTCGAGGGGGCCGACGGTCGGGCGCGTCGGATCGAGCGCCCGGCTCAGCATTTCGAGACTCGTGTGAGCCGCAATCACCTTGAAGCCGCGCTGCTGGCTGAGCCCGATCGTCACATCTTCGAGCAGCGCCCGGCCGACACGTTCCATCAGCGGGTCGGTGAGGATGCTTTCGGGCGGCAGGATGACGATGCGCGGCTGGCCTGTGGGGTCGATCAGCAATTCCGACACCGGACGCGGACGTTCCGCTGCCGCCGGCTGTGCTGCCGACAGGATCCCAAGTTCGCGCGCAAGGACCGTGGTGGCTTCGTCCGGCTCGATATCGAAATCGTCCTTGAGCTGGCTGCGGCATCTCAGATAGGCCTGACGTGCCGCCGGCAGGTCGTTCATACGGGCATGGGCACGCATCAGTGCCCGGCACGCGATCTCGTTTGCGGGATCGAGTTCGATCAGGCGCTTCGCAAAAGCGATCTGCTCCTCGTCCGCGCGCTCGCCCTCATTTTCCAGCAGGCGGGCAAGATGGGCCGAGCGTGCTTCGTCGATGCGCTGTCGCTCGAAGGTCAACCAGTCCTCGGCACCCTGTGTCGGAGACTTGACGCTTTCAAGCAGTTCGCCAAGCAGGATACCGCTTTGACCCGGTTCCAGCATATCCTTCTGCTTGAGGATATTGAGGTCGATCTCCCAGCCGGGCGCAAGGCCGAGATGGGTGCGCGTTGCAGTGAGCAGCGGTGGCAGCCCCTCGGGAATGCTCTGCTCGATGCGCGACAGAAGTTGGCGGAGGCTGCCGGCCCGTTTTTCGGGAAGTTCGGATTGCCAGAGCTGGCACCGGATGGTTTCGCGATCGACCAGCGGTTCCGACGACAGCGCTAACATTGCCAGCAGGAAATAGGACTTTTCGGGCAAAGGAAGCTCGGTCCCGGCGGCCAGCAATCGCGGCCTGCCGAGCAGACATAATCTGTTCGCCTTCACTTCCCCGGTTGACCCGTCCATCACGGTTCTCACCTTCAAAAGCCGGAACGCCTGGAGCGTACCGGCCGATTACCTGATGTTAGAGTGAATAGTGAGCAACTGGAAGCGCTTTTGCTTCGCTCGAGCAAGATTTTCATCGAATATTTAGGCTCCGGCCGGTGTCTGGCTCGCAACAGACTTTACGAATACTGCATATGGGCGTGAAATCCGCCCTATATCGGAACATCATCCCGCCATGCGCATCGGCGCTGCGACCATGTATTCCCCGAGTGCTGCTGCTTCCTCGGCGGAGAGATAAAGCCCCTTCTTGGTTCTCCGCCAGAGCACATCGTGGGCAGTGACGGCCCATTCATTGTCGATGAGGTAGCGGACCTCGGCCTCGTAGAGGTCGGATCCGAACAGCCGGCCGAGATCGTCGATCTTTGCGGCATT
>NZ_JACIAD010000013.1:0-54901 GCF_014193955.1 Rhizobium sp. BK379
AACGCGCTGGCACCAATGATGGTGGCGGCATAATCGAGGCGGAAATCCACTTAGCGAAACGCCCGAAACTGTTCAGACAAACCGAGCCACCTCTATTTCGGCATCCTTCTTGGCGAGCTCGCTGTCTTTTGCAGCGATTACGGCGACGTGCGCGGCGTCTGCCGTGCCCAGCTTGGAGCGGGCATCCGCAAGCAGCTGCTGCAGCGTTGCGATAACCGTGGCACCCTGATCGGTTACTTCAACCGGGATGGCATCGACGGTAACCGTCTTCAGGGGCATGATCGTTTCCTTTGTCGGGTTGTGATCAGGGGTGACGGGGCTGATGCCCCAATTCGCACCGTCACCGATGCGAGCCTTTGAACAAGCCCGCGCGCGATCGACGACGGCCAGGTGGTTGATTTTGATATTGGTCTGCTGTGCGTCGAATTGCTGGCCGTCCGGCGTGACACCGTCGCCCCATACGAGCTCGCAGACATAGCCGGCGGAGAGCCCGCGCTTGCCACCCTCGACGCCTTTGATTGCCGCTGCGTCCTTAAGGATGAGCGGGAGATAGACCCACTCCCCGTCGCGCTTGGCGGCGGTGCTGACCTCGCCGACGGCCAGATCCTTCCAGTTCTCCGCGGTGACCGCGTCCTTCGGGTGATCCATGGTCACGGGCGCGCGTGAGTGAAGCTCTGCAGGCTGGCGTCAGCCAAGACCGATTCCGGCGGACGATAGACACGCACGACGGACAATTCCGGCTTGCCGACCTCATCACCCGTATAGAGCTGGATGCCGGTCCGAACTGCCTTCGCTTCGGCGGCAAGGTAGCCGTCGTCGGTCCGCCGCGTTCCCGCGATGGTGACAGCATCAGTAAAGTTCATGGCTTCGCTCCCCGCTCTGTCTAGAGCCGGTTAGGTGGGCGTTCAGATTTCAGGCGGGGAACCCATATCCGGACCAAATTGATGGCCGAGGGAACCTTCTGCTTCGTCGGAAGTAGGGTGTACGGGACGTTCGATGGACTCCAGACCTGCGTTCGAGCGTTCCTGTTTCCAAGTCCCTTAAATTAGCCCGCTTCGGCGGGCTCTTTTTCGATCGCATAATGGCCCTTATTCCAGGCCGACCTTCGGTCACGAAGCCGAGAAAACTCCTTTAAATTGCATTATATTCATGATACACCTCTGATATCGACCGAATTTGTGCACTTCCCCAAGTGCAAGTTCGGAAGAGCAATGCACGGCCCGTAGTCGCGCCTGCGTGATTGGTCGGTACCCGACTGCAGGAGGGCGTCACCCCTCGTCCTCCTGCTCCTCTCAGCGCGGCGCTTAGCGCTGGCCGAAAGCTTGACTGTCACGCAAATTTACAAAACCTCCGGTAGACTTCCAAAATCTGGCCAGTAGACTTCCGCGCGCGCTGATGCTGCACTATCAGCGGGAGAAGGGCTCTTTATTCCTAACTCAGAGACCCTTCTCCGTTTTTCTCCAAACGCACAATCGGCGCTAGCTCGTCTCCACCTTTTTCCTACGGTCACTTCCCCTTGTCGATAGATCGTCACCGACCTATCTGATCGAACCCGTTCGGACTTGTTCAAGTGAGGATGGATGAGCCATGCTGTGGTGGATCTTGTACATTTACCTCTCCTTGCAGGTTTTTATTGCTGCAGGGATTTTGCTCTTGCTGGTGAGGGCCAAACTCAAGGCATCAGAAAGTGTGGGCAACGCTCGGTCAGCGCCGATGCAGCGCGAGGATCAGCAGCAAGCCTACCAGTGATCAGTGCTCGATTTCGGCGCCCGGCCACGGGAGATGAGGTTACTTGCACGACTTTTTCTTCCAAGGACGCTGGAAAAACTCTGATCTTTTCTTAAGTCTCACTCTGCTGAAGTGCCCTCAGCTTTCAGCTGGAGAGCAGTTGCTCGCGAAGCTGCTCTCCTGAAACCCGCCGTGACCTCCGGCGGGTTTCGCATTTCAAGCCGCCAACTGCCACGCCGCGCGCGGGCTCGCGATCTTCCGAATGACCGGCGCCCCGATCGTGGCAACGCCAGTCCCGCCCGTATTGCACAGGTGCCTCAAGATCAGCAGGTTATCGAGCCGGATGTTCGTCATCGTTAGCCCCGTCGGCAGCCAGAGTTTCGAGCCGCAGACGAGCGATCTTCCACGCCCGCCGATGTAGTTGTCCCGTCGTCCAGCCGCCGCCGGTTACGGTGACCGTGTTGCCGATCTGGACTGGTCCGCGAATTGAACCATCCAGGTAATCCCAGCCTGCCCAGTCGTTGAGCTCGACCGGGATCTGGATCTCGAGCCAGTCGCCGGCGACGAGGCCGAGCGTTGCGAGACTGAGGTTGGCCGGCAGCCCGTACGTCACGGTATGAACGGCGGCCGCGTCGTTGACAGGTGTGATCGTGATGACCTGCTTCTCGTTGCCGGCCGCCACCACTTCTTGCTGGCGACATAGGTCGAGGTGCCGGTGCCGCGCACCAGGCGCATGCCGGTGGCAACATCGCCGGTGACGTTGGTCTTGGCGCCAGCAATTCCGGGCGTGCCCTTCGGCGGGAAGATGTTGTAGGCGGCAAGCAGGTCGAGCCACCTCGTCTCACCTGCAGAAACCATCCCCTGCAAGATGGGAAGGAGAATATCGGAGCGCTTCGCCATCAAATCGGGCTTCGGGTGAAGCCCGTCGACGAACATTGACGCGGCGATGCCGGAAGCCGGGCCATCGAGGGCAAGTGTGTTGCAGAGCACGACGCCATTACGGCCGGCTTGGGCGAGAATCCACCTATTGATGCCATCAAGGATGCCAGGCCAGGCTGGATCGTCAACGCCTGGCTGATCGTCGAGCGTGCTGGTCCAGCTCAGCGTCTGCAGGATCACGTAGACCCCAGCATCAACGATGCGCTGCACCTGCGTATCGAAGTCGGCAATGATCGCCGCCAAGCTACGACCGCGGACGATATCGTTATAGCCGATATCGACATAGACGATGTCCGGCTTCTGGCTCAGAGAGTGGGCCGTCCGCGCGAGCGTGCCCGGGAACTGCGCCCCAAGCCCGGGGACAGGAAAGAGGCAGTCGCCTGACTTGCCGGCCATTGCCCCCGAGAAGGCCGCGAATGAGCCAGGCGCGAAAAACGGACTGTTCAGCTCGGCGAACATGTCGAGGTTGAAGCGGCCATCAGCTGCCTTGATCCAAGAAAGGACGGTGCGTTGGTTCTCGTAGAAGCCGGTATGGCCGTTGGTCGCCGTCTGGCCGGCCGTATAGGTCTGCGCTGCTCCGAGGCCGATGAAGCTATGGCCGAGGCCCACGACTTTGGAGCCCGTCGCGAGCGGCAGGGTCCGCAAGGGCACAATGCCCCGTTGCTAAATTGCTTGATGGACAATTCCTGGACATACTCGACTATTAGTTGTCGAGTAAGATCGGCATACTCGTCACCAAGGGGGAACTCATGGCACTCTACAAAGACGGAAATCTGGTGCGTAAGGCTGACGCCGGGTTAGGAGCCTTCGACAAAGAGTGGAAGCCGGGCGAAACTCCAGATCATGCTGGGATATAAGTTGATCCTTGACCAGAACGTCAAGATTGAAGCCCTGTCACTGGAAGTCCGGCGCCTAACGCAGGCGGTTGAGACTACCGAGGTCGTCATGGTCGACCACCAGCGCCTTACGAGCGCCGAGATCGAGCATCGTGTCAAAACTCCACTACCCCGCGGGCCACACAACGACAATTGATAGGCTGACCTGGCGGAAGACCTTCTTCGGCTCCCGTCGGCTCTCCCCATTTGTACGTGTTGCCGTCCAGCTTCTTGTGCAGCGGCCGAACACGCTCATCGTGCGCCGTCAATCAGACGTATGAAGTAACGCCGGCCTGCTGCTGCCTGATCTTGTTCAGATCCGAATTGAACTTGCCCGTCTGGTCCCGAGCGATGAGCCGAGCCCGCCGATCGGTGATCCCGAACTGTGCTTGAAGCGACTTCCGGAGCGTCGTCACCGAATTGCCGGCGATGCCGCTGGTATAGACCGTCTGCTCTATCCGCTTCACGATGTCGTCGGATAGGCTCTGGATCAGCGATGTGTTGCGGGCGACTGCCGCCTGCAGGTAATCGGCCAGATCCTCGTCCCGCACGACCGCAGAGAGGTTGATGCCAAGTGCCCGTTTGGCCGTTGCCATGAACGCTTCGGTGTGCCAGTGTCGGCCGGTGTCTTTGCCGTCTTAGCATTCATCTTGCCGATCTCGGCCTGCTCCTTCTCGGTCATCTGCTTGAGCGGTGACCCGATGATGAGACCGATGAGCCGGACGATCAACAGCAGACGCTCCATTCGTAGAAGACTCGGCCGGCCGCCAGTTCAGCGAGGACGCGCTCTTTCGTGATGGCGAGCTTGTCGATCGCCTTTTCAGTGGCTTTCCGGTCTATCGTCTGCTCCCACTCAAGAAGCTCGGCAACGCGTTGTACGATGTTGTCTTTATGCTGTAGGCGGGACGCATTTCCCCGGTCAGGTTTGAAGCCGGCCTCCGCATATGCGTCATCTGCTGTCTTGCCTTTGAAGAGAGCCTGAGCAAATTTCTCATGCCGTGGATTCTTAGGACTGGCATGCATCACCAATTGGAGGAAAAGTGAAGAACATAGTCGAGGGCTTCAAAGAGCAGGTATGGCGCATCGTCGAAATGAATGGCGCCGAGATAATTTCTGAAGAGTTCATCCCGCTATCGAACGCGACTGAAGCCCAAATCATTGCAAGGATCGAGAGAATGGCCAAGAGGCACTTGTCGGAGCGAGAAATCGCTGGGTCACCGTCTCTCTACAAGGCCGATCGCGATGAAGGCAAAGGCGATCGCCTTATCTACATGGCGGGAGAGAACCCGTACATCATCGCCAGCCTATGGCGCGCTGACGAGCTCTCCTAAAGCGCCCGCCATATCCCCTCACCCGGAGGCTAACAAGATTGGCATGCCGTGAGGAAAGCGGCAGCCATGCAGGCGACGGCTATGCCGAACAGGACAGCAATCACGGTGCGTCTCATATCGCTCTCCAAATAGCCTGCATTCTCTCACGCGCTGCTCGGTAATGCGCCGTTTGCTTAACCAGAAAGAATCGATGGCTAAGGGTCAAGCTAGAAGCAATTATAAAAGGTACGAGGCCGCCCCTGCCGCAGCGCCGGCTACTCAGGGGCCAAGGCCGTGGAGTTCAGTAAGCACAAGAAACCCTGAGCTATTTCATCCTCCCCGATCTGCTCGTCGGGGAGGCTTAAGCCTCACACGCAGACGCGCTCCCGAGCGATGGTGGGCTCGATGGAGTCGGAGGGTAATCCGCGCTTCGGCTCCTGCCGTTTTGGCGGTTCTTCCCTATAGACATTGTGGGCCGCATCGAGGTCGACCAAACCAGGTCAGGTAACGAAAATCAGTGGCGCTGGAACGGCGGCTTTGCCTCGTGAATACGCAGGCGCATCATGCCGCAGCAGGGCTGGGAGGCGACGGCGAGAGAGGCGTTGCGCAATGCCGAAGAGCACTCCGATAAGCTTAAAGAGATGCAAGGCTTGGAACGCATCGTGAGCAACGGGGTAATTCATCGGCGCCAGCGCGCACGTGATGTCGAGCACCTATGCTCCGTCCCGGGCTGCGGGAAATGGGGAGGCTTTGGTTTTTCCGCCGGCAAGGCCGTGGAGACGCGCTGGTGGTGCTCGCGCACTATCCGCACTGGGAATCGGGCCAAAGAAGCGGCAGAGAATGTTCAGGCGGTTTGAGGTGCACTTTTGGACTATGGTGGCCTTTCTGGCAGGATACGGCTTGTACGGACTGGGCAAGCTGATCGTGGTGTGTTGGGTCAATTGATCTTCAGCCAATGATGGCAATTTCGGGAATTGGAACTTTCAGCGTGGTTCTGTGTTTCACGCGCAGATCGCGCGGAGACCTCGATTGTATGGATCCCTTCTAAGCCCTGGGGGTTCGTTTGCGCGGTCCACCCACGCGCTTTTTGAGTGGCCGATCAATTAATCTTCAGCCAGTGGCGAATAGCAGAGACGGTGCCATCACCAGTATAGGCAACGATACCGCCGATCGTCAGGCCGGCGAAGGCTTGTTTCATCACAGTTCGTGGCCGGCCTCGGGTTTCTAGTCGATCAGTGTGGAACATCTTAACGTGCCCCCAATAAATTAGGCCATTTGAAACTGAAATTTTCCACTTATGCTCCCTGATGGGAAGAAGAGGAGAATTCGATGAAGGTCTCGAAGTTTTCGGAAGCGCAGATCGCGTTTGTGTGAAGCAGGCAGAGGATGGGACGCCGATCGGTGAGGTCTGCCGCAAGGCAGTAATTTCGGACACGACCTTTACAACTGGCGCAAAAAATACGCCGCCTGATGCCCTCGGAGATGAAGCGTCTTCGCCAGCTCACAGGAGCTGATAGTCCCGATGGTCTGCCAGCAGCGACTGAGCGATTTGCTCAGTGCGATTGCGTTCACGGATCAAGCCTCGTCCCTGGCCAATAATCATGCGGAACATGCTGATCGCGACGGCGTCTTCGGCTATAGGCAGCGCTACCGATGAGCAGGCTGTCTCGAAGATATCATTGATTCATCGTGCTTTTGAGACTTTACGGCCAACGAGCGACCACGCTTCCGCAACAAAAGCCTCGCGTCCGAGCGAAGTGATGCTAACGGGTGTCGGGAAGCGTTCGATCAACGCCAAGACCAGTCCGACCGGCTATTTCCAGCATGGGCGAGCTCGGGAAAATAGAGTGCCAGGTGGTTCAGGATCCGGTGCCAGGTCTCACTACAGAATGTTGCCTACCGCTCGTCGGCCCTTGTCTCGGGGGCCTCGCTCTCGTTCGCTCTTCGATCTGCGAGCAATAAGTCTAAAGCCTGATGTTCCGGACCAAACGGCCGTTGGTTCAAGAATGAACTCACGGGGATAATCGTTTCGTGCCCGCCCGACGATGAGTTCCCACGATGAACGACGACTTCTCTATTGGTGGCAGGATTGATGCCGAGAAACCATCGATCGCCATTCGTGCTTGAAGCAAATTCTTTCAGATTTTCCAAGTTAGCGCTCCTTCTAAAGGGGAAGTAGCGCGAGGACCCGAAATTGCGAGTTGCCTCAAAGTCGCAGGTGCCGGCGGAGGAACTTAGGTATCCGTCCCATGTTGTAGATCCAATGAACAACGGTGATCAGAAAGCCCTTCCGGACCATTTCTACCGGTAGCCCGAGGACGCCCAAATGCGATACTATGTCCGTGCGATACATACGGACGATACGCGCAACCGGCTAACGGACAGTAGAACCGAAGCCACAGCCATGGAGGAAGAACTTCAGAACCACACACGCCCCGGAGACAACTACTTCATCAAAATGTCTCCGGCGTAGAATGTTGTTGAAGCAAGGGTTAAGGCCGACTGTATGCGCTCAGTCCCCCTGATGCTCAACTGACTGGAACATATCGATGGCCTTGTTGGTCGGGATAGACATCGAGCCTGAAGCGTACAATTGGAGTAATTGAAATGAGCAAACACTTTAGCGCTAAGGAGACTTTCGCAATTTGCGGCGACAGCGACGATGGCTACGGTTGTACTGGACAACTTTTCTACCGAGGAAAAGACCTTTCCCACCACGCGAGATGCCGTCGATTACCTGAAGGCGTCGGCCCCGATCTCGCCAAAAATGTTATTGCATATCCAAGCTTTCGGACACGATGTATCTTTCGAACGTGAGGATATTGCGAAGCTTATTCAGGAACTTGGCGACGTGGACCAGCATTTCTTCCATCGGGCCGAGTTGGGTCGTCGATCTCCACTTCCGGCGCCCCACCCCGGGGGATAGTTGGGTGACAACATGGATCGCCGGAATGTGATATAGTTTTCTGCCTCCCATGAATACTCAGATTTTCATGGACTCTGACCACCCGTTATTCAATTCTGGTATCACAAACAAGGGAGTACGGAGATGGCATTTGTTAAGCTGACGTGGACGACGACCAAAGCTCCGATTCATATCAACGTCGATCATGTCGCCGCTGTGTACCAAGATGGAGAAGGAACGGGAACAATCCTTGCGCTAGCTATTCCTCAGGGCAACGGCGTCGTGACGAGAGCCGTGAGCGAATCTGTTGAGGACGTGATCGGCCGGTTTAATACCGTGCAGTTTCTCACGCGATAGGAAAAGGGCGACGGGCTCGCCGGGTTGGGATCTTAATTCCGGCCCTCGTGCCAGGCCCTGTTCTGTAAATGACGTGGAAAATATCCTAGAAGTTGAAACGACGCTTGCCGGCTCACCGCGTGCATGACCAGTTTCTTATGCAACTAGTTCGGAGACCATCATGGCAGCCCCCTATTTGATAAGTTACGACCTTCGCAAGGTTCGAAACTATAATCAGCTTCTAAATACCTTGCGCGATTGGGGATGCATCTCACCGCTTGAATCAGTCTGGGTCGGACATATGAATGGTGCCGCAACGACCATTCGAGATCTGCTTGCGCAACACATGGACGCCGACGATGGGCTCCTCGTAGTCCAGATCCAATCACCCGGACAGTGGGCAACAATGCAGGTTAAAAATAACGCTGCTGATTGGTTCCGCAAACATGTGGCCGCGTGATTTGGTCCCGATCCAGAACAAGGAAACCGCCGTGATCACCTTGGCCCAAACCCAACGACCGCGCCCTCCGCAAGCCGCGTAAATTTATGTGCCACGGTCCTTCTATTATTTTCGAAAAGGGGAGCGTCCATTCTCCTCTCACAGCGAACGAAGACCCCCGGACGGTGGCGACCCCTTGGCTCCAGACATTCGAACGCCCCAGGGGTGGCGATCGACGATCGCACCAGATTTCCAGCACCTCCGTTGGTGCTGTGCCTGCCCTCGATACTATCTCATAGCCAAGCTGCGGATGCCTTCGAACAAGCTCCATCTCCTCTGCGATCAGTTTGCCGGTCTTAGTCAGGCTGTCGTCGGGGAGCGTCATCTTGCCTAGATCATGCACCTGGCGCCGACGAGCCCAAGAAGGCGGATATCGGCTTCGCTGTGGCCGAGCCTACCACCAAATGCGACCATCAGAGCGCTGACCGCCAGCGAGTGAAGAAAGGTGACCCGTCCTTTGCCTTTAGTTTGGCAACTGCGATCAGGTCGACAGAGCGGTAGATATTCTGATGCCCTTCGAAACAAAAACTTGCCACAGCCTAGGATAAACAACTTCGGGATTCTCGAGGCAGTTTTGCCTCGCAGCTTGCCATCACGCCTCTTGCAGGATAGTTGGCGCAGGCTATTTTACAGCACCTGGAACATGATGTGCCCTCGCGCCATTTCATCTCTCCAGGTGCATAGAAGGCAATATGGCAGATCAAGATAGCATCAAGCAAAATGCCCGCGACGCCGGCACGCGGCTCGTGGACGGCCATCCGTCCGAGGATCCCTTTGCCGCGGCTTTCAAGGCGACACGCATGCCGATGATCATCACGGATCCTCGACAGCACGACAATCCGATCATCTTCTGCAACAAGGCGTTCAATGACCTCTCGGGCTATTCGAATGATGAACTCATCGGCAGGAATTGCCGAATGCTTCAAGGGAAGGAGACCGATCCGGCAACGATTTCCAAAATCCGCCAAGCGATAGCGTCGGAGGAAAGTGTCGCCGTCGACATCCTCAATTATCGGAAAGATGGCACGACGTTCTGGAATGCGTTGTTCGTCAGTCCGGTGAGGGATGCATCCGGCGAGGTCATCTACTTTTTTGCTTCACAGCTTGATTTCACCAATATCAAGAGCAAGGAGGCGGAGCTGGCCAGCGCCCGCCATTCGGCGGAACAGGAAGTCGAAAACCGCACACGCGATCTGACCGAAGCGCTTGAGGCCAAGACAATGCTGGTTCACGAAGTCGATCACAGGGTGAAGAACAACCTCTTGACGATTGCCTCCATCGTCAAGCTCCAGGCGAAGATGACGACGGATGAGACGGTGCGAAAGACGCTGCGATCCGTTCTCGACCGTGTCGAGGCGCTCAGCACCGTTCAGCGCAAGCTGTTTACCGCCGAAGACGTTGGCCGCTTTGACGTCTCAGGGTTCGCGAACGAACTGGTGGTCGACCTCGTCGGATCGCTGAAGCGTGACGACATCAGGTTCACCACGGACCTAAGTCCAGTGCTGGTCCCCGCTTCCAAGGCGTCGGCCCTCGCCTTGATCGTCAACGAGGTTGTCGGAGATGCCGTCCGGCGCGGACTGAGCGACGGCGGCGGAGACCTGCGCGCGGCAGCTCGACGCCAAAATCGAACGACAGGTCGAGGGCCACAGCACAGACGTGAGGGTGACGATGATGGTCGACGAAAAGGAGCATGCATGAGGGTGCTGATCGTTGAGGACGAGGCTCTTCTAGCCCTTGAACTCGAAAGCGAGATCGAGATCGCCGGCCACCACGTCGTGGGTCAGGCTGCCTCCAGTGTCGAGGCCAAAGATATTGCTGAGCGTGAACGCCCGGATTTTGCCTTCGTCGATATCTCGCTCGTCGATGGCCCGACGGGGATCGACGTCGGCCGTTTCCTCGCCACGCGGCACATCCCCTTCGTTTTCGTCTCCGCCAACATCAAGCGTCTTCCCGAGGACTTTGCAGGCGCGCTCGGCGCGATCGAAAAGCCCTACACCATGCACGGCCTGCAGAACGCGCTGGCCTACCTGGCTAAAGTTATTGATGGCGAGGCTGCTGTTGTTGCACCGCCGAGTATCGTTATGGCCACTAGAGCTGCGTGATCAGGCCCGCGGCTCGACCGAGACAGGCCCCAGTCCGAACAAGTCAACTAGAGGCCTGTTGCATCCGCTCGTTTGAAAATGATCGTCACAGCCATACCCTGACCGGGTCCGGATTGCACGTCGATCTCGGCCTTGGCATTCTGCCTCACCGGCTGAACAATCATCGCGCTTAGGTTGCCCCGGCGGGGCCACTCGCTTTTGTCCGAAAGGCCGACACCATCGTCAGCAACGAGGACCTTACACCCTTCGTCATCGACCGTGCAGCGGACTCGCCTCCGTCACGGCCGATAAAGGCGTATTTGAGGGCGTTTGTCATCAACTCGTTGATCACGAGACCGACGGGCATGGCGACGTTGACAGAGACTGGCCAGGTGTCGACCTTCATATCCAGGCGTATGCCGTCGACCGCATGAGCGACCATGACAGACGACGCGATCTGGCTGACATAGGTCCCAAGATCGACCGTCTCGGCCTCGCTCCCGAATAGAGCGAGCGGTACAGGATCGATAGAGCTTCGATACGTCCGGCGAGCCGGTTGAAGCTCGCATTCTCTTTCGTTCGCTCCGCATTGCGTGCCTCCATCCGGATCAGAGCGGTAATCATCTGAAGGTTGTTTTTGACCCGGTGCTGCAGTTCCTTCAGCAAAGTGTCCTTTTCCGTCAACGCGTCTGTCAAGGCGGCCAAATCATTGCCGCCATTGCGAACGGATATTGCCAAAAGACGAAACAGCGGCTCGCCAGCGTCGTCGACAATGGTGTTCGACCAGGCGTCGACCACGTGCTTATCGCCGACTGCGAGTGAAAGTTCCGAGATATTCTTCATTTTGCAACAAAGCCTGGGCTAATTCCGGCCCGCCCGCCAAAGGCAAGGCTGGGGGAAGCACGGACCACTCCTGCCCCTGGAGATCGTTTCCGGAAAGGCCAGTCAGCCGCTCGAATTCGATATTGCCGTAAACCGGGCGTTCATTGCGGCCCAGTTCAGAGACCGCGACCGCGAAGGGCACATGATCGAGGAACTGGCGAAATCGATCATCGTCCAGCGCTTCCGCCAGGTGCGGGAGGTCGGAGAGGGTCGCCGGAGTGGTATCGTCTGGGGTGGTCATCGAACTTCCATGGTTTGGCAACGGGGAGTCCATATCATGGCAATCGACGCATCCAACAGAACATTCGGCCGAAGGAGGACGCCACCATCTGCATGATTTTGGCCGCTTGACAGTATCGATTATTGTCGGCCTGCGCAGTCTGCGCGCCACCAACACACGTCGTGACTTGATTAAAGCCGCGACCTGACAATATTAAGCCAAGATCACAATTGCGGCTCAAGGTCGCGCGCAAGCCGATCGCTTGCCAGACCAGGAGCATTCTATGTCAGTCGTTAATCGGAACAACGTCAAGGTCGTCGGCAATGGCTCGCAAACGATGTTGTTCGCGCACGGTTTCGGTTGCGACCAGAATATGTGGCGGTACGTCGCGCCGAGATTTGCGGACCGTTTTCGGGTGGTGACTTTTGACCATGTCGGCGCCGGAGGCTCCGATCTGTCTGCCTACGATTTTAAAAAATATAGCAGCCTGGATGGATATGCAGCCGACATCGTCGAGATCGGAAAGGAGCTCGGGATCGAAAATGGCATATTCGTCGGTCATTCCGTCAGCGCCATGATGGGCGTGCTCGCTTCTGCAGAGGCGCCGACGATGTTTTCCAGGCTTGTGCTCGTCGGCCCGTCGCCCAGATATATCGACGATCTCGATTACCATGGCGGGTTCAGCCGGCAACAAGTCGATGAACTGCTGGAATTTCTTGACAGCAACCATATGGGCTGGTCGCAGGCAATGGCGCCCGTAATCATGGGCAACACCGACCGGCCCGAACTCTCGGAGGAATTGACCAACAGTTTCTGCCAGACCGACCCGGAAATTGCCAAGCATTTCGCGCGCGCGACGTTCATGGCCGACAATCGGGCGGACCTCGACAACGTGAGGGTTCCGTCATTGATCCTTCAATGTGCGGAGGACGTGATCGCTCCGGTCTCCGTCGGCCATTATCTTCACGCCAAGATCCCCGGCAGCACTCTCGTTCTGATGAGGGCGACGGGCCATTGTCCGAACCTCAGTCACCCCCAAGAGACCGTTGCCGCCATCGAGACATTCGTGGCCGCCGCCTGATGAACTCCAGCTTGGACATTCCCCAAAATGTAGACGACCTGCTGGATCTATTCGAGAATGCGCCCTGCGGCTACATCTCGGCTGGATCGGACGGGCGCATCATCCTTGCCAACAAAACGCTATGCTCCTGGCTTGGCATGTCCGGCGGCAAGATCGTCGGCCGCAAGTTCATCGACTTCCTGACCATGCCTGGGAAAATCTTTTTCGAGACGCATTTTGCACCGCTGCTGACGATGCAGGGTGCTTTCAACGAAGTCGCGCTCGACATGGTGAAGGCGGATGGCACCCGTCTGCCGGTCCTCGTTAATGCGGTCGCGAGGCTGGCCGAAGACGGCGCGGTCAAATTCGTCCGGATTACTATCTTCAACGCCACCGACCGGCGCCGTTATGAAAAAGAACTCCTCGAAGCGCGCGCGGCGGCCGAGCGGTCGGCCGCCGCGCTGAAAGATCTCAATACAACGCTGGAAGAGCGCATCGCCATCGCCGTTCAGGAAAAAAGCGCTGCGGAGAGTGCTCTACACCAGGCGCAAAAGATCGAAGCACTCGGTCATCTCACCGGCGGCGTTGCGCATGATTTCAACAACATGCTTGCCGTGGTCATAGGCGGCCTGAATATGGCGCAACGCCGGATCGCACGCGGCGCGCTCGACGACCTCCCGAAACTCCTCGAGGCGGCATTGGACGGAGCGCATCGTGCAGCCACCCTGACCCAGAGGTTGCTCGCCTTCTCACGGCAACAACCTTTGTCGCCGCAATCCGTCGATGCCAACAAGCTGGTCGCGAATATGGCCGAAATTCTAGCCTCGACACTCGGCGAGCCCATTCAGAAAGAGACGGTACTGGCGGCTGGACTGTGGCGAACCAAGGCCGACCCGAACCAGCTCGAAAACGCGGTTCTCAACCTCGCCGTCAACGCGCGAGACGCCATGCCGGACGGCGGCAAGCTGACGATCGAGACAGCAAACGCGCATATCGACGAAGCATATGCGGCAGAGCATGATATCCGCCCTGGGCAGTATGTAATGATCTCCGTCACTGACACAGGGTGCGGTATGGCGCCTGAGATTATCAAAAAGGCGATCGACCCATTCTTTACGACAAAGCCGGTCGGCAAGGGAACAGGGCTGGGCCTCAGTCAGGTCTTCGGCTTCGCAAGACAGTCCGGTGGGCACATGAAGATCTATTCAGAGGTTGGCCTCGGCACCACAATGAAGATGTATTTGCCGCGGGATTACGGACCGACCGCGACGGCGCAGCTGCGGAAAGACGAAAGCGTGCCGCGAGGCTCCGCGACCGAACTCGTTCTCTTGGTGGAGGATGACGCCAGTGTCCGCGAAGTGCATACCAAGATGCTGGAGGAGCTGGGATACCCCGTCGTGGCGGTCGACGGTCCCGTTGCAGCCCTGAAACTCATCCACGAGCGTCCGGACGTGAAGCTCCTGTTCACGGACATTGTCATGGCACCGATGAACGGCCGAAAACTGGCGGACGAGATCTGGAGCAAGCGTCCAGGACTGCCAGTCGTGTTCACGACCGGGTATAGCCGCAATGCGGTCATCCACAATGGCGTGCTTGACGAGGGTGTTATTTTTCTGCAGAAGCCGGCAGCGCTTGGAGACTTGGCGCGCAAGGTACGTATGGCTCTCGACCATAGACCAAGATAAGGTCGTGACACCATCCGCCACGCCAGTGTTTTCGCGATGAAAAAGCTACAGAGTTGTCGAAGTCGCTCGCAGTGGCGGGGCTGAATCTGGGACCTCTAGTCCATGCTTCAGCGGCCGCCATCGAATGATCGCCGCACCCGATCGCCGCACTTGGCGCACACCGTGCCGCCTTCGAGCAGCGACGTTACTGCACGCCAAGACTGGCGAGTGTTACGCCCTGGATCTGCACGTGGAAATGCGCTTTGCGTGTCTGGCCGGAGCTTCCAAGGTTTTCCAACCAGATGCTGGGTTATCAGCGCAGGCCCGTAGGCCTGATCCACGAGATCGGCCTGCCCGCCCATCGGGCCATGCCCGATGCCTATGTCACGGCCCATCATCTGCGTGACGAGCTAAACGCCGCTTCGTTGGATAAGCTCCTGTTTCGGAGTTCTGAGCCGGGCATATTACCCGGGGTTCGGGCGGGTCCTGATCGCGGCAAAAGCTGGGAACGCCTCTCTATGGAGACACTCACTGCCTTCACAAGGGACCGCGGCGCGGACATTGGCTTTAGCGCCGATACGGAGCGTCTGCGGCGAGGAGAAACGCAAGCACCGACAGTGTCCGTTCGCCCAGCAGACGCTTTTGTGACTGATTTGACTTTACTAGATGAGTCGGGACCGCCGATTTGAAGACACGCCATCCCATGATCCTGACCGCCCGAATTGCCGAGCATGATGTCATCCCGTCCGATCTGCTACGTCAGAAACTTTTTTCCCAAAGACCGGAATTTCCTGCGGGCTCATCTGACGATGTTTCACCGGCTGCCGGGCGAATAGGTTGGAAGGATCGTCGAAAGCCTTCAATTTGTTAAGAAGGAGACGCGCACGATCTTAGCCCGCGCTAGCGGCGTCCGTCATCTCGGAGCCGGCGTGGCATTCACAATCGAAAGCACGGAGCTGAACTCGATCGGGGATGGCCTACGCAGGGATTTCCTCCACTGGTTTGGGTCGCAGGACATGCAGACGTGGCGGCCGCACATCACGATCCAAAACAAGGTCTCCGTCGCCGAAGCGAGCAAGCTTCATCGCGAACTCGCCGGCAATTTCCATCCCCACGACATCGACATTATGGGGCTCGATCTATGGAGATATCTTGACGGTCCTTGGACTAGCGAAGCCACAATGCCATTCGCTCATTGGTTCACGGTAACCTTCAGAGCCGGTTTATGGCTCGCATCCAATCGAGAAAATTCTGGCTGGGTACGATTTTGGATTTGCTTGGCCTCTCGTCACGGCCCCAAGGCAAAACGCAAGCGTGCCGCGGGAGGAGGTGCGGCAAGGTTCTCGAAGATAACCCAACAGCGATTGCGGAGAGGAGTGCCGCTATTCCCTCAGATGTCCCCTTGGAGAAGTGGAGCGTCTGACATCGGTAGCGGTGGACATGCTCGCTTCTGGATGAGTCGCACGACGCTTGCACATCAAGCCAAATCGCAGCCTCGCAACGCATCCGCCCAACCCCCGCTGATATCGATCAGAAACAGCGGCCACCTTGGCGGGCCTCTGCCAGCGCCCGCGACAACTGTTTCTGGCTGAACGGCTTCGACAGCCTTACGACCCCACTGATGTCGCCGGCGCCCTCTGGTAGTTCCGCATAGCCCGTCGCAAGCACGACCGGGAGCGTGGGAAACCTCGCGTGGATTTCCTCACAGAGGCGCGCACCGGTCATCTTCGGCATCGCATGGTCGGTGACTACCACATCGGGAAGCTGCCCCGAACCCAGGATAGCGAGAGCCTCCTCGCCGGAGGAGGCCTCGATTGTTTCCATTCCCAGATCCTCCAGCAACAGCACCGTGTTCATGAGAACGAGCGGATCGTCGTCGACGACCAGAACCGTCATAGCGGTTGGAGCTGGATCGATAGGAACTTCTTCGGCAAGCGCAGGAGTAGCGGCATCAACTGTAATCGGGAGCCAAAGCTCGGCGGTCGTGCCCTCGCCCGGGGACGATTTCAGAATGAGCTGACCGCCGGATTGGGCCATGAGCCCGTGTACCATCGGCAGACCAAGTCCAGTGCCTTTGCCGACGCCCTTCGTGGTAAAAAAGGGTGTCGTGGCATTGGCGAGCGTCTCGGCGTCCATTCCCTCCCCCTTATCCCTCACGGACAGACAGAGGTATTCGCCAGCGGGAAGCAAAGCAACCGCCCCCGCCTCGATAGCTTTCCGCTCCGCGGCGATAACGATCTCACCTCCCTCCGGCATGGCGTCGCGCGCGTTGACGACGAGATTGAGAAGCGCGCTCTCAAGCTGGTTTGCATCCGTGCGGACAAGAGGCAGTTCGGGCGGAAATAGCGTGGTGATGACGACCTCCGGCCCGATTGTTCGCCGCATCAGCTCCGCCATTCCTCCAACCAGATCACCGACATCAACGGGACCGAGCTGAAGCTCCTGACGACGAGAGAAGGCAAGGAGCCTCTGGGTCAGGGTCGCGCCACGTTGGGCGCCTTGGATGGCGTTTTCGATAAGGTCGGCGACGTCTGGCCGGATTGCTCTCTTCTTTGCGATCTCCAGGCTTCCGAGGATCGCCGTCAGGAGATTGTTGAAGTCATGTGCGAGTCCGCCGGTCAACTGCCCAACGGCTTCCATTTTTTGCGCTTGGAATATTGCCTCCTGGGCGGCGCGCTTTTCGCTGATATCTCGGGTGATTTTTGCGAAACCGATGAGCTCGCCGTCGGCGTTCCTGATCGGATCGATGATAACGTTCGCCCAGAAGCGGGAACCGTCCTTCCGCTGACGCCAACCTTCGCGCTCGAAACGGCCCTCCAGCTCAGCGATTTGGAGCGCCCTTGCAGGAAGCTCCGCGGCGCGATCCTCGTCCGTGTAAAAGGTTGAGAAGTGGCGCCCGACGATTTCCTGTTCCGTATATCCCTTCAGCCGTTCGGCGCCAGGGTTCCAGCTTGTCAGGAAGCCGCCCCGGTCGAGCATGTAGATCGCATAGTCAGTGATCGCTTCGATCAGAAGTCGGTAGCGCTGCTCGCTCTTCACATCATTCTCGTCCATGCCTTCTCCCGCCGGTACCGCCCATATTTTCCTTCCGACTTTTAATCGCTCTCGATGGCAAGACAACCTGAAAGCGCTGCGAGGCCTCATACCCTGGAGTTAGATCTATGTCGCCGGTTGCTCATGGGGATAGGGCCGAAGCAGTTGGGCAATTCGGCACGAACCGATTACGAACGCTCATCGATGTCAAAACTGCCCTGCCGCCATGCTCAGCGAGGACCCGCGCGGCGCACTTTCTTCCTACCCATATTCCTGAAGTTAGTGCTGCAGGTGTCGGCGGGTCCTGTTGGAAGTCTTGAAGGGATACGAACAACCGACCCCGCCATTCCGCAATCGTTCTGTCGACGGGATACAAAACCGCGCGCGCCTGCAGTTTTTAGGTTTCAAGGGTACGAAGTCGACGCATATCGCTGGCGAGGCCACACTTGCCTTGAGCTGAGGGTGCCCGCGCCCGGGCAATAACACGTTGCCGGAATTGCATCATCCGACGGCGGACTTATTAGAGTGGAGATAAGGCGTATATTTCATCACCAAATGGTGCTATTTATAAGATCAACTCAGGAAACCAAACGATGCGATCGACTATCAATCTCGACGATACCCTTATAGAAAGGGCTAGGTCCCTAACCGGCACGAAAGAAACCGCCACTTTGGTCCGCCAAGCGTTGGAAACGCTTGTTCGTGTGGAGTCGGGAAAACGCCTCATCGCGCTCGGCGGAACTATGCCGGATGCGGAGGCAGCCCCACGCCGCCGGAGCGCAGCTGCCAAGTGATACTTGCCGACACTTCCATCTGGATCGATCATTTCCGGCATGCCGATGCAGAGCTGCGTAAGATTATTGAAGACGATCGTCTTTTATGCCATTCAGCCGTAATCGGAGAGCTCGCACTTGGCAGCTTTCGGGAGCGCACTGGCGTGATAGCTTTCCTGGCGGCCCAGCGCGAAGCGTTCGTCGCCACTCACGAAGAAGTCATGATGATGATTGATCGCCACGCCATTTTCAGCATGGGCATTGGCTACACAGATGCCCACTTGCTGGCCTCAGTTCTCCTCGATAAACGAGCGGCGCTATGGACCAGAGACAAGCGACTGCGGGCAGCGGCCGAAAAGGCGGGGGCCTCGCTGCACACCCCTGACAACGCGCGAAACTAAATGCTGTATCGAAGCGCGGCACACCGCGTGACACCAACGATATCCCAGCCACCCTCGTAACGCGGATCTCGCAAATCCTCGATATTCGGCTAATAGCGCCGCGCCGGCCGTTCCGACCCCGGAGAATTCGTTGAAGTTCGGCTAGAGATGGATGGCCAGCGCCTTCAGATCGACCGTCGATGCGGGATCTGCATCCGCCTCCGCCGCGAGCCGCGGGATCTCTATCCGTAGGTCATCCTTTTCCATCAGGGTTGCATCCCTTTCGTAAGGAGTTTCGGACGAGCTCGCTCAAGCCATCTCCTTGTTCCGGATTTCCGCCACCGCCTCGTCCGTCTTTTCAGGGTGAAGACCCATCGAGCGCACACAGCATCCGTCTTTGTGAACTGCAGATCGCAGTATTCGACGACCTCGATGCGATTGCCCCAGGGGTCGAGGAAGTCCAGGAAAGGGCCGTCGAGTATCGTGGCCTTGGCGGCAAGCGCAAGTTCGCCTACCCGTCCGCGGCAGTCGACGACCAGCCCGAAATGTCGGCTCGTGTCCGGCGGTTGATGGCGACCTTTCACCAGCGCGAGAAACCGGTCTCCCGTCGATGAAGGGCAAAGAGCAGTGCTGCGACATGCGGAAGAAACCGCATCTCGATCTGATATTCCGCCAGCCATCCGGTCATGTGACCACCCTCCCCTTGATCCCATTGCAGGGAAATGGCGCCCGATGGATTGCCGGCAAGTGCGCGATATCAGACCGATGGCACGGCAGCATCGCGGTGGACCAGACCGCGATCCTTCAGCGCCTGCCAGAACGAGTTGGGGATCTTGGTCTGCAGGGAATTCCAGTCCTCGCGGATCTGCCGGTCGCTGCCGGCGCCAACCACGAGGGCGACGGCGACGTCCGGGGCGGCGGAGAACTGGATGGCGGCGGTTCGAAGATCGACGCCGAATTGTTCAGCGACTTCCCGCAGCTTGCGGCGCTTCTCGATGACTTGCGGCGGAATCTTGTAGTTGTCCACCCCGTAGTTGTAGCGCGGGCTGCCGCCGATAAAGCCGGCGTTGAGGCTCGAACCCATGACCAGCCCGACGCCTTTCTCCCGCACCTTCGGGAAGAGCTTTTCGACTGTAGCCTCGTGATCGATCAGCGAATATTGGCGGGCGCACAGGCACACGTCCGGATCAGCGTCCTCTATCACTTTGAGGATCGCCATCGGCGTGTTCACGCCGACGCCCCACCCCTTGATGATGCCCTCTTCCCGCATCTTCGTGAGTTCGAGAAAGGCGCCTTTGCGGGCGATCTCGTACTGCTCCTCCCACGGGGTCGGAAAGAATGCGAAGTCGGGCGACAGATCGTGGACGAAGGCGATGTCGATGCTGTCGACGCCCAGGCGCTGGAGGCTGTCCTCGATCGAACGACGGACGCCATCTGCGGTGTAGTCGATGAGGAGGTCGTTCGGAGAATCCGACAGCGGGTACATCTTCTCGTGGCCGTTTCCCTTCGACGCCTTCAGGAGCTTTCCGACCTTCGTGGACAGCAGGTAGTCGGATCGCTTCTGATTGTGAAGGAAATGCCCGAAGCGCCGTTCGGCAAGCCCAAGGCCATACCAGGGCGCGACATCGTAATATCGCACGCCGACGCTCCATGCCGCTTCGAGTGCGGCCTCGGCCTGCCTGTCGGAGATCTTGTTGAACTCGTTGCCGAGCGAGACGCCGCCCATGCCGAACTTGAACTCAGGCTTGAAGATATCGCGGACGCGGCTGTTCAATGGCATGATGGAATTGCTCTGATGCTTTGCAAACTATTCGGTTGGGAACCTAGGCTAGCGGTAGGCTACTTCTCGCCGGGGTACTGGCTGGACCTCAGGAGCTTTGCCAGATGAATGGTGTTTCGGGCGAGCATCTCGACCATCGTCGTGACCTCCTCGGGAACTTTTTTCAGATCCACGAAGTTCGTGCTCCCCATCGCTTCACCCACCCAGTAGGCGACGGCATTAGCCGGGATCGTAAAGCCGACGTCGTTTAGCGCCTGGTACATCTCGGCCGACACATGATGGGCACCGTCCTCGTTGCCGACGACGGCAACCGCCGCGACCTTGCCGTAGGAGACCATCCGGCCTTCGTCATCGGTCTCCTCGAGGAACGCGTCCATGCGCTCGAGGACGCGCTTGGAAATGCTGTCCGGCTGCCCCATCCAGATCGGAGTGCCGAATATGACGATGTCGGCTGCAAGCACCTTTTTGCGGAGTGCCGGCCATGCGTCGCCGGTCCCTTCGTCGGAAGTGACGCCCGGCAGGATGTCATAATCGGCAAGCCGGATAGTCTCTGTCTCAACGCCGGACTTTGCCATCTCCGCAGCAATGAGGTCGAGCATGCGTCCGGTTGAAGACGGCTCCTTGTTCTCGCTGCGCTTCAAGGTCGCGTTGAACGCCAGGGCTTTCAGGGTCATAGGTCATCCTCTTGATAATTTGGATGGCAAACCCCTGCTGGCATTCGAAGTTCCATCGTTTCCTTCCGTCTCATTCGAAAGAGGACGGGCGGCCAAAGTCCTGGCGGGCCGCCGTTACGAAATGGCGGCGGTACGGCTATTAAATGCACGTCAGCAATCCACGAACCGGGGGACGAAAGTGGCAAACTGAACCGTAAAGTTTTTTCAATGAAGACAAAGGCTTCGGTTTCATCACACCAGAGAACGGCGGACAGGACATCTTCGTTCATATTTCCGCAGTCCAAGGTGGCGCGCTGCGCGATGGGCAGAACGTCTCCTACGAGCTCGGCCAGGATCGGGAGACCGGCAAGTCGAAGGCCGAAAACGTCCGAGCGATCTGACCCTTTCCAAAGCCTAAATGCCTGCCCACCCGTCTGTGACAACAGCCGTTCCTCGCATCTCCCGCAACAGTTGTCGTCCATCAAGGGACGGCGCCACGGTAATCGCACGGGCCGGGCCCGTATACTCGGCCCAAGATCTTCTGTTCAGCGGCAGGATTTCCATTGCGTCGCCGTCGAAGAGCGTTCTCTGCAGGAGGCCGTCCATTGTCGTAGTTCCGGCAGCCTCCCGAGCGGCGCGCTTGCCTGCGGGATGTGCGCCCTCCTCGGACATGCATGGATCCGACCTAGGGTGACCGGAACATTAGCCTCCTCCCTTCGTTGGTCTGCCACACGAACTCGGAGGAACTCTCGTGACCAATCTCTATAACGACGGCGCGCCCGTCATCACAGGCAATCGCGCCAAGAGCACGTTAACGGCCTTTTTCGATTCCAGAAGCGACGCCGAGGCGGCGATCGACAAGCTGAAGAGCGCAGGCGTTGTCGACGTCCGCTTGATGCCCGGCTACGAGGCCGACGGCGAAGGATTGACGACAGCATCGGAAGGCTCAGGCTTCTGGGCAGGGCTCGCAGACTGGTTCTTCCCGGACGATGACCGCGACGTGTATGCCGAAGGTCTTCGGCGCGGAGGTTTCCTAGTCTCCGCCTCCGTCGACCGGGGCAATTACGACATAGCCCACGATATTCTCGACGACGAAGGTTCCATCGACATGGATGAGCGAGCCGATCTCTGGCGCGAAGAAGGCTGGACGGCCGGACGCGACCGATCGGCGGTCGCGACGAAGGATGGCGTATTTCAGGCGGACGCCGCTGCCGGTGCTGCGACGGGCGTCGGTCGGTATGCTCGCAGTACCGAGGCGACGTCGCCTCGCGTCCGCGCCTTTGAGCTGACGGAGGAACTGCCCGACGACGTCGTCGATGACGTACTTCAGACAGGTCATCAGCGCGATGTTTCTGAAGGCGGCCAACCTGCAGGCGACAGGAGGCCTCAGGACCAGTCGATCGACGACCTTCGGCAGGGTCAGATTCTGCCTGGAAACCGCTGAGGGTCGGCTCTCCAAGGAAACGTTCACTGGTTCGGAAAATGGTTCCATGGCGACGCAAGCGCAAACGCGCTTCTCCTCAATGGCGGGGCGGCGTCTCGAACCGATAGGACCAGCCTGCCGTCGGGAGTCAAAATCGCGACGATCTCAGGGATCTTCCGTTACAAACGGCCCGGTTTCGTTCAGGAACTTTGTAAACCGGGTATCGTTTTCCTTGCTTCATCGAAACAACAGGAGATGTTCCATGCCACAAGGTGACAAATCCGCTTATACCGACAAGCAGAAGCGCAAGGCCGAACACATCGAGGAAAGCTACGAAGATCGCGGCGTCTCGGAAAAGGAAGCCGAGCGCCGTGCATGGGCTACCGTCAACAAGGAAAGCGGCGGTGGCAAAAGGTCCGGTTCCGGTCGCGGGCATAAGGAAAACCACGCTTCCTCCGAAAAGGACGGACGCAAGGGTGGGGCGGCCGCCGCGTCACGCACGAAGGAGGAGCGTTCTGCATCAGCCAAAAAAGCTGCGGCAACCCGCAAACGCAACGAACACCACGCTCATCACTGATAGGACCCGGCGCCGTTCTCTTTGGTGGAGGAACAGTCGTGCCAAAAAAGAAATCCAAGCAGAAATGGTCCCAGGATGTGACCGACGACAGTGACGCAATGGACCTGAAGCAAGGCGTGTTCAAGCAGCGCAGCGCCAAGAAGATTGCGGATTCCCTGAAAAAATCGTCCGAACAGAGCGGCCGCCGCAAGGCAAGTCCTTTCCAGTCCGCCATGTCGATGCTCAGTTTTTACATCAATCGCGCCGGCAAGCATCTGTCGAAATCAAGATTGGCCACGCTCGATCGGGCCAAGGATGAATTGCGCAAGGATTTCGGCAGGGAGCCGAAACGCTAGAACGACGCTTGGGGTGCTCAGCGTCGCCATCCCAGACAACCAATAACACATCGTCGTGTCCGTATTTTGAGAGGAACCTCATCATGCAAGCTGTCCGTATTCATCGTTTCGGCGGACCGGAAGTGATGGCGATCGAGGAAATCGACCGGCCGGCACCTGCCGCGAACGAAGTGCTCATCAAAGTCTTCGCCGCAAGCGTCAATCCGGTCGATGCCAAGATGCGGGAAGGCAGGTATCCGGTGGTGACCGAAAGAGATCTCCCCTATGTGCTTGGGCGGGACGTCAGCGGTCGTATCGAAGCCAAAGGCGAAGACGTTTCCAGTTTCCAGCTTGACGATGAGGTCTTTGCATTCCTGTCGCCAGAACACGGAGGATACGAGGAGTTCGTCCTCGCACGGGTAGACGAGGTCGCCGCCACGCCGCGTTCACTGGGCACGATCGCTGCAGCTGCCGTACCGCTCGCTGGTATCACCGCCTGGCAGGGACTCTTCGATCATGGCGGTCTCCAGCCCGGCCAGCGCGTCCTTGTTCATGGCGGTGCCGGCGGTGTCGGTCATTTCGCCATTCAGTTCGCCAAGGCGAAAGGTGCCTGGGTCGCAACCACAGTGTCCTCGGATGATACGGAATTCGTACGCGATCTCGGAGCGGACCAGGTCATCGACTATAAAGCCGAAAAGTTCGAAAACCGCGCTGAGCCCGTGGATCTTGTTTTCGATCTTATCGGCGGCGAGACGCAGGAGCGCAGCTTCAGCGTCGTCAAGCCTGGTGGAGCGTTGATTTCAACGCTTCAGGAACCGGACAAACGGAAGGCCAAAAGACTGAATATCCGCGTTAGTCGCTATACGGCCCAGCCAAGCGGCGCCCAACTGCAGGAAATCGCCGCCCTGATCGACCAAGGCAAGGTGAAGGTCATTGTCGACGCCACCTTCGGACTTCGCCAAGTGGCGGAGGCGCAGGCCGCGCTCAAGGAGAAGCATATCCGCGGAAAAGTGGTTCTGAAGGTCGTCGAGCAGCCGCAGAGAGCCCCGATCGACGAAGAGGCACGCAGGCTTCGGGCCTATCAGATCTGGGAGAATGAAGGACGCCCGGAGGGCCAGGTCCTTGCGCATTGGTATAAAGCAGGTGATGTCGACGCATCGGCAACGGCAGAACACGCTGGCTATCAGCAGTATGTTCCGGGCGCAACGCCCGCGGGATCGTTGGTCATTAAATTCTACCATTCGGGCGACCAGGTCCGGGGGTATGTACGCAAGATCGCGGACCCGGGCACGGGTGACACGATCTTCCCCGGTGAAGAGATGGAACCTGAGGCAGCCTTCAAACTGGCCGACTCCCACAATGACGACCATAAGCCCATTTTCGTCGAGCTTGTAGAGGGCATCGAGTGGCATGCAGCCTGGGGCCGTTTGGGATAAGCGATAACAAATCGGAGATCTAAATGAAGAGCAAGGAACTTGCCGAGAGCGACCCATGGCGGGAGCGCAATTTTGTAGTCGTGCTCGATAATGGTGAAGAGGCGTTCGCGGCCATTACCCGGTTTGCCGAAAAACATGAGATCGGCGGGGCATCCCTGACCGCGATTGGCGCCTTCCGGAGCGCCATGCTAGGCTTTTTCGACTTCGCAACGAAAAGCTACCGGGAAATACCTGTTGATGACCAGACTGAGGTGCTCAGCGCGATCGGCGATATTGCAATCGGCGACGATGGAAAGCCCAGTCTCCACATGCATGTCGTTCTCGGCTTTCCGGACGGATCCACAAAAGGCGGGCACTTCTTGAAAGGCATTGTTCATCCGACTCTTGAGATCATCATCAGGGAAAGCGCCGAGGGATTTCGCCGAAAAAAACGGAAGGACCTCGGGATCGCGTTGATCGACCTCTGATCTTGCGAGAGACTACACGCGCGTTTCAGACAACGACGCGGTGGGCAAGGCGAATTTCTTCTAGGTAACCGCCTCTCCGGTGCTGTGCATGCATATTGACTTCGTCGTGAACGGCAGGGCGGAGACTCATCGCTCCCACCGTAGAATCGTCGATTTGCGCACCAAATTGCAAAACCATAGGTTGAGCTTATATAGTTTTTATCGACCATTGCTTGTGACGTCGTTCCAGAGCCTTGTGCGCCTTTCCGATTTCCTCTCAAAACCTCGATCTCATCCCGCAAGGTATCGCGGGAACCACAACGATTGCTTTCGAAAGGAATCGTTATGTACACTGGGTTCGCAAGCAGGTCTCGGGCATGTCGATCCAGCTCAGCAACCAAATCCGTGGTGTGATGAAGACGTTTGGCTCATCGTGCCAAGGAGCAAAGGCCAGGTATTCGAGGGGCACGTTCGAGAACTGCTCGCCGGAAACGACAATCTGGCCAAGGGGATATTACCTCTGGTCGATGCATCGCGCGACATCCGCAAGCATGTTGCCAACTTGGACCGGGAGTTGCTGGCAGCGGCGCGCAACAGCAAGGCAGCCAAATTACTGATGACAATCCCGGGTATCGGCGCCATCACCTCGCTGTCGTTCTCATCCGCGATTGAAGATCCGGACAACTTCAAGCGATCTCGCTCTGTCGGCGCCTGGCTCGGATTGACCACGAGACGAAATCAATCCGGAGAAATCGATTACGACGGCCACATCTCCCGTCGTGGAGATAGCCACTTGCGAAGCCTTCTCTACGAAGCGTCGATGGTGATGCTCACGCGGACCAAGTCCCGAAATGACAGTGGCCTCAAGAATTGGGGGCTCAGGCTTCGAGAGTGTCTCGGTATCAAGCGTGCCGCCGTTGCGGTGGCGCGTAAGTTGGCCGTCATCATGCACAGGATGCTGAAGATGGAAGAGCCATTCAACCGGTTGGTTGTCGTTCCCGCATAATCCGAGGCCCTAAAAGTCAGAAATTCTGCGCGTCACGATCGTCGCGTGAGAGGTCCCTGCCGCGGACGTGGGTCTGGTCATTCCGTTTAGATTGGATGCAGTTCCTAAAACTGCGTGCTGAGCACAGGAAGGCCATCCTGCGAAGACCATGATGCGGCGGCTC
The DNA here is from genome assembly GCF_014193955.1 of Rhizobium sp. BK379. NCBI lineage: Bacteria > Pseudomonadati > Pseudomonadota > Alphaproteobacteria > Hyphomicrobiales > Rhizobiaceae > Rhizobium > Rhizobium sp. BK379. The sequence goes on from NZ_JACIAD010000013.1 coordinate 26,484, forward strand.
CTGCCGACCGCGGAAACAACCCCGCTCCCGGTCGGTGATTATCCTCACACAAAATCTGGACGAACGGGCTTGACCTGTGCGATGCGATCAAACGACCATTGGCTTTATGGCTGTTGCTTTCCTGTCACATGAGTTTCATTTTCGTCATCGAGCGGCGAGCGAACCCTCCACGGCTGCCTTGATGCCAAGCGGTTTCGACGTAGATTGCCGGTACCGATTACATCGGGTTTTATCAGCGGGGTGTTTCTTCCAAGACATGCGCCCGGACTTAGGAGATCAGTTTTCCATGAATATTCGTATGATGTTGCTCGGTTCCGCAGCTGCCCTCGTGGCTGCACCGGCATTCGCAGCAGACGCAATCGTTGCTGCCGAGCCGGAGCCGGTTGAGTACGTTCGCGTCTGCGACGCTTACGGCACCGGCTACTTCTACATCCCGGGCACGGAAACCTGCCTGAAGATCGAAGGCTACATTCGTTTCCAAGTTAACGTTGGCCCGAACGCTGGCGGCACCTCTGCCACCAACGATTCGAGCTGGGATGCTGTAACCCGTGGTCAGGTACAGTTCACTGCCAAGAGCGACACAGAGTACGGTCCGCTCACCGGGGTTATCGTTCTCCAGGCCAATGCCGACAACGCAACGGACCAGGACACGATCCTCGACTCCGCCTACCTCGACGTTGCTGGCTTCCGCGCTGGTCTCTTCTACTCCTGGTGGGACGATGGTCTCTCCGGCGAGACGGACGATATCGGTTCTCCGGTTACCCTGCATAACTCGATCCGTTATCAGTACGAAACCGGCTCCTTCTACGCTGGTCTGAGCGTCGACGAACTGGAAGATGGTGTTTTTCAGGTCGGTGAAGACCCGAACAATGTCGGCGTTGCCTTCGGCATCGGTGGCACGGCTGGCGCCTTCAGCTACCAGATCACCGGCGGCTGGGACTTCGACAATGAAGACGGCGCAATCCGCGCTATGGGTACGGCTGAAATTGGTCCGGGCACGCTCGGCCTTGCTGCTGTCTACTCCAGCGGCCCGAACTCCTACTACGCGAATGCTGAATGGGCAGTTGCTGCCGAATATGCCATCAAGGCAACCGACAAGCTGAAGATCACTCCTGGTGTTCAATACTATGGCAACTATTTGGGCTCCATTGGCTCAGATGCTGTGGTTCCGGACGACTTCGACGGTCTCGGCGATGCCTGGAAGGTCGGCCTGACGGTTGACTACCAGATCGTTGACAACTTCTACGCCAAGGCTTCTGTCCAGTACCTGGATCCGGAAGATGGCGACGACGTCACGACGGGCTACTTCCGCCTGCAGCGTTCGTTCTAATCTAAACATTGAAAACCCCGGGATCGCATCCTGGGGTTTTTCATCACAGGCTTCTGCTTTGGTGACCTCCAATTCAGAAGAAGGAGGTCGGTTCGGTTCCCTGCCGGATCGGCCTCACCCATCGATACAGAATTCCACTCCTGTAGATGGCAATGGCTCGCCCTCATTCGAGGGCGAGCTTTCTTTGTGGCCATGCTGATGATCGAGTGATCGGTCGTCTGAAAATGTCAATGAGTTCAGTCTGTAGCCTCATTTTCGGTCGAGCTTCTGCCAGCCGCTGTGGGCGAGACGACTTTAGGCTCTGGCCGAGCGGTGCATGGCGGAAGCGCTCGTCAGCAACAAGGGAGTGACCACCGAGTACTTGCGTATCCGTCCACTTACTTACGGTCGACGAACTCCACTAGCATTGCCGAAGAAAGATTTCGACGTCGATCGAGCGCAGGTCGCCCACATCAAGCGCTCATTTTGGCTGCCGTTCATCGTTGTTCTTTGACATACGGACGTCCTCAATGATGACTGGGCTAACAGGGCGACTCTTTGAAGTTCCGGCAAGGGCACGGCTCTGACGCCTTGAAGCATGGCGGACTACCGGACGTGGCTGCTCGTTTCGATCGCACGGACAATGGCTATCCGCGGGTTTCTCAATGCGAACGATGGTGCTGAAACCTGGCGGGGCTCCCGCCCTGAGCCGTAACCGGTCACGAAGGCAAAGGGCACGTTGCTTTCCACCAGCCTAAGGCGATTTCACCCGTCTCGATCGCTGCCAGGACCCGGCTCATGTCCGGCGCCGGCCCAATCACATCGTGCCGAGATCGGGCAATACGCTTTCCGACGAAACGGTCTGCCATAACGGAATAGTGCGGCCTCGGCGGCCCCGTCCCCCCCACTTGAGCCGGCGTGCGTCTGGCCGTGCGGACCCGACTACGCAAGCCTCGTCCTCGCACGATGCAGGCTATGTCAAGAGATCCGGACCAAACGCCTGGATTATAGGCGAAGCGATTTTTACAGGCATATTATAGATGAGGATTCTGCTGGGATTGTTTCCCGGTCGTAACCGGCCGCGAAAACAAACGAGATCTTGCGCTTCGACAGCACTGCGGCAACCCGGAAGTCCGCACCTTCGCCGAGATTGATATCCAGAGGCACCTCCGATGGTGTTTCTTCGGCCAGGAAATCAAGGCCGCCTCGACAATGGCCGTGGATGACACGATCAACTTCCTGGAGGGGCGACAGTCCGAGTCTGCCAGCGACGGCAGGGTGACCGCAGAACTCGGTGACATCATCTAGTTGCTCAAGGGTCAATCCGTCACGATAAGGAGCGAGGGAGAAGGCGACGACGGCTTTCGTAACGTATTCGCATTGGGCCGAAGCTCACAACAAATGGGACGGCAGAAGATTACGCCGCGTATAGGTTCAGCTTATCGCTCTTCCCCTCGATTGGAGTTGAATTTCTGGCTCGCTGTCTCTTCGCTCTGTCATGGCAGAACTTTCTTCACCTTCGGATTGTCCAGCACAGCAGTAAACAGTCCTGGAAAAATGCCCCGCACCTTTTTGTCCCTTGTAATCCAAGATTTCAGCACGACTTAAGGTATTAGTGACGGCTCGTCTCTAGGGCGCTGTCATCAAGGGTGCAACACCTTGCCCCAACAAAGGAGGATGTAATGTCTTCCAATCCAGCAGCACCGCATGTCGAATCCGCCGGCTTCAAGCTGGTCAGGGAAGTCTTAAGGTCCGCCGGCCTCCGGGGATCTCAGTCGGACGCGAGTTCCGACATGAAACGTGACGCTTCGCTCTTTCTCTCAGCCGCGTTCCGCAACGGTGTGAGGACCGAATCGGCTCTCCTGCATTCTCTCGCCAACCGCAAACAGTCGTCGACACGAGTAAGCCTTGATCCCCAATCGAAGGATAGCGCTGTTGATCGGTGGCAAGATGAGGGTGGGCGCTGATGGGAATCTCCTTCCCAAACCAAGCTCGTAGTTTTGACGATAGAAATCGCTGTGTCCGTTTCACCGGATACGACGGGATGTTCGAGATCAAATTCTATGTGGCGACCGAAGTCTTGGCCTGCGAGAAATCGCATCGAAACGCCAGCGAGGCAGATTACCTGACGGCGTTCGATGCGTTGCGGCCGCGAATTCTGAAAGCTGCGACCTCTGCTTATTCGAAGGTTCGATCCAGCACAATCACGCTGGATCTCGCGCATTTTCGTTGAGCATACCGTGATCCTGAAAGGATACGATCGTGCGTCATCATAGCCAAATCTGCTCAAACCAGGGGCAGCGATGGCCGTGCTTGTGAGCGAATTTGCGAAAAGGTTTCGTCTCGGTCAGGTTGAGGAGAAACGGCAGCTTCTCAGGATGGCCCAACCTCATCCACCAGGCATCTTCGACCTACAGATTGACGAGGAGCCTGTTGATGTCACATGGCAGGCTTATCATACGACGATGACTCTGCTCCTAGGCTCCAACGGGCGCACCGAGGCTTGGCCTGTGTCGCGGGAGGAATTTGAAAGGACACTGGCGCCGTCTATTGCCCCTTGAGCGATCTCGCCTTCCGACCCGACGTACCGACAACGCAGGAGCGACAGCAAAAGACAATCCGATCTCAGGTCACCCCGATCTTAGCGGCAAGATCAAGGAGACCACTATGACACTCGACCGTGCCAGTGTGAGAACAACGCTCAAGCCATGGGGTCGTCTTGATCTCGGGCCATGGGCATCGGAAAACCATCAGGATAGCCCCGTCGGCGAAATCTCGTTTGCCTATGACGAAGCGGGGGAGCGGGATCGTCTGCTCCTCCTGAAGCTTCTCTTCACACGGGAAACTCTGTCGATACAGGTTCATCCAGATGATGCCGCCGCCAAGTCGATGGGGATGGAAAGCGGCAAGAGCGAAGCCTGGTATGTGTTGGCAGCGGAACACGGGGCGCAGGTCGCCGTGGGCCTCAAGCGACCATTGACACAGCTCGAATTCAGGAAGGCCGCGATCGACGGATCAATCGAGGGCCTTCTCGACTGGCAGGAGGCCGCGGCCGGTGACGTGTTTTATGTTCCGGCTGGCACCGTGCATGCCATCGGTGCTGGTCTGGTCATTGCTGAAATCCAGCAGCGCAACGACACGACGTTTCGCATCTGGGATCATGGACGCTCGCGAGAACTTCACATCGAACAAGCCACAGCCGTGGCACGGCTGGAACCAGCGAGCAGCAGAAAGCTGCCACGCCATATCACCGTCGAGCGCTCCGAGCTCATGTCCTGCCCATTCTTCACCCTCGAACGGTTGGACCTCCCTGCGGACACCGTTTGGGAATTGATCGCGAGCCGAGAGAGCTGGGCGCTGGTCGTCGCGGGAGACGGAACGATAGGAACTTTGACGGCCACAATCGGCGAAGGGTTTTTCGCAGAAGCTGATCGTGCCGACATCCGTGTCGGGCCTGACGGAATTGTCTTGCTCATTGCCACCGCAGCGAGTGCGCCCGCGATCGGGCTCCTGAAGCAGCTCCCGGCCAAAGACCGAGCGCAACCCCGTCCCGCGGGAGTGAACAGTGGTAGTGAGGAGCGAAGCGTCACTCCATTCCGCTCGCCAGGAGCTTCGCTATGAACCAGCTCAAAAATGTAGCTTTAATCGGCAATTCTCTGCCGCGCCGCTGTGGTATCGCCACTTTTACGACCGACCTGCAACAGGCCGTTTCGAAATCTGCCGCCCGCGTTGGCACGGCTGTTTTTGCCATGACGGACCATGGTCATGTCTACGATTACCCGCCGGAGGTCCGCCTCTCGATAGCCGACGACAATCGCGATGATTATGCTCGCGCTGCAGATGTCCTGAACGCCGGCAATTTCGACGTCGCCTGCTTGCAGCACGAATTCGGAATTTTTGGCGGAGAGGACGGCGATCATATCCTTGCGCTGCTGTCGCGGTTGAAGATGCCGATCGTCACCACGCTGCACACGGTTCTCGCGGAGCCAAGTCCCGGCCAGCGCCGCGTCCTGAACGAAATCATCGACCTGTCTGCCAAAGTAGTGGTCATGGCGGAAAAGGGCAGGACTTTGTTGTCGGAGGTCTATCGCGTAGCGGCCGAAAAGATAGAGGTCGTTCCTCACGGAATTCCCGACATGCCGTTTTTGGAGCCGGCAGTCTCGAAAGCTGGCCTCGGGTTCGACGGACGCTCGGTGATCCTGACTTTCGGCCTTCTCTCGCCAAACAAAGGCATCGAGGTCATGATTGATGCCATGCCCTTGATCTTGAAAAGTCGACCCGATGCTGTCTACGTGATCCTCGGAGCAACTCATCCCAATCTCGTACGCGACGAAGGTGAGACCTATCGCGAGAGCCTGGTGACGCGGGTGAACGACCTGGGCATCGAGGACAGCGTGGTGTTTCTCGATCGCTTCGTCGACAAGGCAACGCTGCTGGAGTTTATTTCCATGTCCGATGTCTATGCCACGCCTTATCTCAACGAAGCCCAGATGACATCGGGCACCCTGGCTTACAGCTTCGGTCTCGGGAAGGCCGTCGTCTCCACACCCTACTGGCATGCTCAAGAGCTGCTGGCAGACGGCCGTGGTGTGCTCGTTCCCTTCGGTGACCCGACGGCCATCGGGCGCGAGATCGCGTCGCTTCTCACCGATGACACAAGACGCGACGCGATGCGCCGGCGGGCATACCAAACCAGCCGACCGATGACATGGCAAAAGACCGCGGAGTGCTATCTCGCATTATTCTTACAGGTGGCAATTCAAAATCCCGCACGCCAGCCCGCAGCATCAACGAATGTCGTGATGCAAAAGGCCCCGCCCCTCCCCGAGCCACAGCTCGGCTACTTCATGTCGATGTGCGACGATACAGGACTATTCCAGCATGCCGTCTATTCGGTGCCTGATCGCGCGCACGGCTACTGTGTCGACGACAATGCCCGCGCGCTTCTCTTGTCGGTTGCTCTCGGCGAGCCCGGCGAACGGCTTCTTCCGGAGGCGCTCCCCTCGCGCTTCGCTTCCTTCGTGCAGCACGCCTGGAACCCCGACGAGAAACATTTTAGAAACTTTATGGGCTTCGACCGACGCTGGCTGGAAGACAAGGGATCACAGGACAGCCACGGCCGAACGCTCTGGGCTCTCGGGGAATGCGCCCGTGGCGACACTAGCCCCTCCCGGCGCGCGTGGGCTGCGGCCCTGTTCGCGCAGGCATTGCCGACCGTTGAAGGTTTCGGCTCGCCACGTGCCTGGGCCTCTGCGCTCTTGGGACTGGACGGCTATTGCGCGGCCTTCCCTCGAGACGTGCTCACCCATCAGATCCGTTCGACACTGGCCGACAGGCTGATGGATATTTTCCATCGTGTCGAGAGACCGGGCTGGATCTGGTTCGAGGAGAACCTCTCCTACGACAATGCCCGACTGTGTCAGGCCCTGATCGCCACGGGATTGAGTGCTGAACGATCCGATTACGTGGTAGCAGGGCTCAAATCCTTGCGATGGCTGATGACGATACAGACGAACCCTGAAGGACTATTCAGGCCTATCGGCACGGATAGCTTTACGGATCGGACGGGAGAGGTGAAGCTCTTCGATCAACAGCCTCTGGAAGCGACGGCGACGATCGCTGCATGTCATGCCGCATGGCGGGTCAGCCACGACATCACATGGAAAGAAGAGGCTGCAAAGGCTTTCGCCTGGTTCCTCGGCAGCAACGATCTCTCATTGCCGGTCGTGGATCTCGAAACAGGCAGTTGCCGCGACGGTCTGCATCCGACCCGTCCCAATGAGAATAGAGGCGGCGAATCCGTAGTCTGCTATCTCCTCGGCCTTGTGGAATTTCGCAAGCTTTCGCGCGCCAGTGGTCGTCCGTCGACATTGGTCCCGCTTCGTGCGCTGACGGCGTGAATCACGGCCTCAAATCAGAGCGAGATCATGGTGTCGCAGATAGCATTTCTCAACCGCCAAGCACTTTTCCTACGACCGGATCCCACACGCGTCGTGGTGCGGCCCTTCAAGCCGGCCACGGAACCGCGAGATCTCAAACCGACCGACAAGACGCGTGCCAATCATATCGTGGATCGTGTGCTCGGCCTAGACGTCGAGGTCGCGAAGCAGCAACTTGCAGAGGTCCTCGAAAACTTCGAGGGCCGACACCGCAATCTGCTGGCGACGTTCGAAAAGCGCGCTTATGAAATGGAAGAGGCGTTCGCACCCCATATTACTTTCACCAAGGAGCAACGCCAACTCGTCGGTGCCTACTTCATGCACGAATATTCCTTCGAGGCATCCGCTCTTTTCAACCCGAGCATTGTCGCCCATGCGGATCAATCAGGGGTCCCCAGCGGCAGCAAGCGCTTTGTCTTGAGCCTGCGTGCGGTCGGCGAAGGACATGTTTCGTCTCTCACCTTTCGATCGGGAATTGTCGACCAGAATGGCACCGTGGACATTGAACCCACGGCGCGACTTGCGTCCATTCCCGTTGTTGAAAATCCCCTATCCATATCTCCCGACGAGCCTTTGGAACTGACGTTTTTCTCCGAGCACCCAATCAGTGAGAGGGTGATTTTTCCGATTACCGCCGCGCAGTCGAACGGCATCGAAGATGCTCGCTTCGTTGAGTTCGAAGAGGCTGGGCACAAAACCTATTACGCCACCTACACGGCCTATAATGGCAGAGACATTCGCTCTGAACTCCTCGAGACCAGAGATTTTCTGTCGTTCCGGATGACTCCTCTCATGGGGACAGCTGCCAAGAACAAGGGGATGGCTTTATTCCCGCGGAAAATCGACGGCCAGTTTGCAATGATCGGTCGTCAGGACAACGAAAACCTTTATCTCATCCGTTCCGATGACCTCCACGTCTGGAATGGCGGCAAGATCATTCTTGGGCCGAAATTTCCGTGGGAATTCGTGCAAATGGGCAATTGCGGATCGCCGATCGAACTGGACGAGGGTTGGTTGCTTCTGACCCATGGGGTAGGTCCCGTGCGAAAATACGCCATCGGCGCAGCCCTTCTCGACAAGAGCGATCCGTCCAAGGTGCTCGCCCGCTCGAAAGAGCCGCTCGTTCACCCGGAGCCTTCGGAACGCGAGGGATATGTTCCGAACGTCGTCTACACGTGCGGCGCGATGCGCCACAACGATCAGATCGTACTACCTTACGCCATCTGTGACACGTTCTCGAACTTCTCGACGATCAAGATCGCCGACCTACTGGACACGCTGACCGGCTGACTCTCTGCATTGGGTTATCATCGTTTGGTGCCGACACGGGAGCCAGGCAACATCAAACGGCCGCAATGCCGCGGTACACGACAGCTGCACTGCGATGCCGCCCCAAGGGGCGATACCATTGGCGAGTTTGCCAGAGGTAGTCGCCGTCAATCAATCCCGAAATCACGACCTTTATGGAGCAAGCCTCAAGACGGCTTGAATTGTTCTTTTGAAATCTCCACGCCGAAATTCTACTCCGTCTGCCAGCAGCCGTGCTCGAGCCACCGCGGATACAGCAGTAGTTTCGAGCTCGCAGAACCTAATGAGACGATATGAACAATATATGGTTTCAGCCCGAGAAGCCGCCCAAGCCGGTGACCGGGTCGAGGCGGAGAACCTTTATCAGCACGCTGAACACTTCTATCGCACGGCAGCCCTGGAGAAAGCCGGCACGTAACGATGATCGCGGAAACAATGTCATCCATGGATCGAGGCTCGGACGAAAAAGCCTGGCTAACCCTCGAAGACGTCGTGACCGAAGCGGGCTTCGAGCATATTTCATTACCGAACGCGGACGAGGCTATCCGTGCTTTGGAAAAAGACTCGGCTCGCTTTTGTGCCCTGATAACCGACGTAAGGATGCCAGGAGAAATGGACGGTTGGGATTTGGCGCGACGGGCGCGGGAATTGAATCCGATCATGCCAGTGATCTATATGACCGGGGACAGCGCCAAGGGATGGGCAGCTTAAGGCGTTCCGAGTAGCGTTCTGCTCCAGAAGCCCTTTCGTCCATGCGCAGCTCGTGACGACATTAACCACTCTGCTGAACGATGCTGCCAAGAGCGGGATTGGCCAACAGCGCGTCAGCATGAAAGACGGGGATCGCTCGGGCGCTCAATCTTTTTGCTTGGCCTCCTCGGCGGCGCTGTGCCAACGGCTGCGGTCTGCCTGCCGTCCCGGCCTTTGCCCGGCCGGCGGTCTCCTCACCGCCATTCGCAATCTATCGTCGGGTGGCCACTCGACCGCGTCGTCCTGCTATCGCTGTCGCCGCTTCCTGCAAGCGGTCGTTCATTGCGATCCGTTCATTGAAAGCAGGCGGCCTTCCTCGTCGCGTTTTTAGTACGGATAAATACCTCGTGTTCAGTCGTGGCGGGCGTTTAATTCCTCTCGGCTGGCCGTCACATAAGAATTCTCTAGCACCCTTATCATTAGACTGCTAACGTACACTATCGGGAGCGGCCATTGGGTTTCGCTCCCGTCAAAGGATCCCAAAAATGCTAACTACTGTTTTTCGGCCGTTGCACGACCGGGTTGTCGTGCGTCGTATCGAGGCCGAGGTAAGACCAAGGGTGGGATTATCATTCCGGACACCGCCAAAGAAAAGCCAGCTGAAGGCGAAATCATTGGCGTTGGCTCTGGTACCCGCGACGAAAGTGGCAACCTTAACCCGCCTGACGTGAAAGTCGGCGACCGCATCTTGTTCGGCAAGTGGTCCGGCACCGAGATCAAGTTCAACGGCGAGGACCTGTTGATCATGAAGGGAAGCCGACGTCATGGGCGTGATCGCATAACTTCCGAGCGCATTGTTTTCTCGTTTTCATGAAGTCCATAGGGCGAGGAGCCCGGGAGTTTTTCAATGTCTGCCAAACAAATCATATTCGGCCGTGATGCACGCGAAAAGCTGCTGCGTGGCGTCGATATTCTCGCTGACGCGGTCAAGGTGACGCTGGGGCCCAAGGGCCGCAACGTGGTGATCGACAAGTCCTACGGCGCGCCGCGCATTACCAAGGACGGCGTCACTGTCGCCAAGGAAATTGAACTCGACGACAAACTGGAGAACATGGGCGCCCAGATGGTGCGCGAAGTGGCATCAAAAACCAACGATGTTGCCGGCGACGGCACGACCACTGCAACTGTTCTTGCTCAAGCTATCGTTCGCGAAGGCGGCAAGGCCGTTGCTGCCGGCATGAACCCGATGGATCTGAAGCGCGGCATCGACCTTGCCGTCGCAGCCGTCGTCAAGGACCTGCTGGCCAAGGCCAAGAAGATCAATACGTCGGAGGAAATCGCCCAGGTTGGTACTATTTCGGCCAATGGCGAAAAGGAAATCGGTCAATATATCGCCGACGCGATGCAGAAGGTCGGCAATGAGGGTGTGATCACCGTCGAGGAAGCCAAAACCGCTGAAACCGAACTCGAGGTCGTCGAAGGCATGCAGTTCGACCGCGGCTACCTGTCACCCTATTTCGTCACTAATGCCGAAAAGATGGTCGCTGAGCTGGAAGATGCCTACGTGTTGCTGCACGAGAAGAAGCTTTCCAATCTTCAAGTTATGCTGCCGATCCTTGAAGCTGTCGTCCAGACCGGCAAACCCTTGCTGATCATTTCCGAAGATGTCGAAGGCGAAGCGCTTGCGACGCTTGTCGTCAACAAGCTGCGTGGCGGCCTGAAGATCGCTGCCGTCAAGGCGCCCGGTTTCGGTGACCGCCGCAAGGCGATGCTCGAAGATCTCGCCATCCTGACCGGCGGCACGGTCATTTCCGAAGACCTCGGCATCAAGCTGGAAACCGTTACGCTTGACATGCTTGGCCGCGCCAAGAAGGTCTCGATCACCAAGGAAGCGACCACAGTTGTCGATGGTGCGGGCACTAAGGCCGATATCGAAGGCCGCGTTGCCCAGATCAAAGCGCAGATCGAGGAAACAACGTCTGATTACGACAAGGAAAAGCTGCAGGAGCGACTTTCCAAGCTTTCCGGCGGTGTCGCCGTGATCCGCGTCGGCGGTTCGACGGAAGTCGAGGTCAAGGAAAAGAAGGACCGCATCGACGACGCGCTGAACGCAACCCGCGCCGCTGTCGAAGAAGGCATCGTTCCCGGCGGTGGGACGGCACTGCTGCGTGCCTCGATCGTCCTCGATATCAGGAGCGAGAACGACGACCAGAATGCCGGCATCACCATCATTCGCAAGGCCCTGCAGTCGCTGGTACGCCAGATTGCCGAAAATGCAGGTGACGAAGGCTCGATCGTGGTCGGCCGTATCCTCGAAAGTAACACCGACAATTTCGGTTACAACGCCCAGACGTCTGAGTACGGCGACATGATCGCCATGGGTATCGTTGATCCGGTCAAGGTTGTTCGGACAGCCCTGCAGAATGCGGCTTCCGTTGCCGGCCTTCTCGTGACGACAGAAGCAATGATTGCGGACCTTCCTAGAAAGGACGGTGCAGGCGTCGGCGTGCCTGATACAGGCGGAAGGATGTAACGCTTATTCTGAAATTTGGATCAGTGACCCCATCTATGAGGAGAGAGAATCCCATGGCCCTGCAGAACAGCAAGAGATCAATATTCCAGCGTTTCAGTTCGTATCAGCCCTCCAAGACCATTCTTGTGTGGGCATGTGTGGCGACGGCGGTCGCGACCATCGTCGTCGGCTTTAACTGGGGTGGCTGGGTGACCGGCGGATCTTCACTCCAGGCAGCGACGGCTGCGGGCAAGACGGCCCGTGGAGAGCTTGCATCAGCCATATGCGTCGAACGCTTCAAGGCTGCACCGGACGCCACCGGAAAACTGACCGAGTTCAAGGCTCTTTCAGATAGCTACAAAAAGCGTCAGTTCATCGAAACGGGGGGGTGGGCATTCATGCCGGGGCAAACATCGGTCGACAGTAGTGTCGCCGAAAGCTGCAGCGCGGCGCTCTCCGTTTAGGGCCGTGCTTGATGCTCCCCTAGCTTGGGCGCTCCTGCGGGAGCGCCTCGTTTGCCTCCCTCACTTCGTACCCCCGGAACGATTGTCATAATCACCTGATGATACCGAAAATCCCACGTATAGATGGCAGACAGCGCGAGGACATAAATCTTCTGGCATCATCACCGGGATATGTCTGGGCACCAAAATGCCGGTCGAATGAGGGACGCCTTTATTCTCTCCGCTCGGCTACATCAGTAGGACCTACAATCAAGCTCTTGAAAGGACTCGATCCATCGACCCTATCTTCAGCCTCCCTGCCAGGGGTGAACAAATGATCCGCATCTGACCTGCCGTCGTGGCTCTCTTTCCTTGATCAAGAACTCACGATCTGAGTGCCTTCTTGACTGCGTCGATGAGTACGGATCCCGCAAAGGGCTTCCGCAAATATGCGATGCACCCGGCCTGCTCTGCCTCAGTCTGCAGGCGCGTGTCTTCCAGTGCGGTGATGAAGATTGTCGGCAGCTTCGCTCCGTCCCCTTTCAACTTGCGCTGCAGTTCGATGCCGGACATGCCTCCGAGATCGATGTCGAGCACGAGACAGTCGATTGGCGTTTTCGGGTCGTGAAGGAGAAAAGCTTCCGCCGATGCATATTCGACAGCCGCAAATCCGTAGGCATTGAGGAGCCGACCGACGCTTCGACGTAGGCTCGCATCATCATCGACTACAGCGACAGTGCGGCGAAGCTTTCCCACCTCATGCCCTCATGCGTGACAGTGCGCGAGATACGCAATTACGCCCATTGTAGGCGTGTCGGCTGTCGCTTGATATTGCCCTAAGGGGAAGATTGTTCGATCACTTCGACAGCGCAGTACGACCGATGTCGGCGGCGAGCGATACCACCTCGGCCAGAGACCTTGCTTGGAGCTTCTCCATGACCTGATGGCGATGCACCTTCACCGTCCGCTCCGATATACCAAGGGCATACGCAATCTGCTTGTTGAGATGGCCACGGATGATCAACCCAAAGACTTCGGCTTCACGCGCGCTCAAGCTCGCAACCAAGGCTCTCAGTGCCTGTAGACGCTCGTGTTCGGCACGGAACTTTTCATATTGTGTCAACGCGCGTTCAATCGTTTCGATCAGGACCGAGACCGAGCCAGGCTTTTCCAGAAAGTCATGAGCCCCCGCCTTCATAGCCTCGACGCTGGCCTTTATGTCTCCTTCGCCCGTGAGGAATATGATTGGCAAAAGCGGCGCCTGCTCGCACAGTTGGCGCTGTATTTGCAGGCCAGACTGGCCGGGCATCTGTAGGTCAAGGAGAACGCAGCCCGGCTCGGAGCCTGGAAGATGGGCGAGAAACTGATCTCCGGACTCATACGCTTCGACCGTTAGGCCATAGGCGGAGAGCAGGCGTGCTGTCGCAGTTCGATAGGATTCGTCGTCATCGACGATATGGACGACCGGTTTCATCACCCTTGCTCCCTTCGAGCAAGAGGTAGGACCACGCGAAAGATGGCCCCGCCTTCAGGTCGGTTTTTAGCCGAGATCGAGCCGCCATAGGTCTCGACAATGGCGCGTGCTATGGAAAGACCCAGTCCGGTGCCCGCCTGCTTGGTCGTGTAGAACGGCTCGAAGATGCTGGACAGCCTCTCTTCGGGAATGCCGTTGCCTGTATCAACGACACAAAGCTCCGCCTTCTCGTTCGCCACTCCTGTCGCAAAGGTGAGCATTCTTTTGGCTGGAACGTCCAACATGGCGTCCATGGCATTGGTGGCGAGATTGAGAACGACCTGCTGTACATGGACCTTGTCCGCCCTTACCGGCAAAACCGCCGTCGGTCGATTTGTACTTAGCGTGATCCCCCTGCGTTCGGCCTCGCCATGAATGATATGGATTGCGCTCGAAGCCACATCGTTCAGGTCGAACTCCTGCCAATCGATCTCGCTTCTCTTCTTGAGCAATCCTCTCATCCGGCCAATGATGTCGCCCGCACGCTGATCGTCCTCCTGGATGTCGAGCAGGATCTGCTGGATCAACTCAAGATCCGGGTTGCCGCTTCGCAGCAGCACCGACGCCGCCTCGGCATTGTTTCGGATGGCCGCAAGGGGCTGGTTCAGTTCGTGGGCGACCGACGAGGACAAGGCGCCGGCCGTTGCGGACTGGTTGAGATGGACAGCTTCGAGCAGGTGAAGGCGTGACCTGCTCTCCGCATCGCGGCGACGGCGTCGCTCGAGCAGCAATGCTGCGATGACGCCCGCCTGTATCAAAACCAGGCCGAACGTCGCCGCTGCCGCCAACCAGTGTTCTTCCCAGAGGCTCTTTTCCTTGTGCATCTGAATGGTGCCCGCGGGCAGATTCACCTCCGAAAGCCCCCAACGCCGGAGCTGCCGGGCATCCACGACATATGTCTGAATTGCTTGAATATCCGAGGCCGCCCGGCCGGCAATGAGATCAAGGACTAGGTCTCCGACGGTGCGGCCCAAAGTGTCAAAGGTGACGGTATTGCCCCCGACCACGCCGTAGCCGATGTAGGTCTGGTAGGGGCCATAGACAGGTGCGTTGGCGGTTGCTGCGATCTGCCTGATCGCCTCACGCGGGACGAAATTTCGCCCTGCCCGATCTTTGAACACCGTCAACGCCAGGATAATGCTGTCGGAGGGGACATGGGAGGCACGTTCGATGAATTCGTCGATCGTCAAATCTTCAAGGTATGTCGTTTCGTATGACTTGGAGAACTCGTCTAGGTCGACGCGCGCCGTCGCCAACCATCCTCGGTCGAACTCCGAGGATCCGCCGATGATGTAGAGGTGACGGGCGCTGGGCTGCAGGTCGCGGGCCATTTGCGCCGTCTTCAGAATGTCGAATGTCGTGAACGCTCCGATCACGTCATCTGGTAGGTCGATGTTCTCGGCGGTGGCGTTGCCGAAGCCTGCCGCGACGATCTTCGCATCGGGAGCGATCGTCCCACGGTTCGTCGATATCAAGCTGGCAGACTCCTTGCCGAGTGCCACGACTACATCCGGACGGCGAGAGGCGTACTTTTCCGCCATATAACGTACCATGCGCGCGACGTGCTCCGCTTCCGGAAACCGCGACAGATCCAGGAATTCCGAAAACAGGTCGATCCTGCCGTCTGTGGCTTCCAGCAATCGGGTTCGCAACGCCTCTCCGGCAACGGTCGTCGCCACGAGCCTCTCGTCATATGGGTAGAGAATGAGAACCCGTGGAACCCGATCAACGATTGCGTGCGACGTCTCCGAGGCGATGGCGCCGCAGTTCGCAGCGATCAGCAAAACCCACGCCAGCAAGACACCAGCGCACCGCAATCCGCCTGCCCCATGGCCCAAAGCCATTGGTCGTCCCCCCAAAACTGTGAGACGATAACACCTTTTTGGTGTGGCGTCATCTGATGCAAGCACCACTGTTGATTGCCGCCGGAGTTCTCGATTCCCCAAAGGGCAATATCGGTGGGGGAACGCATTCGGTAGACTTGGAAAGCGCTGGTGGAATGCAACTCGCCGGGCGCGGACTCTCACTTATGGGGGTACATCTAAAGTTTAATGTCCGCCACCTCGTCAACTTGGCACGGAACACAATCTCGATCGTCATCGGAGCACTTTTCCTTGCGGCTTCTGCACAGGCCCAGAGCGATCCGCTGCCCTCGTGGAACGATACCGCGCCCAAGGCAGCTATCGTCTCCTTTGTCGAGAATGTTTCCAAGCAAGGTTCGCCGGACTTCGTCCCGGAACCCGAACGCATTGCGGTGTTCGACAACGACGGCACGCTCTGGGTCGAGCATCCCATGTACACCCAGTTGGCCTTCGTCCTGGACCGCGTGAAGACGCTCGCTCCGCAGCATCCGGAATGGAAAAACGTCCAGCCGTTCAAGGCAGTGCTCGAAGGCGATATGAAAACACTTGCCGCATCAGGCGAAAAGGGCCTTCTCGAGCTCATCATGGTCACCCATGCGGGAATGACAAACGACGATTTCCAGAAGGTCGTCACGGACTGGCTTTCCACGGCACGCGATCCGCGGTTCAAGCGACCCTACACCGAGCTCGTCTACCAGCCGATGGTCGAGCTGCTTTCCTATCTGCGCGCCAACGGCTTCAAGACCTTCATCGTATCCGGGGGCGGCGTGGAGTTCATGCGGCCATGGACGGAGAAGGTTTACGGCGTCCCGCCGGAGCAGATCATCGGTTCCTCGATCAAGACGCAGTTCAAGATGCAGGACGACACGCCGACCCTCTATCGTCTGCCGGAAGTCAACTTCATCGACGACAAGGCTGGCAAGCCAGTCGGGATCAACGAGCAGATCGGCCGCCGGCCGATTGCCGCTTTCGGCAATTCTGATGGCGATCTCGAAATGCTGCAATGGACAACGATGGCGGGAGCGCCTGCGCGTCTCGGCATGCTCGTTCACCATACCGATGCGGAGCGCGAATACGCTTACGACCGCAAGACCGAATTCGGCAGCCTCGACAAGGCGCTCGACGCGGCCGCAATAACTGGCTGGACCGTCATCGACATGAAAGCCGACTGGAAGCAGATGTTCAAGGACTAAGGAGGATGCGCCTCGCGGCTGGGCGTTCCAAAGCCTTGTGACAGCAGATTCCAAATGGGTTCATCAGGCGACGGGCATGCCGCCCGTCCCGACTGGGAGGATATCGCCATGAACATCGATAGTTTCGCTACGTTGGTCTTTGCCGGAGGTTTCGCGATCACGACCTCTGCCCTTGCGCAGGACACCCCGAAGAAGCCGCACGTACCGCTCGAAAAGTCTATTGGGATAGTTACGCCAACCGGTCCGGTGCCGTCGCTGGCGGTCATCAATTCGGCCGGAGCGAAGATCGAAAACGGCAAGCTCGTTCTGACGGTGTCTCCGCAAACTCGATCGTCTTTGCTGACCGGCCGGTGCGAGCCGCCGGTCATGTGGCAACCGAACAGTTCATCATGCAATGGGACGACGGCAAGGATAATTTCGCCGTCGATCCGCCGAATGCGACTGTGTCGGTGCTGGGCGGCGATGGATCGGACGTCAGCGACGCCGTCGTGACGCTCAAGGCTCCGAAACTCGATGGCACGACGCTGACCTTCGACATCACCATTCTGGAGGGTAGCCTAAGCGGTGTGTCTGGGCCGGCCGCGCTGTTCATCGATCACTTCGGGGGTGGAGGAGGATTTGGCGGCGGGGGCTTCGGTGGCTTCCATGGCGGCGGCTTTGGCGGCGGCAGCTTCGGGGGCGGCGGATTCCACGGCGGAGACTTCGCGGGAGGTAATTTCCGCGGCGACTTCCGTGGAGACGACGTGGATATCGGCGACACGAACATCAATCGTGTCGGGGGCACCTATTGGCACGCACCCGTCTATCACGGCGCGTGGTATCGCGGTGCTCCGGTCGCAGCGGGCGTGGTGGCCGGTGCGGCCATTGGGGCCGCTGCAGTCCGCCCCTACTATCCCTACTACAACGACCAGCAATGCGGCTACTATCCGTACCCGCCTTGCTATTGATCTTCAAAGGGAGACGCCAGTTTGGCCGCGTTTCCCTCTCTTCCCAGCAGGAGACAGGCCTGATGCCGGCGGGCCACACCCTTCGGTATTCCGCCTCGCTCGCAACTCCCAATAGGTGGTTCGTATTGCGGGAATCCACTTGCTGTCACATAGTCTCCCTCGGAAGCAGTGCTGGATTCAAACGAGATCGGGGGATTCTCATGAAGGCCATTCACTTGCATGCGATTGTCCTGCTAGCTGGCATCTCTTTAGCATCGAGCGGCAATGCCACCGATATCACACCGCTCACGCCGGAAGCGAAAACGGTCGAGACCCAAAGCGGCTGGGAGTTCACGGTCGCTCCATATTTTTGGGCTGCCGGAATTTCCGGGGATGTACGGCAATTCGGACTTCCCGAGGTCGGCATCGATGCCGATTTCGGCGACATTTTCGACAATCTCGACTTCGCATTCATGGCGACTGCCGAAGCAAGATATGATCGCTACAGCATCGTCGGCGACATGATCTACGTAAAGCTGGGTGCCGATGCGCACACGCCCCGCGGCATCTTTGCCGACAGCGTCGGCGTGACATCGGAGACCTTTGCAGGGCTTCTCGGCGTGGGTTACGCCGTGCTCGAAGATCAGAATGGTCACCTTGACGTGTTCGGCGGTATGAAAGTGTGGTCAGTCGAGACCGACATCTCTTTTAACGGCGGACTTTTGGCCGGCGTGGAGCGGGATGACAGTGCCACGTGGGTGGACGCCGTTGTCGGCCTGCGCGGGAATTACTTTTTCACCCAGGAAATCTATCTCACAGGATGGGGTCTGGTGGGCGGTGGCGGCGCCGACCTCGACTGGGATGTTGGCCTCGGCCTCGGTTATAAGTTCAACGACACCATCTCGGCTGTCGCCGGATACCGGGCACTAGGCGTCGACTACGAGAACGACGGGTTTGTCTTCGACGTCGTCCAGCACGGACCCATTATCGGTGTATCCTTCCACTTCTAGCGCTGCTGCAGCCAAGGTACTCGTTTGTCACCGTGCCGCTGAACGTCATGCTCGCTCTGTGAAGCCTAATGTCCTGCAGTAGCCGGAAAAGCGACGCCATCAGGAAACAGAGAGTAAGCGATGCGCCGCTCACACCTTGGCAGCATAATTCCGAGAATCGACGCTATGGCAACGATGCATCAACAGCAGAGCATGAGCAGCGCGAGCCGCTAGCGTTTTGCGAGGCGGGTCCATGCCCAGCCACAGCTACACACCAGACGCCGAGTCCGACGTGCGCCGCGACGACCGGCCAAAAAGCGATACCGGAGATACCGTGGCGAAGCCACCCAAGTGTGAGTGTGGCGGCCACGGCGAAATTGTAGAACAGCATCGCTATGCCCAATCCCCTGGCAGCATTGCCTTCTAAGTCATCCCGCGCAAACCAGCAAGCGACGGCCAGGCTCAGTACTGCTGCTCCAGCAACACGGGCGGCCGTGGTGCCGACAGGCGTGTCTGGCACGGCCCCGAGGAGCACCTCGATCAACAGCGCGGGAGCCAGCAGCAATGCCACCCTCGTGACCGCTTCAACCACGCCTGTTACCGATAGCAGCAGCCTTACATTTGCACCTATCGTTTCAAACATGCCGCCCCCACTACTGCCCGAGCTTGAAGGTCAGCTTGTCGATCTTGCCGGTGAATTTGAATGGAGCGTCGTACCGATATTCGATCATGGTGACCCCTGTGCGCGTGTCCTGTCCAACGTCGAAGCTTTCGTCCTCCGGAAAGGTAACCGGGGTCGTATGGTCCAGCGAGTTTGTCGCCACCTCCTTGCCGTCCACCGACAGGATGCCGCTACCGCCCTTGCCGAGGCCCGGACCATCGGACTTGAACTCGAAGACGATTTGATGCTTGCCGGGTTCCAGTTCCGGCCCTTCCCACATCGTGCGCTTGAGGTCGAGAAGGTTGTAAAGAAACACAACCTTGCCCCGTCCGACGCCGAAGTCGCCTTTGCTAAGAAACAGACCATAACCGCCGAACCGTCCGCCCTCGGTCACGATCATGCCGTCCGCACCGCCTTCGGGTATCTCGACCTCGGCCGTGATCGTATAGGACTTGTTGAGGACACTCGGTGCAGCGCTGGGCGGCACACCGCTCAGTGCCCCCGAATAGGTGAACTCGGTTCGCCCGGCCGTCAGGTTGGGGCGCGGCGTGTTCCAGCGGGAAAGCGTCGAATTGTCGAGCGGCAGCACGTCGTACTTCTTCGCCTCGGAATAGAAGAGGTCCTGCATCTGCTTGAGCTTGTCGGGCATCTTGGCGGCCAGGTCGCTGAACTGGGTCGGGTCATCGTTGACGTTGTAGAGTTCCCAGTTATAGCCGGTGATGACGTCGGGCGGCGTGGCGGTGCTCAGCTCCCACGGCCGGGTTGCTGGCGTCGTCGCTGCCACCCAGCCATTGTCGTAGATGGCGCGATTGCCGAGCATCTCGAAATATTGCGTCGTATGCCGGGTGGGAACATCGGCATTTGCCTTGTCCCATGTGTAGGCCATGCTCACCCCTTCGACCGGCTTCTGAGCAATGCCGTTGATCGTCTCGGGTGCCGGGATGCCGGTGGCTTCGAGGATGGTCGGCACGACGTCGATCACGTGCGAGAACTGGCGGCGGATACCGCCCACATCAGTGATGTGGCCGGGCCAGGACATCACCACCCCTTGCGAGGTTCCGCCGAAATGCGACGGCACCTGCTTCACCCACTTGAACGGCGTGTCCATCGCCCAGGCCCAGGCCGCGGCAAAGTGCGGGAATGTCCGTTCCGATCCCCAGAACGGATACCAGAGTAACTGGTCCTTCACCGGCACCGGGATGCCGTTGAAAGTGGTAAACTCGTTCGGCGTGCCATTCAGCATGCCCTCCGCGCTCGCGCCATTGTCGCCGCCGATATAGATGATCAGCGTGTTGTCGAGTTCGCCGAGGTCGTCGACGGCCTGAATGACTCGGCCGATCTCATTGTCGGCATAGGCAAGGTAGGCGCCGTAGATATCCGCCTGCTTGATGAAGAGTTTTCTCTCTTCCAGGTCCAGTGCATCCCATTCCGGCAGTTCCTTTGGCCACGGCGTCAGTTGCGCATTCTCGGGCATGATGCCGAGCCGCTTTTGATTGGCGAAGATCGTTTCGCGCAGCTTGTTCCACCCTTCGTCGAAGAGGTGCATATCGCTGATCTTCTTGACCCATTCCGGTGTGGGATGATGCGGCGCATGCGTGGCGCCGGGCACGTAATAGACGAGCCAGGGCTTTTCGGGAGCGATCTCCTTCAATTGCTTCATGTAGTGGATGGCTTCGTCAGCCATCGCCGTTTCCAGGTTCCAGCCTGGATTGCCTTCAAATGGGTAGATGGCCGTCGTGTTGCGGTAGAGGTTAGGCTGCCATTGGCTGGCGTCGCCGCCGACGAAACCGTAGAAATATTCAAAGCCCATTCCCGTCGGCCATTGATTGAACGGCCCTGCCTGGCTCGACTGATAGGACGGGGTATTGTGGTTCTTGCCGAACCACGATGTCGCATAGCCGTTCTCCTTGAGGATCGTGCCTATGGTGCCTTTCTCGACCGGGATGATGGAATCGTAGCCCGGATAGCCGGTCGCAATTTCGCCGACGACACCGGCGCCGACCGAATGGTGGTTCCGCCCGGTGATCAACGCGGCCCGCGTCGGCGAACAGAGCGATGTCGAATGAAAATTGGTGAAACGCAGACCTTGGTTTGCAATGCGGTCCATCGCAGGGGTCGGAATGACGCCGCCGAATGTGCTCGGCGCGCCAAATCCCTGATCATCCGTCATGATCAACAGCACGTTCGGCGCGCCTTTCGGCGGAACGACGCGCGGCGCCCACCAGGGCTGTGACTCGGAGGCCTTCTCCTTGATCACCCCGCCAAATTCCGGCGTGGGCGTCGGAAGCTGCTTGCCGTCGAGAGTGGTCGTCGCTCCCGGCTCTCCCGATACGGCCTGCGCGAATGCCGCCGGACAGCCGAACCCGGTCAAGGCAGTGAAACCCAGCGCGGCAATCAAGCTGCGAGAGATATGCAATACACGATGGCGACGCATGGAACCCCTCCTCTTGGCCAGGCGAAGCAGCGTCTGTGGCGAAGTACAGAACCAGTATTCGCTCGTTCGAGCACAACGGTCGGAAACCATGAAGGCGTCCGGCGAGAATGAACCTGAGCAATCGTTGGCAGCGCTTCTATTCCCGGACACATGCAACCGTATGCCATACCGTGCCTGATTGCCGCCCGACTGTATAGTAGAATACCGTATGATACGGGTGCCCTCGGCAGCCGAGCTCCACAGGGACGTCAGGGATCTTGGCGGAACTTGCTTTCTGAGGTTGGATGATGCCACGCAAAGAGCTCGTCGATCCGGCTTTGTTTGTGGCCGTTGACGATGGCGGCGAGCGTGCTGGTCAGGTAAAGGCGATCAAGGACGCCAGGAACTGATAGGTGAACGACAGAGCGGACGCCGCTAGGCGCGTCCGCTCCGAAGTCGTTACGAAACTGCGCGCGTCAATCGCGACCAGTCTTCATTTCCCGGACCTGCTGCATGACCTGCTCCAGATTGTAGCTTGCAGGGCTCTGAAGCGGCGGGAAAGCGATATAGGTCTCGAGATGCTTCAGCCACAACTGCTGACCGATGGGCAGGATGTTCCAGTCGTAGACATAGGCGGTGGACGGCGAAGCGATGGCGCCGCCCATACCGAAGAGTGTCTTGATCTGCTGTCCGACCGAGGTCTCAAACGGATCGCGCTTGATGTTGACGACCTGCGTCCAGGCGTACGGCCTCACCCCGTCAATGAAGCCAGCCGGATCGTCGGAGACCATGGCGAAGTACATCTTCCAGTTCTTGTAGCGGACAGCCGACGGCTCCTTGCCGGAATAATACAAGAAACTGTCGCGCGCGGATGGAGACTTGCCTTCCAGGTAGTCACGTTGATCGATGCCGTCGAGCGTCGTCTTGACAATCCCGGGATACGTACCCGCCTCGATCTCTTTCTTAAGACCATCGCCCTTCGGACCGCCCGCGATGTTGACCAACGTCGGCAGCCAGTCGAGCGCCGAGAACATCTCGTTCTTCACCGTGCCGGGCTCGATGTGCCCCGGCCAGCGAACCACAAGCGGCACCCGCATGCCGCCTTCCCAGGTGCTGAGCTTTCCGCCCTTGAACGGGGTGGTGCCACCGTCCGGGAATGTGATCGTCTCGGCGCCGTTATCGGTGGTGAAGACGATGATCGTGTTGTCGAGTTCGCCAATCTCCTCGAGCTTCTTCAAAACGTAGCCGATGTTGTCGTCCATCTGCTTCATGCCGGCTTCATTGACGCCCCAGTCCTTTCCGCCGACTTCGCCCACCATGTTCAGATACTTGTCGGGCAGCACCGTCGTAATGTGCATGCGGGCCGGGTTGTACCAGACGAAGAAGGGCTTTTTGGTTTTCTCGGGGTCATTCCTGTCAAGGAAATCGATGACTTTGCCTGAAATCTCTTCGTCAATCGTCTTGGAGCGTTCAAGCGTCAGCGGGCCCTCATCCTTGCATGTCTGGTTGGCCGGCGACCCGTCGGAGGATGTGCACGCGAGCATCGGACGCGGCGGCGTAAGGCAGGTCGTGGTCTTGGCGTCCACGGACGCCGGGTCTTCCGTTAGGCCGGGGACCGGTGTGTTTCTGCAAGGGGGGGCGATCCCCTGCTCCGTCGCGGTCTTGTTGATGTCGGGAAAGCTCACGCCCTGCATGGCATCAAGGTGATAGAGGTAGCCCCAGAATTCCTGGAACCCGTGTGCCGTCGGCAGGGATTCGGTGGTATCTCCGAGATGATTCTTGCCGAACTCCCCTGTCGAGTAACCGAGATCATACAGGAACCTGGCGAGGTGAGGCGTGCCGGCCCGCAGGTAGGACGGGCTTCCGGGAATCTCCGGCAGAACCATGCCGACGCGCACAGGCTGCATGCCGGTGATGAACGCGGTCCGCCCGGCCGTGCAGCTCTGCTCGGCATAGTAAGTCATGAACTTCGCCCCTTCCCGGCCGATACGGTCGATATTGGGCGTTTCACCGACTGCGAGACCTTGATGATAGATGCTCGGCTGCATCCAGCCGATGTCGTCACCCATGATGAACAGGATGTTGGGCTTCCTGGTCTCCTGCGCCTGAATTGCCGCCGTGCTCGCCAACAGGCTGCCTGCGACCGCCATTGCTGCTGTTATCAACTTTGTAGTCCGTCTCATTTCGAATGCCTCCCTCAGGGGGTCGCCACACGGACGACCAAGGTTGGTTGAAAGACGAGTAGAATCAGGAGAGGGTGTCGGCGACGTCTAATTTGCCGAATGACAAATCGGACAGATCATTTCGATAAAAACGCGGCTGTCGTCCCTCGCGCGCAGTCACCCTCGACTTGCCGAAGAGGGCATGTCCACTCTTCAATCCATTGTCTACATTGTATTAGCACTATCAGATATTGCCCTTTGGGGAATCCGTCGGGACGAGGCTACGAATTGCCAGTAACAGGGGCCGTTCACGCCGTATTTCTGCTACCGCATCGCGACCTCCCTAAAGGACAATAGGCAGCAGCCGCGACCGCGTGTCATAAGTTGGCTGCAGGGACGTTCTAGCGATGGACAGTGCCGTGGGCGCAGTGGACACAAATGGTACGGGATTTGGGAGCTTTGCCTGGGTGCCTGCCCGAACGTTCACCATGGGATCGGATAGGCACTATCCTGAGGAGGCCCCCGCCCATCCGGTAAAGGTTGACGGCTTCTGGATGGACGTGACGCCCGTGACCAACCGTCAGTTCGCAGCGTTCGTCAAAGCTACCGGTCATGTCACCGTCGCAGAAAAGACCCCAAACGCGTCAGACTATCCCGGCGCCATTCCCAGCATGCTGCGCGCCGGATCGCTGGTGTTCACTCAGCCGAAAACCGTCGTCGGCCCTGACATTAGACAATGGTGGTCGTTCAAGTTCGGCGCCGACTGGCGGCATCCTTATGGCCGCCGCAGCGATATCCGCGGGAAGCTCGACCATCCGGTCGTCCACGTTGCCTATAGCGACGCCCTAGCGTATGCCCACTGGGCCGGGAAGGACCTGCCGACCGAGGCCGAATGGGAGCTGGCCGCTCGCGGCGGTCTCGAGGACGCCGAATTCGCATGGGGTGACGAATTGATCCCCGGCGGAAGACTCATGGCCAACATCTGGCAGGGTGCGTTTCCCACAGTGAGCGCAAAGCCCGCGGGAGGGGATAGAACATCACCCGTGGGCTCGTTCCCGGCGAATGGCTACGGCATCCACGACATGATCGGCAACGTCTGGGAATGGACGTCGGATTTCTGGTCGACCCGCCACTCGGAGCCTGCGGCGGAATCATGCTGCATTCCCCGGAATCCGCGGGGCGGCGATCGAGACGCGAGCTTCGATCCCCGCGAGCCGGAAATTCGGATTCCGAGGCGGGTGCTGAAGGGCGGATCGCATCTTTGCGCGCAGAACTACTGTCGGCGTTACCGTCCCGCCGCCCGCCATGCGGAACCAGAAGACACGTCGACTAGCCATGTTGGGTTCCGATGCGTCACGCGAGTCCTGAAGGACTAAGCGGGGCGCTCGGGTGGGTATGGTCACGTCGATCTTGGCATGGCATGGGCGCCAAATGGAAGGGCGCTTCTGGACATGATGTCAGAACGCCTCGGTCGGAGGCGGCGGCGTTTCCGAGCGGATTCGGATATGCGGTGCAAGATATCGCCCAGTGCGGCACGTTAGGTGGCGCGAGTGCCTACAGCCCCTTAACTGCCTTCACGGAATTTCTACAGGCTAAGCGCTTGATGCGACGATCTTGGAGGAAAGACGACCGCAATCGAGGCATGCAGAACGCCGCGTGAGTGCAGATAGGGTCAGTAGCCGTTAATGCCGCTGCCACGAACTGGGACAATCCCGGCGCGGGTCGCGTAGGAATTATTCTCTGTGCCGGTAGTTGCGCATCCTGAAAGCGTACAGAGTAATATTGCAGCCGCGACTATATGCTTTGTAGGCATGGCACATCTATCGAGCGTGGCGTAATCTGCTCGCTTCGGAAGCCTGCGCAGCAGCGATTGCTTCAGGTTGGATATGTTCACCAAAGCCAGCCCCCCCCCCATCAAGAACATGAGAAAAACAAAGCTGATCACGCTGACGGCTACTGGAGCGGCATTGGGAAGCTTGGCAGAATATTTGTAGGAGTGGCAGTCATATCCGGTCCTTCCGATTCATGCGCCCGGGGCGGCATTGACCCGACAAAAGCGTGTTTCCACACCAGCTCCGTTCAACGGTTGCCATCAAGCCGGAATTGCTTCGGCGTCGAGTTGGGCGGACCGGCTTTGGCTCGACCGGCTGCGCCTCGCGCAATTGACGCAAGCGCGCAGTCTTCCGGGTCTGGTCAGCCCTCTCCGTTTCGATGATCTGCCGCGCGATCTCACTCGTGGTCGCGGCCTTGTCTCGTGCCGAATTTTTTCGGGCTTGAAAAATGCCTGCTTCGTCATGGTCATGACAATCTTCTTTCAGTCTGGCGCTCGGACGCATCCAAGAAGTCGGGTTGGATCAAAGCCGTCAGAGCTCGGTCCAAAAACAAAAAGGCCGGGCGCTAACCCGACCTCGCAGTCACTCCGTTCTGCTGCCGGTACATCCGTGGTCAGCGGGGCGAGTGAAAACTTTAAGCTGCCTGAAGATTTTCGGCGGAGCTTTTGCCGGACTTGCGGTCCTGAACAACCTCGTAAGGAGATCTCCTCGGGCTCTTGGAGGATGCGGTAAGGGCGTCAGCCGCGCGCCACTGGGTTAGCGGGGTTTATTGGCAGCAAGTCATTGCAATACCCGGACCGCGCCCCATATCCCATCATAGAGGTATCCGGAACAAAAGAGCCCTTCATAGGCAAAGACGCGCTGTACCCCGGCACCTTGCAGAGCAGTTTTTTCCAGCGATCCTGAACAGCATGGACGCGTCCGCAAGGGATGACAGCAATGGCTGTCGTCCGCCTGCGGACTTTAAAGAGCGCGCCGAAGATACAGCCTGAAAAGACATCTGACCCAGACCCGATGTGAGCCCGACGTGCCTATCCCGCCGATAACAGGTGTCGTGCCCAAGAGTTTCCGGCAGGAGCCGGAGTAAACGATTTCTGGAGAGACCTCGATGCCCCTGATCTTCCCCAATAAGAGCCGTAGTTTCGACGAGGGCCGCGATGGGGTTCGTTTCTCCGGCTATGACGGCATGTTCGAGGTGCGATTTCTGATCGAGACGAGCGCGCTGCGCTCCATCTCCCAGACGAGCCGAACCGAAGCCGAATGCCTGAGCGCCTTCGACGCGGCGCGCCCCGCCATTCTGGAGGCAGCATCCGGTGTCTACGGCCGCGGCGGTAAGGACCGATACACGCTGACGGAGAAGGATGTCCACCGCTAGGCATGTCCCGCAACAGTTCGCGGCGGTCTCATGCGACATGCATGGAGACAGCGGCCTGAAGAGTGGCAAGCCAGTCTGAAGGCCGTAGCGTGTCTTGCTTTTACACCCGGGATGAACCGGACACGGAGATGAGCAATGTCAGTCGATAGAAAACATCTGAGCGTAGTGGACGATGCCCCGCGAGCTCGGCCCCAGGACGTTGATCTCGAGACGGCGGTTTATGATGCGCTTGCCCATACGGGCGATCTCGACCCCAGCTATATATTCGTGACGGCGCGCGGCGGAGACATCACGCTTGCCGGCTGGGTTTCCATCAGCGAGGAAATCTGGCTCGCCGAAGAAGCCACTTTGCGAACGCGTGGCGTGCGCAGCGTTCATAACGAGCTGACGCGCGATCTCTAGCGCACTCTTTCATCTCGGCGCGGCTGCGCGCCGACTTCCGGCCAAGGTCGAAGCCAGCCGGAGGCGAGGAGCCCGGCCCTGCGCCGGGTTCCACGTTGCCGGGTGCGGGCCGACAGCCAGCCCAGAACCGCCCCCACGCAAGCGACCGATGGATAAGCGATGCGCAAGAGAATAGACGAGACCACCAGACCCGCCCTCTCCACCACAGGCCGGCATGCCAATGCGAATGAGAGCCGTCCTGCCCAAAGCCCCTCCGCCAGGGAAATGATCGCCGAAGCCGAGGCCGCCCGCACAACGTTGGATGCGGACATCGATAAAGCGTCTTCGGCTGACACGCCCGGAAAAGACAAGGACCAGGCGGGCGACAGGACGTCGGCGCGCAGCCCGCTTCCGACCATTGAGGAACTGGAACAGGCCCGTGACGACCACAGCAGAAAGATCGCCGGAAGAGAGGCGGACGCGGCAGGAAGACTGCGCGCAGCGCGCGGCGGTTCGTTGCCCAAGCAGCCGCGGAAGCCACGATCATGATCTCGATACCTTTGTTCGGTGACAGCAGGCCGAACGTAAGGATGACGGAACGGTTCCCGAAGCCGAGTTTAGCTTTTGCCACATCAGGCTCGCTGAAAGCAATATCCGGGATCCCATCAGAGATCACGTCGATCTTCTCCATCTGGACGCCGTAGACCTGACGCAATAGCGACCGGCCCTTTTCCGCCATCACAACGACTTTCGCGGATATCTCGATGATCCGAGTGAGAACACGACGTTGCGCAGGGTTGGGTTTCGCCAGCACCGAGAGGTGGCTCGGTTTGTCTGAACAGTTTCGGGCGTTTCGCTAAGTGGATTTCCGCCTCGATTATGCCGCCACCATCATTGGTGCCAGCGCGTT
>NZ_JACIAD010000014.1:0-41725 GCF_014193955.1 Rhizobium sp. BK379
CGTCTCGTCATGGTCTCTCCTGTTCCCGGCATCTAAGCCGAAGTCAGGCAGAAATTCCACTTATCCTGGCTGTGCAGATTTCCCGAGCCAGCTCTAATCGACAGCCTGAAGGCCAAGGTGCTTTCCGACGCCGATCTCGACAAGCGTGTCCAGCAGCGTGGCGATCTCATCGCAGCCGCTGCGGTCATCGCCAAGGACGTCAAGACCACTGGTCTCTCCGACGCCGCGATCCGCAAGGCTGTCGTCGCCGCCAAGCTCGGCGATGCCGCCGTGGCCGATAAAGCACACGCCTATATCGATGCTCGCTTCGACATTCTCGTCGAGGACGCCAAGAAGGCGACCGGTGCTGACCGTTCGTTCGGGTTCTCGCCGACGGCGTCCGCCCCGCTGCCGACGCTCACACCGGAGCCGATAAGGCTTGGTCGGACAGCGTCAACGGAAGAGCTTTGCATGGCTGCAGACGCCGCCAACGTTCACACCGCGATCGGTTTGCAATTACGAGGCAGCCCGACGGTCAAACGCGCCCGCGAGCTGCTGCAAGGCGGCGCCATCGGCCGCCTGCTGAGCGCAAACATCTATTCATCGACCGCCGGCTTTGGACCAGAGGTTCCTGACCCATACGTTTATCTCGAGGACCCGCAAAACTTCGCCAACCTCATCACCATACAGGGCGCCCATACGCTCGATCTGGCATTCAACCTTCTGGGCGAGCCCGTTGCCTCCAACAGCATGGTGTCGCGCCAGTATCCTTCAATCGCGCTCGGCGAGCAGAAGGAAATCCACCGGCGGACAACGTATGACCATCTCCTGTTTCAAGGCGCCACGGTTAAAGGCGTTTCCGTATGCATAGAGGTCGCAGGGGGGCGCACTCCCGAAGCGCCGTTTCGATTTGAGATCGTAGGCGAAAAAGGTACGCTTAATCTCCAAGGAGGTGCCGCGCGGGGCGGGGGGCGTTCTCCCGGCGATGCCAATCCTCGCTTCAAACCGGGAAATGCTGACATAGCCGTCGGGTTCAGTATATAAATGGCGTAATCACAAGCAGTCGCCGCCAGCCACCCATGGTGGAATTTTGCACAAAATTGCAACAGCACCGGTCAGGTCCCCGCATTCCCTCAAGGATTCTGT
Source organism: Rhizobium sp. BK379 (assembly GCF_014193955.1). Classification (NCBI taxonomy): domain Bacteria; kingdom Pseudomonadati; phylum Pseudomonadota; class Alphaproteobacteria; order Hyphomicrobiales; family Rhizobiaceae; genus Rhizobium; species Rhizobium sp. BK379. The sequence continues at coordinate 1,126 of NZ_JACIAD010000014.1, forward strand.
GGCGGCCGATCAGAGCGCAACCTAACACCCCCTAAATCGCAATTGGTTCATCTCGTAGCGCAGCTTTCAGAGTGATGTCATTGATGTTTTGGAAAAGCAAAATATAACAACTGCGCGGCTTCTTCCAAGGACGATGCGCGCCATCGACATCGACACGCACCCATCATTGCAACGGAAGACCGAGATGCCAAAACGAAAAATGCCGTCCATTGTCAGCACCGGAATCGAGGGTCTGAACGAGGTCCTGCGTGGCGGCTTGCCCGCATCGAACCTCTATATGCTCCAGGGTGCGCCCGGCTCGGGCAAAACTACGGCCGCACTGCAATTCTTGCGTGCTGGTGTGGAAGCCGGCGAAAGCTGCATCTACGTCACACTTTCCCAGTCTGCCGCTGAGCTTGAAGCCATTGCTTTGTCCCACGGCTGGACGCTGGACGGTATCCGCATTGAAGAACTATCAACATCTGGGGCGGTTAACGAAGCGGACGATCAGAGTATCTTTCTGACGGCGGATCTGAGGCTTGATGAAACGCGGAAGGCTATTGAAGCCGCAATCGAGGAGCACAAGCCTCGCCGGCTTGTCTATGACTCGCTTCTCGAGATCCGGCTGATCACGGGCGATTCGCCGAGGTTCCGCCGCGAGTTGATCGGCTTTAAATCGTTCCTGGCCAAACAGGACGTCGTCGCGCTTCTCCTCGACACCCAGAACTCGGCCAATGACCGCAGCGGCGAGGAAGTCGAGGGGCTTGCCCACGGCGTAATCCGCTTCGACAAATCCCTCGAGGAATATGGTGGCGTCCGCCGCCGCGTCGAGGTTTCAAAAATGCGCGGGGTACCGGTCGCTGACGGGTACCACGACATGGCAATTCGCGAAGGCGAGGGGGTCGTCGTTTTTCCGCGGATCATGCCGAGCACGGATTCGGAAGGATCAAAGCCACAACTCATCAAATCCGGTGTCGCCGAACTCGACGACATGTTTGGTGGTGGTCAAGAGGCCGGAACCACGACTTTGGTCATTGGTCAGTCCGGCACCGGAAAGTCGACGATGTCGTCGCTTTATGCGACCGCAGCGCTTGAACGTGGGGAGAGTGTTGCGCTGTTCCTCTTCGAAGAACGTCTGGAAACGTTCTTCCGCCGGTCCGAGGGGCTGGGCATGGAGCTGCGACAGTTCCATAAGGACGGCAAGCTCATCCTGCGCGACTTCAACCCCAATGAGATCTCTCCCGGGGAATTTGGCCAGATCGTCCAGGACGCGGTTACCCAGAACAAAGTGCGGGTCGTGGTGATCGACAGCTTGACGGGCTATCTCAATTCGCTTCCCCACCGCGAAAAAGCTGTCCGAGACATCCAGTCTCTTCTCAAATATCTGGCCCGCTCCGGTGTTCTCACTATGCTGATCGTCGCTCAGCATGGATTGATTGGCCAAAATGTCGGCATCGATGTTGACGTGAGTTTCCTTGGCGATACCGTCCTGCTTCTGCGGATCGTCGAGCATGAGGGGCGTCTCCGCCGCAACATCACCGTTGTCAAAAAGCGTCACGGACCCCACGACCTGAATGTCCAGGAACTGCTGATCCAGAGTGGGAGCGTCACGGTTGTTCCCTATAACCCTCTCCCTGATCCTAAATGACCCATGCTCCCGAAAGCGAACTGGACTGGGTGCTGGTCCTTGCTCCCTTTCGCAAGGATTCCGACTACATCGCTGCGTTTCTTCGCGAGCAGAGGGTTGCTGTCAAAGCCGCCAAACTTGACGACGACCTGGATCTCCTTCTCGGCCAATCACCGGGCATCATCGCCATCACGCACGAGGCTCTGAACGCGGGCGTCATAGACCGGATTGGCAATCACCTCGTCGAACAACCTGATTGGTCGGAGGTCCCGATTATTGTCCTGCTCGAACGGGCAGCATCGGTTTCGCGGATCCGCGGTCACCTCGAGCGCGAATGGCCGGGCGCCCGGCTCTTGTTCCACACCCGCCCGATCGCGCCGCTGGAGCTGGTCAACGCCATCCAATCAAACCTTTTGGTACGGCTTCGGCAGCGTCAGGTTCGCGATAATATCGAACGTGAGCGGGAGATTCGCCTGGAACTCAATCACCGCGTCAAGAACATTCTCGCCAGCGTGACCTCGATCTTCCAGATGACCAAACGTGGTGCCGCGACCGTGGAAGACCTCTCAGCCGACTTTTCAAGCCGCCTGCAGGCTTTAGCCGACGTGCACTCAGCAGTTTTCGAGGCAGGCGGGGAAGAGGTTTCGTTTTCGGCCGTCGTCGAGCTAACGGTCTCGCCATATATAAGCGGTGGAACCAGCCGGATCGTAGCGCGTGGCCCGGAACTTGTCGTCACTCGCGATGCCGCGACAACGATCGCTCTTTGTCTGCACGAACTGATCACCAACGCGATCAAGTATGGTGCGCTCTCTCAGCCCGCCGGGACCGTCGACCTCACGTGGACCATCCACGAAACCGAGACAGGCGGCCGTTTTTTTATGAGCTGGGTCGAAACCGGGGGGCCGAGCGTGCGCGAGCCGACGCGGCAAGGCTACGGCACGCGATACATCCGCTCGGCTCTCGGATCGCTTTTCGGCTCAACGCCTGAAATGACTTATGCACCTGCGGGATTTCGTTGCCAGGCGGCAGGCCTGCTTTCACGGATGACTCCGGCAGGTGCTCGGACGTGACAAGACTTATCACCCCCGACATGTTGGCTGATTACTGGATCGAACTGCCTGTACGCGCGTCACGCGATTTGTTGCGAAGAGCCAATGTCTTGTGTGGAGCGGGAAAGGATCGTGACGCCGCAGATTACTATCAAACCTCGTGATTGAAGATGAAGTCATTGTACGCATGGATATCGCCATGTCGCTTGAGGAACAAGGCTTCGATGTTGTTGAAGCGGGCAATGCTGATGAAGCCGTCGATTTTTTGAATGCCCATTCTGATATTCGCATCATGTTCACGGACATCGACCTGCCCGGCAGCATCGACGGCCTGAAACTCGCAGCTGCGGTGAGGGATTGATGGGCGCCAGTCAGTGTCACGTCGGGTCACAGGCACATGACGGATGAGATGTTGCGGGTGGATGGGAGGTTTTTGGCAAGTCCAATGATCACTCCATAATCATAGACACGACCCGGAGAATGGTTGCCGCGGCATAATATGAGGATCTGGCTGTACCTACCAGCTACAAACCCATGGGATGACGCAGGCTGCCACGCAGAGCGGCCCCTGTCGCAGTCTCGGTACTCGGTGCGTCGGTTCCAGGCGGGGTGACCCCACAATGCCGAGCGGTCAGAACTCCGAACGTGGACGTCATCGAGGCGCGGGGCGAGGAGCCGCTCGAGGCTACATTCAACAGTATCGATCAACATTTAATCGATACGGTAACTTGATCTGAAATTGCAGCTGTTAAGGTGGGCTACATTTTCGAGATGCCCCATGATGATCCTAGAATTGCAGAATGCCATTCTTGAAATGATTGCCAAAGGCGAACCGCTGCCGACCACGCTTTCGGTGCTGTGTACAAAGGTCGAAGCCGCGATTCCCGGTATCACAGTCACTGTCCTCAGATCAAATGGCGCTAGCTTGTCGACACTTGCGGCTCCGTCTCTCCCAAAATCGTATTCGGACGCGGTCGATAACCTCAAAGTCGGACTCTCGTCGGGGTCTTGCGGGGCCGCCGCCTACCTTGGATCGCCGGTCGTCGTCACCGACATAAAAACCGATCCCAGGTGGACCGATCACACGGCACTCGCCCTCGCGCTCGGCCTGAAGGCTTGTTGGTCAAGCCCTATCAAGAGCGGCGACCGCGTCGTCGGCACATTCGCCTTCTACTACCGGGAGAACCGTGGCCCAAGCAAGCTTGAGCAAACGATCGTGGACGCTTGTGTGCATCTCTGCTCCATTGCAATCGAGCGTGAGGAACGGGTGGCGGAGCGTCAGCGTCTGACCTATACGGACGGACTTACGGGGCTGCGGAACAGAACTGCCTTCGATCTTGCTCTTCGAACCTCGCCGCTGCCTCCTAATAACGGCTGGGGACTCCTTGTAGCCGACGTCGACAATCTGAAGCTGGCCAACGATACCTTTGGTCACGCCGCCGGCGATGCTCTGATCCGCGTCGTGGCAGAACGGATCGCTGCAGCCGCAGGAAGGGAACAGACCTATCGGCTCGGTGGCGACGAATTCGCTGTCATCCTTGTCGGTGAAGTGGAACTCGATCTGCAGCGTAAAGCTGCTGAGATCCTGAGCGTACTTGAACCTCCCACGGAGTGCGCGGGCCACGTCGTCTTTCCGGCCGTGACACTCGGCGGTGCCTTGGCGACAGGTGGCGTGGATCCCGAGCAGGTCCGGCAAAATGCCGATATCGCGCTTTACCACGCCAAAGAGCATGCCCGCGGACAATTTATCGCGTTCCATTCAGGTCTCGGAACAGCGTTGACGCGCCGCTTCCGCGCAGTAAGGGACGTTAGCCTTGCGCTGTCGGAAAACCGCATCGAGACCTACTATCAACCGATCGTGCGGCTCGACACGCGAGAGGCCGTCGGCCTGGAGGCCTTGTGCCGGATGAGGACCCCGTCCGGCGACGTCATCGCGGCCGCTCATTTTCATGAGGCGACCAAAGACGCCCAAGTCGCATCGGCGCTGACAGACCGGATGTTGAGCAGGGTTGCCGCGGATATGCGCGCATGGCTCGACGAGTCGCTTCCTCTACAGCATGTCGGTGTCAACCTCTCAGCCGCCGACTTCCGCAAGGGAGGACTACGAGAGAAGATATGCCGGATCTTCGAAGAGGCGGGTGTCCCTCTTGATCACTTGATTCTGGAGGTGACGGAATCCGTTTATCTCGGACAGCGAGACCACGTGGTGGCGGATCAAATCAACGCCCTGCGATCCGAGGGCCTGAAAGTCGCACTTGATGATTTCGGGACCGGTTACGCCTCCCTGACCCATCTGCTGACCGTCCCTGTCGACATCATCAAGATCGACAAATCCTTCATCGACCGAACGAGACTGGGTGACGCCGGGATGGTGATTGTCAGGGGGTTGCTTTCGATCGCAGCCGAGCTTGGTATTCGCGTGGTGGCGGAAGGTATCGAGGATGAAGATCAAGCATACCGTCTTGAAACATCTGGTTGCAAGCTCGGTCAGGGCTACTTATTCGCAGGAGCGATGGACGGCTTGAAGGCGGGACAGTTCCTGAATGCGCACGGCCAGCGGCCGATACGAGGTGGGCCCTTTTCGGAGCCCCTTCTGTACTCCAGCTAAGACATATTCCTGTTCATTTCATTAATAGTGCGAGACTTTCAGGAAGATCATACATGCTCAAACGCATCCCACTGAATCAGCTCCGGGTCGGCATGTTCATCAACGACATGGAATTCGCAACCGAGATCGATGCTGCCCGCTTCAGGCCTTTCTTGGTCTCGAAGGGAGATGATGTCAGAAGGCTTGCTGGCAGCCATGTCAGAAGCGTGGTCATCGACATTACGAAAGGCATAGATGTCGTAGGAGCTCCGACCCGGGAGGTTTCGGCGAGCTTCGAGGCCCAGTTGCTGAACGTATTTTCACGTGGAGAGATCAATCGCGCCAGACAATCCATTCAGGAGGTCGGACCGCATCTTCGTCATATGCTACAGGATGCTCGCGTAAACGGTTATTTTGCAGATGAGGCAGCAACCAGTGCGGTGGAGCGCATCATGCTGGAGACGCTCGACAACACCGGCGCGCTGGTTGCTGTTGCCAAGCTGAAGGAGAAGGATGAGACCACATTCCTCCACTCGCTCGCGGTCAGCGCTCTGATGATCGCATTCGGGCGCTGCCTCGGTCACGGGCAAAACGAGGTCCGCGTTCTGGGTCTTGGCGGTCTTGTGCACGATCTCGGAAAGATGGCCATTCCTGATGACGTTCTGAACAAACCGGGCAAACTGACTGCCGAGGAAATGGATCTCGTCCGCACCCATCCGCAAAAGGGCTACGAGATGGTGGCGAAAGCAGGCTCGGCGCCGCCTGAAGTACTCGACATCTGTCGTTTTCACCATGAGCGATATGATGGCGGCGGTTATCCCGATCGCCTTTCTGGAAGGAAGATCCCTTACGTTGCGCGCGTTGCTGCCATTTGCGACGTCTACGAGGTACTGACAACCGTCCGCCCCTACAAGCCGGCTTTCTCACAGGCCGAGGCCATCAATATGATGATGAACTCTCCCGGTCATTTCGACCAGAAGCTCTTGTCGGCATTCGTCTCGAATATGGTCATCAGTGGCACGCTGCACTGATATAGGCATCCGATATCTACGGCGGGTCGGGCGTCGAGCGGTTATGCGGCAGGTCGCCGCGCCGGCGCCCTCTTCATCATAGTCAGCGACCGTTCGCTTTCATCCTCAGGCTTTTGATTGGATCTGGCTAGGATAGTAGTGTGAGACCAGGCGAAAGCCGCGCGCTGCAGTCGGAGGTCAGCATTTCTTTTTCCTCACGACCTTGTTCCCTCGTGGCCCGCTCAGGGTCGGACTTGATCCGCAAAAAACAGGGATCATCCGAGCTGTTCCAGGGAAGAAGGAGTTAAAAGTTTTGTCTCGCCTACTTTTGCGCGATGCGTTTTGGCAATGAGTTCGCGTAGGCGGCGGCTTCCCCAGAATACGGAAACTCGTCACCGATCTGGCGATCACCGTCGAAGACTTTGAAGGTTGGCCCTTCGAGCTCGACGATCTTGTATCCGTTTACGTATTCGAACTTTGGCGTTTTCCAGCCCATCGGAAGCCCTTCAGTCGGGCCACCATCTCGATTGCCGAAATGGTGGCGTATACCCACAGAAGCTTCCATGTATCAGGCGGATAGGTAAAAAACGACCAGCAAAATGCGATGGACCAACTATCAGCCGCCATTCAAATTAGGTGTCACTGGGCGTCGACACCCCAAGTCGAAAAGATGGTCTAGCCTCTCAGATGATGTTGCGCCTTATTACTGCCGGAGCTTCCTTCCGCGCTCCTCCAACGCGATGCTTGAAAGGGTTCATCATGACCACTGGCACAGTAAAATGGTTCAATTCCACCAAGGGCTTCGGCTTCATCCAGCCTGACAACGGCGGCGCTGACGCCTTCGTTCATATCTCGGCTGTCGAGCACGCTGGAATGCGAGATTGATCTCGAGGATCTGCGCTCTGAAAAGATCATCTCCTTTTCCCGCCAGAACCGCTCCTACAGCGAGCGGTACTTTACCGAGAAGTTCGAGGAGTACGATCTGACCGACAATGTCGCCTATACCTGCGACGACACCTTCTCGCTGGTGTCGCTGGTCTCAGCCGGTCTTGGCATCGGCTTCGTGCCGGAATGGACACAGGATCTGCCAAACCGCGGGTTCGAACTGAAGAAGATGAGGGGCGTCGCCGTATTTTGATAGCGTCTCGACCGGCTGCATGGCGGGGTCGCTCGGCTTTCCAAGCGTCGAGGCGGTCATTCCAAACTTTAGCGGCCGCGATCAACTAGTTTGCGGAAAATTCTCGCCGAGCGCGGCGCTCAGATAGGGGCAGCCGGCTCTTCGGTACAGGCTAAGGTTCCACAGGCACCATCAGTATGCCTCCGGCACGCCGCTTACGCTTCCTGGTCGATCGCCCTGTCCAGATCGATCTTCCCCCACGCTCTGAACTTGCCTTTGCCTGTACCGGTGTCGAGAACGGCTTCGGCCATATCGTACCCACACACGGCTCAGGAAGGCGTCAACCGTCATCTCGCCGGCATAGGCGGCAGCATGCTCGTCCCTGAGGACAGCAGGCCAGCAATCAATGGGTATTTCAGCGTGCTTAGTCATTCTCTCCCCGGTTCCCACAGGGGGCTTCCACTGGTGCGCCAATGGTCTGACGTCACCTCAGACTGAAGTCCGAAGTGAGTTTTTTGGTGGAACGCAAAGACCGGGCAATCATTTAACCGCGGTCCAATAAATTCAGGTAAAGCCCCATGAAAAAAATCATCCTGGCTGTAGCTCTGGCTTTTTCGTCCGTCATCGCCGTCCCGGCCGCGTCCTATGCGGACAGCGTCATCATTCGTACTGATGACGGTCCGGGGCCGCATCGCGGCTGGGAACGTGGCGAGCATCGTGGCTGGTATAACGGTCACCGTGGGTGGAGAGCTCGAATGGTCCATGAAGATTACCGGCGCCACCCGTCTTGCTTCACCAAAAGGGTAACGACGTATCGGTATGGTGAGCGCGTTACGCGGACGACCAATGTCTGCCGCTAACTGAACCCGATTTCGCACCATGGAGCCGGAAAGTGATCCACTCTCCGGCTCCTGCTGTTTTGGCAGCGTTTTAGATCTAGCCACATCGGCATCACGATCCGGTCTTTCCGGAGGCCGCCAACACATATTCCGCGGGATTGCAGCGCAACTTGAACGTTTTGCGAACGCGATATGAGGTCAAAGGGCATCGCCTCCTCCGGTGAGGGCGTGGGGGACATCCGTAGTTTCCGCAATTTCCGAGGTTTACGGTCTGTCGTAAGCTGTCGCCGTGACGAGAGAGGAATTCTGTAAGCGGTTCGTTGAGCGGGTTAGGCTCCATTGCCTCGCGGGGCGGAGACCGTTTGGAATGGACCCTGATATCTACTGCGAGAAGGTCGCTCCAATGTATTGGCGCGAACTGGGAGAAGAATTGAGCCCCGAGCAATGCGCGATCGCGATGCGGAAGACTGGTTGCTTCCACGCCGCTAGTGACGAGAGCTGCTGGCCGCATAGGTATGGACGCGGGCCGCCGTTAGATCGCCGATGATCGGGATCCTCGGCAAGCTCCGCTGGGAGTTCATCTCTGATGCCGAAGATCAGAAGAACGGTCGCTGCGCTGGGTTTTACGACGAGGTGCGGGAGCGCTACGGGCCTTCGGCGCGTCGTCCGGCAGCACAGTGATTCTGGCATCCCGAGCCGCGTCGACGAAGGCTTTCCTCGCCCGTGCCCCGCCGCCATGCGTTGCCAATGCTCTAAAGCACTGGGCTAAGGCGCGCTGGAACATGGTGTTCCCAGCCTTCTTAGGCCATTTCTCGGACATCAGCAGTCCGGAGAGGCCCGAGACAGTATGAAAGTCTCGATATCCTTGTCCATCGATCTGCACTGATATTTTCTTGATACGGACGGGCGACAGTTCGAGCTCGGCCATTTCATCACCTCACGCATGACTGATTCGCGACTCAACAGGTGCGGCGGTGATCCGTTCCGTCAATAACCCTTCCGGGCGAAATCAAGCTGGAGGTGGGATCACGCGGCCTCAGGGCTAACAGAGGGGAGGGCAAGATATGCCGCTACGCGATCCTAACGCAAGGACTTACATGCAATCGGTTTGGTTCCCGTCGTCGAGTGAGTTTGTGAAACTTTTGCTGCGCACGGCGCGGCGGGTGGAACTGACGAGGGCGGGGCTTCCTTCTACGAGCGCTCGGTCAGGATGATCAGCGAGCTGGAGCTGTCGAAGGAGATCGTCCGCTGTCATCACCCCAACCGGGAATAATGAAGACCATGGGCTCCGTCTCCGGCGGAGCCTTCCGTTTAGCGGAATTGGTAGTCCGCGATTAGCGCGGATCGAACCTGGCGAGCATCTTGCGCAATTGAGCGTTCTGCTCGCTGAGCTTCTTTGCAAGCTGACGCCGCAACGCGTCGACCTCAGCATCAAGGTCGGCCATTTCATCCATGTAGGATCTCGGGCCGGTGGGGATAGAAGGAGCTTCGTCTAAAGCTGGGCCGGTCGCCGGTGCCGCGAGCGAAGAAACCTTCTTCCGGCGCGTGGGCGCTGCCTTAGTCGTTGCTTTGGCAGCCGCGGTTTCCGAGTACGCAGGTGAAGTTTCTTCGGCTTTGTCTTTGCTGGCGAGGTTTGCGGGCCTGTCGTCAGCGACTGCGACCGCAGGAGCGTCTTCAATTGATGCCGGTATTCCGGTCTCAGGCGGATGGGTATCTGATAGGGATCGGCTTGCCTCGACCTGAGCGGAGCGGTCGAGTGCCGTTACATCGAGGCTAGGTTGTTCCGCCTCGGGCACAGGCTTGTGTTCGAGAGCAATGGTTTTCGGTGCGACTGCTGCGCTCTCGTCACGACCATGTGTTTTCGGCTTAGGCAACACCAGGTCAGCTACAAATCTCCATGGCGTTCTCATTGCATTCAACCTTCAAAGCATGATGGCGGGACATTGCCGCGGTCATTCATTGTTACCAAGAGGACCGCATTGATCCTGGTCGAACCAGGCGAAAGGTCCACGGCGCCATCGGATTGAAATACGTGGCGCCGCTCAGACCAGAATTCAGCCCTTGCCAAGGCGCTTGCGCAGATCCGCATTTTCGGCGCGCAGCTTTTCCGAGAGCTCCCTTCGAAGCTGCTTGTTCTCTTCCTCAAGCTTGATGAGGTCCGCGATATCATCGAGAACGTCAACAGCGGTAGCGACCGGAGCGGAAGCGGTGGAAGCAACGCGGGGCGCGCGAGCCGCGGGCGCCCTCGGTGCGGCAGGAGCCGTTACAGCCTTGACAGGAGCCGTCTTGGAGCCGCGCTTCGCGCGCGTCTTCTTGGCGGGCTTCTTTACCGGCGCAGAGGTAAGATCGACGGTGCCGGGTTCGGCGGCGGCTTTCGGCGTGCGCGACTTGCGGGTTTTCTTTTCAGCGGCGGCTACGGCCGGCGCTTCGGTCGTGGCAGTGGTCTCGATCGTGGTTTCGTCAGCCATCAGTGTTCTCCTCTGTTAGGCGGGCGAAGCATTTGTTTCGTCGCCATTTAAAGTCAATGCGGAGTACCGGGTTTTCGCGTGCATTCAATGTTTGCGGCGCTGCCATTCGCGAATTCCTTTGATTGCGCGACAAGGGAACGATCTTTATGGCCACATCGATGAGACAGGTCTGACAAAAGAGCGGCTGCGCCTTGATCGATTTCCCGCATTGGCGACAAATATTTCCTTATCCTTGTCGGCTGCGCTGTGTGCTTAGAACATTCCTCGATCCGCTCTTCTAGCTCACTGATGAAAGCCGACTGGTTGCAGCAAGCAGCCGGCTTGCGCGAACCGCATAAAATACGTATTTTACGTAACTGCCTGGAGGTGCCTATGAAGCAGTTTTCTTTTTCCGATATGAACCGGGCCTCGGGAGAGATCCTGGAGGCGGCCTTGATCGAGCCGGTGGCACTCACCAAGCGTGGCAAGGAAAAGCTCGTCATCCTGACGGCGGAACAGTACCGAAAGCTTATCGGCGGCTCGCATACGGTGGCCTATGGCCTCGACGATGCTCCCGACGCAATCCATGCGGAGCTGATGACCGGCCTCGACGCGTTGCTTGAGGACGATCATGTTTAATGCAGGCGACGTCGTCCGCTTCCATTACCTCTGGAAGCGACAGTCGGACGCCGGCGAGGAGAGCGGCCGCAAGGCTCGTCCGGTTTGCGTCGTCGTGCGAACACCCGCCGTCCCGGGCGCCGTTTTCCTGTTCGCCATTACCTCGCAGATTCCGCCTGAGGGTCGCCTGTTCCTGCCGATCCGCGAGATCGAGTGCCGCCGCGCCGGCCTTGATTTTCCCTGCTGGATCATTCTCGACGAATACAACCGCGTCGAGCTCGACAAGGCTTTCGACTTCGAAACGGGCAGGCCGCTTGGCAGCTTCAGCCCGGCCTTCCTGAAAAAGATCGCCGGCATCGTCAAGCAAGCGGCGGCGAGCCGCAGGCTGGCGGCAGTCAACCGTACCTAGCCGCCGGAACGGTCGGATCTTCCCTCAACCCAACCGATCTCATCCGCCACGCTCTGAATTCCAATGTCGTAGATCACTCCAGCGTTAGGACAGGCCTTCGGGGAGCGATAGCAGGGATGTTCCGAAAACACCGTCCGGATCCACGCCCGCCCTTAGAGCCATTGTCCGACCCTTCCCCAAGCAACCCACCGCGGTCTCGATGCGGCTTGTCTGACCAAAAACCGCCTCGCAAGCTCGGCTTGATCGTCTTCCCGCAAACGGCCTGCTCGTTTTCTTCCGCTGGCCACGCCCACCCCACATGACGGGGCATGTGGGGACGCCGGATCTGCGGCCATTCCTCGCGATACAAGAAAGCCTCGTTTTTTCCACCAGGAGGGATCGAGCCCCTGTCTTGCGGCACTGAAGCGGGACGCCGTTGATCCGCTCACCTATTTCACCGCCACGCTCACCGCCATCATCAACGGCCACAGGCAGTCCCGCATCGATAAGCTTTTACCGGGGAATTATCCGGGCATGGCAAGCAATTTCCACACGTAGTAGCTCCCCCTTTGCGTCCGACCGCCTCTTTCGGAAGGATGGTTCGTGAAGTAAAACACTTCAATGAAAAACGAACTCGTCCACGAAATCTGGCTCGATCCCGAGCCAGACGGTCAACTGCTCCCCGGCCTTTGTCTTGCTGGCCCAATGGGAGACGGCTTCAGAGCGCTCCTTAATAAGGGGGCTGTTAAGGCTGGCGAGATAACCGGGCATAGCCATTTCGATGTCATGACGAAATACTGGAAGCTTCAGGGCTGGGGCGAGTACCAGACGGAGCACCGGCAGGATCACGAGCCATATCCTGACGAATGGGTTCTCACCCAACGCCCCTTTATCGACAGCATGTGAATTTGCGGCGTGACCGCGATCAACACACACTCGCCTTGGGTCCGGCCGATCTTCAAAACGAACCCCCGTCTTGGTGGTCAAGTGTGATCGGCACACTGCTTACAGAACAGATTTTCGCGGCGGGTTTCTCTGCAGGCGCATACACGACCCTTTTACTGGCTGGAGCCCGTGTTGCATTTTCGCAGTTCGAGCTAGACAATCCGGAATTGAGTCCTGTTCGGGGACCCAGAGAATTTCCAGACCTCGCCGATGAACTGCCAAAACTCTATGAGAACCCGGTTTTTCGGATGTCCTGGGATCGGCGGCGAAGTGATTTTTCCGATCCCCGAATCCGCGCTGTCTTCGCCATTGCTCCGGGCCGCTCTGTCTTGGGTTTTTCGCGGGAAAGTCTTCAAGCGATAGACCGACCAGCGTACCTGATAGGCGGCGACGGAGAGAATGTCGCACCGCCCGAACGGTGCGGCGAGTGGCTATCACAGAACATCCCTCGCTGTAGTTCTGAAAATTACGGAGCAGCAGAGCGGTACGTACCGCGCAGCATCGAACATCGACCACACAACGGCCTGAACAATCGCGCGGAGAATTCTCACGTGCCGCTACGAAAACAAGAGTGGATGATGAGCGCTTCCGTTCCGTGGGCGGCTTGCGACGTTTCCTCCTGGTATTTTCAGCAGTCAGAAATCTCTTCGTGCCGCTACATCAGAAACGCTCAGCCCTAGCCACCCTATTCCTTTTCGGCCATCGCTACCCTCCGCGTTACGCTGGCTGAGGCGCGTTACCCACCTTGTGGTTACCAACCATGCTCAACGCATTCGACAAAGTGCCTTGTCGGACTTGGAAAGATATCCGCTAAAGGATGTGGTTTTCTGCTTTCGGACCACACCAACCCATCATCAACGGATCATGGAAACGAGTTCAATGATAGCTAAAATCAGTGGAGGGATAATGCAATTCGAACTCACTCACAAGCCTTATGGCCTGTGCGACAGACGTTTCGGCGGCTTCCGAAGTTTCCTGAGCAATGGCGGCCGCGTTTTGCGATAGTTCTGCGGCCAACACTTCCATCTCGTTCCAACTCGGATACTGTCGAAGCTTAGCTACTCCCGCGGAGTGTTGCAGCATCGATACGAGCGAGCGCAGGACCGACTCCCGCCGTTTAGCGCTCATACTCCCTAAGGTCGATCTGGTGGACATCGCACGCTCCTTCAAGGGGGCTGTCCGAAAGATGACCGAGAAGTGGCGACAACCATTCTCCGGGCGAGCTTGTTATCCAAGTAGGGCGTTCGCTACTCGTTGCAAGCAGTTGGATTTTAATACCTCGCCGCACCCCGGGCCCCATCAAAAGGAGCCCTCCCAGGGGTGTGGGGGGCTCCAAAAAGCTTAGATGCCGGAACAGGTACCAAACGGCCAAGCGAGACAGTAGGCTCACAGGGCACGTGTATTAGCGAATCAATTCGGCTGATCCTCGAAGGCCGCCCCTCATTTAAGCGAAAATGAATACCCGCAAGGTCTGCTTGCCTGCCAGGCGGGGCGAGTTTGAGAAAAGGAGAGAATATAAAATTCCGCAATCGAAGCTCTGTCCGAAAATTCGATGGGAATGTTTTCGGCGCGTGGCTGGATGTTTCTATGTCCTCCCTTCTGCAGCGTGTAGTGACAGGAAGCATCGATAACGACGGAGAACAGTATTGTCCGCGATCTACCAGTGGTGATTTTGTAGGAGCGACTGGTTCCCAACGATTGCCCGACCACATCGATACTTTCCTTGAGGTGAAGGGTTTCGAGTGGCTCGGCGCGCGCGCTGATGGGTTGAGCGACGGCTAAAGCGCCCAACAATACCCAATTGAATTTCGACATGATGTCTCCCCAAGCGTACATTTAAGACAAACAGCAAGGGAAATTGCCAGCTCCATCACCATCTCGGACCTTAATCGATGGGTGGCTTAACAAAAAGCCTGAACACGCAGCAGGGAATCCACAGCGCGACGCCTGCTATCACAGATCCTCGCGAGAAGCGCTTTATCCGACTCCGCTGAAGCGCAGTTGACCCGATGCGCTCTGACAATCGCAGCCTGACAGACAACAAGCTGGGTTAGCTTTTCGACCCTGTTTTCGGCGAACCTTAGATCCTTCTTTTGAGAGCGGTGATTTTTCATCTGCTTGATTGGCGTGAAAGCCATCTGACTGCGGTCATTCATCTAAAAGACTTCCTGAGGTGTGAGTTGGCGAATGGCGATTTCTGAACAAACGGATCAGCAATGGGCGTTAGCGGAGTTGCGCGATTCCGAGTTTGATGACCTTGATAAAATCGCTCATCCGCTCGCCGCGGCTATTCTGGTATTCTTCCAAGGTAGGGGTACTGCGGGTGGCATCAGCGAGCGCAGAAATGCGATTCTCTTGCACAGCCTTGGCGCCGAGAGCCCAAATCCGGTCAAAGAGTAGACGGTCTAGTTCTTTGTCTGGCAGAGAATCCACATTACAGTCCGATCGAAGGTTTATCGGGCGAGGCGAACGGTGACTGGAGCTGCGGCAAACCTACCCGGCCGAATTAACTGGCTGGGCATTTGCTCATGCCGATACACCTTAACGGTCTTTATCGACGCCTGGCTCAGATCATAGGTATGGTAACAACGAGGATGCCAATGAGCGCGGCTGTGAGCACTGACGTCTCGATAAGAAAGAGAGTGATTTGCCGTCCCGTAAAGTCTGGAAAATAATATCGCATGATTTTCCTGTTTAAAAATTTATTCTACAAACGTATCGTATCACCGTTCTTCTAAAAATATTTTTTTATTTTCGTGAATGCTAAAGTTTTTTTAGCGTGGTGCATGGGGCTCCTCGTCACCAGAGCGCTGAGGCACTCGGACAGAGCCTGTCTTCAACCTGCCGACCGACATAGTTTGCTTCACATGGAGTGCGCGTTCACGCGCCACACGCAGTTCGTACAGTGCCATTCCCTTGAGAGGCGCCCTCGTCGCGTCATCGTTGCGAGCCCGACGTCCAGGCGACATTTTGTTACGCAGTCGTTAAAGGAGCGATGTCCAGTCATATCAACCCTTCCTTCCCGATCTCAAGCTGCTCGGGCTTCATCTGCCCGGGACCAGGAAACGCCTGCGCCGGGTCTGAACCGTATTCCCTGACCCACTTGCGCAGCACATTCTCATGAATATCCAGGTCGCGGGCGGCTTGCGCAACACTGACCCCGCGCTCTCGCACCAACTTCACTGCCTCAAGCTTGTACTCGCGGCCGAATTTCCTTCGTTGCATTCATGCGCTCCAGTTTCATTGGAAACACCTTCACTCGGTGTCCACGAAACCGGCAGCAGGCCAATCTCGATTTCTTGCCCATAAGGGCGACCTTACAGGGTTGGTCCGCGGCTTCGACTGATAAAAGACCTCCCTTGCAGGCGGTATCGATGATCTGAGAGGAGCGCTGGAGGCAGTCCGGTGAGGACCGCTCTAATCCGCTGCCGGCTGCGGGTCCTTCGCGAAGGAGCAGCCATAAGGAGAATAGCACCACCTTAGAAAACTAACCGTTGACGAACCCGCCCGCCTGCCGTATACAAGCCGCATCGATCTTTTGCTTGCCGAGCTTTGTCTACCGCGCGATTGGCACCGCGCTTTAAGCGAACTTCCCTTTCAAAAATAGTCGGTTTTCGTCCGCGTGGCATCAGCTTCGCGGTTTCTCAACTTTATGCTTGAAAGGGTTCATCATGACCACTGGCACAGTAAAATGGTTCAATTCCACCAAGGGCTTTGGCTTCATCCAGCCTGACGACGGCGGCGCTGACGCCTTCGTTCACATCTCGGCTGTCGAGCGCGCCGGAATGCGTGAACTCGTCGAAGGCCAGAAGATCGGCTTCGAACTCGAGCGCGATCGTAAGTCGGGCAAGATGTCGGCCTGCAATCTGCAGTCCGCTTAATCGATATCCTGCTTCCCCTTGACCACGGATGTACTGGCACTGCCGGGAGCAATGTATCAGTTTGAGGCCAGGCGGGCTCGCCTGGCCTCTTTCGTTTTGGCCTCACAGCCCAGATCGAGGAAATTCGATGACAGAAACGTATAGCAAATCTCGCAGGCAGGCCGAGGCGGCCTTCGGAAATCTCCAGGCCGAGTTTTTCGCCAAGAACAATGCGGCGGAAGAGCTCGCATCGATCGCTCAGGCGCGCGATGCCAAGACCATCAGGCTGCGCGAAGCGCGGCTCGCCAAGGAGCAAGCTGACCGGATCTCCGCAACATCCGCGCTCCTTGCCAAACGATCGAAGTCCAGCTGAGATCATCCCAAACGCAAAGAGTCAGGATATAGATTGAGACACGCCAGAAACAACGAACACACCGACCGACGCGCCGCTGCTGCGGACGCCAAAGCAGCCCTTCTCAAAGCATATCGAGCAGCAAAGACAGCGGCAGAGCCATTACAAGCCGCCAGACAGACGGAGCGCATCTCGCTTGTTGAAGCCCGCGAGGCACGCCGTGCGGAACGGGAACGACTGAAAGCCGAGGAGCGTAGGCGCCTAGAAACTCTTGCGGCGCAAGAGCAGGCAGCCATGGAGGCAGCCGCGGCGGCCGAGATTGAGGCGCAAAAGTCCGCCGAAAACGCCCGGATATCGCTCGTCGTGGAAGACGAGGCCGCTCGCAAGGCTGAGCGGGACAGACGCTATGCTGCCCGCAAGGCCCGTCGGGCTTAGCGTCCGGGCGCCCACATTTTGATGGTTAGGGCCGTGGAATAGATCAGGGCGTGATATACGGTCACGCTCGAACTTACTCATTCCTTAGGAGCCTTTTATGGCACCGGACACGAACGAGCTACAGGCAATCAATACAGCTTGGCAGATAGCGATCCAGGAAATCCTGCGCATGGTGATACGTGACATGTACCATGGTGCTGGCGAAGCGGCCTTCGGCTCCCACATCAAGCGGATCGAAGAAGCGGCCGTCGACAGCATCCAGACGGACTTGAGGCTTCGCGGCACTAACGAGTGGACCGAGATGTTGGTCAAGGAACGGGCCAGCAATTTCGTGACGACGCTCTTGACGTCCTTTACCTATGACCGTGCCTGACCAGGGTTCACGGTCGTCCGAGTCCCGAATTTCTGGGTAAGCGGTAGCGTACCTGAACTTTCTTGTGGTCTTCGAGGTTGATCTGCAAGGCGACCGCCTAAATCACTCCCAGTAGGCAGCAATAAGCCAAGCGGTCGGGCATGGAAGAGCATAGTGCAGAACGGCTCGCAGCCATCGTCGAGTCTTCCTTCGACGCGATCATCAGTAAGGATCTTTCAGGCACGATCGTTAGCTGGAACAGGGCGGCCGAACGCATGTTCGGCTATCCGGAAACCGAGGTGGTCGGAAAATCGATCTATTTGATCATACCCGACGACAAACGGGATGAGGAGGCGGACATCCTGCGCCTGCTGAAACTGGGGGAGCCGATCGAGCCGTTTCAGACGACGCGCCGCCACCGAGACGGACGGATAGTCCCGATCTCGATCACCATTTCTCCAATCAAAAGTCGGGCCGGGAAACTCGTGGGTGCATCGAGCATCGCCCGGGACATCTCGGAGACACGCGAAAGCGATCGCCGGCTTCGCCTGTTGATGCGAGAAATCAATCATCGCGTTAAAAATCAGTACGCCGTCGTCCTTGCCGTTATCCGGCAGACGTCGACACGCTCCCGCTCAATCGAAGAATTTGAGAAGCGGGTCCGCGAACGTATTATGGCCCTGTCTCATTCACATGATCTGCTGTCACAGGTCGATTGGGCGGGGGTGAGGCTCGCCGATCTCGTGGCGCATCAACTCCAACCCTTCGAGGCTCTACAGCCGGTCCAAATTCTGGGCCCGGAAATCGTACTTGACGCCAACGCTGTCCTCAATCTTGGCATGGCCTTCCACGAACTGATCATGAATGCGATGCGCTTCGGGGTTACGGATGTTGGCGGAATATCCGTCACTTGGGGGCTGACGAGCGGAGAGGGCGGCGACATATTCGAGCTCGTCTGGTCTGAGCCGGCGGTGGCTTACGCCGATCTACTGGCGCATGAGGACGGGTTCGGCGCCCTCGTTCTTGGTAAGCTGGTGCCATCCGCCTTGTCCGGCCAAGCGCAATGGAGTTTCACGGACGGACTGATCGTCTGGAAGCTGACAGCGCCGCTTGCACGCATCCAGATCGGGCTGGGATCTGCGGCCTTGCTCTGACTATGCCCAGGGAGCGAGCCGAGCAGATGTCTGCAACATCCGCGCTGCTTGCCGAACGACCCAAGCCCACCCAAAGATTTGGGACACGCCAGAAAGCAGCTCGCCGACAGACGCTTCGCGGCTGCGGACTCTCAGGCGTCCCCTCTCACTGGAACCGGCCTGCAAAGATGGCGGTAGAGCTATCACGATCAGCAACGCGAGCGCATCTCTCTTGTCCACGCTCGAGAAGCGGGCCGGCCGGAGCTGGAACAATTGAGGCTCGCGAAGCGCTAAAAGCCGGTCAAAGAACCGCTTGATTGGCATGGCGTTCCAAAAATCGGAATCCCTTAGCGCCGCGCCATCCGGCATGATAAGCAGCGCAGGATAAATGGTGCGGGTTGGAAATGACTGAAACTGAAGAATCACCGATGAGCCCTGAAACAGTGGCGGACCTTCCTCATCTTGATGAGGCGTTGGATGATCACCGTTTCCGCCAATTCCTCGATCACGTGCCGTTCGGAGTGGCCGTGGCGGAACTCGCGTCGACCGAGGTGCTTGTATACGCCAACATTGAATTCGAGCGTTTGATGGGGGTTTCAGCAGAGGAGCTGCAGGGCAAGCCATGGTCATCGCTTCCGCTGGCGCGCTCTGTAAGTGGAGACCTGGACCTTGCGACTGCGATTGTGGCCGGCGAGGAGTATCTGGGGACGTTTTCGACATCCGCCAGGACTGAGCCAGAGTCGCATATTGACGCCTGGTCGAATACAATCGTCAATGACGCTGGCACCCCTCTCTTTCGTCTTGTCGCAATCGCGGCCACGAATAGTGGCCAGACCGGGACTGACCTGGCCACCGCGCTGGCGGAAAAGGACGTGCTGCTCAAGGAGTTGCAGCACAGGGTCAAAAACAATCTTCAGATGATCACCGCGCTGATCCGTATGGAAGCCCGGAACGCGCAACATCCGGACGAAGGCGAGCGCTTCAACCGACTTGCAGGCCGGGTAGACGCGCTGACAATCCTCTACCGTTCCCTTTCCGATACCAACGCGGATGAGACTGTCGATCTCGGGACGTATGTGAGCCAGATTGCTTCGGCAGTTATGGCCGCGCATTCGGTTCAGGGTATTCGGCTTGATATGAAAGTCGACACCTGGCCCGTTTCCGTCAATATTGCGATGCCGGTTGGTTTGGTCGTCAACGAGCTGATGACGAACGCACTCAAACATGCATTCAAGGATCGTGAGGGCGGCGAGATCGTCCTGCGCTGCGTCGTGGATGATGCGGGCTGTAGGATCTCGGTTGCAGACAATGGCGTCGGTCTTAGCAATCCTTCCGACTGGCCGCGGCGGGGAAAATTGAGCGCCATGATCGTGCAATCGATCAAGCAGAACGCCAAGGCGGATGTTCAGGTCGTTTCAACGCCTGGCATGGGCATGAAGGTCACCATCGTTTTTGAAAAGCGGGAAACAAATCGGCCTTAAATCGGCATTTATCGCACCGGGAAGATTGAATAATGGCGCCGTAGGACTTGTAAGCCAAGGACGAGCGCTACGGCTTTCGCGGATCGCCCGATATCAAACGTTCTCGTTCGCTACCTTCTGAGCTACCAAGGCCTTGGCGGGCTGTATCCTCGGGTCCACGGGTGTACGGACGACGCTTTGTCCGGTTCCGCTGCTGGTTGGGCATTTACCTTCGAGGCCGCTGGGTTCGGCAAGGGCGTTGCGGACAGCAGCACTTTGGGAGTGATCGCCGCGACCTTCAGAAAGTCGTCCACTGACCACCTCTTTTCAGCGCCCCCAAGCCTGTGTGGGAGGACGACGAGGTAGATCGTGCGTGCTCATTACGGTCTTAAGGGTGTCGAAATGGCCCGACGGCGCTCCACACCGAGGAAGGGAGCAGCCGCCTCACCCACGCGCAAGCCGTCACGCAGACGCCGACGGACGCCGCTGCAGAAGCTCACGTAATGACGGTGCGGCTGAGCGAAGACGGGCTGGCCGACCCATCTTCGCTCAGACTTGCATTCGACCGCCAAGGCTCTAAGTCAAGCGCTGGTGACGGCGAGGCGCGGCAATGATCATCAATCCCTTCCTGATCGAAATTCCGGACGGCGAATTGCGTGATCTCGAACAACGACTTCGAAACACTCGATGGCCAGGCGCAATCGATCCGCAGACTTGGGCCGATGGCAGTAGCCTCTCTTTCATGCGAGACCTTGTCGGCTACTGGCTGGAGAAGTTCGATTGGAAAGCCCAGGAAGCGCGCCTGAACCGCTTATCGCAGTTCGTTGCCGAAATTGCCGGACTCAAGATCCACTTCATCCTTGTGAAGGGGAAGGGGCCATCGCCGATGCCTCTTATCTTGACCCACGGATGGCCGGGGTCCTTCCTCGAGATGGAACGTGTGATTCCTCTGTTGACAGACCCCGTGGCTCATGGAGGCAACGAGCGCGACGCCTTTGACCTCGTGGTGCCGTCGCTCCCGGGCTATGCGTTTTCGTCGGCACCCGAGAGACCAGGAATAAGTCCATTTGAGATAGCCGGACTTTGGCAGAAACTGATGATCGGATTGGGATACGAGCGATTTGGCGCCCAGGGCGGAGACATCGGAGCGGCTGTTTCGAGCTGGCTCGGGTTTCGCTTCCCGGGAAACGTTATCGGGCTCCACCTGAACTACATTCCCGGAAGCTTCTCCGCGCCGTTGGACGAGGGGCTTGCTCAGCTGTCGCCAGCGGAAAAGGATTTCAGGAAGGCCGCGGCGAACTGGGCGGATAAAGAGGGTGCATATGCGCATATACAAGCGACAAAGCCCCAGACACTCGCATACGGGATCTCGGACTCTCCGGTCGGGCTTGCGGCGTGGCTTGTCGAAAAATTCAGCTCATGGAGCGACTGCAACGGCGATGTCCTGAGCGTCTTCACAATGGATACCCTCCTGACGGAGATTTGCCTGTATTGGTTCAGCGGATCGCTCGACGCATCCCTCAGGCTCTACAAGGAAAGCAAGGCACAGCCGCTATCTTTCCGGAAAGGGCAGCGGATTACCCCGCCGGTCGCGATTTCCCATTTCGCGAAGGAGCTGCCGCAGCCACCGCGCTCCTGGGTGGAGCGAGTTTACAATGTGGTTGCTTGGAACGAGCATGTGGCAGGAGGGCATTTGGCTGCCATGGAAAGACCGGAAGAATTGGTGGCGGACATCCGTGCCCATTTTGGCAGTCTACGCTGAGCGACTACCTAACACCTCTGAGATGAGCGGTATCCGCTGCAGGCGGCCGCCCAAACAGGCGCTTGTACTCCCGGGTGAATTGTGTCTGGCTGTCATAACCGACATCGAAGGCGACCCGACGGGCACTGACCCCGCCAATCAGAAGTCGCCTGCGTGCCTCCTGAAGTCGGATGGCTGACCTGTATTCAAACGGGGACATTGTCGTTAACGCCTTGAAATGGCGATGAAGCGAGGTAGGGCTCATGCCAACTCTATTGGCGAGTTCTAATATGGTCATCGGCTTAGCGAAGTTGTCTTTTATCCAGGATGTGACCTTGCCGATATTCGCAATCATCGTTCCGTTGGTCGCGAAATCGCGTAGCAGTGCTCCGTGCTCGCTCTGCAGGAAACGGTAGTATAGTTCGAACTTCGTCGCGTGAAGAAGCACGACCAGTTCATCCGGCCGATCGAGAAGGCCCAAAAGCCGAAACGCCGTCTCGGCCATTTCGCATGATTGATCGCCAACAGTCAGTCCGAAACTCTCCGAAGGCCGCTCAGCCGGGCTGAACCTTTGCAGAACCTCCACAAGGTCTTGCCGGCTAAGTTCAAGGGACCATGCGAAGTGCGGATTGGCTTCGGACGCAGCGGTGATGCTGGCCGAAACCGGCAAGTCGATCGTGGACATGAAGTATTGACCTGAATGAACATCAAAGGTCCTCCCCCCGGACGAGATCCTCTTTTGGCCTTGGAGAACCATGCATATGCGCGGCGCATACACGCTATCCACCGGCGAGGTCGGTTCCTTGACGTTGAAGATCGACAGGCCGTCGATAGATGTGAATTGCCGGGGAGATTTAGCATGCCGATCGATAATCGAAATTAGCGCTTGTAGTGTCGTCATTGACTGTCCCCCGATGGATAAATGGGGCCGAACCTAGTTCGAGACGCCGGTTTTGGTAGGATCGTAGGAAACATTGGTAGCTTTGGTCTATCGTTTTTCGCATGCGCTCTCCATTTCCATGACAACCGGTCGCAGAAGTGGCCGCGGCACGGCCTACTGAAATTAAGGAGTTTCGCAATGTCTCTGACACCTGTTTGGTTCATTACTGGCGCATCTGGAGGCTTCGGCCTGGAAATCGCCAAGCTCGTCTTGCAGCAAGGATATCGGGCGGTCCTTACCGCGAGAGATCCCTCGCGCTTTGCCGATATCGTTGAACAACATCCCGACAACGCGATTGCGCTAAAGTTGGACGTCACCTCGAAGCCGGCGATCGCCGCCGCGGTCAAGGAGGCGCTGCAAAGGTTTGGCAGGATCGACGTCCTCGTTAACAACGCCGGATACGGCTACCTTGCAGCGATCGAAGAAGGAGAGGACGACGATATCCGCAGGCAGTTCGACACGAACCTTTTCGGCCTCATCGATGTCACGAAGCAAGTCCTCCCCGGGATGCGGGCCAGGAGAAGCGGTACAGTCGTCAACATGTCTTCCCTCGGTGGCCTGATGGCGTTTGCCGCGACCGGATACTACCACGCTACTAAGTTTGCTGTGGAGGCGGTCTGTGAGTCGCTCGCTCAGGAGGTCGCACCTCTTGGCATCAAAGTGATCATCGTCGAACCGGGAGCATTCCGAACAAACTGGGCAGGGAGCTCCATGAAGGAGTCGCCCGTCGCGATCGCCGATTACGCCGAAACCGCAGGCAAACGTCGGGAGAGCACAAAAGCGGGCTCAGGCAAGCAGCCGGGCGATCCGGCAAGGGCGGCGCTCGCCATCCTCAAGGCTGTCGAAGCCGACGAGCCGCCCCTGCGCTTGTTATTGGGAAAACCTGCTTTAGACCTTGCCTACAAACGTCTTGAATCGCTCAAGAACAACTTTGACCGGTGGCGCGAGACAACCCTAAGCGCCGACTTTCACGAGGCCAAGCGCTGAGGGACCAGTTCCAGAAACAGGGGCGGCTTCCGGCTGCAGCCACGCATTGCTGCGTGGCTCACGCAGCGCTAATTTGGGCCAAGCAATTTCTCACCATCGATCCAGCTCCGGATTGCGGATGTGGCGCCCTGCTTTAGCTCCAACGGCAGCCAATGTCCGGCCGACATGTTAGTGACCGTAAGATTGGCGCAGGCTTCCCGCATCGGATCGCCCTGCCGATTGTCAATGATCGTGCAGATTTGATCATACTCACCGTTCAGGAAGAGGAC
Organism: Rhizobium sp. BK379; assembly: GCF_014193955.1. Classification (NCBI taxonomy): domain Bacteria; kingdom Pseudomonadati; phylum Pseudomonadota; class Alphaproteobacteria; order Hyphomicrobiales; family Rhizobiaceae; genus Rhizobium; species Rhizobium sp. BK379. Next base: position 25,261 of record NZ_JACIAD010000014.1, read on the forward strand.
GGGCTGCGACAACCGACCGCCGGACGGGGCAAGGCGAGCGTAGGCCGCATTGGCGGCTCCGTTGCGATACAATTCACAGGATGAACGAAAGCCGCGTCGTTTGTAGGCGTCAACCAAAGTCTCGAAATCATCCGCCGGCCACAAGGAGGTGTCGGGCGGCGTGGGAGGTGCTCTATGCCGTGCTCCAAAACGTCCTCCCTTCGCTGTCACGGTCGCGGTCGCCGAAACCTTTCCAACGGTCTTCGGGTCCCCCGGTTGAAAGATCGAGGCAAGCGAAGCCGGGATGTCGGCGTCAAGATCGACGACAGCCGCTTCGAAATGCGTCGTGTAATAGCGGTAGTAGTCCCACTGACCATCCGGATAACGATCCTGGGGATAGATGCGTCGATCCACCAGATTGGTGAGCGTCCCAAGATCATTGGAAGCTGGAAAGTATGCCCACGACACCAAGGCAGCGGCCCGGCATCGTTGCCCCTCATGCGCCGCCAACGCTCCAACCGCAATGCTTCCCCAATCATGACCAACCCAGATCGCGGGCGTGCCACCGAGATGGTCGTGAAGTTCGCACAGATCTCTGACAATCTCCTCGATCGAGTAGCCGGCGCTATCAGACGGCGCGAACGATCCACCAAACCCACGCAAGTCAGGGGCGATACAGTGCCACCCATTGGCAGCAAACGCTTCCATCTGCGCCCGCCATAGCAAACCGATGCCGGGCCACCCGTGGACGAATATCATCAACGGCCCATCAGATGGTCCGCTTTCGAGATAATGCGTATGCTGTCGCGCCGAGGTGAAAATATGAGAGGATAGAAGCGTCGCCGCCGATGCTGGCGATCGAAAGCCGAGAATGCTCATCGCCCGATCCCGGTCAGCAGCGACCTGCGATGGATTGTTGTTGTCATCATTGATGGCACCTCGCTATCTGACCCTTGCTTCGCCTTAGAGGGCCGCGATGACCCGTCGTGCATATAGTAGGGTGTTGATTTCAGAGAATTAGCGCCAGATCATCGCATGCAGCTTGAAGTCAAACTTAAAGGTGAACCTTGCGATACAGGGACGTTCTCGAGGGTGTTCCCATATTCGTTGCCGTGGCTGAAGCGGGCAGCTTCTCGGAGGCGGCGCGTCGGCTCGGGATGACACCGTCGGCGGTAAGTCAGGCGGTCAAATCGTTGGAGGCCAAGCTAGGCGCGCCCCTTTTGCGCCGCTCTACGAGGAGCGTCAGCCTGACTGACGTCGGCAGCGATTATTTGGCTGTTGCCGCGCCGGCATTGTCCGCCCTTCGACGAGCGGCTGACGATGCGGCTGGGCGAGGTGGCCGTCCTTCGGGTCCGTTGAAACTGACGATGTCGCGCGCGCCATTCGACATGATGATCGGTGACGCTTTAGTGGCCTTCAAAGACGCCTATCCGCAGGTCCAGCTTGAGATCGCCGTCGAAGCGAAGATGGTGGACATCGTAAAGGAGGGTTACGACGCCGGACTGCGCTATGGTGGCTCTATCTCCAAGGAAATGGTTGCCGTCCGCGTTGCGCCGGAAAGCGAAGCGGTGCTGGTGGCATCTGAGCAATATCTGTCGTCACGGGGAACACCGCAGGATACGACCGACCTCATGACGCATAGGTGCGTCCTCTGCCGTAGCCAGGTGTCGGGTCTATTGCTACCGTGGCGATTGGATCGCGGCAGCGAAAGCTTCGACGTCACGCCGGTGGACGCGACAATCGTACATGACCTAGCGTCACAGATCGATTTGGCTGCAAAGGGGATTGGAATTGTGCTGGCGCCGATTGCGTCGGTTGAACGGCATCTCGCATCCGGCGACCTGGTTCGCGTTCTGCCCGAATGGTCGTCAAGACGAGAAGCCTTGTTTTTGTATTCTCCCAGCCGACGGCACCAGTCGGCAGCTTTGAGAGCCTTCGTGGCGTTTCTAAGCAAGCCGAATGCACAAATCTGAGGAGCGATGGTATGCACCCCCTCGTGAACACGGCGGTAGGGCGATTGGAACTACCAGCTATTCTCGGCAGCCGGTGACTAGGGCTGCAGAGATGTTTTTTTGCAGATACCCTGGTGTTGCTAACGCCGCTTGATAATCACCAATAAGCGGCTGGGCCGTGCTGGCGGTGTCGTTGGTGACCGTCGAAGCCGAGGTCACGACGACGACGCCGGAACATCGGGTACACTGTGACGTTTTTCGAGCGACCTCAAAAGGAGAGCGAATATGGCAAAGCAGCCCAAGAATGCCGCGAAGGATACACAACTGGACAATTCCTCCGGAGACGGCGCGGGACGTGAAGATCGGACGCAGGAAACAACGAACCGCATACGCGATCGTGCAAATCAGATTTGGGAGGCGGAGGGGCGTCCAGAAGGTCGGCGCGAGGAGCATTGGCTGCAGGCGGAGCACGAGATCCTCCATGGGATGGACGAGCTCGGCGGCGATGATGTTCCGAACTTGGCAGCGCTTCGGGAAGCCGCGAGAGAGCATACCGACGCGTTTATCGTGAAAAGTGATCTGGAGGACTCAGATGAGCGCGATGCGACGCCGGGTGTTAGGGAACAACCTTAATCGATTGCGCCGAACGAGATTGTCGGCATTGCGGATTGCGGGCTGAATCCGCTTCCTTGTCTCCATGCGCAGTGTCCCAGCATTCGTTTCGGAACTCATTCGTGCGGCCAAGCCATCGGCCAGACCGTTGCCCGCTCTGATCCCGAGCACTATCAGTCGTTCCGGAGCGTTTGACTGCTCTGGCCAGCACCTATGATTTAAGGATGAGGACGCTAAGCAACAGGTCGCCAGTTCATGTCGCATCCACTGCAGAACTGCGCTTCGACGCCGACATGCGCGCCGCCGTAGCCCTCGGACTCTCCTTCGGTGGCCCCGGTGTCGCCCTAGCTCGACTTTCATTCGCCAATGAGGGCGGCACCATAGTCGGTGGCACCATGAAGAATATGGATGATGACGACCTTTGCGTTCTTAACGCGGTAGAAGATCAGGTAGTTGCGATGTACGCGTCGCCGGATACCATATTTTTCATAGCTCGGGACGAGGGCGAAGCCGTTTGGGGTATCGACAAGATCTTCGCACCTGCGCCGCAGCGCCCGGATGAATGAAAGTGCGCGCTGCGGATTGCGCTCAGCAATGTAATCTGCGATCTGTTCGAGATCGCTTTCCGCCTCATTAGAAAACTCAAGGATCATGCCGGTTTTTCGGCATTGTCAGCCATTGCGCGGTATTTCGCATCAAGACGGTCAAAAACATCGCTTGCCGACTTAGTCCGGCCAGCGTCTGCATCAGCAATGCCGCGCATGATGGAGGCATCCAGCGCTGCGAGACGAGCCTCGCGGTCCTGGATCAACCGCACCCCTTCACGCAAAACTTCGCTTTTCGAGCCATAGCGACCCGTCTCCACGAGTTTCTGAACATAACTTTCAAGCTGCTTTCCCAGATCGGCGCTGATCATGCGGTTTCTCCGTCATATTTTCCAAGACTATGTAGATCACTTATGAACTATTATCAAGAACTTTGAGCTTATTCCTACCTGTTCGGCGCTCGCGAGCTGTGCCTTGCCAATGTGCCTGAACGCCCCATCGAGCAGCTGAGTTATAAGTTTCTGCCAAAACCTTATAACGAGCCTGAACGCGGGCAATTTTTTCGGTTGTTTCGCGATGCATCAACGAAGATTGGTTGCGTTAAGGTGGCAGTGATTGGGCTCAGTGCGGCTAAACGCATTAGGCTACCACAAGTAACCCATTGGGTCCCTATGTTGGCGGGGTATGAATAGCCCCGTTTTGTAGACACCCTCGGTTAGATTTCTAGCTCCTCGAGTTGCAGCTCTATCTGCTCAGGGAGCCGCACCTTACGCTCGGACCGGCTGCCGTAGAGTTCACGGCGAACCTTGTCGATCTCCAGCTTGATCAGTCAGTTCCTCGTTCGATCGGATCACTATTGGAGAAGCACCGAATAAGGCGATTTGGTTGCGCCTATGAACATCGCATGATTGTCTCGATCAGGCGCTCGCACGTGCGCACAACGTTCTTGACAGGTGCGGTCGCGACACCGAGCAACAGTCCTGCCTTTGCCGTTTCAGCGGACGCATACCATGGTGAAAGCGGTGCGGGAAACGTGCCGAAGGTTAGTGCATCCCTGGCGATCGCAACGTCGGGTGCGCCCCTAGGCAGCTTAAGAAGGACCGACAGACCCGGAGCCGAGACCGAACGCGGGCCTAGAGCGTCGCTGAAATGGTTGAGAACCGGCTGCCGTATCGCCGCGTAGGCACGTTTGATCCTCCTCAGGTGTCGCATGTAGTGCCCTTCTCGTATGAACTCGGAAATCGCCAACTGAACCGATGGACCGGGAGGCGGTGACAGGCAGGCCGCCACGTCGGCGAACCGTCCTGCGAGTTCGGCTGGAGCGATAACGAAACCGAGCCGGAGGGCCGGACTGATCGTTTTGCTGAACGAACCAATGTGGACGACACGGCCGCCGTTATCGATCGAGGCGAGCGCCGGCGCGGCCCGCCCGCTCAACTGGAGCTCGCTGAGGTAGTCATCCTCGACGATCCAGGCTCCGCTGCGCTCCGCCCACTCGAGGAGCAGGAGACGTCTCTGCAAAGACAAAGTTGCCCCGAGCGGTGCTTGCTGGCCGGGCGTCAGCACCGCGAGCCTCGCGTCAGGATAGTTGCGTATTCCGCGATCGACGTCGAGCCCTTCGCCGTCGACCGGGACCGGAACCGGGTGCACTTGAGCAAGCTCAAGGGCCCGCCGCGTCCAGGGAAATCCCGGATCCTCGAACCACGCGCTGTGGCCCTGCAGCCCGAGAACATTGAGGGTCAGTCCAAGTCCGCCTGCAAAGCCGCCGGTGATGATGACCTGAGAAGCCGAGCAGTTGATCCCTCTGGCCACGGCCAGATACATGGCGATCTCCCGTCTCAATTCCAGCTCTCCGCGAGGATCGGGGTACAGAGGCGGCGAACTCAGCTCAGCGCGGACGGCACTTGCACGCAGTCGTGCGAGTAACTTGGAGGGCATAGTGTGAGATGCGGGGACACCCATCTGAAACAGTGCTGGCCCCTGGGTCATCTCAAGATATGTCTCTACGAACGAACCTGCCGTAGGCGACCCTTCGGTTCTGGATGTCGCCCGTGGACGATCGGCAACGTACGTTCCGGCGGCCTTCGCAGCTTGGATCAACTGAGCTGCGGCAAGCTTTTCGTAAGCAGTCCGCACTGTACCCCGCGCGACGCCGAGCTGGGCTGCAAGATCCTGCCACGACGGAAGTCGTGCCCCCGGCTCCAGTACACCGTCTTCTATAGCTTTCGCGATTCCCCTGCGGATCTGCTCTGACAGGGAATGTTTCCCCGATCGGTCCACGGTCAGTTTCAGCAGTGTGCTCATTCACTCATGGTACACTACTTCTTCGCATTCTTGGTTCTTTTTTCTGCATCATGGTGGGAGCATTTTGAATGCATCTCTGAAGGAGCATGAACCATGAGCAGATTGATAAAATCCGCCGCGGCCGCACTGGCGATTGCCATCCCGCTTGCTGGGCCGGTGTCGGCCCACGACGCCGGTCGGGAAAGCGTCACTCCGACGTTTTCTCAGGCCATCGCCAATATCCCCGGCAAGTCGATGCGCGTCGTGGAAGTCGACTACGCGCCCGGCGCCTCGTCCCTTCCCCACACGCATGCAGCCTCCGCCTTCATCTTCGCCTACGTCCTCGCAGGCGAGGTGGAATCCAAGGTCAACGACGGCGAGGTCCGCCGGTACAAGGCGGGTGAAAGCTGGTTCGAGGCGCCGGGCGCAATGCACCTGGTCAGCCGCAACGCCAGCAAGACGGCACCCGCAAAGCTGCTGGCCGTGTTCGTCGTCGATACCGACGAAACGAAGCTCACCACCCCCGTCAAGTAACAGAAGGAATTTGAATCATGACAAGAAGGCTCGACTACAATCAGGTCGCTCCGAACGGCGCCAAGGCGCTCGGCGGCGTCTACGGCTACGTCCTGCAGAGCGGTCTGCCGGGCGAGCTTGTAGATCTCGTGTATATGCGCATATCGCAGATCAACAATTGCGCCTACTGCCTCGACATGCACACCCGCGAACTCATCAAGCGAGGCGTCAAGATCGAGAAGTTGGCCTTGGTCCAGGCTTGGGAGGAAGGCGGAAGCCTCTTCAGTGATACCGAACGTGCTGCGCTGGCTTGGGCCGAAACCGTCACCCTCGTAGCGGAGACAGGTGTTCCGGACGACGCATATGACGCAGCGCGCCAGGTCTTCGATGAGAAGCAGCTTGTCGATCTGACGATCGCCATCAGCCTGATGAACAGCTACAATCGCATGGCTATAAGCTTCCGCAACACACCTCAAGCGGTCCTTGAGGTTTGACGGAGGATGAGACATGGCTGTCGTTGAAATTTCTGGCATCAGGATTCCGGACAGCAGGCTGGCTCGCGAAGCGAGCGAGTTCGTCCGGGAGACGGAGAGCAAGTTGCTTTTCGAGCACTCCACGCGTGTCTATTTCTGGGGCGCGATGGCGGGGCGGCAGAGAGGCGTCAACTTCGATGCGGAACTGCTGTTCGCGGCAGCCATGTTCCACGATGTCGGCCTGACGTCTCGCTTTAATGAAAGCAGACTGCGCTTCGAAATCGACGGCGCGAACGCCGCCCGTGATTTCCTTCGCAGTCACGGTGTGTCGGAAGACGACATTCAGAAGGTCTGGCTCGCGATCGCGCTGCACACCACGCCGGGGATTTCGGCGCATCTAGATTCTATTGCCGCTCTGACCGTCGAAGGCGTCATGATGGACCTTGTCGGCGCCGGCTACGACCGGTTCGGCGAAAACCAGCGAGCTGCCGTCGAAGCAACATATCCCCGCGGAGCCAACTTCATCGAACACCTGCTCCAGGCACTTTACGATGGCCTGGAGCATCGTCCGGAGGTCACACAGGGAACAGGTCTTGCCGACGTGATGGCGGACAAGAACCCTCATTTTAATCGCCGCGATTTCTGCTGCCTGATGCGGAATTCTCCGTGGGCATGCGACGATTGCAGCTCCAGCTAAGAGGTTTCGTCATGTCGGAAATACTCCAGGGAGTACGAATCCCTGACAGCAAGCTCGCCCACGAAGTCACGCAGTTCATCCGTGACACTCAAAGCGACCTGCTCTTTCATCACTCCGTTCGGGTCTACTTCTGGGGAGCGATGACCGGAAACAGAAAGCGAAAGATCTTCGACCCTGAACTGCTTTACTCTGCTTGCATGTTCCACGACGTCGGACTGACAGAGCAGTATGGCGACAGCCAACTCCGCTTTGAGGTCGATGGCGCCAATGCCGCAGCCGACTTTCTCCGAAGTCGTGGGATCGCGCCGGGGCAGATCGAGATCGTCTGGAACGCTGTCGCGCTTCACACCACTCCCGGCATTCCGGAATTCATGCGCCCGGAGATCGCACTGGTTCAGGCGGGGGCCGGAATGGACGTAGTGGGACGTGGCTTCGAGGAGTTTTCTCCCGCTGAACGCGAGGCTGTCGTCGCAGCGTATCCTCGCGAGGAGGCTTTCGCAGACGGCATTATTGAAGCCTTCTATCGGGGAATGAAACATCGTCCTCAGAGCACGTTCGGTACATTCAACGACGACGTGCTCGCGTTTAAGGATCCAACGTTCGAGCGGTTGAACATCTGCAAGGCGATACTCAGCTCCCGATGGAAAGTCGAGCCTCGCCGCTGCGGAAACGCGTGCGACCACGCTCATTGAGCAAATGAGAATTTTCGGGTCTGCCGACGTTCACCTCAGCGCGCCACTGCGAATGTTGGATTGTCGAGCCCTGCGCGCTCGATAAGACGAAAAAGACGACCATGAAGACACGAATGGTTCTCGTCACCGGCGCGAGCAGGGGCATTGGCAGAGCGCTGTCACATCGCCTTGCCGAGTCCGGCCATCCGGTGGTCGGCGTCGCACGCGAGAAGGATCCGGCCTTTCCCGGCGAACTGGCCGCTATCGATCTCGATGACGATCGCGGTGCCGCCGGAGCTTTGCTGAGGCATTCCCAAACGAAGAAATCGTGCAACAGCTTGTTGCCCATTTGCCCTGGGGCCATAACGGCCCGAGCGGGCGCTCTGTCAGGCTGAGGCGATCCTTTCCTTGAGCTCTGCGAGTAGGGATACGTGATTACCATCTGGTGCAGGGACAAGGGTCGTGATATCGCCGGTCTGTACCAGCTGCCGCCCCAAAGGCTTCATTTCGTTTCAGGGGTCGACCGTTTTACAAATTCTCCGAAACATAACAGTTTCGCCTAAGAGATGGGATTCCGGTCAAATCCCATCAACTGCCTAAAATCGGGGCGGCCGGTTCGCATCCCGCGAAAGCGGGAGATTTGACCCCCTTGTGCTGCAGGCGTCTTTTCAAAGCGACTTGAAAGTTTGCTTCATGCGTACTTTGATATCAAAGCCATCGTTTCTAAAGGAATGATATCAATGCCTGCGGTTACCATCCGAAATCTTTCTGAGGAAACACATCGTGCCTTGCGGGTGCGAGCGGCTCATCACGGCCGCAGTACTGAGGCCGAGATCCGTGACGTCCTCGAAGCGGCCGTTCGTCCCGCAGAACGCGTAAAGCTTGGCTCGTTGCTGGCGGCTATCGGTCGTGACGCTGAGCTTTCCAAGGGTGACGTTGACGCCTTGCAGAAGAGTCGCGACAAGATGCCTGCTGAGCCGATGACCGTCGAATGATCTTGCTAGACACCCATGTAATATCGGAGCCATGGAAGCCGGCTCCCAACGAGGCAGTGGTCGCGTGGTTGGATGCCCAAACCATTGAGACGCTGTTTCTTTCGGCAATAACGATCGGTGAACTTCGCTTCGGGATCGCGGCTATGCCGTCAGGAAAACGTCAAACTATCCTTCGTGATCGCCTTGAGGGTGAAGTGCGGCTGCACTTTTCCGAGCGTATCCTGCCATTCAATCTGCTGACTTCGCATTTCTACTCGGACTGATGGCTCGTGTCCGAGTATCTGGCAAAGCGATTGGCGCGGCTGACGGCTATATTGCTGCCCAGCAGCAGCCAACGGCCTAGCGATCGCAAATCGCGACACAAGCCCGTTCGGGGCCGCTGGATTGAAAGTGATTGACCCCTGGGTGCGATAGCGACAGGTGGATCTAGACGTCGTAGGTTCGTATCGGTTCAAGGCGATGGTTTCCGCTAGAGCTCATCGAGTGCTTCTTAGCGTTCGCAACAGCCAACGAAAGCTGTTACCATTGAATTGCATATTGATGAGCATTCCCGGCCGTGGACGAACCACGGCCGGAAACATGAAAAGCGGCAACTTTTATGATCCGCTCACGCGTGCCTTAACCGTACGCTCCGAGCCACTGCTCCTGACGGTCAGCTCGATCTGCGAGCCAACGGGCGTCAGGCCGATGCGATTGCGCAGATCAGCAGCGCCATGAACCGGTCGACCATCGACAGCTGCCACCACGTCACCCGGTTTCAAACCCGCACCAGCGGCCGGAGATCCTTGCTCAACCGCCGCGATCAGCGCGCCGCCCGCGTCATCCAGTCCGAGCGAAGCCGCGATATCGGAATCAAGATCCTGAATCGCAACGCCAAGCTTGCCGCGAATGACCTCGCCATGTTGGATCAGCTGGGTCATCACCAATCTTGCGATCTTGGCCGGTACGGCGAAGCCGATACCGATGTTGCCGCCAGCCGGGCTGAGGATCGCGGAGTTGATCCCCACAAGCCTGCCGTCAAAGGTTACCAACGCGCCGCCCGAGTTGCCGGGATTGATCGAAGCGTCCGTCTGGATAAAATCTTCATAACCATCGCGGCTAAGACCGCTTCGGCCAAGCGCGCTGACGATGCCCGACGTGACGGTCTGACCAAGCCCAAACGGATTGCCGATTGCCACAACATAATCGCCAACGCGCAATGCATCCGAGTCGCCAAAAGGCAACGTTGTCAGATTGCGTGCCGGTATCTGGAGCACTGCGATGTCGGTACCCTTGTCGGAGCCGACAAGCCTCGCATCCAGCCGCCTTCCGTCCTTGAGCGTCACGAGGATCTTACGGGCATTGGCGACGACATGATGGTTCGTCAACACGTAACCTCGTGTCGCATCGACGATGACCCCCGATCCGGCGCTTAGACGAGGTTCCGCCTGAGGCTTATCCGGAAGGTTGAAGTAGCGGCGGAAATAGGGGTCGCTGTAGAGCGGGTTATCCTCTTCGGGCGCCTGCGAGACAACCGAGATGTTGACAACTGCCGGCGTGACTTTTTCCAGCATCGGAGCAAGCGTCGGCACGCTGCCGCCGATCCCGGACACGAACTGTGCCTGGGCAGGAGCGCCGCCAATGAGCAGGGAGACGGTGAAGACGATAATCAATGGCCTGATGAGCCTTATGAACGCAGACATGGTCCCTCCTTCGTTTCGAACATGCTGACGCAGAAAGAAGCCGGAGGACGTCCTCCGGCTTCTTTCCTTAATGTTTGATCTCGATGCGTTTGACCTGCGACTGCGCCTTCTCATCCTTGGGCAAGGTCACGGTCAGCACGCCGTTTCGGAAGCGCGCATCGACCTCGTCTTCCCTGACTTCGACGGCGAGCGGAATACGGCGCTCGAAGCGGCCATAGTAGCGCTCAGTGAATTGGCGATCCTTGTCTTCGGTCTCCGAGCGCTTCTCGCCCTTTAGCGTCAGCACGCCATCATTAAGGAGGACCTCGATGTCCTTCTCCTCCAGGCCGGGGACTTCGGCCGTGATCCTGATCTCCTTGTCGGTGTCGGAGATCTCAACGCTCGGCCAGCCGGAACCGAGGCTGGAAGTGCTGGTGAACGACGGTAGACCGGAGCCGAAGCCGCGGAAGACGTCGTCGAACAGGCGGTTTACCTCGCGATGCAGCGACAGGAAGGGATCACGGTCGTCATCGCGCGGAAGACTTGGAACCTGATTGCCATTGCTTCGGCCCCAAGGAATCAGATCACGAACACTCATGTTTCTTCTCCTTATCTTGTGGTTCATTTGACATAGCTTCGCTGCAGGCCCCAGGCGTCGTTCGGGGCCTTGGGCGCGCAGTTGCGCCGATGGATGGCTTAAGCCGCCTGCTTGTGGGCTTCGATCTGCTTCGTCTCACTCATGGGCAGCGCTTCGCCGGTGCTGATTGCGATCTGGCGCGGTTTCATTTCCTCGGGGATTTCGCGCTTCAGATCGATGGTCAGCAGACCGTTGACGAGGCCAGCACCCACGACCTTGACGTGGTCGGCAAGTTCGAACCGGCGTTGGAACGAGCGGGCGGCGATGCCGCGATGCAGATACTGTGCATCGTCAGCATTTGCCTTCTGGCCGGATACGAAGAGCATGCTCTGATCCTGCGTGATCGTCAGTTCGTCCTGCGAAAAGCCGGCCACTGCCATGGCAATGTGGTACGCGTCCTCACCAGACTTGACGATGTCATACGGCGGCCAGTTGTCGATCGTTTCGACGCGGCTTGCAGCTTGGAGCGCATTTAGCATTCGGTCGAATCCAATGCTCGACCGGAACAGGGGAGAGAAATCGAGGTTTGCTCTCATAGCCATATCCTCCTTGTAAGCAACATGGATACAAGAAGACGCCAAGAGCACATGGCGCCTCCTGGACTTGCCGACCCCCATTGGGCGATCGGACAATATTGATATAATTCAGTAGCTTGTGGTTTCAAGAACTTTGGATTTGCCCGGTAGAAAAATTTGATTTTTCTGTTTGGACCACCAGATTTCTGTGATGAAACAAAAGGAGCAATGGGTATGACAATGACCTCCGAAGACGTCATCGCCATCCTCGGACCTGTCGACGAAACTTTGATAGCTGATGTGGTGGCGACTGGTGCCAACCAAGCTGAACTGGCGGAAGCCTTCGCGTGGGTCAACAGCGACGAAGCGTTGATGAGTGAACGGCGGCCTCTGCCGACAGGCAGGACCGCCTTGTTGATCGACCTTCTCGTCTCAGACCAAGAGGAGTTGGAGTAGGCGTGGCGCCCGCATGGAAGCAGCCTCGCCTATGCGGTGGTCAGCACGCGAACCTCGCCCTGGCGACCGACAGTGTCAACCACTACACTGCGTCCGGAGCGGCGAATTGCGACGTCGGCCCGGCCGTTTCCGACCCGCAGGTGTCGCAGCATCACCTCGTCCAGGAACGGAGGCAGTTGCGGCTCGTCGAAGCTGATGATCCGGGCATTCGGCTCGAAGTCGAGGCCGAGACAGGATTGCAGCAGAAGGAGGGGGGCTGCGGCCGCCCATGCCTGCGGAGAGCAGGCAACAGGATAGAAGGTCGGCCCCTGAGCCCGCTGGCGTGGCAAGCCACAAAAGAGTTCCGGAAGACGGCGCAAGTCCAGATATGTCGAGGCCGCAAAAAGACCCTCGAAGATCCGAGCTGCCTCAGTGCGGTAGCCGTAGCGGGCGAGACCGCTGGCAATCATTGCATTGTCATGCGGCCAGACAGAGCCATTGTGATAGCTCATCGGATTGTAGCGCGCCTCGGTGGAGGCGATGGTGCGAATACCCCAGCCGCAAAAGGACGAGGCGCTCATCAGAGTTTTGGCAACCTGTGTGGCCCGCTCCGGATACGCGACGCCGGTGAAGAGGGCATGGCCCGCATTCGAGGACCGGACCCTGCAAGGTTGCTTGTTCCCATCGAGCGCTAGTACAAAGGTGCCGAGTTCCTCGTCGAAGAAACTCGTATCGAAGGCACGACGAAGACCTTCCGCCCTTGCCAAAAATTTTGCCGCGCGTTCGGGCCTGCCGAGCAGGAGGAAAATCGCGGCAGCTGCCTGCCAGGCGCCATAAACATAGGCCTGAACCTCGGCAATGGCGATCGGGCCTTTGGCAAGCGTACCATCGGCGTGGAAAACCGAGTCGTGACTGTCTTTCCAGGCCTGATTGATCAGCCCTTCCTCCGTCAATCGCCCGTATTCGACGAAACCATCACCGTCGCGATCGCCGTGTTCATCGATCCAGGTAAGAGCGGCCTCGATATTCGGCAGAAGGCGATTGATTGTGGCAAAATCGCCGGTTCGTTTCAGGTACTCGCCTGCCAGTAATATGAACAATGGTGTGGAGTCGATACTGCCGTAATATCGGCGGAAGGGCACTTCGCCCAGTTCGGCCATTTCGCCATAGCGCACTTCATGCAAGATTTTTCCCGGTTCGGCGTCTGCTGCCGGATCGACTTCTGTCGCCTGGTTCGCCGCAAGATGGCCAAGTACGCCACAGGCAATGCGCGGATCAAGCCACAGCGTTTCCAGCGCCGTGATCAGCGCATCGCGTCCGAAAACCGTGCTGAACCAAGGAATCCCGGCGTAGGGATAGGGGCCCTCCGGCTTGTCGGTCATTAACATGTAAAGGTCGGAGACGCTTCGCCGGGCGACCTCGTTAAAAATATCGTTGGACGTGACGATCGATGCCGCGCGCGAGGAAGATGAGCGCAATGCACGGCGGGCATCCCGCAGGCCAAGGAAAAACGACTGGTAGCCTAGAGCTTTATCTTTGGCTTGGTCGCAGCAGATCTGGATGAATAGCGACCGCGTTTCATGTGGCGCCAGATCAAGATCATAAATGACATGGCCGCTCCCAAGTTCGTCTGGGCGCGGCTCGAAGGACAACCGCGTGAGGCGCTTCTGATCGTCGAGGCCGATGTAGGACAGAAGAACGCGGTCCTGTTCCACCACGGCCGGAAGCTGGCGGCCTTTCTTCGCCCTGACGGTTCCGCGAACCTCGAACAGATCGGCAAAGTCCGCTCCGAACGAAATTTCGATGCGCACTTGTTGTCGTCGCTCGTCGTAGTTCCTTACCGCCAAGCGCTCATAACAACCGGCATTCCACAGAAAGCGTGTCCTGCGCATATGAATGAGATCATGCTCAAGTGTGAGCTTCCCCTTTTCATCAGAAAAGTCGGGATTGGTCAAATCGCAGGTTAGCGTGGCATTGTCGTCGCGCAGCGTCGACGAGAGAAGCATCGGGCGCTTGCCGCTGATCGTCAGGTGCAGATGCGAGAGGTAACGCGTGTCCCGATGGAAGATGCCTTCCGGGCTGCCGGGCCCGGGGAGCGCGTCACCATTGTGATCGAAGACGGCGAATGTGTCGCCGTGCTTCAGGGTGCGAGGCCGCCGCTCGTGAAGCGAGGCGGTCGCCGGAATGAAAAATTGCGCGATCGGTGCCTGGCCACCTGCAGGCGCGGAACCGTCGTGTGCAGAAGAGATCGACATGCTGATGGCCTCCGATTATGCCACGATCTGAAGATCGAGGTCCTGACCGTTAGCACGGCGCAGCGGGGCCGCTTTGGTACGGACGCCGGGAAGATTGCGATAGATGTCAAGATAGTCCTGTGCCATCCGCTCGGCGCTAAAACGCTTCTCGAAGGTCGCACGAACCTTCTTTCGATCCATCTTGAGCGCCCATTCGACGTTCTCAGCGGCCTCCGTCACGCTGTCGACGAGAATGCCCGACGCGCCATTGTCGATGACTTCCGGCGTAGAGCCGCAGCTAAATGCGATGACGGGCGTGCCACAGGCCATCGCTTCGATCATGACGAGCCCGAACGGCTCGGGCCAGTCGATCGGGAATAGCAGGGCGCCGGCATTGCCGAGGAAGGCGGCCTTCTGACGCTCGTTGATCTCGCCGATGAATTCGACGTTCGAATGGCTCCTGACCATCGGCTCGATCACCGTTTCCCAATAGGCCTTGTCCGCGTTGTCGATCTTTGCGGCCATCTTCAAGGGCACACCAACTTTCGCAGCGATTTCGATCGCCCGGTCGGGCCGTTTCTCCGGCGATATTCGCCCGAGGAACGCGAGGTAGTTGCCTTTGGGCCTTTCCGTGAATGGCAGCAGGTCGAGAGGCAGGCCATGATATACCGTCCCTGACCAGTTGACCGGCGGCATTGGGCGGCGCTGATCATTGGAGATCGACACCAGCGGGATATCGGGAAAAGCCGAGTAGAAGGGCTTGAGGTCCGGCAGGTCAAGACGGCCGTGCAGCGTTGTCACTGTGCGATCGGCAAACTCCCGGATCAGCGGGAAATGCAGGAGATCGATGTGGAAGTGCAGTACATCGAATTCGTGCGCCCGCCGGCGAAATTCCTCCAGCATCACAACCTGATGCGGCAGGTGATCCTTGACTGCCGGGTTGAGGCGCAGCGCGACGTCCGAGCACGACACGAGTTTCGCTGCGGTAATCGAATCTCCGCTGGCAAAAAGTGTGACGTCATGACCTTGGGCGACGAGTGTGTCGGTGAGATAGGAAACAATGCGCTCGGTTCCACCATAAAGCTTGGGCGGAACGCTTTCGGCGAGCGGTGCGATCTGAGCGATCTTCATCGGCAAAACCTCCTCATTTGAGAAAAGAGTCGACGGCAAAAATCAGGTTCGCGTCCTCCAGAGGCACGCGGCAGGTGCGAAGTGGCTATATCTCGAATGGTTGTCGGCGACGTTCTCCTTTCCAATAACTGCACAGGCCGAGCCCGCCAAATCGGCGCGTTCGCGGATTGCGGCGGTGGCGTCTGCGCACGGCGGAGCGAGCGCACACGCGTTCGCCGCTTGCTTCACCGTCCTTATCCAGGATCTTCAAAGCGTCGATGATGTCGTCGTAGGACACGGCTTTATTCGTGCCGGGATAAAGTCGAAGGGCTGGGATTGATTCGACCGAAAAGATGTCGGAGGCCCATGACGCGAGAATGGCTCGCTTCTCGCCTCTGCTGATATGCTCGTTGTGAAGCACATCGCTTGGATGATTGAACTGCGTGGCCGGATGAAGCAGATGCGCAACGCTGATCGCCGTTGCGGCTTCCATTGCGACAGAGGACTTTATGTTTTCCTTTCTCATCGTCTGGCTCCACTGATATCGGTTCTATGGAACTCATTTTAGGAGTTGTTCAAGGGGCCCGGAGCACATCGTTTTCGAATATCCCTCGCGCGGCCTGAACCATCGTTTTGAGATGATCGGGCTCGTGGACGCCCTGCCGGTACAGTTCCACGAGGACGGTTGCTACGCGGTCAGCTTCTTCCGACTTCTTGACGAACCCGGCGCTCGATTGGATTTTGTCGAAGACTTTCCGGCAGACCGCGAGGTCTTTCGAGTGGAGTGGCTCGGGTGAGTGCTTAAGCCTTGCTTGAACCATGTGTTTCACCTTCCTCAATAATGGCTCGTCCCATACTGTGGGACGAGCCACAGTGACGCTTAGAAGTCCATTCCGGCGCCAGCGGGTATTGCCGGAGCGGCGTCCTTCTTAGGCTTTTCAGCAATCATTGCTTCCGTGGTCACAAGAAGGCCGGCGACCGATGCTGCATCCTGGAGTGCGGTACGCACGACCTTGGCCGGGTCGATAACGCCTTGAGCGTAGAGATCGCCGTATTCCCCGGTCTGGGCATTCCAGCCGAAGGAGAACTCGGCCTTCTCCCGCAGCTTGCCAACGATGACCGAACCTTCGGCGCCGGCGTTTTCCGCGATCTG
>NZ_JACIAD010000015.1:0-23677 GCF_014193955.1 Rhizobium sp. BK379
CGTCTCGTCATGGTCTCTCCTGTTCCCGGCATCTAAGCCGAAGTCAGGCAGAAATTCCACTTATCCTGGCTGTGCAGATTTCCCGAGCCAGCTCTGGCATCGGTGGTCTTACGTTCGGACGGCTGATCAAGAGCCTTCAGCACGGTCAGTTGACGGTCGTCCTGCCGAACGGGGAAGCCTTCGTAAAGCGAGGAACTGAGAGCGGACCCGACGCGACGATCGTCATCCGCCGATGGGGTCCGTTTCGCAGGCTCGTGGTGTCGGGCGATCTCGGAGCAGCAAAAGGATATATTCATGGAGATTGGACCACGCCGGATCTGACGGCGCTCATACGCTTGGCCGCCGTAAATGCCAGCTTGTTGGCGCCAGCTCTGTCCGGGACCCCGATAATGAGACTGGTTGGCCGCCTGCGTCATATCTTCAATGCTAACACCAGGCGCGGCAGCCGCCGCAATATTGAGGCCCATTACGATCTGGGCAACGAGTTCTACCAGCAATGGCTTGATGGCTCGATGCTTTATTCCTCAGCCCTTTTCGAGGATGTCACGCAGACACTTGAAGCGGCGCAGCAAAATCGGCTCAGGCGCATCCGCGAAAAGCTGGACGTTGTGGATGGTCACCGTGTTCTCGAGGTCGGTTGTGGGTGGGGCGCTCTCGCGCTTGATCTTGCGACCCATGCGAATGCTCACGTGGTCGGCCTGACCCTCTCGCCTTCGCAACTGGAGTGGGCACGAGGACTAGTGGCGGCAGCAGGGAAAACAGGTCAGGTTGAATTGCGGCTTCAAGACTACCGGGATGTTGGCGGCCAATTTGACCGTATTGTTTCCATCGAAATGTTCGAAGCGGTCGGGGAAGCGTATTGGCCGGATTACTTCGCGATCGTCAAACGATGTATGACATCAGGCGGGCGAAGCTTGCTGCAGGTCATCTCGATCGAAAAGAGCCGGTTCGATGCTTATCGCGGCAGCACCGATTTCATCCAGAGGTACATATTTCCAGGTGGATTTCTGCCTTCCGACGAGGCGCTGCGAAGCGCAGTCGAACGCGCCGGGCTTAAACTGATCGAAGTGGAGCACTTCGGCAAATCCTACGCCCGCACCCTACGGGAATGGCGCACACGTTTCGACGCGAATTGGCTGGCTATCGCCGCTCTCGGCTTCGACGAACGGTTCAAACGGATGTGGCACTACTATCTTTGTTACTGCGAGGCAGGGTTTGAGGAGGAAAGCATCAATGTCGGACTTTATACGATCGAGCATGCCTAAGAAGGCGCTCTTTCACAGGAACAGAACGAAATCGTTTGCCTGGGCAATTCCCGTTATTCTTGTTGGAGCGGCATTCCCTGCTGAAGCCGCCGATATAAACGGCAGCTCGGCCCGCGGAGACGGGAATGCGCGTGTGCGTATTGCACCTTGCGGCGCCGAAATCTGCGCGGTCAACACATGGATAAAGCCCGGCACGCCAAAGGAAAAGGAAGGTGACAAACTGGTTATGTCGATCAAGGAGGACAGCGAGGGCAGCTACTCTGGCACCG
Source organism: Rhizobium sp. BK379 (assembly GCF_014193955.1). Lineage (NCBI taxonomy): Bacteria > Pseudomonadati > Pseudomonadota > Alphaproteobacteria > Hyphomicrobiales > Rhizobiaceae > Rhizobium > Rhizobium sp. BK379. The sequence continues at coordinate 1,535 of NZ_JACIAD010000015.1, forward strand.
CTTTCGATCCGCAACGCGACCTGAGCTACAAGCTGACCGTCAGGGTCGACGGCGCCAGGATGACCACGAAAGGCTGTGTCATCGCCGGTCTGATCTGCAAAGGCGTGGTTTGGACGCGCATGAACTGAGCTTGAAATCGAACTGGGAAGGCCCGCATGAAAACCCACCTGACCGCCTACTGCGCAACGCTGATCGCCTTCGTGGCAATCGATTTTATATGGCTGAGCTTTATGGCCGATCGTCTCTACCGGCCAACCTTAGGCGATATGCTCGCTCCGCAGTTCCGACTGGCGCCGGCAGTGGCATTTTATCTGATCTATGCCGCCGGGTTGACGTTCTTCGCTGTCAGCGCAGGTTTAATGTCAGGGTCGATGGCAACCGCGGCGCTCTACGGCGCTGCCGTCGGCTTCATGGCTTATGCCACCTATGACCTGACCAACCAGTCCACGCTGAAAAACTGGTCGACCGGCTTGACGATTGCTGACCTCATCTGGGGAACCTTCTTGTCGGCGGTCGCATCGGGCGCCGGCTTTTGGGTCACGCAGCGCATCTTTGGCGCTGTCTCGCGCCTATGACGTCGCCCCCGGCGTCGGTGAGAGCTGCCATTAAGGCCTCCGAGCATTTTGGGATCGATTTTTGATCCAGCGGAATTCTGTTGCGTAGGTTACCTCATGAGCATGCAACTGCCGCGCCGAACCGCATTACGTCGAGCCGCCTGTGCTGAGGCAACAGGGTGGCCGACGCCGGGCGGGGCTCGAAAGGTCGGTAAATTGGAGGAAGAAAGCGTTAGGTTAGACGCCGAACGGATCAAAGTGTTGATGTCCGCGGTCGCAGGCTCGCGCGATGTTGGCGCGTTCGAGACCCTTTATCGGCATTTTCATCCCCGCGTGCGCTCTTACATGGTGAAGATGACGAGAGGAAACCGAATCCTGGCAGAGGAGCTGGCGCAGGAGACGATGATGCGGGTTTGGCACAAGGCGTCACTTTTTGATCCCTCCAAGGCGCAGGCGTCGACCTGGATATTTACGATAGCCAGAAATCAGATGATCGACTCGGTTCGCAGAGGTTTGAGGCCTGACTTCGATCCTAACGATCCGGCTTTCGTGCCAGACGAATTAGAGGCCGCCGACCTGGTAATCGAGCGGCATCAGAGTGCGGCGGCGCTGGGCCGGGCAATGACGACCTTGAAGGGAACATATGCGGAAGTGCTTCGAATGTCGTTCTTCGAGGGTCTTACTCATTCGACAATCGCAGAAAAACTAAACCTCCCAATTGGAACGGTGAAATCAAGGATACGGCTTGCATGCGAGAAACTGCGCGCAGCGCTTCAGGACGAAGCCAAATGATCGAACATCATCTGGATGACGACATGCTCCAGCAATATGCTGCCGGGACACTGGCCGAGGGTTGGAGTGTTGCTGTGGCGACCCATCTTGCTCTTTGCCCCGCCTGCCGCTCGAAGCTTTCAGTGCTGGAAAGCGTTGGCGGTTATTTTATCGACAGTGAACCTGCGGATGAAGCCGAGGTGTCACAAAGCTGGGAGAGTGTCAAAGCCAAGATCGATGCGGGCCAGATCGACAAGGTTGTGCATATCAAAAAAGGCTCGTCGTATGATCACACATACCCGGAGCCGCTGAGGACCTATATCGACGCGGCCGGAGGCCTGAAATGGCGCAAGCTCGGGCGCGGTGCCGCCCAAATGGTGATCCCAACCGGCGATGCAACGACGACAGTGCGATTGCTAAAAATTCCCGCCGGTCAACCGGTTCCGGAGCACTCCCATCGCGGCGTGGAGCTCACACTGGTACTTGATGGGAGCTTTAGCGATGAGGCTTCGACATTTGCGCGAGGCGATGTCGAGATGGCCGACGACAGCTTGATGCATCAGCCGAAGGCTAATGCTGGCAAAGACTGCATATGTCTTGCCGTGACCGAGGCGCCGCTTCGTTTCAAGAGCAGGTTTTTGCGGTTGCTACAGCCAATCCTTGGGATTTAATGGTGAGTATCATCGATCCAACAGTCGCGGACCTGCTCACAACCTCTTCTGCAGATCATTTTGCACGATCTTTCTCAGATTTTTGAACCGGAGCGGTGGTCATCCGTAGAATCTTCACCGAGCCAAGAGGCCGGCATTGAGAGGAGATGATCATGAAGAAATTTCTGGTAGTTTCGGCCGTCGCGTTGGCCAGCATCATGACGGGTAGCATGGCTGCTTATGCCGCTAACCCGAAAGTCGGCGGGGCCTCGATGTTTGAGGATAAGAATATCGTCGAAAACGCTGCAAATTCGAAGGATCACACGACGCTTGTCGCTGCCGTCAAGGCAGCGGGCCTCGTTTCCACACTCGAAGGGAAGGGGCCATTCACCGTGTTCGCTCCGACCAACGAAGCCTTCAAGGCGCTTCCGAAAGGAACCGTAGAGACTCTACTCAAGCCTGAGAACAAGGATAAGCTCGCAAAAATTCTGACTTGCCATGTGGTCGCCGCGGACGCAATGGCCAGCACCGTTGACAAAATGATCAAGGATGATGGCGGCGAGCATGAGCTCAAAACCGTCGGTGGTTGCATTTTGAAGGCCAAGGAAAGCATGGGCAAGATCACGCTCACAGATGAGGCAGGTGGCACGGCGACAGTGACGATCGCAGATGTGAAGCAGTCAAACGGCGTGATCCACGTGATCGATAAGGTACTTGTTCCCAAGATGTAACTGTAAGTGCCGGGCCGACTTATCGGCCCGGCATTGTCTCCATCTAAATCCCGTCTTTGCTTGGTTCGGTATTGGGCGCGTTCGAACGCCAGCCGAGTTTCACGCACAGATCTTCACCGGCAGCAACACCACTACGGGCATTTTCGAAAGGCCCTTTCAGCATCGTGGTTTCCCCGCGGAAAACAACGATTACTGTCTTTGATAACGGATCGTAAAACACGGTCATACCGTCTTCGTAGTCCATTTATGACTTCCTCCAATAAAGGGCCGGCGGAGTGGCCGCCGACCCCTTCGGATCCTATGCAGATCCGCGTCAGCTCCTGGGGCGTGGAGCCGGCTCCACTGCTGTAGTGCTCTGCATGGAGCAAACTTGCTACGGAGTGCTCGAAGCCCGGATCAAAATAGAAAGGATTTTTGTGGGTCGCAGTCATTACGCTGCTGACCACGGGCCAAAAGTCGCTGCAAAGTCCGCCGGTGCAATCTCAGGAGCCGTGCTGTCATCGAAATGTTGTTCCCGGTTTCAGCGAACACCCTGTTAATATGCTCCCAGCGCACCTCCTCGGCCGACTTCAGACAAGGCGCACCGGATTGCCCGTTTTGCTGCGCTATTCCGAGTATCTCAAAATCTCATCGGCATCTGCCGGCTTGCTGTAACCGATGTTCTGGCCCCACGTTGCCCTCCGTCTCCTGATCTGTGATCGAGTTCCCATGGACGAGCGAGAAGGAGTTTCTCCATGGAGACTACATTGGAGGTTCTCACGACGCGGCAGGGCCGACGAGAGGCTCATCGCCAATGGCCGGATGAGGTTAAGGCGCGGATCGTGTCGGAGAGCTTGCGTCCGGGCGTGACGGTGAACGAGGTGGCCGAGCGTCATGGGCTGAAGGCCAACCACCTGTCATCCCGGCGAACACTGGCGCGGCTGGGCAAGCTGGTTTTACCCGAACCGGAAGACCCAATCGAATTCGCGGCCATGGTTGTCGAGATGCCCGCACCGGAGCCGCCAGGCAGATTTCCCGTGCCGAGATTGTCGTCGGTCCTGTCACCATCCGCGCGACCACGGGTGCTCGCGCCAAGGCCCGTTCAATACCAGTCTCAATGGAGGGTCTCGGTATAATCATTACCGTAAATCATAAATCAGAGTTTCGATATACGGTCCATCTCCTTTGCCAGGATCGTATAGCTTGCCATAGCACCCATATCGCGATTTCGCACGATTTCATTCGCGAACTCTAATGGGGACGGGTGCTGAGCCCATTATGGGACTCATTGCGTTGCTGATCTCTGCTGCTGGATGGAATGAGCCAGTTGCCGATTGCCGCCGGCGGTCGACACTAAAGTCATCAAATGCAGAAGCATCGGTCTCAAACGCCCTCCGTTCTTACGTATCCGATGTCATTGATGTGAAGTAGAATCTTGCCCGCTGAACGGCGGTTCGATTCCGTTCAAGGAAATAAGCTTTTTAGCTGCTGGCCCCACACCGACAGCGGTAAATGCATTCGGCAACGACCTCGCCCCCTCTTTCGTCGTCCAAACCACTACATGAGCCCCGAAATTGTCAGCGGTGTTCAGCAGCGGATTTTCTCGGTTGGCAAAGACGGGACCGCGTCAGCGTAAACAGCGCCCATTTACTGTCACGTACTTCTCAATTTACCCAACGGTGGACAAAGTAAAACGCAATTTTAGCGGCCGCCAAGCGAGAGATCTTGGCGCCGGGTCGCTGAGCCCATACGGGAGACCCCGTCTAATGAAGTATCTACATATGATGGTAGCCGCTCTCATGGCATTCGCTCCGGTGGCGTCGGCGCAGAATATTCCCGCAAAAATGTCCGTCGAGCAGATCGAGGAGGAGAAGGCCTATGCCGCCGGAATCCAGGTGGCGCTCTGGGGCCGTCCGTTCGTCGACAACGTCCATACGCTGGCAGCCGGCTTGAAAGCCAATGCCGTTGGTCTGAACTACTTCAGGAAGTTCTCCGATCTCAAGACGGCCGCCGACAAGTTCGTGAATACCCCGAACAACGTCTCGATAGACGCCTACGCGGCGGCGGATGTGACCAGCGAACCGGTGGTGTTGTCCGTACCCGTGCTTGACGAAACCCGCTGGTACATCGTCCAGATCGGCGACTACTTCGATCAGGTGACCTACAACGTCGGCGGAAGCAAAGGGCCGGAGCCCGGTCTGTTTCTCATCACCGGGCCGGACTACCATGGCATGGTCCCGGCAGGCATGAAGCAGATCAAGGTCAGAACGAAACTCGCGGTGGTCGCCAACCGTGTGTTCGTCAACGGAAACGCCGATCTGCCCAACGCCCGCGCCGCACAAGAAGGGATCAACCTGCTCCCGCTGTCGGTATCCCAGAAGAACGGCCTGAACTTCAAGCTTCCCGAGAAGGTCGACTACGAGCGTTTCGTGTTCACACCGACGGCTCCCGAGGCGTTGCGACTTTACGAGCAGATCGGCTTTGGCATGCGCATGTTTCTCTCGGCGAGTGACGACTTCTCCGATCCGGATGTCGGAGCGGCGCAGCAAATCGGCCTGAGTGTCGCCAAAGGGTTCGAGTGGCAGGGCCTCGACGAGGCGACCAAACGCGGCCTGGCCAGGGCGGCCGTCGCCGCGGACGCCATCATCGCCAACACCTATGCGAATGTTGCCAAAACGGAGAATGGCTGGCGGTACACGATGGGCGGCGGCAGAGCGGGCTTCAACTACGCAGTAAGGGCCGCATTCTCCGCCAATCTCACCGGAGCGAACGTGCCGGAAGAAATCCTCTATCCGAACAACCGCATCGATGAGGCGGGCGCTCCGCTCACGGATGAGCACAAGTACGTTCTTCGCTTCGATAAGGACAAATTTCCGCCAGTCTCAGTGTTCTGGAACATGAGCATGTACGACGAAAAGGAATTCTTCATCGAGAACGATTTCAAGCGCTACAGCATTGGCAGCACGACAGAGGGCCTCAAGACCGATCCGGATGGTTCCGTGACAATTCTGATCCAAAACGAGCGCCCGGCCGACACGTCGAATTGGCTGCCTGCGCCAAAGGGGCCGTTCAATCTTACCATGCGGCTCTATGGATCACAGACCGCGATCCTCAATGGCTCATATCGACTGCCTGGGGTCAAGCGAGTGGACTGATCGGACCGGTTGCTCCTCCAGATGCAGGGGCGACTTCTTTTGACGGCGACAACTACTCGGTTGAGGGCAAGGTTGGGCTTCGGGTGAATTGGTAAGAGTGGTCGAGATTGCCCGCGGAATTAAGCCAAGCATCATCGGCTACGGCTGAAAACGGCTTAGGGATGCCATTGAACTCCAGAAGTCTGCGACCGCAAAATGACCTACGGCAGTTCGATCCTCATCAAGGCGATCGACATTCGTCCGGATCGCGACAATCAGTGTTGTGAAGTCGGATCTTTGAAACGAATTCCTGGTCCTCCAGCCCCTTGGTAGTCACCGTCGAGGAAGACGATACCGGCACTTTCTAGCGCCGAACGGATCGCAGCGATCGTTCTTGGCTTGAGCTCTTCGCCACGCTCGAAGCGGACAAGTGTGTTCGTCGATACGCTCGCAGCGATAGCAAGATCCTTTACACTCATGTCGAGCGCGGTCCTAGCCATCTTGCATTGAACGGGCAACAAATTCGCCATCTCCTATCGAAATCGCCTTGACGTGGCGATTTTTTCTACGTATCATGGTCTTGGACAATCCTTCACGTCCTGCGTGATTCTCAAAACTAGGATAGCTAGCTCTCGTCCGTGGCGGGAGGCAAATCCTTTTGTCCTTTATGAAAGACAGATGATGGAACTACGCCAGCTATCCTACTTCGTCGCGGTGGCCGAGGAGCTGCATTTCGGTCGTGCGGCAGCCAAGGTGAACATCACCCAGTCGGGCCTCTCGGATGCGATCCTGGCGCTCGAGAAGGAGCTTGGAGTGCAGCTGTTGCTGCGAACGACCAGGCGGGTGGAGCTGACGCGGGCAGGGGCGTCCTTCTACGAGCGCTCGGTCAGGATGATCAGCGAGCTGGAGCTGTCGAGAGAGATCGTTCGCTCGATCGCCGGCAAGACGACCCGCAAGATTGCGATCGGCACGGTCTATCCCGCCACGATCGGCGTTCTGCCGTCGTTTCTCGCGCGCATCGGCAGGAAGTATCCCGATATCCGCATGCATATCGAAAGCGGTACCACCGATGACATCATCCGCCATATCGAGGCAGGCCGCATCAATCTCGGCTTCATCCGGCCGGTGGAGAATATCGGCTCGCTTCGCTTCTTCTCGATTGCTCATGAACGCTATCTGCTGGCAGTGGCCAAGGAGAGCGCGCTGTCCTTAAAGAGCGAGATCGATCTTGAGGATCTGAGAGGGGAGAAGATAATCTCATTTTCCCGCCAGAACCGCTCCTACAGCGAACAGTATTTCACGGAGAAGTTCGAGGAGCATGATCTGACCGACAATGTCACTTATACCTGCGACGACACCTTCTCGCTGGTGTCGCTGGTCTCAGCCGGTCTTGGCATCGGCTTCGTGCCGGAATGGACGCAGGATCTGCCGAACCGCGGGTTCGAGCTGAAGAAGGTGAGGGGCGTCGATTTCAAGATCGGGCTCGGTGTCGCCTGGAACCGGGAGGATCCGACGGCGGCACGTGACGACATCATCGATATCGCACGATCGCTCGCGCGGCCGGGCAGGTGAGGGGCCCTGAGACTTTCGCCATGGTATGGTTAGTTGTGTTCTTCGTCTCGCACAAGCTGCGGAAGACTAAGCGCGATGGGTCGAATGCGATTAAAGAATGTTAATATGTCAATGTTTCGCGCACGTTAACGCTATAGCACCGTGATGCATGTTAATGTATTCATCAATACACTCGTCTGCATCAGCTACATGTAGAGTGGGCGATGATCCAGCGCCTAAGTTATCCCGAGGCGTTGAGGGAACACATGAATAGAGCGAAGGTGCCGTGAAAATCGACGCAGTGTTTAATTGGGAGCAGGCGGCAGAGCAGGCCATGAAATTGAGGGAATACCTAGCCGAAGCGGGGAACTCAGATGACGCGAGACAGATTCTGCTCCACGAACTAAGGACCACTAGGGATTTCGATCTAGCCATTCAGAATGCGAAACAAAGACTAAATCCGAATTGACGCATTTGCGTTAAACTCACGTCAGAGCCCGCGCGCCGATGAACGTGCGCGCCAAGGCCCCGGGGCAAAGGTTGACCGTGATGCCGTTGGCGACGATCTTGCCTCCGCTGTTCCGAGCGTCAAGACCAGGCGAAGCGGCAGCGCTGACCGTTATCGCCGTGCCGGGCGTGACCGTGCACGAGGTGCCATTCACCGAGACATATCCTGGTGAGCACGACCGCGCGAACGCGACCTCGCTTGCTCCGGGACGACATGCGAAAAGCAACATCCCCGACATCGATGCGATACGCGACAGACGAATCATGTTCATCCTCCTCGGCAACTCCCGGGAGGATTGACTGATGGCGCACACCTTAAAGGAAGTACATAATCGTAAATCCAAACGTGAATGCGCCAGAGGATGGCGGGCGAGGCCCGGTCAGGCAACCTGCTGATCTCCAGCTTCCGCGAGCTTGTAGCCGGACATAAGGAAGTATGGGTTCACGGTGAATGCCGCCGTCGCGAGGCATGCCGCGAGCGCGATCTTGACAGGACCAAGAATCATCGCGTCAGCAATCTGCGCTATGTGCTCGAGCATTTCCTCATCTGGACAGTCCGGCTGCTGAGTCGGAAGCGCCAGCGCGGCCTCGGGGCCAGTTTCGATCTGACCGAGTGGTATCGGCATTCCGATGGGCTTGTCTGACATGACTGTGATCCTCTTGTTGCGATGCTTTCCAAAACATCTGTAGACCGAGGATGTTCCGCACTGCAGCAATTGCTGTTCAGTCCTCTTCGATAGCCAGACCGAACCTGGCGTGGTAGCGATGGCAAAGGTTGAGGGACTCATGATGAGAATGAAGCTGGTGGCGGTCGCACTCGCGGCCCTTGCGCCCGTCGTTGCGATGCTGGGATATAACGAGTACGCCATGCGGCAGCAGCGTGGGGAGGAAGTGAGAGTTCAAGCTGCGCAGTCCGCCCGTCAGGCTTCCTCTGAGGTCGAGCGCATCGTTGAAGGGCTTCACTCGCTGCTCATAGCCGTGACGTCGATGCCGTCTGTCAGGCACCTCGACGTGGCGAACTGCAACGATGCCTTGCGCTCGCTCGCAGGCAAGGTCCCAAACATTCAGACGATTTTTGTTGTGCGGCCAGACGGCACCCCGGCATGCGGCAGCATCGCGATCCCCGAGGGTGCGACGTTTGGAGACCGGGATTATTTCAAGCAGGCTGTCGAAACACGCGCTTTCGTTGTCGGCACGTACACCGAAAGTCGGATCACGGGTCGCCCGGTACTGCCGCTGGCGATGCCAGTGGTGGAGAACGACAAGGTTACTGCGGTGGTCGTCAGCGGCATGCTCCTCGACTGGCTCCAGAATCGCATCACGGAAAGAGGTGTGACGCCGGGAAACGCGGTCACTCTCGCTGACAGCGATGGCAGGATCGTCGCCCGCGTGCCGCTACCGGAGAAGTTCGTCGGCACCGTCATACCCGACGAGTACTTGAAGCTCGTGCATGCCGAGGAGCCAGGAATCGTGCAGGTGATGAGCCAGGACGGCACGGAACGGGTACTCGGCTACAGGCCGATTTCGCTGCCCGGAAGCCCTCTCTACGTCAGCGCAGGACTCTCCACCGGCGAGGCCTTCGCGCCCATAAACAGGGCCACGATGACGAACTCGATTGGCATCGCCGTAGGGGCACTCGTGTCTCTCCTGCTCGCCATGTTCATCGGCGAGCGTTTCCTTCTGGCCCCGATCTCCAGGATCTCGGAGGTCATGCGGAATTGGAGGGACGGCAAGACAAATGCCAGAACCCAGATGAGTCCGAGCGACGAGTTGCACGCGGTCGGGGCGACACTGGACGATCTGCTCGATGAACTCGATGCCCGCCGGGACCAGAACGAGAAGGCCGAAGAAGCCCGGGAGCTGCTGGTACGGGAACTTGCTCATCGGGTGAAGAACGGCTTCGCCTTGGTGCAGGCGATAGCTCGGCAGACCTTCGCGAAAGCGGAGCCGGAACGCTATCATAGCTTCTCGGACAGGCTGGCGGCGCTGGCGAGCACATATGACCTAATACTGTCCAAGGAAGGGGCGGGGTCGTCGATGCACGAAGTCGTGTCCGCTGCCCTTCGGTCGCACCTGTCATCGCCGAACAGGATCGTCGTCAATGGAACGGAGGTTCCTCTCCCTTCGGACCTGGCTCTCCCGCTTTCTCTCGTGATCCACGAACTTGCAACCAACGCTATAAAGTACGGGAGCCTCGGTGCCGAGGACGGACGGGTACTCGTTGACTGGAACTTATCAGAAGGCCGGCTTCGCCTGGTGTGGAGGGAGGTCGACGGTCCACCGGTCAAGGCTCCGGAGAGAACCGGTTTCGGTACCGTGCTGATCGGACGCGCCTTCCCAGCGAAGGCCAAGGCGGACAGCCACACGGAGTACAGGCCCGATGGTCTCGTCTTCGAAATTTCGTTCTCGGTGGAACCTACGGCGGCGAACGAAGTTTCTATCGATCGCGAGGAAGCGTGATGACCAGAGTGAAGATCCTTATCGTGGAAGATGAGCCGCTGGTCCGCATGCTTGCTGTCGATCTCGTAGAAGAGGCTGGATTCGAGGCCATAGAGGCCTCGGACGCGGACGAGGCCATTGTCGCTCTCGAGAATATTCCCGACATCCGAATTCTAATGACCGACATTGACATGCCCGGGAGCATGGATGGCCTGAAGCTCGCCGCCGCTGTCCGGGACAGATGGCCGCCGATCAAGATCGTGGTGGTGTCAGGGAAGCAGCGGCCACTTGCGTCGGACATGCCAGAACACAGCCTGTTCTTCGCGAAGCCGTACGACATCGGGAAGATGGCGCATACGCTAATCGAGATGGCAGCCTAAGCGCGCGGCACCCTTCCAGCGGCGCTAAGCCGTGCAACCGCTGGGGCTGGATTTTGCCCGATCCTTTGTCATCGGTGCGAGCTGGCTCACTCCGTTCGGCTTCGCCATAAAAGCCGCCGGCGAACTTTTCAAGCTGTTGTCGGTCGACGATCTGCATGTGGATCCGCGTGGAACGGATGAGGCCTTCGCCCTCAAGGACGTGAATTGCGTTTGTCACTCCCGGTCGGCGAACTCTGGGGGCCTCGATCGTGCTTCAGGTAGGCGTTCTAAAGCCATTCGACAGTGCCGTATTTTGATAGCGTCTCGACCGGCTGCATGGCGGGGTCGCTCGGCTTTCCAAGCGTCGAGGCGGTCATTCCAAACTTTCGCGGCCGCGATTAGCTCGTCTTGCGGAAGATTCTCGCCGAGCGCGGCGCTCAGATAGCGGCAGCCGGCTCTTCGGTACAGGCTAGGGTTCCACAGGCACCATCAGTATGCCTCCGGCACGCCGCTTACGCTTCCTGGTCGATCGCGCTGTCCAGATCGATCTTCCCCCACGCTCTGAACTTCCCTTTGCCTGTACCGGTGTCGAGAACGGCTTCGGCCATATCGTACCCACACACGGCTCAGGAAGGCGTCAATCGTCATCTCGCCGGCATAGGCGGCAGCATGCTCGTCCCTGAGGACAGCAGGCCAGCAATCAATGGGTATTTCAGCGTGCTTAGTCATTCTCTCCCCGGTTCCCACAGGGGGCTTCCACTGGTGCGCCAATGGTCTGACGTCACCTCAGACTGAAGTCCGAAGTGAGTTTTTTGGTGGAACGCAAAGACCGGGCAATCATTTAACCGCGGTCCAATAAATTCAGGTAAAGCCCCATGAAAAAAATCATCCTGGCTGTAGCTCTGGCTTTTTCGTCCGTCATCGCCGTCCCGGCCGCTTCCTATGCGGACAGCGTCATCATTCGTACTGATGACGGTCCGGGCCCGCATCGCGGCTGGGAACGTGGCGAGCATCGTGGCTGGTATAACGGTCACCGTGGGTGGAGAGCTCGAATGGTCCATGAAGGTTACCGGCGCCACCCGTCTTGCTTCACCAAAAGGGTAACGACGTATCGGTATGGTGAGCGCGTTACGCGGACGACCAATGTCTGCCGCTAACTGAACCCGATTTCGCACCATGGAGCCGGAGGGTAATCCACTCTCCGGCTCCTGCCGTTTCGGCAGTTCTTCCCTGAAGGTTTTCTGTCCCGAGGCCGCCAAGGCATGTTCTGCGGGTGTCGCCGCCTCCGTTTGTTTCCCTTCTGGTCGGGCTGAATTAGGGGATTGCAGCGCAACTTGAACGTTTTGCAAACGTGATATGGGGTCAACGGGCGTCACCTCCCCGGGTGACGGGGTGGGGAACTTTCCAGCGGTGCGCTCGTTGAGTGTTTTGTTCGGAGCGCCGTCAGCACTCCGTATTGCGTCCGTGCCTCCGATGGTGAGAGCAGGTTTGGTCGCATCGACCTTCCAGATCTCGCTTAAGGCAGGTGACGTGTGTCCCGCTACTTTTTCAACATATATAACGGCGCTCAGTCTCGTGACGAGCACGGCACTGAGTGCAAGGACACCGCAGCGGTTCGCGCTGAAGCCGTTGGGACCGCGCAGGATGTTTTCAACTCGGGACATCTCTTCCACGGCGAAAACGGGTCTATGACCGTGAACATTGTAGATAGCACCGGGAAACCAGTAATGATCGTTGGCGTTACAGCTTACGTCGAGGTTGTCGTTGGTTCCTCCCTTCCGCCGTAGCAACGCGCTGGTGTGATTCGGGAAGAGCCTGTTCATTCGCCGCGGTCCTCCGTTGTAGGGGCGAAGGCGCGCAAGATCCTGTTCCAAACCGTCGCTTCGAAATCAATCTCGCCGTCACTTGGCGTCTTGCCTCCGGCGATCGTCGTCTCGTTCAGGTGATGCCAGTGGGCAAATTCTTTGATAGTCGTTAGGACTTCGCTGCGAACCACATGATGGTCGGGTGGAACATTGCCCGCGTCAACGTGTTGTAGAGCGGACCCTTTGTTCCTGTTGGGGTCTAGAGGCTCATCGTCGCCCCGCGATGGGCCTTTGCTACTTGCGGCATACCCATCAACTGTTGAATGTCTCCCTCAATGCCTGATTGTTCCCTGTTTGGGCCTTCAACATTAGGATGCTGCGTTATTGAAAGAAAATGCTGCAGTTGCGGTGCATCCGTCGCGATGGCCCACGACTGACGTATCTGCGTGACGAGCGCCGCATCCTCGTCTTCGAGCTTCACGCCGTTACCTCTTCGAGCCAATTGATCTGGGTGAGCAGGATGCGGGTATCGCGGCCTACTTGATCAAGGTCATTGCCAACCACACTCTGCGAGGGAGTGGGGATAGACAGATCAAAGCGAGGCGCTATGTTCTTTTCATCGCTAGCAAACGAGCTCGTAGGCGCTGGCGGCTGAGGGCTAAGAGCTCCCGCCTGCCAATGCAGGGGGGCCTCATGGCCAAAGACCCGACCGCCCAATCTCAGAAGATCATCAGCGCAGGCCGCGATAGCCTGCTCGTGCTTATCGCTGAAGACGAGGCCCTCATAAAAATCAATCTCGAAGAGGTCGTGACGGAAGCCGGCTTTGAAAACCTTGGATTCTCGAATGCCGATGAAGCTATACGTGCCTTGGAGAAAGACTCGGCGCGCTTTTGCGCCGTCATAACCGACATACGGATGCCGGGAAAAACGGACGGTTGGGATTTGGCTCGCCGCGCTCGGGAACTGCAGCCGCACATGCCAGTGATTTATATCACTGGGGACAGCGCTAAGGACTGGGCAGCTCAAGGCGTTCCAAACAGCGTGTTGCTTCAGAAGCCTTTTGTTCACGCGCAGCTCATTACAGCGCTGACAACGCTTCTTAACGAGGCGGGCACGACCCGGATAGACCCCTAATTGGCTTGCACCAGTGATTTTGATCAACTCACGGCATCTCGACATTTGTGACGATGGTGGTGGGGTGTCGGCAATGATGGGCAGTGGCTTCGATGAATGCATTTGCTATCGTCCACAATAGAGCGCAGGTTGAGATCCTCGGCAGCCATAGAACGGGCGCTGCCGATTGAGGCCCGTGAGCTTCGCCCCAACCGGAAGGAGGACAGCATGTCTTCCGAAATCAACACCGCCAATCTGAAAAGCAAAGACGTGAAGATGCTTCAGGAGGTTCTCGTCAGCTGCGGCTATAAGGGCAAAATGTCGGCGAACCCGGGGCGAGAGTTCATGGTTGCCGCCAGACTGATCATTCGGCTTTTCCACCAGGGCCTGAGAGAGCCGGTCCAGCTTGCTAACGCTCTGCGCAGAAACTTCGGTAGCTCGCAGAAGGGCGCGGACGTCATAAATTTTTCGGGTCCGCATCGAGACGCCGTGCTGGAAGTAACGCCGCCGGAGCGTCGCGCTCACTGATAGACGCCTCAATTGACTGCGATAGCAGCCGTGAGCGCTGAACCGACCAACCTTGCAAATACGTTTGGCTGCCATCCCGCATGTGAAATGGGCGGTGGGGTGACGGCGACAGCGGGCGCGGCCTCGATCGCCTCTCGAAAGGCAGGGCGGGGCCGAGCTTTCCGCCGTGCCGAGACTGCCAAGCCTGCCATGCGGCGGCAATCATCTGGTGCGACAGCAGTCATCGGCGTGCGGCCTCCATTATGATTTTAATAGCTGCCGCCGTGTCGCCCGACACGCGCCAGAGGCGATCGGCAAGGGTGTTGGCGTCAATGCCGTGGGATTCCCACCAAGCCTGCTCATGGCCGGTCTTGTGCGGGGCGTCCGGGCCGGCGCGGTGCTCTTCGGGGAGGAGGGGGATTGTCCAGTTGTCTCCTACCTTCGTTCCTTTCCCGCGCATGTGCTTTCCGAAGCGCTAGTCCGGAAAGTTGACGTGGCAGGGCTCCAACAAGCCCTGCCCAGACCACGAGATCGAAACCAAGGAATACGACATCGCTCGTTATGAGGCGATCAAGGCGGCGTATGTGAGGGCATTGGCGAAGAGGGAGCAGGCGGCATGACCGGCTCTTTATCCGCGAGCAGCGACCAGCTCGACTGCCTTCCTTGCGTCTTCAGACCGGATTCTTCCGTCGATGACGTCTCGGCAGGCGTTCCATGCTCGCTTCCATTTAGGAGTGTCTTGGTTGGGCTCGTGGATGAGCCAGTTGATAGCCTCCTCAGGGGAGCCGACTACAATGCGCATGCGGCTGTCTCCCAGGACCAGGGGAATGTTCCAGCGGTGTACCTGCCGATTCCGATGAAGCCGCCCCTTTGTTCCGAGATGATTGCGCCCTCCTTTTTAGTGGGGTCTGCAGGCAGTAATTGTTGTCAGTTCGTTCAAGTACGGTGTCAATCTTTTCGAGGCAGGTTTCGTCGTAAGCTTTCGCCGCTGAGTTCGATGCGGTGGGCATTGTGGACAAGTCGATCCTGGGTTGCATCGGCGTAGGTGGGGGTCCCCGATGACGCCGTGCCAGGCAGTTACGGGGAGCTGGCTGGTAATGATCGTAGAACGACGGCCCAGGATTTCCAGCAGATCGTGACGGGCTTGTTCGTTGAGCGGTTCGAGGCCCCGATCATCGAGGGTCAGGACCTGAACATGACCCAGTGTGCGTTGCAGCCGGGCATCCCTGCCGTCGCCACGAGCGAGAACAAGCTGGGCAAACAGTCTTAGGACGCGCTGATAGAGAACGGAACGATCGTCTCGGCAAGCCTTGTGACCGAGAGCGCAGGCTATCCAGCTTTTTCCGACACCCGAGGGTCCGCAAATGGCCAGATTGTCATGAGTGTTGATCCAGTCGCCGCCGAGCAGCTTCATGAAGAGCGCGCGATCAAGGCCACGCTCGCTGCGATAATCGACATCTTCCGGGGTCGCCTGGCGGCGCAACTTGGCGAACCGGAGGCGTGCGGCTAGCCGGACTGGGCACAGGTCCATCGCGAGCTGAAGCGCAAGCAGGCGCGCGACGATGACCCGTCTTCGTCCCCGCCGCTTTATAGAGAACCGCTTCCAGGGCCGCGTCGGTGACGTCGTCGTTCAGCGGCCACAACAGCTCCGTAACTGCGGCCCGCCGAAGCGTCTCGCGCACCGTCGACGGCGCACCTCCAACCCGGATCGCAATCGACTTGTGCCCAAGTCCTTGCTCAAATCGATATCTTAGGATCTCGCGGACACGCCGCATCTCCAGTCTCTCCGCAGGCATACCGTTCCTTCCTTGTCACCATCGACGGAAGGAACTTCACACCGGCAGACCACCCTTGCCAGATGCCCGCCAAAGGGGGCGACATCATTTCGGAATCAGGGGGCGGGTTGCCTCGGAATTTGCAGTGTACCATCATGGCTGCTCTCCAACTGTCTGGGCCTCAAAGAACGTTAATTCCCCGCTGCCTCGCATCGTTCCAGATCAAGTGAGTAATAATCATTTTGCTGGGAGCGCGGCATCAATCGACGCTCAAGCTCGATCAACGTCTGAGAATGCCGGCTTCTTCAGCCGCGCGGATGAAGGCGAGCTGTGCTTTTTCTCTGGCGACCTTCCCGTCCATAGAGGCGAGACAGGCTCGCCGAGCAGCGGAAAAGGATTTGCCCCCCTTGATTGGCCAAGAGGTCATCAGACACGCCATGGCATCACGCGTGCTGGTGACGCTCCGGAAATGATCGGAGTTTTCGATCATCAGTTCGATTGGCTTGTCCCAAAGATCGTCGCTCATGTTGGCACCTCAGGAGGAGGATTCCCCGGGAATGAAATACGCAGCCTGCCCAGTCGTTCCGGCTATCGGACCAAGGTCCCTGGTGCGTATGCGACTAAAGGCCGGGGTGTGCGGCGATGACCTTCCTCGAAGCCTTCACCAAGTACCGGCCTGACGTCGAGGGTATCGCCGAAGCCCTTGGCATCACCCCACAAGAAGCGGACCGCCTCATCAACGATCTCATGGATCGCCTGTACCAGAAGCGCGCAGTATAGCCGGAGGCCGGTATGAAGGAGAGCCAGATCCATAAGGCTGTCGTTGCCCACTGGCGCGCTCTCGCTGTGCCTGGAACGTTCATCGGCACGATTCCGAACATGGGAGCAACGGGCCAACACGGTCTTACAGAGAGCCTCCAGGACCTGATCTTCATCGGTCCGAAGCTCCACGGCTATCTCGATTGAAAAACAGAGACCGGGAAGTTCACCGGCCCGTAGCGCGACTTCAAAGCCCTCTGTGAGGCTCACGGCATTCCGCACCTATGGCAGGGACGAGCCTATCAGGCTGCTCGGGGACCTTGGATTTAGCAGGAGGGCAGCATGAGCAACCGCGCCCGGATGCCGCTCCATGTCGGCGACTATCTTGCAGACACCGGCCATGTCACTGCGACCGAGCACGGCGCCTATCTGCTGCTGATCATGCACTATTGGCAGAACGGGTGCCTGCCGGAGAACGAGCGCATCATCGCCCGCATTGCCAAGCTTTCGCCTGAGCAGTGGGAGGAGAGCCGCGACATGCTCGCAATGTTGTTCGGCCCAGGCTGGACCCACAAGCGCATCGATGCCGAGCTGTCGAAGGCGGACGAGATCATCGAAAAGCGCCGATCCGCAGCAGAGGCACGGGCGTGAAGCAATCTTCCTCACTTCGTTCGGAAGACGCGAGCGCGCCTGAAACCAATCCTGATTGCGAAGAATTTTGGGAAGCCTACCCGAACAAGATCGGCAGGCCGTCGGCTGAGAAAGCTTTCTCCCAAGCCATCAAGCGCGCCGGCCTCCACGAGATCATGACCGGCGTCAGGGCCACGTCCTAAAGACCGACGACCGTCGGTGGTGCCTCCGGTCAAGTGGCTCTCCGACCGATCGCTGGAAAGACCTGCCGGCCAAGCCTCACGACAAGCAGCCTTCAAAGCCAAACGGCTTGGCTCACCTGCGGCAGACGCAGTCCCGAGCACAGTACATCGCCCAAGAGTTAGCCCGTTCCGAGAGGAGTTTCAAATGATCGCAGCAGCCAGACAGTTCACTAGCGCAGCGGAGATGCGTGCCGACTACACGGCGGTGCATCAGCGCTACTCCAATCCAGGGGTGCCGGCGAAGCCTGAGCCGGTCGTCATCGAGGCGGCGGCAAGATTCATCACCAGGAAAGTCCCTCTCTGGAAGGTGAAGGATACAGCAAGGTCCACGCCGGAGCCTCTGGCAATCCTAAGACCACGGCAGCGATGAACATGCGAGAGCCCGATCGCCGTGATGGCGGCCAAAGGGCATCTTGAACCCCATCAGGTCGAGGCCGCGATCAAGTTCCGGCGACTGTGAGAGTCGCTGGCGCGGGAACCGATCACGGACCGCCAGATTGACGCCGGGTTCGAGCTTCAGGAGTGCCGCGAACTGCTCGGCCGCCGGCACTACGACGTCGTCAGCCGCGTTGCCGGAGAGGGCTGCATCATTGCCGAATTCAGCGCGTCGAAGGGCGCTCGGCACACACTCGCCGATTACCTGAAGGACGCTCTGGACGATTTGGCTGTGCATCTTCCGGAAGCGAAAGACACCACCGAACTCGCGATCGGTAGTGTTGCCAAGGTAAACTTTGCAAGGTATTTAGTGACTAGTGTGGTGATTTGCGCAGAGCGGTCACCGAATCAGCCGTCTCCGGGCGGCTTTTCAATTTCAGGCATCGATCTTCGCGGCTGGCTTCTTCCGCTTCCGCGGTGCTATTGCCTTGATAGCAGTCCTGCTGCTCGCTAACTCAGCATCCCTCGCAAGACGCAACTCGCGAAGGCGAGCAGTCTTCTCGTCGCGGGCGGCGTTTCGAGCTGAAGTAAGTGCTTGAGATTCCTTGGTGGTGATCTCGGCTTTGTCTTGCAGGGATTTATGGGTCATCGCTTTTAAGTAGCGCGCTAGCGTCGAAATAGAAGACCGACGCAGCCCCTCAATTTCCTAGATCGGACGGTTTCCCGTTGAAACAATACGGTCTGGCGAAGCACATTCTGATGGCCAAAGGGATGGCTCGTGACCAGCGAGAACCCTGCGGCCCGCCCTGCATGTCGGAGTAGAGCAGCCCGGTAGCTCGCTTGGCTCATAACCAAGAGGTCGCGCGGTCGGGCCTTGTCGTTGGGGGGCTATCAAGAGTTCTGCTACTTGAATTTTACGTTACGGCCTTCGGTCGACTTTTGGGAGCAGGTTTTTCTCGGGCAGGCAGACATCGCGGTTCTCCACGGTCGACGTTCAAGCTCAAAGACCAGAGACACGGCCTGCCAGTTGGTGCGCCTTGTCGACCACGTAGGCGTCAGGATGCGCCTTCTCTGCATACGCCGCTTCCAGCACCGCATTCAGGATTCGGTCTATACCGAGCTGAAGTGGGCTATCGCTCACCTCGGACTTGAGGCAGCATACGACGTCCAGAAGACGACGATCATCCACCGGCGGACCGGAGCGGAGTTCATCTTTACGGCATCGAGCGAAACCTTGGCTGTCCCGCTTGCTGCGTTGGCGACGCCGAAGCGCGGTCGATCCTTCAAAAATACTCGTTTTGACCTATCATCTGTCTGACGAGGTGAGTCGATGGGACGTTCAACACATTTGTCCGAAATGGCTCAGAGGTCCGTCGAAATCCTGCTAGGGCGGACGATCGACCAATGCGGTGCGATTTGCTTCCGGATGAACGACATTGGGGCAGTTGAAGTGCTGCTGATCACCAGCCGAGACACCGGCAGGTGGGTAGTTCCAAACGGAAATATCGAAAAGAACGAGCCCTTGTACAAATGCGCTCGACGCGAGGCATTGGAGGAAGCCGGCGTCATTGGATGCGTAGGTAAGAAGTCCATCGGTTATTTTTCCTCCCTGAAGGACTCGTCCAAGCCTCCTTTTTTAGTGAGCGTTTTCGCCCTTCAGGTCGAAAATGCGGCCGACGAATTCAAAGAAGCGGGTATCCGAAAACTCGTCTGGGTTTCGCCCAGAAGCGGCGGCTTTGGTCGATGAGCCAGAACTAAAGGGAATCTTCAGATTGATCTCTAGTGATTTCGCACCAGAGACTTTTCGAAAGGCGATTGGGAGGCGTTTCGTCTCGAAATAGGGGCTGATTATAACCGTCCCATCATTGGTACCGGCCCGCGTCCGACAGCAGCGATTGGAGGTGGACTGCCAGGTTAGGACGTAGCCGGCGCGGGAATATAATCTGGATGAGCTCTCGATATTAAGTTGCTAATCGGGCTTAACCCGACCGCCATATCACTTCGGGCGTGCAGACTACACGTCTGCAGCGTCCAGATCGGCGCATTGCTCAGGGCTCAATTCTCGTCCCATCTCGGGCCAATAGACGGGAGCGTCCTATCGCAATAGATATCAGGGTTTACGTGCGGAGATTTCAATGAATCACGGAAACCGCCGCGACACCGGCTTCATTGGCTGCTCGCAGGATAGCGCTTCTCAGTTCCACGCTGTTGGCCTTTCCGGTCATCACGTCGAGGCAGGCTTTCACGGCTGACAAAAATTCCTCGCCGTCGTCCGATGGCCAATCTTTGATCAAAGCGGTGGCAGCCTCATGGACGGTGCGAACAATCAGCCGCCGGCCAGGGTCCTTGAAGATGAGGATGACTTGATCAAATTCGGTTGATGTGTCGAATCCCATTACGCCACGAATTGTGACGAAATGTCTGCGTCTAAAGCCAGTTATCATAATGACCTAAAGCAATCCGTCAACATGAGCAGGTATGGTCCGATAGGACAACGACGCCGGCTGCCTTGTTTAGGTCGAGGAATGACATTCGGCTTTGATTGGTGGGATCACGCGGCCTCAGGGCTAACAGAGGGAAGGGCAGGATATGCCGCCACGCGATCCCAATATAATGACTTACGCATGACCAGTTTGTTCCCTTTCGGCGAATGATTTGAGTCGTTGCCATCGCACTTGGCCTCCGCCGTAATCATCTTGATGAACTCGACACTAGACATGACCCGAGTCGCGGATAGCAGGCCGAATTGGCAAACGAATGTGACTGCCTATCGCGCACTGTACTGCGGTATGGAACGATTTCACGTCTCCTCCTATTTTTCCGGAGGAACGCACGATCCCGGGAAATCGTCTAAGAGTCGAACCCGGGGGGCCGAAAGCCCTGAAAGCTGCGCTGACCAGTGCGCTTCACAGTGGTCTTATAACGGTCATCAATCTTGGGAACATCGGTGATGTAGCTAGGTTCAACGTCGCGTCGGAGCCGACGTTACAGAAGTGGTTGAGAAACTTCGTGACGCCCGGAGGGTTTATCCCTTACCGGGGGACGACAGAGCTGCCGAAAAAGCCGCAGCGCTCCTGGAAGCTGCTGTTGCCGGTAACGCGCCGGTGAGCACGGTAGACATCCTTACAAGCACAGCCGCTAAATTGCTCGACAGGTCTCAGCTTCTCAACCGAGAAGCTCACGGTATTTCGAAATCTTGTCGAGCGATCCTGTGAACGAGACGAAACAGTGCCTTATCGATATCGGAGTCATCGAGTAGGGATGGATCCTCGGAAACCATCTGAAGCGCACGGTCGGCAAGTCGGGCTGCATCAGCTTCTGACTTGACGTAGCGGCGCGCAAGACTGTTCAGGGTGGAAATGGTTGTCGAGTGGGATTGCGCTAGCATAGTGCACCCGTTCCTGTTCGGTCAGCGGGTGCACGTCAAACACTGAGCCACCAGCGCCAACGGTTCAAACAACTGATGATGGCCCCATGCTACGACCCATCCCCAAAAAAGTCCACCGCAGAGGTGACTGCCAAATCCGCGGACCGGGCAGCTCGACGCGAAAAGATGCCCGCCGAGGCGGGCGAGTTTCCGGGATCAACATGAAGTGGATCGCACGACGCCTGCTGGGCAACAGAGTCTGGGTTGATCGACTTGCCGGGCGACCTGACCGTTCAACTGTGAAGAAATACAAATGTTCCAAGCCGCCGATAGGGCGGCTTTTCATTATCCACATGCCGGCTTCGTCCGGTCGAAATGGAATTGAAAGGGCAGGGGCGGGCTTAATGGCATCGAACGACGACATCTGTCACGCGCTGGGCCGCGTCGAAGAGGGCGTGAAGCGGATTAGAGAAGATTCCCAGGAGGAGAAGCAAAACGCCCGCGAAAGCAGGCGGTCATCCAAGCAAGGCTTGACCGCCAAGCCAAGCAGATCAGTCATCTCGAGACAACGGTGGCGATCAGCGGCGAGGTTGATGCCCAGATCCTCGAGGAAATCAAAACACCAAAGGAAACCGTGGAAAAGAACCATGCCGCGGTCCAGCCAGCTCTTGAAGAGTGGAAGCGGATGAAAACCCTCGGCGTCGGGATCTCCGGTCCCATAGCGTCCGCCGGGCTGACGATCGGAGGTATCGTTGCCTATATCGGAGATGGACGGTGTCTGCCATCCGCCATTGGCTGAAAGAGCTGGCTCGGGAAATCTGCACAGCCAGGATAAGTGGAATTTCTGCCTGACTTCGGCTTAGATGCCGGGAACAGGAGAGACCATGACGAGACG
>NZ_JACIAD010000016.1:0-19363 GCF_014193955.1 Rhizobium sp. BK379
CGTTCCGATCGCGATGGAAGAAAAGCTTCGCTTCGCTATCCGCGAAGGCGGCCGCACCGTCGGTGCAGGCATCGTTGCTTCCATCATCGAGTAATCGGAATTATCCCCGATTTTAGGAAAAACCCCGCTGGAAACGGCGGGGTTTTTTCGTTTTCCGGCATGCGGAAACGCTCATGAGATGTTGTAAAAATATCGTTAAGATGTCCCATAACAGTATTTTGTTCATCTAGCGTTCAGAAAGCGTTTTGCGTTCCGGCATTTTTAGTCCAGACTCCTCATTGTAGAGAGGAGAGTAGGATGATTCACAAGGCTACATTCGTTGCGACGATTTTCGCGATGTATGTTTTCACGATGTTTTTCATCGCTGCAATTCCGCAGGAAGTTGTTCAGGCAGCTGGCGTGCAGATAGACGAAATAAGCGTCGTTAAATAGTTGCGTAGCGAGCCGCCGGAGCGTCCGGCGGTGATTGAAATGGCAGGGCAGGCGCTTCCAGTTGGAAGCCCCTGGCCAGAGTAGGTTTGAACCTGCTGACGAGACGCTCGCTTGCTCTTCGCGCGGAAGAGTTTATCTATGCCTCCGATTTCATGACGCGGAGGATATTCCATGAAAAAGCGCATTCTCTTCACCGGCGGTTCGGGCAAGGCGGGACGTCATGCCGTGCCGTGGCTCGTCAATGCCGGATATGAGGTTCATAACGTCGATCTCGTGCCGCTCGAAAGCCCGGGTGTCACCAATCTCACTGCCGACATCACCGACAGTGGCCAGATGTTCAACGTGCTTTCCATGCACCGGGATTTTCCGGATCTGGACGCGGGCAAGGGTGTTCAGCCTTTCGACGCCGTTGTGCATTTCGCGGCAGTGCCGCGCATCCTTATCAAGCCTGATAACGAGACCTTCCGCATTAACACGATGGGCACTTATAATGTCATCGAGGCGGCCGTGAAGCTCGGTATCCGGAAGATCATCGTCGCATCGAGTGAGACGACCTACGGCGTCTGCTTCGCCGAAGGTCATCGCGATTTCCACCAGTTCCCGTTGGATGAGGACTATGATGTCAATCCGATGGATTCCTACGGCCTTTCCAAGGTCCTGAATGAGAAGACCGCTCGTGCTTTTGCTGAGCGGTCCGGCTTCGATATTTACGCGTTGCGCATCGGCAACGTCATCGAGCCGCATGAATACGAGAGGTTTCCGACCTATTTCGCCAATCCGGAAACGCGCAAGCGCATCGCCTGGAGCTATATCGATGCGCGAGATCTCGGACAGATCGTCCACCGCTGCATTGAGAAGGATGGATTGGGCTTCCAGGTCTTCAATGCCGCCAACGACACGGTCTCGGCCAATACGCCGTCTCGAGAGCTCGCCAAGCGATTCTACCCGAATGTGCCGTTCACCCGTGAGATCGGCGAATATGAGGGCTTGCTTTCCAACCGGAAGATTCGCGAAGTGCTCGGCTTCAAGGAAGAACACGACTGGCGGAAATACGTGAAAGTGTGAGTTTCACTGCAGAAAGTCACGCGGCCGGACGCGTTCGATTTCGCGTCCGGTCGTCAAATGTGCTGCTGCAGGGGACTTCTTTCGATTGCCTGCGGAGAATGATCCCGAAAATCGAAAATCGCTCTTGCATATCCCGAGCCGCCGCCTTAAAGGGAGCGCCATGCTTTTCACCGGCTCATGATCGCAAGGTCAACAGGCTGAATGCAAAGCGTAAAGGGGTATAGCTCAGTTGGTAGAGCGGCGGTCTCCAAAACCGCAGGTCGGGGGTTCGAGCCCCTCTGCCCCTGCCATTTTCCTTGAACGGACAGCGCGGACGTCTCGCAGCGTTCCGGCGAGGATTGAGCATATGGCGACAAATTTCGTTAAACATCAGTTTCCCTCTTGTGTATCGGGAAATCGATGTTTATTTAGGGTTCAACAGACACGCGGTGCGTGGGGCTGATAGTTTCAGCTTTACGCGCCGTAATTGCGTGGGCAGTCGATGGCATCCAAATCCAATCCATTCGCGTTTCTGCAGCAGGTTCGCACGGAGACGTCTAAAGTTACATGGCCGTCGCGCCGCGAGACGATGATCTCGACGGTTATGGTGCTGTTTATGGTTGTTTTTGCTGCGCTGTTTTTCTTTGCCGCGGACCAGCTGATTGGCTGGGCGCTGAGCTTCGTGCTCAATACCGGCAACTGATACGGGTGGAGATGAAAATGGCGGCACGTTGGTACATCGTCCACGCATATTCCAATTTTGAAAAGAAGGTGGCTGAGGACATCGAGAACAAGGCTCGCCAGAAGGGGCTTGAGCACCTGTTCGAGAAGATTCTCGTGCCGACCGAAAAGGTGGTGGAAGTGCGTCGCGGCCGCAAGGTCGATTCCGAGCGCAAGTTCTTCCCGGGCTATGTCATGGTTCGCGCCAACCTGACGGATGAGGCCTATCACCTGATCAAGAATACGCCGAAGGTCACGGGCTTCCTTGGCTCTGACAACAAGCCGGTTCCGATTCCGGATTCTGAGGCCGATCGCATCCTCGGTCAGGTTCAGGAAGGTGTCGAACGGCCGAAGGCTTCCGTTACCTTCGAGATCGGCGAGCAGGTTCGTGTATCCGACGGTCCGTTCGCCTCGTTCAACGGGACGGTTCAGGATGTGGACGAAGAGCGTTCGCGCCTGAAGGTGGAAGTGTCGATCTTCGGTCGCGCGACCCCGGTCGAACTGGAATACGCTCAGGTCGAGAAGGTCTGATTTTTTGGGATCGAGGCTCAGTCGCTTGCGGCTGATCCTCGTGCGGCAAATGCCGCATCGCGTGGAAGGTGAGGGGTCTTAGCCGGGCCTCAAGGATCCGAACCACGCAACCGCAGCCGCCGGAGCGATCCGGCATCAGGGCCGGGTGACCGGCCATCAGTGAAAGGCAGAGAGATATGGCTAAGAAAGTTGCAGGCCAGCTCAAGCTGCAGGTCAAGGCAGGATCGGCAAACCCGTCCCCGCCAATCGGCCCGGCACTTGGTCAGCGTGGCATTAACATCATGGAATTCTGCAAGTCGTTCAACGCGGCTACGCAGGAAATGGAAAAGGGTATGCCGATCCCGGTCGTCATCACCTATTACCAGGACAAGTCCTTCACCTTCGTCATGAAGCAGCCGCCGGTCAGCTACTGGCTGAAGAAGGAAGCGAAGATCCAGTCCGGTTCCAAGACCCCGGGCAAGGGCGCAAAGGCTGGTACCCTCACCAAGGCTCAGATCAAGACGATCGCCGAAGCCAAGATGAAGGACTTGAATGCAGCAGATATCGAAGGTGCAATGGCGATGATCGAGGGCTCTGCCCGCGCCATGGGCCTGGAAGTGGTGGGTTAAGACCATGGCAGGCAAGCGCACTCAGAAGATCAACGAAGGTGTTGATCCCACCAAGCTCTACGCTCTGACGACCGCCATCGGCATGGTCAAGGAACGTGCTGTCGCAAAGTTCGATGAAACCATCGAAGTTTCGATGAACCTCGGCGTTGACCCGCGTCACGCAGACCAGATGGTCCGCGGCGTCGTCAACCTGCCGAACGGCACCGGCCGTACGGTTCGCGTCGCTGTTTTTGCTCGCGGCGTCAAGGCTGATGAAGCCAAGGCTGCCGGCGCAGACGTCGTTGGCGCAGAAGAGCTCGTTGAAATCGTCCAGGGCGGCAAGATCGATTTCGATCGTTGCATCGCAACCCCGGACATGATGCCGCTCGTCGGCCGCCTCGGTAAGGTTCTCGGCCCGCGTGGCATGATGCCGAACCCGAAGGTTGGCACGGTTACGATGGATGTCGCTGGTGCCGTCAAGGCTTCCAAGGGCGGCGCTGTCGAGTTCCGCGTCGAGAAGGCTGGTATCGTTCACGCCGGCATCGGCAAGGCATCTTTCGATGCCAAGGCTCTGGAAGAAAACATCCGTGCCTTCGCTGACGCCGTCATCAAGGCAAAGCCGGCTGGCGCCAAGGGCAACTACGTCAAGCGCGTAGCGCTCTCCTCGACCATGGGTCCGGGCGTCAAGATCGAAGTTGGCTCGGTCACCGCAGCGGTTACCGCTGCTTAAGTTTCATCGGGCTTCGGCCTGATAACAAGAATTCCGGCCTCGTAAAGGGGCCGGAATATTCCGGAGAAATCCGGAATCCTGTCCGAGATTGCAGGTGGTTTTCCCTTAATCACTGTTGCCTGCATGAGACGGGTAAGACCCGAATTGCATGAAGTTATGCTTCTAGGAAATCGGTTCGAGCCTTGGATGCCTTGTGCCTCTTTTGCCTTTACTGGCGCGGAGCGCGAGGGGACAGGATCCTCAAGCGTCGCTTGGGATCTATTCTGATCCCAGGAGGCAAAGGCAACCCGGTGGGGCCGTTCAACGGTCCCGCCAACTGGAGATAGGCAGTGGAAAGAGCGGAAAAGCGCGAATTCGTCACGGAACTGAACGATGTCTTCAAGGCATCGGGCTCGGTTGTCGTGGCCCACTATGCTGGTGCTACAGTCGCACAGATGAACGATTTTCGTTCGAAGATGCGCGCTGCTGGCGGCACCGTCAAAGTCGCGAAGAACCGCCTGGCCAAAATTGCCCTTCAGGGTACGGAAGCGGAAGGGATCTCCGATCTCTTCAAAGGTCAGACCCTCATTGCTTACAGCAATGATCCGATCACCGCTCCGAAGGTCGTCATGGATTTCGCCAAGACCAACGACAAGATCGTTGTTCTCGGTGGCGCCATGGGAACAACCACGCTCAATGCTGAAGCTGTCAAGTCGCTTGCGACCCTGCCTTCGCTCGATGAGCTGCGTGCGAAGCTGCTGGGCATGATCCAGACACCGGCTACCCGCATCGCTGGGGTTGTTGCAGCACCGGCAAGCCAGCTTGCCCGCGTGTTCGCGGCCTACGCCAAGAAGGACGAAGCCGCTTAAGGCGGTTTTTCGCTGTACAAACTCAACAGTTCGAACCGAACAAAAGGAACTAGAAAAATGGCTGATCTCGCAAAGATCGTTGATGACCTCTCCTCGCTGACCGTCCTGGAAGCCGCTGAGCTTTCCAAGCTGCTCGAAGAAAAGTGGGGCGTTTCCGCCGCTGCTCCGGTAGCTGTTGCTGCCGCTGCTGGTGGTGCAGGTGCTGCTGCTCCGGTCGAAGAAGAAAAGACCGAGTTCGACGTCATCCTCACGGATGCCGGCGCCAACAAGATCAACGTCATCAAGGAAGTCCGCGCCATCACCGGTCTCGGCCTCAAGGAAGCCAAGGACCTCGTCGAAGGCGCTCCGAAGGCTGTCAAGGAAGGCGTTTCCAAGGCTGAAGCTGCTGACATCAAGAAGAAGCTTGAAGACGCTGGCGCAAAGGCTGACGTCAAGTAATCTTGGACTGCTTTTGGGAGGCGGTGTTTGCCGTCTCCCATTTGCCGTTTTTTTGAACGAATTACCCAAAAGCCGCGTGAAAACGGCTTTTGGGTAATGGGTTCTTCAAGAGCATGGTCTCGAACCGAGGCACCAAGGCAATCCGGCCTGGCTGTTTCGGGAGGTGGGACGAGGTTGAACTACTCATTGGTTGACGGGATCGACTGGCCATCGGTTCCCGTCCGTTGCAGGCCCGGATGCAATTTTTGAAGGAGCGACGATGGCTCAGACCCTTTCGTTCAATGGTCGCAGGCGCGTACGCAAGTTTTTTGGTAAAATCCCCGAAGTCGCAGAAATGCCGAACCTCATCGAGGTTCAGAAGGCGTCCTACGACCAGTTTCTGATGGTTGAAGAGCCCAAGGGCGGTCGTCCCGACGAAGGCCTCCAGGCTGTCTTCAAGTCTGTTTTCCCGATCACCGATTTCTCCGGCGCTTCCATGCTGGAGTTCGTGTCCTATGAATTCGAGCCGCCGAAGTTCGACGTCGATGAATGCCGCCAGCGCGACCTGACCTATGCTGCGCCGCTGAAGGTTACTCTCCGTCTCATCGTGTTCGATATTGACGAGGATACGGGCGCGAAGTCGATCAAGGACATCAAGGAACAGTCCGTATACATGGGCGACATGCCGCTCATGACGAACAACGGTACGTTCATCGTGAACGGCACCGAACGCGTGATCGTGTCCCAGATGCACCGCTCGCCGGGCGTCTTCTTCGACCACGACAAGGGCAAGAGCCATTCTTCCGGCAAGCTGCTCTTTGCTGCCCGCGTCATTCCGTATCGCGGTTCCTGGCTCGATATCGAATTCGACGCCAAGGACATCGTCTATGCCCGTATCGACCGTCGCCGCAAGATTCCGGTGACGTCGTTGCTGATGGCCCTCGGCATGGACGGCGAGGAAATCCTCGACACCTTCTACACGAAGTCGCTCTACAAGCGCGACGGCGAAGGCTGGCGCATTCCCTTCAAGCCGGAAACGCTGAAGGGTGCAAAGGCGATCACCGAGATGGTCGACGCCGATACCGGCGAAGTCGTCGTCGAAGCCGGCAAGAAGCTGACCCCGCGTTTGCTCCGCCAGCTCTCCGACAAGGGCCTCAAGGCTCTGAAGGCGACTGACGACGACCTCTATGGCAACTACCTTGCCGAAGACATCGTCAATTACTCGACGGGTGAGATCTATCTCGAAGCCGGCGACGAAATCGACGAGAAGACGCTTGGCATCATCCTCGCCAACCACTTCGACGAGATCCCGGTTCTCGGCATCGACCACATCAATGTCGGCGCCTATATCCGCAACACGCTGACCGCAGACAAGAACGAGAACCGTCAGGACGCTCTGTTCGACATCTACCGCGTCATGCGTCCGGGTGAGCCGCCGACCATGGATTCGGCCGAAGCCATGTTCAACTCGCTGTTCTTCGATGCGGAGCGTTATGATCTCTCCGCCGTCGGCCGCGTGAAGATGAACATGCGTCTTGACCTTAGCGTCGAAGACACCGTTCGCATCCTGCGCAAGGACGACATCCTGGCCGTGGTCAAGATGCTTGTCGAACTGCGCGACGGCAAGGGCGAGATCGACGACATCGACAACCTCGGCAACCGCCGCGTCCGCTCGGTCGGCGAGCTGATGGAGAACCAGTACCGTCTCGGCCTGCTTCGCATGGAGCGCGCGATCAAAGAACGCATGTCCTCGATCGAAATCGACACGGTCATGCCGCAGGATCTGATCAACGCCAAGCCGGCTGCTGCTGCCGTCCGCGAATTCTTCGGTTCCTCGCAGCTCTCGCAGTTCATGGACCAGGTCAACCCGCTCTCGGAAATCACCCACAAGCGCCGCCTCTCGGCTCTTGGCCCGGGCGGTCTGACCCGCGAGCGCGCCGGCTTCGAAGTCCGCGACGTTCATCCGACGCACTACGGCCGCATTTGCCCGATCGAAACGCCGGAAGGCCCGAACATCGGTCTCATCAACTCGCTGGCGACCTTTGCGCGCGTCAACAAGTACGGTTTCATCGAAAGCCCGTACCGTCGTATCGTTGATGGCAAGGTCACGACCGATGTACTTTACCTCTCCGCCATGGAAGAGGCGAAGTACTACGTTGCCCAGGCCAACGCCGAACTGACGTCGGACGGTTCCTTCGTCGACGAATTCGTCGTCTGCCGTCACGCTGGCGAAGTTATGCTTGCCCCGCGCGACAGCATGAACCTGATGGACGTTTCGCCGAAGCAGGTCGTTTCGGTCGCAGCCGCTCTCATTCCGTTCCTGGAAAACGACGACGCCAACCGCGCTCTCATGGGCTCGAACATGCAGCGTCAGGCCGTTCCGCTTCTGCGCGCTGAAGCGCCGTTCGTCGGTACCGGCATGGAACCGGTCGTCGCCCGCGACTCCGGTGCTGCCATCGGCGCACGCCGCGGCGGTGTGGTCGACCAGGTCGACGCGACGCGTATCGTTATCCGCGCCACGGAAGACCTCGAGGCCGGCAAGTCCGGCGTCGATATCTACCGCCTGCAGAAGTTCCAGCGTTCGAACCAGAACACCTGCGTCAACCAGCGCCCGCTGGTCACCGTCGGTGACGAGGTCAACCGCGGCGACATTCTCGCCGACGGTCCGTCGACGGATCTGGGCGATCTGGCTCTCGGCCGCAACGCGCTCGTCGCGTTCATGCCCTGGAATGGCTACAACTACGAAGACTCGATCCTGCTCTCCGAGCGTATCGTTGCCGACGACGTGTTCACCTCCATCCACATCGAAGAATTCGAAGTGATGGCGCGTGACACCAAGCTTGGTCCGGAAGAAATCACGCGCGATATCCCGAACGTTTCGGAAGAAGCGCTGAAGAACCTCGACGAAGCCGGTATCGTCTACATCGGTGCCGAAGTTCAGCCGGGCGATATCCTCGTCGGCAAGATCACGCCGAAGGGCGAAAGCCCGATGACGCCGGAAGAAAAGCTCCTGCGCGCCATCTTCGGTGAAAAGGCATCCGACGTGCGCGACACGTCCATGCGCATGCCGCCCGGCACCTACGGCACGATCGTCGAAGTGCGCGTCTTCAATCGCCACGGCGTTGAGAAGGACGAGCGCGCGATGGCAATCGAGCGCGAAGAGATCGAGCGTCTGGCAAAGGACCGCGACGACGAGCAGGCGATCCTCGACCGTAACGTCTACGGCCGTCTGATCGACATGCTGCGCGGTCAGTCCTCCATTGCAGGCCCGAAGGGCTTCAAGAAGGGCACCGAGCTGTCAAACGCCGTCGTCTCCGAATATCCCCGCTCGCAGTGGTGGATGTTCGCCGTCGAGGACGAAAAGGTCCAGAGCGAACTCGAAGCACTCCGTGGCCAGTACGACGAATCCAAGTCGCGCCTTGAACAGCGCTTCATGGACAAGGTCGAAAAGGTCCAGCGCGGCGACGAAATGCCTCCGGGTGTCATGAAGATGGTCAAGGTCTTCGTCGCTGTGAAGCGCAAGATCCAGCCGGGCGACAAGATGGCGGGCCGCCACGGCAACAAGGGTGTCGTTTCGCGCATCGTGCCTGTCGAAGACATGCCGTTCCTCGAAGACGGTACGCATGTCGACGTCGTTCTGAACCCGCTCGGCGTGCCTTCGCGCATGAACGTCGGCCAGATTCTCGAGACGCACCTTGGCTGGGCTTGCGCCGGCATGGGTCGTCAGATTGGCGAGATGCTGGAGGCCTACAAGGCCGGCGGTAACATCGAGCCGCTTCGCAAGACGATCGGCGACGTTGTCGGTGATGGTCCGAAGGCCGAACAGGTCAAGGATTTCGACGATGAATCGGTCCTGCGTCTGGCCGACCAGTGGAAGCGTGGCGTTTCCATCGCGACCCCGGTCTTCGACGGTGCGAACGAAGAGAACGTCAATGAGATGCTGCGTCTGGCAGGTCTCAAGGATACTGGTCAGTCGACGCTGTACGACGGTCGTACCGGCGAGCAGTTCGACCGCCAGGTTACGGTTGGCTACATCTACATGCTGAAGCTCAACCACCTGGTCGACGACAAGATCCATGCTCGTTCGATTGGTCCGTACTCGCTCGTCACCCAGCAGCCGCTGGGCGGTAAGGCGCAGTTCGGTGGCCAGCGCTTCGGCGAAATGGAAGTCTGGGCGCTCGAAGCTTACGGCGCAGCCTATACGCTGCAGGAAATGCTGACGGTGAAGTCGGACGACGTTGCCGGCCGCACCAAGGTCTACGAAGCGATCGTCCGTGGCGACGACACCTTCGAGGCCGGCATTCCGGAAAGCTTCAACGTTCTCGTCAAGGAAATGCGCTCGCTGGGTCTCTCGGTCGAGCTCGAAAATTCCAAGGTCGAGGACCTGCAGGGCGCAAGCCAGCTGCCGGATGCTGCCGAGTAACCACTTGATAGGGTGTGCGCCTTAATAGGGCGCACACCGTTCCCGCCGTGGCCCCGTAACGTGTTGGCCGGGCAGGGACGCTTTCGCCGCATTTTGCGGTTATTGTCGTTTAAGCGATGGCGCGGCTCCCGGGAATTTGCCGCCAACCTCGCAAGCTAAGGGCGCTTTCGCCCATGAAGGAGACAGGCATGAACCAAGAGGTCATGAATCTTTTCAATCCGCAGGTGCCTGCACAGAATTTCGATTCAATCCGGATTTCGATCGCCTCTCCGGAGAAGATTCTTTCCTGGTCCTACGGTGAGATCAAGAAGCCGGAAACCATCAACTACCGCACGTTCAAGCCGGAACGCGACGGGCTCTTCTGCGCGCGCATTTTCGGGCCGATCAAGGACTACGAATGCCTGTGCGGCAAGTACAAGCGCATGAAGTACAAGGGCATCATCTGCGAAAAGTGCGGCGTCGAAGTCACGCTGTCGCGCGTTCGCCGTGAGCGCATGGGCCATATCGAGCTCGCCGCTCCCGTTGCCCATATCTGGTTCCTGAAGTCGCTGCCGAGCCGCATTTCCACGCTGCTCGACATGACGCTGAAGGATGTCGAGCGCGTTCTCTACTTCGAAAACTACATCGTCACCGAGCCGGGTCTTACTGCCCTGAAGGAGCATCAGCTTCTTTCGGAAGAAGAATACATGCTCGCCGTCGACGAATACGGTGAAGACCAGTTCACGGCCATGATCGGTGCTGAAGCTATCTATGAGATGCTGGCATCGATGAACCTCGAAAAGATCGCTGGCGATCTGCGCTCCGAGCTTGCCGACACCACGTCGGATCTCAAGCAGAAGAAGCTGATGAAGCGCCTGAAGATCGTCGAGAACTTCATGGAATCCGGCAACCGTCCGGAATGGATGATCATGAAGGTCGTTCCGGTCATCCCGCCGGATCTGCGCCCGCTGGTTCCGCTCGATGGCGGCCGTTTCGCGACGTCGGATCTGAACGATCTGTACCGCCGCGTCATCAACCGTAACAACCGTCTGAAGCGCCTGATCGAACTGCGCGCTCCGGGCATCATCATCCGCAACGAAAAGCGCATGCTGCAGGAATCTGTCGATGCGCTCTTCGATAACGGCCGCCGTGGCCGCGTCATCACCGGCGCCAACAAGCGTCCGCTGAAGTCGCTGTCCGACATGCTCAAGGGCAAGCAGGGCCGCTTCCGTCAGAACCTGCTCGGCAAGCGCGTCGACTATTCCGGCCGTTCGGTCATCGTGACCGGTCCGGAACTGAAGCTGCACCAGTGCGGTCTTCCGAAGAAGATGGCGCTCGAGCTCTTCAAGCCGTTCATCTACGCCCGCCTCGACGCCAAGGGTTATTCCTCGACCGTCAAGCAGGCCAAGAAGCTGGTCGAAAAGGAAAAGCCGGAAGTCTGGGATATCCTCGACGAGGTCATCCGCGAGCATCCGGTTCTGCTGAACCGCGCACCGACGCTCCACCGCCTGGGTATCCAGGCCTTCGAACCTACGCTGGTCGAAGGCAAGGCCATCCAGCTGCACCCGCTCGTCTGCACGGCCTTCAACGCCGACTTCGACGGTGACCAGATGGCCGTTCACGTGCCGCTGTCGCTCGAAGCCCAGCTCGAAGCCCGCGTTCTGATGATGTCGACGAACAACATCCTGCATCCGGCAAACGGTGCACCGATCATCGTTCCGTCGCAGGACATGGTTCTCGGCCTCTACTACCTGTCGATCATGAACCAGAACGAGCCGGGCGAAGGCATGGCCTTCTCCGATCTCGGCGAGCTGCACCACGCCCTCGAGACCAAGGTCGTGACTCTGCACACCAAGATCCGCGGCCGCTTCAAGTCGATCGGCGAGGACGGCAAGCCCTACTCGAAGATCTATGAAACGACGCCGGGCCGCCTGCTCATCGGTGAACTCCTGCCGAAGAACGGCAAGGTGACCTTTGATATCTGCAACCAGGAAATGACCAAGAAGAACATCTCCAGGATGATCGACGCGGTCTACCGTCATTGCGGCCAGAAGGACACGGTCATCTTCTGTGACCGCATCATGCAGCTCGGCTTCAGCCACGCCTGCCGCGCCGGCATTTCGTTCGGCAAGGACGACATGGTCATCCCGGACACCAAGGCCAAGATTGTTAACGACACCGAAAACCTGGTGAAGGAATACGAGCAGCAGTACAACGACGGTCTCATTACCCAGGGCGAAAAGTACAACAAGGTTGTCGACGCCTGGGGTAAGGCTACCGAAAAGGTCGCCGAAGAGATGATGGCCCGCATTAAGGCTGTCGAGTTCGATCCGGCGACCGGTCGTCAGAAGCCGATGAACTCGATCTACATGATGTCACACTCGGGCGCCCGCGGTTCTCCGAACCAGATGCGTCAGTTGGGCGGCATGCGCGGCCTCATGGCCAAGCCGTCGGGTGAAATCATCGAGACGCCGATCATCTCGAACTTCAAGGAAGGCCTGACCGTCAACGAGTACTTCAACTCGACGCACGGTGCCCGTAAGGGTCTGGCAGACACCGCCTTGAAGACCGCAAACTCCGGTTACCTGACCCGCCGTCTCGTCGACGTCGCGCAGGATTGCATCGTCACGCACGTCGATTGCGGTACCGAAACGGGCCTCACCATGACCGCCATCGTCGATGCCGGTCAGGTCGTTGCTTCGCTCGGCGCCCGCATCCTCGGCCGTACGGCTCTCGATCACATCGACCATCCGATCACCGGCGAGCGCATCGTCGATGCCGGCAAGATGATCCTCGAGCCTGATGTCGTCGAGATCGAGAAGGCTGGTATCCAGTCGATCCGCATCCGTTCGGCCCTGACTTGCGAAATCCAGACGGGCGTTTGCTCTGTTTGCTACGGCCGCGACCTTGCTCGCGGTACGCCTGTCAACATGGGCGAAGCCGTCGGCGTCATCGCTGCTCAGTCGATCGGTGAACCGGGCACGCAGCTCACCATGCGTACGTTCCACCTTGGTGGCACGGCAACCGTGGTCGACCAGTCGTTCCTGGAAGCTTCGTACGAAGGTACGGTGCAGATCAAGAACCGCAACATCCTGCGCAACTCCGATGGCAATCTAGTTGCCATGGGCCGCAACATGACCGTTCAGATCCTGGACGAGCGTGGCGTGGAACGCTCCTCGCAGCGTGTTGCCTACGGTTCGAAGCTGCATGTCGACGAAGGCGACAAGGTCAAGCGTGGTCAGCGTCTGGCAGAGTGGGACCCCTACACCCGTCCGATGATGACGGAAGTGGCCGGTACCGTTCAGTTCGAAGACGTCGTCGATGGTCTCTCTGTTCTCGAAGCGACCGACGAATCCACCGGTATCACCAAGCGTCAGGTTATCGACTGGCGTTCGACCCCGCGTGGTTCGGACCTGAAGCCGGCCATCGTCATCAAGGATGCCAGCGGCAATGTCGCAAAGCTCTCCCGTGGTGGCGAAGCCCGCTTCCTGCTTTCGGTCGACGCGATCCTGTCGGTCGAGCCGGGCACGAAGGTCTCCCAGGGTGACGTTCTTGCTCGTTCGCCGCTGGAAAGCGCCAAGACCAAGGACATCACCGGTGGTCTGCCGCGTGTCGCAGAACTGTTCGAAGCCCGTCGTCCGAAGGATCACGCCATCATCGCTGAGATCGATGGTACGATCCGCCTCGGCCGCGACTACAAGAACAAGCGTCGCGTCATCATCGAGCCGGCAGAAGACGGTGTCGAGCCTGTCGAATACCTGATCCCGAAGGGCAAGCCCTTCCACCTTCAGGAAGGCGACTATATCGAAAAGGGTGACTACATCCTCGACGGTAACCCGGCTCCGCACGACATCCTGGCGATCAAGGGCGTGGAAGCCTTGGCTTCCTACCTCGTCAACGAGATCCAGGAAGTCTATCGTCTGCAGGGCGTTGTCATCAACGACAAGCATATCGAAGTGATTGTCCGTCAGATGCTGCAGAAGGTGGAAATCACCGATGCAGGCGACTCGACCTATATCGTCGGCGACAACGTCGACCGTATCGAGCTCGAGGACGTCAACGACCAGCTCATCGAGGAAGGCAAGAAGCCTGCCAGCGGCGATCCGGTTCTGCTCGGCATCACCAAGGCATCGCTGCAGACCCCGTCCTTCATCTCGGCCGCGTCCTTCCAGGAAACGACCAAGGTGCTGACGGAAGCTGCGATCGCCGGCAAGACCGACGGCCTCCAGGGTCTGAAGGAAAACGTCATCGTCGGCCGCCTGATCCCGGCCGGTACCGGTGGCACCATGACCCAGATCCGCCGCATCGCGACGGCTCGCGACGACCTGATCCTGGAAGAGCGCCGCAAGGGCACCGGGGCAGGGGTGGCAACGCCGATGCTGCAGGACCTCGCGAACGAAAGCGCTCCTGCTGCCGAGTAATCGGCGGTCCAGCATATCTGACATTCAAAACCGCCCGGAGAAATCCGGGCGGTTTTACTTTGTCGGAAAGGTTGCTGGGGGCATGGAGCATGGAAAAGGCCGCCGAACGTCATCGGCGGCCTCTCGGTAGTGATTGAACGAGGCTTAGAGGCCGAGCGCGCTGCGCAGCTCGGTCTTGGCCGCTTCATATTCGGCCTTGTAGTCGTCGTGCTGCATGATCGTCTGGGCGATCACGATGCCGGAAATCCGGCCGGCTTCGATATCGGTCGGGTAATGGATGCCGCCGACGACGCGGTTCCAGCCATACTCCCAGGCACGGGCCATGATCGCATCCTTCTTTTCCGGAACCATGTCGGAGAGCACGACACCCATCAGCGTGCCGACTGTGGTGTGGCCGGACGGATAGGAGCCGGACTTGGAAAGCGGAACGACCGGCTTGACGAGTTCAGGATAGAGCAGGTGCGGACGCGTGCGCTTCCACACATCCTTGGCCGGATCGACGACAGCGGCTTCAGTTTCGACGACGCGGTCGAAGAAAGCGGAGAACTTCGGCAGGTTTTCCTTGGTGAACTTCGGATTGTTGATCACGTCGGAATAGCGCCAGACATTTTCTTCGGCGTCGGCAACGGCGCGATCGACCATTTCGGGCGTGCGGGTGACCTGGATGGTCAGGACCTCACCGATCTCGGCCTTGGTCTTGGCCGAGTCATTGGCCGGCGGCGGCGGCAGCAGGTCGAGGAGATTGACTTCCTTGGCATCGGTGAAAGGCTTTGCCTTGTCTTCGGCAAAAACCGGCGATGCGATCGTGACAGCAAACGCAAGGCCGAGCGCGACGAATTTCGAGATATTCCGCATGGTAACTCCTTTGGGGCAATGATTACAATCAGGCTCTAGCCAATGATTGTTTTGTTCGCGTGACACTTCGCATGGCCTCTGCGACGTCGGCTGGCCGAGAGATGGATTGTCAGCGACCACCTCAAATGGAAGTCGATATCTACGGTTGCCGGAAAATGCCCGAACGCGGACAGAGCGCTGCGGCGGTGTATATTTTGAGGTGCGCAGAAGGATGGATGTTGAACTTGTTGGGCCGGTGGCGAAGGTATCGCAGGAGCCCGCCACGCTCATTGATATCGGCCAGCGGAAAGGCGAGGGCGGGAGGATTAGGCCCGCGCCGGCGCGCAGGCTCTATTCTTTATATATGGGCTTAGCTGAAGCGGATGATCGAAACTTCGCCGTCCAGGGCACCCTGATAGGCAGAAGCATGCGGCTCTTCGGAGGGGACTTCGGTCAGCATGCCGATCTGGTCGAGATCGGCCTCGATGAAGCCTTCCTCGGCGAGCGCGTTCAGAGCCTCGCGCACGGCGCTATCGTCATCGGCGGCCTTCAGCATGACGTGCAGGTCTACGCCCTCGCTCGTGTCGGATTCGTAGCCCTTGCCGATGATGATGAAGATCATCGGTCCGTCGAAATTGTTGTCGTTATCCGGTGTACCGATCATCTTTTGTCCTTCGGCTCTCTAAGAATCGCAATATGCAGGTCCCATATAAGGGCTTGATGTCTGCAAATATTGATTCCTATCTGTTTTTGCGGCAATGCCCAAGTTTATCTTGGGTGACATCCTTAATCGACCTGAAGACCCTCGAAACAGGGCGTTTACCGGGCTTTTCAAGCCATTGAGCCGGAGATTATTTCTTAACCGGCCTTGACGAACTGGGTGGAAACCAGTAGTACGCCCGCCATCAGATCCAATGTGAGGTTTGGCTGTTCGGGGCGACGCGCTCTGAAGATCGCCTCAAACAAGGTTCTAAACGCACGTTGAAGTCATGATGCTGCACGCATGACGCATCTTTTTTGCGTCCTCTGCTCTATGTGGTCCATCTGCGGAAGCGGATCGGGCCATATTTTGCGCATTGAGGGAAATATGTGTGGCAATGCCGGAAACGGCGAAGTTCGAGCCCGTAAGGGTACTGAGACAAACGTAAGGGATGGTTGAATGCCTACCGTAAACCAGCTGATCCGCAAGCCTCGCCAGGCGAACGTAAAGCGTAACAAGGTTCCCGCTCTTCAGGAGAACCCGCAGAAGCGCGGCGTTTGCACCCGCGTCTACACCACGACGCCGAAGAAGCCGAACTCGGCTCTGCGTAAGGTTGCAAAGATCCGCCTCACCAACGGCTTCGAAGTCATTGGTTACATCCCCGGTGAAGGTCATAACCTTCAGGAACACTCTGTCGTCATGATCCGTGGCGGCCGCGTAAAGGACCTTCCGGGTGTCCGTTATCACATCATCCGCGGCGTTCTCGATACCCAGGGTGTCAAGAACCGCAAGCAGCGCCGTTCCAAGTACGGTGCGAAGCGTCCGAAGTAATTTCGCCCCGGGCGATACCGCCCGGAAAGGCTTGAAAGTGAAATCCCCGGCGCTGCGCGAAGTCCTCCGCGTGGTAGAGCGCCTTAACAGTTAAAGAGACGAGAAGTATGTCCAGACGCCATAAAGCAGAAAAGCGCGAGATCAATCCGGACCCGAAGTTCGGTGACCTCGTTGTTACGAAGTTCATGAATGCCATCATGCTGGACGGCAAGAAGTCCGTCGCCGAAAGCATCGTCTATGGCGCGTTTGACTCCGTACAGGGCAAGTCGAAGCAGGAGCCGCTGACGGTTTTCCATTCCGCGCTCGACAACATTGCTCCGCACGTTGAAGTCCGTTCGCGCCGCGTCGGTGGTGCGACCTACCAGGTTCCGGTCGATGTTCGTCCGGAGCGCCGCCAGGCTCTTGCTATCCGCTGGCTGATCGCTGCTGCTCGCAAGCGCAACGAGACCACCATGATCGATCGTCTTTCGGGCGAACTTCTCGACGCATCCAACAACCGCGGTTCCGCGGTCAAGAAGCGCGAAGACACGCACAAGATGGCTGATGCCAACCGCGCGTTCTCGCATTATCGCTGGTAATCCCGAACGATATCGAAAGGCAGTCCATAATGGCTCGCGAATATAAGATCGAAGACTACCGCAATTTCGGTATCATGGCGCACATCGACGCCGGCAAGACCACGACCACCGAGCGTATCCTCTATTACACCGGCAAGTCGCACAAGATCGGTGAAGTCCACGATGGCGCAGCCACGATGGACTGGATGGAGCAGGAGCAGGAGCGCGGCATCACGATCACCTCCGCCGCGACCACGACCTTCTGGAAGGGTCGTGACGGCAAGATGCGCCGCTTCAACATCATCGACACCCCCGGCCACGTCGACTTCACCATTGAAGTCGAGCGTTCGCTGCGCGTTCTCGACGGCGCCATTGCGCTGCTCGACGCCAACGCCGGTGTTGAGCCGCAGACGGAAACCGTCTGGCGTCAGGCCGAGAAGTACAACGTTCCGCGCATGATCTTCTGCAACAAGATGGACAAGACCGGCGCGGACTTCTACCGCTCGGTCGAGATGATCAAGACCCGTCTGGGTGCGATCGCTGTCGTCATGCAGCTGCCGATCGGCGCTGAAAGCGACTTCAAGGGCGTTATCGACCTGGTCGAGATGAACGCTCTCATCTGGCGCGACGAATCGCTCGGCGCCCAGTGGGACGTCGTTGAGATCCCGGAAGACATGAAGGCCAAGGCTGAAGAATATCGCGAAAAGCTGATCGAGACCGTTGTCGAGATCGACGAAGCCGCGATGGAAGCCTACCTCGAAGGCAACATGCCCGACAACGACAAGATCCGCGAACTCGTTCGTCGCGGCACGATCGACGTCAAGTTCCACCCGATGTTCTGCGGCACTGCCTTCAAGAATAAGGGCGTTCAGCCGCTTCTCGACGCCGTTGTCGACTACCTGCCGTCGCCGCTCGACATTCCTGCGATCAAGGGCATTGACTTCAAGACGGAAGCCGAGATCGAGCGTCATGCAGACGATGCCGAGCCGCTTTCCATGCTCGCGTTCAAGATCATGAACGACCCCTTCGTCGGTTCGCTCACCTTCGCTCGCATCTATTCCGGCAAGCTCGAAAAGGGTTCGTCGGTCATGAACACGGTCAAGGACAAGCGCGAGCGCGTCGGCCGCATGCTGCAGATGCACTCCAACTCGCGTGAAGACATCGAAGAAGCCTTTGCCGGCGACATCGTTGCTCTCGCAGGTCTCAAGGAAACGACGACTGGCGATACGCTCTGCGACCCGCTGAAGCCGGTTATCCTCGAGCGCATGGAGTTCCCGGAGCCGGTCATCCAGATCGCTATCGAGCCGAAGTCCAAGGGCGACCAGGAAAAGATGGGCCTCGCGCTCAACCGTCTGGCTGCAGAAGATCCGTCGTTCCGGGTGAAGACGGACCAGGAATCCGGTCAGACGATCATTGCCGGCATGGGCGAACTGCATCTCGACATCATCGTCGACCGCATGCGCCGTGAGTTCAAGGTTGAAGCAAACGTCGGCGCGCCGCAGGTTGCTTACCGCGAAACCATCACGCGCCAGCACGAAGAAGATTACACGCACAAGAAGCAGTCCGGTGGTACCGGCCAGTTCGCGCGCGTCAAGATCGTCTTCGAACCGAACCCGGACGGCGAAGACTTCAAGTTCGAATCCAAGATCGTCGGCGGTGCTGTTCCGAAGGAATACATCCCGGGCGTTCAGAAGGGTATCGAAAGCGTTCTGTCTTCCGGCCCGCTGGCTGGCTTCCCGATGCTGGGCGTCAAGGCGACCCTCATCGATGGCGCCTTCCACGACGTTGACTCCTCGGTTCTGGCGTTCGAAATCGCTTCCCGCGCTTGCTTCCGTGAAGCAGCAAAGAAGGCTGGCGCTCAGCTCCTCGAGCCGATGATGAAGGTCGAAGTTGTTACCCCGGAAGATTACGTCGGCGACGTTATCGGCGACCTCAACTCCCGCCGTGGTCAGATCCAGGGTCAGGAAAGCCGCGGTGTGGCCGTTGTCATCAACGCCAACGTCCCGCTGGCCAACATGTTCAAGTACGTCGATAACCTGCGCTCCATGTCGCAGGGCCGTGCTCAGTACACGATGACCTTCGATCACTACTCGCCGGTCCCGTCGAACGTCGCAACCGAAATCCAGGCAAAGTATTCCGGTCAGAAGTGACCGGAATACCAATTGACCGATAACAAGAATTAGCGCCCCTCGGGGCCAAAGAATGGAGAGCCGAAAATGGCAAAGAGTAAGTTTGAGCGCAACAAGCCGCACGTCAACATTGGCACGATCGGCCACGTTGACCACGGCAAGACGTCTCTGACGGCAGCG
>NZ_JACIAD010000017.1:0-7238 GCF_014193955.1 Rhizobium sp. BK379
CGTTGCTCATAGGCGGCCGCCAGTGCCGATCGCACTGTACGGTCCTCGTCATCAAGGGTGCTCAGCTTGGCGCGCATGGACTGCAGGTACCGGTCGACCGCCGCGCCGAGATCGGTGCGGGACCTGTCGATCCTTGCGCGCAGGTCGACCACGGCGGCGGCATCGTCGCCATAGATGTCGAGAAGGCGTGCGAGATCCTGCTGCTGGGCACGAAGGTCGCTTTGCATCGCGCCGATGCTGTCGGGGACGGCTTTGTTCTGGGCGGCAAGCGAAGGGTCGCGGGCCGCTTCCAGTGCGGCGATCGTATCCTGGATGTCGGTGCGGCTTTGTCCGATCTTCGTCTGCCGTTCGCTCAATTCGACGATCGCCTTGACCTGTTCGCTCTGCTCATCGCCGCTTTGAACGACGCCCGTCGTTTGCTGATAGGTGTCGGCGGCATCGCGGGCGGCCCTGGCGCGATCCTGCTGTTCGGCGATGCGCTGGCCGATCCATGCCTGCGCCGTGTCGAGGCTGCCGCGGATACTGTCCTTGCGCTCTTCGAGATAGATGCTGATGAGCCGGTTCGGGACGGCGGCCGCCAGTTCGGGATCGCCGGCCGTAAAGCCGATCTGGACGACATCGCTCTGGCCGTCGCGCCACACACTCAGCGCCTTGTAATAAGCCTGGATGACCGGCTCGATACTGTCTCCCGATGGCTGTGACGGCTTGTCGCTGCTCACCAGCAGGCCACGCAAGGTTGCCCTGATCTCGTCGAGGACGGAGGCCTGGCGCAGGGCCGGGTTGAACTCCGGACGCTCGTCGAGCCGCAAGTCGCGGATGATGCGCTCCGTCACGCTTCTGGACAGCAGCCGCTCGGTCTCGGATGTGACGTTCACCGGCGCATTGTTGCCGGCATCGCCGGTGCTGAGCGCAGTTGCCAGGGGCTTGTGGATCATCAGCCGGGATGCGGCGTGATAGCTCGGATTCAAACCCGAGATCAGCACGATCGAGGCCGCCATCAGCATCATCATCACCGCAACGATCATAACAAGCCGCCGACGGATCAAGCGTAACCCGGAGGTAATATCTCTCGCTTCGGTTGGAAACCGGATCGCGAACATAATCACGGCAGTCGCAAACAGGACGAAGAGGATGCTATTCTGAGTGAGGATGATCGTTTCCGTGAGGTTCATCACCAGGAACATGATGACCAGCACATTCAGCCACAGCCAACCCTCTTCGGGAGCATCGCACAGCAGCGTCGCCCCCTGCCGAAGCGCGCGTACAATCGTCCAGGCCAGGGGTATGAAACCCAGGAGGCCGAGGCCCAGCAATACGTCGCGAAAGCCGTTATGGGCATGCGGCGCAGGCCACCCGGCTGCAGCGCGGACGTACCAGCCGTCGGCATTGGAGTCGGCCCAGAAGGCTTGATAGCCATAACCGAGCAACAGCCGTCTTCCGATTGCGAGATCCACTTCCCGCCAAAGCGGAACGCGTCCAGTCAGCGTCGCATCCTTGCCCATCGCTTCGAGCAGGGGAACGAGCAATTCGCTAAGTCCTACAAGGACCAGCGCAACCAATTGCAGGCAGACCAGCACGAGCGTCGCCCGTCCAAGGTCGCGGGTCTTTGAAAGGGCTAGGAAGAAAGCTGTTGCCGGGACCGCGCTGACGAGTGAGTTCATGGCCGTCATCGACTGCGACGCGACCAGGCAAAAGAGACTGGCGCACAGCAGCGGTATGCTGACAATTCTAGGCCCAGCCCGTCGATCCACGGCCATCATGCTGCACGCGAAAGTCGCGATCGCTGCGTTCCACCCGAGGGTGTTTTTATTGTCAAAAACTCCTCTCAGGGAGCTCTCGCCAAAGGTGAACGCACGACTGGGCCATGCCACAGCCATCAAAAGACTGCACACCATGCCGGTGCCAAGCACCACGACTGTCAGCAACAGCAGTTGCCGCGGCGTGAACAGGATGGCGAGAAGGTATGCTAGTGAAATGGAGAGAATGAGCGCAACGCCCCGCTGCAGGGTGAGAGCGGGACTCGACGACCACAGCACTGAAGCAAGCGGTAACAAAAGAAGGATGACGAACGGCAGACTACGGCGAATGGCAGTCAGCAGCTCTGCCTGATTTCGAGCCAGGAGTCCGAGAGAAATCAGATAGATGGGCATGCCAAGCAGGCGAAGTTTGGCCATCTCGCTGGCATCGAGGTTGCCGTCACGGTCGATGAGAGGAAAGATGCAGCCACTCAGAAGGAACAGCGCGATGAGGACGCCGATGCACTCCATTGACCGCCACGGCATGATGACTTTGGGGCTGTAGACCGCCGGATAGCAAGCCTTCTCCATCATGTCATTCTGCCGGATACTGGCTGCTCAACTGGCCTTCCGTCGTTCTCACGCCCGTCAATGCTGGACTTGCGGCGATGCCGACCCGGCGCAGAGCGCTGGCACCGGCGGGCGCATCGCGTCGCGTCTGATCTGCAGCGGCACTATTAACCGACCCCGCAGCGGCCCGGCCGGTCAGATGCTCCACCAGATAAAGAGGCCGTTGTCGGACCTCGACAGCGATGCGGCCGACATATTCGCCAAGAAGCCCGACGGAAATCATGTTGAACGCGCCGAATACCAGAATCACCACCATTATGGAGGCGTAACCGGGCATATCGACGCCAAATATCAGCGTTCGTCCAATGATGATGGCCGCATAGAGTTGCGCTAGAAAGACGACAACGAGGCCGACATAAGTCCAGATGCGCAAAGGCATCGTCGTCGACCCGGTGATCCCGTCCAGCGCGAAGTTCCACAAGCGCCAGTATACCCACTTCGAGGTGCCAGCCGTACGTTTCGGCCGGTCGTATTCGACCGTCGCCTGAGTGAAGCCAACCCAGGAGAACAGCCCCTTCATGAAGCGGATACGCTCCGGCATGCCGTTGAGGACATCGACGACGCTGCGATCCAGCAGCCGGAAATCGCCGACATTGTCCTGGATGGGGTAGTCGGCCATCCTGTTATAGAGGCCGTAGAAGGCCGCGGCGCTGCACCGCTTGAGCCAGGTGTCGCTGACACGTCTCTTGCGTCGTGCGTTGACCACCTTTGCGCCGCGCATCCAGGCGCTCACCATATCCGGGACGATATCTGGCGGATCCTGCAGATCGACGTCCATCGGGATGATCGCATCTCCGCGGGCGTGGGCTAGACCGGCTGCCAGAGCTGCGTCCTTGCCGAAGTTCCGCGACAGGCAGATCAGTCCGATATCCGGTCGCTGCGCCACGAGACCTTCGATGATGTCTACGGTGCGATCGCGGCTGCCATCGTCGACGAAGAGGATCTCTACCTGTCCGCCTGGTCCGAGAGCGGCGCGGATCGCGTTGGTCTGTGCGTCCATGGCCTGGAGAAAGAGCACGATCGTCTCCTCCTCGTTGAACACCGGCACCACAATACTCAGTACCAGGCCGTCCGCATCTGAC
Source organism: Rhizobium sp. BK379 (assembly GCF_014193955.1). Taxonomy (NCBI): domain Bacteria; kingdom Pseudomonadati; phylum Pseudomonadota; class Alphaproteobacteria; order Hyphomicrobiales; family Rhizobiaceae; genus Rhizobium; species Rhizobium sp. BK379. The sequence goes on from NZ_JACIAD010000017.1 coordinate 3,449, forward strand.
ATGCCGTGAGACGAAAGATCAGTCTTGGTGATTGGCCATGTGAGGGAGGATTCCGTGTTGCGCGGCAACATGTTAAACCCCCGATGTGATGAAATGTGTTGGACCACATGCGCCTGCTGCCGCACGACGGTCGGCGCAACGAGGTCGCCGCTCGTAGATCCTTCGAAGAAACCGCTCGATCCGATCACTCTTTACAATAGTCTTACTCTTGACCATCCTCGGCTCCATTCAGCTTGCCGAACTCGCAAGCTTCAAGGCTCATCGAATTTTACCCCGACATCCCTGTCGGTGATGACACGCAAGCCTCTGTAGAAGTGAACTTTATTCTTTATGTTGGCTGGTCGAAAGCGAGCCATAAGACGTATGCGTACCACTTTGTGCTGATTGTTGCTCAAACGAAGAACGAGTTAGTCTTGGAACTGATCTAGTCCGGTAAGGATCTATTACCGGCCGGGCGCTGGACACGGTTGTGGGACGAGTACGTGTATGGGCATATCTGATCTCAATCCGGCGCTGGGCGCGGAGATCGCGGGACCATCGAACCCGGTCAATAACAGAATATCTCATTTGCAAAGGTCGCACCCTTTATCGCAGCAGGTCATCCTGTGGCTCGCCATGGTCGCCGCTTTGGTTGCGCTTTGCACTGCGATCAGTGGGCAGAGTTACTGGATAGACGAGGCCAACACTGCGTGGCGTGCTGCGGAGCCGCACTTTGAGGCGCTTTTGGCCCGCATGGTCGCGGAGACAGGCTCTGATGCGCAGATGCCATTTTTTCTCGTGGCGATCTGGGCCTGGGAGAAGGTCGCAGGCGACGGCGAGGTTGCGCTGAGGGTGATGAACCTCCTTTGGCTTATTCCGGGCCTCTACGTCTTCGCCAATGGCCGGGTTGATCGGCTTCTGGTCGCCGCCAGCAGTGCGTTTCTCTGGTATTATGTCGATGAGGCGCGGCCCTATGGCATGCAGATCGGGGCGAGCCTGATGGTCTTCGGCCTGCTCGAACGCGCGGTGGTCGCGGCGAGCGATCGCAGTGCGGAAGGTCCGCTCCTTCGCCGCTATCAGGTCTGGCTGCTTGCGTTCGGACTTATTGCTCTTGCCGGAAGCAGCTTGCTCGGTGCGATCTGGGCCGCCGCCGCGGTCGGTGCCGCCGCTTGTGCCGTACACTGGCGCGTTCGCCGGCTTGCGAACAGCCATATCATCGGACCGTCGGTTCTGCTCGTGGTCGTGCTGGCGCCACTCGGGCTTTACTATCTCTGGACCGTACTTGGGGGGGCGGGCGGCACCAAAGTGGCGACGACCGACGCCCGGACATTGTTGTTCTCGGCCTACGAATTGCTGGGTTTCGCAGGCCTCGGTCCTGGGCGCACTGATCTGCGCGCCGGCGAGGGGACGATCGTCTCGTCTTACCTCGTTGCGCTCGCGAGCTACGCGATCCTGGTTGCTGCTGTAACGCTGGCCGGCCTTATCCAGGCCGTTCGCAATATTCCGCCTCGCACACTCGCGGCATGCGCGATCGCATTCACGGCTGCGGCAGCATTGATACTGGTCGCCGGATATATCCTGCATTGGCGTGTCGTCGGTCGCCACCTTGCTCCTGCGATAGCCGTCGTCCTGGCGCTGCAGGCGGCAGGTGCGACGCTGCTCTGGCGCCGGCCTGTCGGCAAGCTCGTGGTCGTTGGCTTTCTGGTAATGGCATTGGCTTCTGGTGCGAGCATCAGATTCGCGCAGCGGCATGCCAAGGACGATTATCGCGCTGCGGCCTCGGTCGTACGCACGGCCCTAACCGGGGGCGATCGCGTCTGGTGGAGCGCTGACGCACTTGGCGCTCTCGTGTACCATGTGCCGCTAGGCAAGGGATGTGGCAGCGCGCTCTATGTCTTTGAGCCACGGCCCGGTTTTGCTGCCGCTCTGGAGGCTCCGACTCTCGTCGTCACCAGCAAGCCTGATATTTACGATCCGGAAGGAGTGCTGGCCGCGTTCCTGTCCGACCAGCATTTTCAGGTTACCGAAACCTTCCAGGCTTTCCAGGTCTGGCGACGCGCGTCACCAACTGTTTCGTTACCTTGCGGTTAGGCGCCAATCCGCGCGCTGAATTCACGATAATTGGGCTGTGATTGACGAAATGTTTTCGCGGGGCAGCGTTTATCGCCGCACCGAGCCAGAGACGTTCTCGGCATTCGGTGGCGTCTCCGTACTGGGACCGGCCTCGTCCGCTCCTATGTCGATCTTGCCGTTTGCGCGGGTCTGCCCGTCCAGGTCGGCAGATCCGAGCCCGAAAGCTGTCGTTCCTGCATCGATGGCCGGCGAACCGGGCTTCAGGTGGAAATCTCCAGTGGCAGGATTTGAAAGCAGGGGATCACGCCCAAGCAGGTTCCCGTTCGCTGCATCCGGCACATGGCCGTCCGAAAGCACCGATGCCTCGCGTGGAGTGCCGTTGAAGGTGATATTGTTGTACCACTTCACATCCTCGTTCACGTAGCCATTGGTACTGACGTCGTTGATGGCCCGGTTTCTGGAATCCGTTCGCGGATTCGCTACCGCGATATTGTTCACCCAGGTATTGTGGCTGCCCATGGCGTTGCTCAGTTCGCCTCGCCAGCTTCCCTTGTTGGCATTGTCATGGTTGTTGTGCCAGACGGTGTTGTTGCGCACCGTGACGAAGTCGCTCAGGAAGACGTGGATGCCTTTGCCGCCATTGCCGTAGGAGACATTGCCCTCGATCAGAGTGCCGTAGCGGTATTTGGTATCGTGAAAACCGTCGATGATGATACCGTTTCCGTCGGTATGTTCCCAGTTGATGGCGGGTCCCTGCACGTTGTCGTAGGTAATGTTGTTCCTGACGACGTTGCGGAACTCGGCGTTGCCTGGGGCGAGGTCCATGTTCTGCCAGAGCGAAATGCCGCTGCACTGATAACCGTTCGTCGCAGTGTTGCCATAGACCCGGTTGTCCTCAATCGTCAGCCAATCCGATTTGGCGCTGGAAATGCCCGAGCCGCCGCTGTCATGGGCAATATTGTCCTTGATTGTGACATGGTGTGATCCTTCGATATCAATCGCATGTCCCCCGCCGCCAACGACGTCGAAGCCTTCGATCCTGATGTAGTTCGCTCGTACGTTCAGGGTGCTGTAGGTGTCCGAAGCAGGCGGTCTGAGCAAAGCGCCGCCAGGCAATTCAGAGCGGATGGTGACGTAATTATCCGCCGTACCATTCTTCGTTATCATGATCTGCTCGTGATAGGTTCCCGCCTTCACCACGATCTGATCGCCGGGCTTGAGCTGCGCCTGCATGGCGCGGCCGATCGTCTTCCATGGCGCTGACAGGTTGCCCTTGGCTATGTCGCTTCCGTCAGTGGCAACGTAGTAGTCGGTCATCACGCTTCTCCTGTCCCTGTAGTCTGGTGATCCCTTGGGGTGCCGGTTGTGATGATCAATGGCCTTCGCCTGCTAGAGCAGAAACGATCGACTGAGCCTATTAGATCCTTCGTAATGTCGAGACTTAAATTTTAAAATCGTGGTATTTCATCAAGGACCTTGCGTATAATTCGGAGTCACGGAAGTTGTATTTTGCGTGACGTTTGGGTTTGACATTGTTGATGGCGACGACGATGTCGGCATTGCGAGCGCTCCTGAGCTGCTGCAGGCAGAATTCGGCGGCTCTGCGGCTGGTTTTTGCCCATTGCACGATCATCAGCGTTCGCTCCGTCAGCGCCGTCAGATGCATCGTATCGGCCGAGGCCAGTACGGGGGCGCTGTCGAAGATGACGATCTGGCCTCTGTTGCGGGCCATCTCGAT
>NZ_JACIAD010000018.1:0-2500 GCF_014193955.1 Rhizobium sp. BK379
CCGTTGCCTGACCGCGCGGTATCGGATCAAATCTCGAGAAGCTGGTCTTAAGACCTGACACAAGCGAGCTGCTCGGCGTAGCTCCAATAAAGTGATCAGGTCGAACACGTCGATGGCATTGTTGGATTGACTGGGTTGTAAAAGGTAACCCGGTCTGTTGCTGTTTCTTTGAAACGGGCAACGAGATGATGAGCATTGGCAATGAGAACGATTAAGTGTCGTAAGGGCATTTGGTGGATGCCTTGGCATGCACAGGCGATGAAGGACGTGATACGCTGCGAAAAGCCGTGGGGAGCTGCGAATGAGCTTTGATCCATGGATCTCCGAATGGGGAAACCCACCTTAAATGCTTGGAAAATCCAAACTGACTGCAAGGTCGGCTTGGGTTTCCAAGCATTGTGATAAGGTATCTTACTTTCGAATACATAGGGGTAAGAAGCGAACGCAGGGAACTGAAACATCTAAGTACCTGCAGGAAAGGACATCAACCGAGACTCCGCAAGTAGTGGCGAGCGAACGCGGACCAGGCCAGTGGCATTAGTGATTAAAGCGGAACGCTCTGGAAAGTGCGGCCGTAGCGGGTGACAGCCCCGTACGCGTAGATATCATTAATGTCCTAGAGTAGGGCGGGACACGTGAAATCCTGTCTGAACATGGGGAGACCACTCTCCAAGCCTAAGTACTCGTGCATGACCGATAGCGAACAAGTACCGTGAGGGAAAGGTGAAAAGCACCCCGACAAGGGGAGTGAAATAGTACCTGAAACCGGATGCCTACAAACAGTCGGAGGGGGCAACCCTGACGGCGTACCTTTTGTATAATGGGTCAACGACTTAGTGTAACAAGCAAGCTTAAGCCGGTAGGTGTAGGCGCAGCGAAAGCGAGTCTGAATAGGGCGATATAGTTTGTTGCATTAGACCCGAAACCGAGTGATCTAGCCATGAGCAGGTTGAAGGTTGGGTAACACCAACTGGAGGACCGAACCCGCATCTGTTGCAATAGATTGGGATGACTTGTGGCTAGGGGTGAAAGGCCAATCAAACTCGGAAATAGCTGGTTCTCCGCGAAATCTATTTAGGTAGAGCGTCTGGCGAATACTCCCGGGGGTAGAGCACTGGATGGGCTATGGGGACTCACCGTCTTACTGATCCTAACCAAACTCCGAATACCGGGAAGTACTACCAGGCAGACACACGGCGGGTGCTAACGTCCGTCGTGAAAAGGGCAACAACCCTAACCTCCAGCTAAGGTCCCCAAGTCATGGCTAAGTGGGAAAGGATGTGAGGATCCCAAAACAACCAGGATGTTGGCTTAGAAGCAGCCATCATTTAAAGAAAGCGTAACAGCTCACTGGTCTAAATAAGGGTCTTTGCGCCGAAAATGTAACGGGGCTAAAGCCATGCACCGAAGCTGAGGATTCCTCTTTGAGGAGTGGTAGCGGAGCGTTCCGTAAGCTGATGAAGGGATACCCGTGAGGGGTCCTGGAGGTATCGGAAGTGCGAATGTTGACATGAGTAACGATAAAGAGGGTGAGAGACCCTCTCGCCGAAAGACCAAGGGTTCCTGCTTAAAGTTAATCTGAGCAGGGTTAGCCGGCCCCTAAGACGAGGCGGACACGCGTAGTCGATGGGAACCACGTTAATATTCGTGGGCCTGGTGGAAGTGACGGATCGCACAAGTTGTTCATTCTTATTGGATTGGATGGGCAGCGGAGCGGTTCCAGGAAATAGCTCCACCGTATAGACCGTACCCGAAACCGACACAGGTGGTCAGGTAGAGTATACCAAGGCGCTTGAGAGAACTATGTTGAAGGAACTCGGCAAATTGCACGCGTAACTTCGGAAGAAGCGTGACCCCATATGAGGCAACTCTTGTGGGGTGGCACAGACCAGGGGGTAGCGACTGTTTATCAAAAACACAGGGCTCTGCGAAGTCGCAAGACGACGTATAGGGTCTGACGCCTGCCCGGTGCTGGAAGGTTAAGAGGAGAGGTGCAAGCTTTGAATCGAAGCCCCAGTAAACGGCGGCCGTAACTATAACGGTCCTAAGGTAGCGAAATTCCTTGTCGGGTAAGTTCCGACCTGCACGAATGGCGTAACGACTTCCCCGCTGTCTCCAACATAGACTCAGTGAAATTGAATTCCCCGTGAAGATGCGGGGTTCCTGCGGTCAGACGGAAAGACCCCGTGCACCTTTACTATAGCTTTACACTGGCATTCGTGTCGGCATGTGTAGGATAGGTGGTAGGCTTTGAAGCAGGGACGCCAGTTTCTGTGGAGCCATCCTTGAAATACCACCCTTATCGTCATGGATGTCTAACCGCGGCCCGTTATCCGGGTCCGGGACAGTGTATGGTGGGTAGTTTGACTGGGGCGGTCGCCTCCGAAAGAGTAACGGAGGCGCGCGATGGTGGGCTCAGACCGGTCGGAAATCGGTCGTCGAGTGCAATGGCATAAGCCCGCCTGACTGCGAGACTGACAAGTCGAGCAGAGACGAAAGT
>NZ_JACIAD010000020.1:0-1284 GCF_014193955.1 Rhizobium sp. BK379
AGAGCTGGCTCGGGAAATCTGCACAGCCAGGATAAGTGGAATTTCTGCCTGACTTCGGCTTAGATGCCGGGAACAGGAGAGACCATGACGAGACGACCGCGCCGGAACCATAGCCCGGCTTTCAAGGCGAAGGTGGCGCTTGCCGCCATCAGAGGTGAACAGACGCTGGTGGAATTATCCCAGCAGTTTGACGTGCACGCCAATCAGATCAAACAGTGGAAAGACCAACTCCTTGAGGGGGCGACAGGCGTTTTCAGCGATGACGCCAAAGCGGAACCGGCGGCACCGACCGTCGATGTCAAAACCCTGCACGCCAAGATTGGGGAGCTGACGTTAGAGAATGATTTTTTATCCGGTGCGCTCGGCAAAGCCGGACTGCTGAGCGGAAAGAAATGATCAACCGCGAGCATAAACTATCCGTTGTCCGGCAGGCAAAGCTTCTCGGCTTCAGTCGTGGCAGCCTCTATTATCTGCCTCGTCCAGTGCCTGACGGCGATCTTGCCTTGATGCGCCGGATCGACGAACTGCATCTCGACTACCCGTTTGCCGGAAGTCGAATGTTGCAAGGGCTCTTGAGGGGAGAAGGGCTGGAAGCTGGGCGGCTTCACGTCGCCACGCTGATGAAAAAGATGGGCATCGAAGCGACCTATCGTCGCCCGAACACATCCAAACCAGCGCCAGGTCACAAAATCTATCCTTACCTCCTGCGAAAGCTGGCGGTCACCCGGCCCAATCAGGTCTGGGCAATGGACATAACCTACGTTCCGATGGCTCGCGGTTTTGTCTATCTCTGCGCCGTCGTGGACTGGTTCAGCCGGAGGGTTCTGTCATGGCGGCTGTCGATCACGATGGAAGCAGCCTTCTGCATCGAAGCAGTCGAGGAAGCGCTGGCCCGTTATGGCAAACCCGACATATTCAATACCGACCAAGGCTCGCAGTTCACCTCGATGGACTTCACGGCGGTGCTGAAGAAGGCGGAAATCGCCATCTCGATGGATGGCAAGGGTGCGTGGCGGGACAACGTGTTCGTCGAAAGGCTCTGGCGTTCGATCAAATACGAGGAAGTCTACCTCCATGCCTACAAGACCGTGTCCGAGGCCCGCGTCGGCATTGGCCGATATCTGACCTTTTACAATAGCCGACGACCACATTCATCCCTTGACCGGCAGACGCCGGATCAGGCCTACTTCAACGCGCTGGCACCAATGATGGTGGCGGCATAATCGAGGCGGAAATCCACTTAGCGAAACGCCCGAAACTGTTCAGACAAACCGAGCCACCTCT
>NZ_JACIAD010000021.1:0-1084 GCF_014193955.1 Rhizobium sp. BK379
AGTTGGGCACTCTAAGGGGACTGCCGGTGATAAGCCGAGAGGAAGGTGGGGATGACGTCAAGTCCTCATGGCCCTTACGGGCTGGGCTACACACGTGCTACAATGGTGGTGACAGTGGGCAGCGAGACAGCGATGTCGAGCTAATCTCCAAAAGCCATCTCAGTTCGGATTGCACTCTGCAACTCGAGTGCATGAAGTTGGAATCGCTAGTAATCGCGGATCAGCATGCCGCGGTGAATACGTTCCCGGGCCTTGTACACACCGCCCGTCACACCATGGGAGTTGGTTTTACCCGAAGGTAGTGCGCTAACCGCAAGGAGGCAGCTAACCACGGTAGGGTCAGCGACTGGGGTGAAGTCGTAACAAGGTAGCCGTAGGGGAACCTGCGGCTGGATCACCTCCTTTCTAAGGAAGCTGTGGAATTGGTAAGACGATCGGCCTGATCTTAGGATCAACCCGATATGAACCTTCCCGTGCTTTTTAGAACATAGATGGCACCAGTCAGGTGACCATCGAAACGCAATACGCCGCGTAGACTTCGGTCACGACGGTATGGCGAGCTTTCGCCGTCCACGTTTCTCTTTCTTCAAGAAGACAAAAACCGCGTCGACCGGTTCCCCGAATGGGCCCGTAGCTCAGTTGGTTAGAGCACACGCTTGATAAGCGTGGGGTCGGAAGTTCAAGTCTTCCCGGGCCCACCATTTGCTTATGCAAATGAGGGTTTGGGATGATGGAATGAGGCTGATGCGGAACGTTGCCGAACCTGGATTTATCCGGGCGATCGAGCTGATGGGGCTGTAGCTCAGCTGGGAGAGCACCTGCTTTGCAAGCAGGGGGTCAGCGGTTCGATCCCGCTCAGCTCCACCAAATCGATTGGTGTCGAGACTGACGGCGATGATGTCTTCTGAAGAAAAACCAAGTTTGCACGACGCAATCAGCGTCTGTGCCTGTTCTGCATATATCGTGAAGAGAAGATTGATCTGGAGGCTTCCAGGTGTTGGATTTTATCCGACGTCCGAGCCCAGTTCTTGTGAAACCATGGATGGCCTAGCCGGCCGGATATGGTGGAGGGACTGGAGGTAGG